>NZ_JBICTO010000010.1:0-23095 GCF_043197715.1 Streptomyces sp. NPDC049040
TCGTTCGAGGCGAGTCGTGATCCGGTGGTGTTTCGGGATTTGCTGGGTGAGCGGGGTGTGTCGGTGGTGAGTTTGACGCCGTCGGCGTTGTCGCGGTTGATGCCGCATTTGACGGGTGGGGGTGGGGGTGTGCCGGTGGGGTTGCGGCATGTGGTGTTGGGTGGTGAGGCGGTGCGTGTGGGGGAGTTGGCGGGGTTGTTCGGTGGTCCGGGGCGGCCGCGGGTGTGGAATTTGTATGGGATCACGGAGACGACGGTGCATGCGTCGGTGCGTGAGTTGTCGGCTGCGGACGTGGATGCCGGTGTGGGTGCGGTTTCGGGTGTGGGTGGTAGTCCGATTGGTGTGCCGTTGGGGGATCTGGTTTTTGCGGTGGTGGGTGCCGGGGCGGTTGTGGGTTCCGGTGGTGTGGTGGAGGGGCTTTCGGTGGGGGAGCGGGGTGAGTTGTGGATTTCGGGTGCTGGTGTTGCGCGGGGGTATGTGAATCGGCCGGAGTTGACGGCGGAGCGGTTTGTGGATGCGGTGGTGGGGGGTGTTTCGGGGCGGTGGTATCGGACGGGGGATGAGGTGGTCGCGCGGGCTGGTGGGTCGGGGGTGGAGTTCGAGTATCTGGGCCGGTTGGACCGTCAGGTGCAGTTGAGGGGTTTCCGGGTCGAGTTGGGTGAGGTGGAGGCGGTGTTGTCGGCCCGGGACGGCGTCGGCACTGCGGTGGTCGAGTTGATCGACGGCGGCGAGGGTCCCGGGTTGGCGGCGTTCGTCACCCTCTCGTCCGATGCCGAGGGCGCGGAGGCGTTGGGGACGTTCGAGGATGTCCGGGAGTGGTTGTCGGGCAGGTTGCCGGAGTACATGCTGCCGTCCTCGATCTCGGTGATCGCCTCGTTGCCGGTGACGGTGAACGGGAAGCTCGACCGGGCCGCGCTAGGGGGGATGGTGGGTGAGCCGCTGCCGGTCCGGGGCGGTGGTGACGAGCCGGCCACCGACACCGAACGCCTGCTGGCCGGTATCTGGTCCGACGTCCTGGGCACAGGACCCATCGGCCGCGATGACTACTTCTTCACCATCGGCGGCAACTCGATGACGGCGTTGCGCCTGGTCGCGCTGATCAGCAAGACCGTGGGCACCCGCGTCGGCATCGCGGCCCTCTACCGGAACCCGACGGTCGCGGAGCTGGCCGTGTGGGTCGACGCCGAGCTGGAGAAGAGAGCCGTGGGCACGGAGAAATGACCGAGCAACCGCCGGCCGCGTGGCTGGCCGACCTGGCGAGGGAAAGCCTGGCGGTCTCAGGCGTGGGGCACATCACCGACGCGCAACTGGAAACCGCCAGCTTCATCGGCCTGGGCGGCGACTCCCTGCGGGCGCTGTCCCTGATCGGCAATGCCGCGAAGCAGGGCGTCCGGCTCCGGGCCGCCGACCTGCTCGCGGACATCCCGCTCGGCCACGTCCTGGACAAGGCCGCGTCGGGGCGGCCGTCCGGCGCCGCCGGCGCGGCCCGCCCGCCGGAGCCGGCAGGCGAACCCGTCCCGGCGGCCTCGATGTCCTCCATGCAGGAAGGCCTGTGGCTGGGGAACCGCATCCTCGGCGACGCCCCCTACTGCCTGGTGTTCGCCTGCCACCTCACCGGCGCGCTGAGCCCGCCGCTTCTGGAGCGGGCGATCGGGCAGACCGCTCGCCGGCACGCCGGTCTGCGGGCGGTCTTCCCTATCTCGGGCGGGCGTGTCACCCGCCATGTGACCGACATCGAACCGCCGCTGGAACGGCTTGCGCACGATTCGACCGCCGCGATCGCCGAGCAGTTGCGTCGTGAGCCCTTCGATCTGGCCCGCCGACCGCCCATCCGGTTCGGGCTGGCGTCCGCGGGGCCCGAGCGCCACGTCCTCGTACTCGCGGTGCACCACATCCTGCTGGACGGCTGGAGCATCGCGCTGGTCCTGCGCGAGATCTTCGCCCGGTACGACGCGCTCGCCGCGGGCGGGGAGTACGAGCCGGGTCCTGCGGTCGACGCCGACGCGTACGACAGGTGGCTGCGGCAGCAGCGCGCCGATGGCGGGCTTGCCGCACAGCTGGCTTTCTGGAAGCAGCAGTTGGCCGGAGTTCCCGAGTCGATCGAGCTGCCGTCGGACAAGCTGCGGGCGCCGTTGCGCGATGCCCGCGGCGCGCGCCTGCCGGTCGATCTGGGCCGCGGCCTGACCGAGCGGGTGCGGTTCGCCGCCGCGTCGGCCGGGACCACGACGACGGCCTTCATGCTGGCGGCGCTGGGGCTGGCGGCGGCCCGCCACACCGATGTGGAACAGCTCGTCATCGGGATGCCGGTCGCGGGCCGCCCTCCGGAGCTGGCGGAGCTGGTCGGCCTCACGGTGAACCTGCTGCCGGTGCGTGTCGACGTCCGGCCCGATGTCCGTGTCGCGGACTACCTCGCGAGGGTCCACGAGAGCCTGGCGGCGAGCCTCGACAACGACGCGGTGCCGTTCGCGGACATCCTCGACGCGCTCGGCGTCGCCAGTTCTGCCCGGCAGCACCCGCTGGTCCAGATCGCTTTCGGGGTCCATCACGACGTGGTGCCCGCCGCGATGGCGTCCCGGTTCCTCGGCATCGAGGTGGAGGAGGGACACGGCGCCGGCTCGCAGTACGACGTCGAGCTGTTCGTCAACCGTGCCGACCCGACCCTGTCGGGCCACCTGGAGTACGCCACCGACGTATGGGACGCGCGCGACGCCACCGGATTCCGCACCGGCTGGATGGAGGCGCTGTCCTCCCTCGCGGCCGACCCGGACGCGCGGTTGGGCTCGCTCAGGTGCATCGCGCCCGAGGGGCGGTCCCGGCTCGCCGCGCTCGCCGGCGGTGGGGCGGGGGAGGCGGCCGGCGGTGCGGGCTCGCTGGACGACTGGTTCCGCGCCCAGGTGGCCCGTACCCCCGGTGCGCCGGCCGTGAGGGACGGCTCTTCCACTCTCAGCTACGCCGAACTCGACCGCGCCGCGAGTTCGCAGGCCGATGCCCTGCGGCAGGCCGGTGTGGGCGCGGGCGACCGGGTACTCGTCGCCTGCCCGCCTTCCCTCGCCGAGGTCGTGGCCGTCCTCGCCGTCGTCCGCAGCGGCGCGGCGTACTGCGGACTCGACCGCCAGGCTCCGGCGACGCGGGTCGGGCAGATCCTGCGGACACTGCGTCCCTGTGCCGTCCTCGGCGAGGACGCGGAAGAGCTGGCGGCCCAGGCCGGTGCACGGGTCGTGCCGACCTGGCAACCGGACTGGCCCGCGAGGACGTCCACCGAAGGGCCCGACGGCACCCAGAGGACCGAACCGGCCGACCCTGCCGCGCAACTGGCCTACGTCGCCTTCACCTCGGGCTCCACCGGGGGCCCGAAAGGCGTCTGCGTCCCCCACCGCGGTGTCCAGCGCCTGGTCGCGGGTCTTCCCGATTACGCACCGCTGGGGCCGGGCGATCGGGTGCTCCGGATGGCCCCGCTCTCCTTCGACGCCTCGACGCTGGAGATCTGGGGCGCCCTGCTGACCGGCGCCGCGGTGGAGATCGGGGCGGGCGAGCTCGGCGACCCCGGTGACCTGGGACGGTTCGTCAGCGAACGCGGCATCACGGTGGCGTGGTTCACCGCCGGGCTGTTCCGGCTGCTCGTGGATTTCGCCATCGAGCGGCTGGGCGGGTTGCGGGTGCTGCTGACCGGGGGCGACGTCGTCTCGGCCGGGCACGTGCGCGCCGTGCTCGACCGCCATCAGGGGCTCGCGGTCGTCAACGGCTACGGACCGACAGAGAACACCACCTTCACCACCGTTCACCGGATGCTCAGCGCCGCCGAGGTGGACGACCCCGTTCCGATCGGCCGGCCGGTGGCGGGGACGGGGATCCGCATCCTCGACTCCGGCCTGCGGGAAGTCCCGCCCGGCGCGGTCGGCGAGCTGTACACGTCGGGCGCCGGTCTCGCGGCGGGCTACCTCGACGACCCGGAGCGGACGGCCGCCGCGTTCGGGGACTTCTGCCCCGACACTGCGGAGCGCCTCTACCGGACCGGCGACCTGGTCCGGCTGGACGCCGACGGCAATGTGCGGTTTCTGGGCCGGCGCGACCACCAGGTCAAGGTGCGCGGATTCCGCATCGAGCTGGACGAGATCCGCTCGGCGGTCATGAGGGTGTCCGGCAGCGGTGTCGCCGACTGCCTCGTCCTGGCCGCGGGACGCGACAGCTCGGACAAGCAACTCGTCGCGGCGGTGGTGCCCGCCGCAGGCGCCGCGCGGCCGGACCTGGCCGCGCTGATCGGCGAACTGGGTGCCGCACTGCCCGCGTACATGGTGCCGAGGAAGTGGGCGGTGCTGGACAAGCTCCCCGTGACGTCCAACGGCAAGATCGATCGCGACGCGGTGGTCCGGCTGGCGGCGACGCCCGCGGGCCCGAGCGCGCGGCACTCGTAGCGGAGGGAAACCATCGAAACTCACGCAGAGGCCTTCCACCGGCTGACGGCCTACTCCGCCGACCGGCACTGGCTGGAGCCGGTCGACGACGACAGGCTGCGCCAGGACTTCATCCCCATGCTGCCGGAGGAGCAGCCGCCGCCGTTCAAGGAGTATCCCGCCCACTTGCCGCGGATCGCGCTGCCGGACGTCCCGGGTGCCCCGGTGGCGGCCGCGGGGCTGCTCGACCGGAGCGGCGCCGTCGACGCGGGCGGAGGCAGGACGCCGGGCATCGAGGACCTGTCGGTGACGCTCGCCCGGTGCGCGGGCGTGCAACGGCGGTCCCCGCGCACCGGCGAATACTTCCGGGCCGTCAGCTCCGCGGGGAACCGGCACCCGTACGAGGTGTACGTGAGCGCCCGCGGCATCGACGGGCTCGCCGACGGGGTGTGGCACTACGACCCGCGCGCCCACGCCGTGACGCTGATCGGGCCTCCGGCGGCCGGTGCGGCGGCAGCCCTGGTGATCAGCGGAGTGCCGTGGCGGAGCTGCTGGCGCTACAGCGAGCGCGGCTACCGGCATCTCGGCTGGGACTGCGGGACCGTCGCGGCGCACGCGGTGCTCGCCGCCTCGGCGCAGAGCCTGCCCGCGCGGGTGGAGACGGCTTTCGACGACGCGGCGGTGGGCAGGCTGATCGGGGCACGGGACCGCGAGGAATTCCCGATGGCCCTGGTGCCGCTGGGCGCCGGAGCCCCCGCCGTCGCTGCCGGTGGTACGGCGGCGCAAGGCGAACTCGGCCCGGGTGCCGAGGATTTCCCCCTGGTGGCCGCGATCCACGAGGCCGGAAACCTGAGCGGGGCGGAGGAGGTCGAGGACTGGCGCCGCCTTCGGGCAGGCGGCGATCCGGACGCCCGGAGGGCGGGGCGGCTTCCCGACGCGGCCGGTGACGAGGCGCTCGACGTGCTGGTGCGCCGGCGGCGCTCCACCCGCCGTCTCGACGACGCGGCCGTCGTCGGACGCGCCGCTGCCCGGTGGATCGTCGACGTGGCCGCGGCCGCGATGCCGGGGGACGCGGGCACGCTGCACGAGGTGCGGCTCGTGGCACACGGCGTCGAGGACATGGATCCCGGCGGCGTCCACCGCCCGGTGCCCGGCGGTCTTGAGCGGACGGCGTCCAGCAGCCGGGCGGCGACCCACAAGGCCTGCCTCGGCCAGGAACCGGGCCGCGACGCGGCCGCCGTGGTCTTCCTGACTCCGGCGCCCGGGCCCGCGATCGCACCGGATGCCAGAACCTACCGCGCGGCGCTGCTCTCGGCGGGTTTCGCGCTCGGCCGGATCTACCTCGCGGTCACGGCGCTGCGGCTCGACTGCTGCGGCCTCACATTCGTCGATTCCGAACTGCCCGCCACCATCGGCGTGCAGGACGCCTTGGCCGTCATCGCCGTCGGCGTGCGGCGCTGAGCAGCGCCTCCTACGGAACGGAAGGCACATGAACGAAGACTTCTCGCAGCCCGCGGTGCGGATGTGCGAATACTCGGCCGATCCCGCGGCACACACCGTCCTCTACTGCTTCACACATGCGGGCGGCGCGGCCCCGTTCTTCCGGCCCTGGGCCGCCTGCCTTCCCCCCGGCGTCGCCTTGTGCGTGATCCAGCCGCCGGGACGCCAGGACATGATGAGATTCCCGCCGTTCCCGGACATGGCCGCCCTCGCCGACGCCACGGCCCGAGCGATCGAAGGCCACCTGCGGGGACGCCGCCACGTGTTCTTCGGGCACAGCATGGGAGCCCTCACGGCTTTCGAGACGGCACGCCGCTTGCGGCGCGCAGGCCTCCCGGAACCCGATCTGCTGGGAGTTTCCGCTTGTCCCGCGCCGCACCTGGGACCCGACGGACCCCCCGTACGCGACCTCTCGGACGAGCAGTTGCTCGCGCGGGTGACAGCGCTGGGCGGCCTCGAACCCGAACTCCTCGCCAGCCAGGAGCTGGTGGCACTGATGCTGCCCGCCATCCGCGCCGACTTCGAGATCCTGGACGGCTACGCATACGTGGCAGAGCCGCCGCTCGGCTGCGGGCTCGCCGTCTTCGGCGGCCTGTCGGACGACTCGGTCCCCGGGGAATCCCTTCGCGCGTGGGACGGACACGCCCTCGGCCGGACGGTTTTCCAGCTGTATCCCGGCGGCCACTTCTACCTGGACGACGCCAAGGCGGGGATTCTCGACGTCATGCTCGCCCCGGGCCAGGCCGGTCTCCTCGACCTCGACCGACAGGCGATTGATCGGTGATGGCGACATTCATCAAGCGCACAGGACTCGAGGCAGGGCTCGATCACATCCGCGCATCGCCCGCCGACAGCGGCACCCTGGAGATGATCGTCCGGCGGCCCGCGGTCGGCGAGCGGGAGATGCTCGACGAGGGCGTGCTCGACCTTGCCGAGGGCCTGGTCGGCGACATGTGGCTGCGGCGCGGCAGCCGCGACAAGACCACCGGCACCCCCGACGTCAACCGGCAGATCACGGTGATGAATTCCCGCTGCGCGGCGCTGGTGGCGCAGGACCGCGAGCGCTGGCAGCTCGCCGGCGATCAGCTCTATGTCGACTTCGACCTGAGCACCGCGAACGTCCCCCCGGGGACGCGGCTGCGGATCGGCTCCGCGGTCATCGAGGCGACGACCGAGCTGCACCTTGGGTGCAGCAAATTCCAACGGCGCTTCGGCTGGGACGCGGTGCTGTTCGTCAACTCCCGTACCGGCCGGGAGCTGCGGCTGCGCGGCATGAGCGCGAGGATCGTGGCCGGCGGCCTCATCCGCGCCGGCGACAAGGTGCACCCGGTCGTTCCCGGCGAGTACTGACCCAGCGCTGCTCACACCTGATCCGCCGATGACGCGGGTGGCGCGGGCGGCGCGGACGTACGGCAGGCCGCGCCGCCCGCGGCTCACACGCGGAGCAGGGTGACGGCCCAGTGCATCCCGCTGCCGAGGGTGGTCAGGGCGACCAGGTCGCCGTCCCGGAGTTCGCCGGCCCGCAGCAGCCGGCGCAGTCCGAGCAGCTGGTCGGCGGCGCCGAAGTGGCCGTGGTCCAGGGCCAGGTCGTTGGTGAGCTGTTCCAGCGGCACACCGAGCGCCCGGGCGATGTCGGCCGCCGCTTTCCGGTTGTCGTTGAGGTGGATGAACCGCTTGATCTCGCCGGGCTCGATGCCGCTGCGGGCGCAGACGCGGTCCACCGCCACCCGCATGTTCCCGCCGAATCCCCGGACGAACTCCAGCATGCGGCGGGCGTCGTTCTCGAGCAGCTCGCCGAGGCGGTCGAGCGGATTGCGCACCCGGAGTCCGCCGGGAGCGGCCGCCCCTGGTGTGCCGAAGGGCCGGGCGGTGCCGCCGACGTCCATCCGGAAGAAGTCGGCGTACCTTCCGTCGGTGATGATCTCGGTGGCGAGCCACCTGCCCCGCTCGTGGCTGCGGCGCACCAGCGCCGCCGCGGCTCCGTCCGACAGCACGGTCGTGGTGGAGTCCATCCGGTTCTGATAGGTGTCGCACACCCGGTTCGCCGAGACGATGAGCGCGTTGCGGTAGTCCGGGTGCGTCGCGAAGCGCCCGGCGACGGAGTCGAAGGCGATCGTCCCCGAACTGCACGCCTGGTTGATCAGCATCGCCTCGGCGTTGACGGCCCCGATCCGGCCCTGCACCGCGGCCGCGGCGTCCCAGCACAGGTATTCGGCGAAGTCCGCGATGGCCAGCACCACCAGGTCGACCTCGGAGGCGTCCGCCGAGGCTGCCTTCAAGGCCTCCTCGCACGCCCGCACCGCCAGATCCGTGAGCAGCACGCCGTCCTCGGCGCGGTGGAAGCGCCGGTAGCCCCACGACCGCACCGTCTCCTCGTTGGCCGCGTACTCCTCGATCACCGGGTCGGTGACCTCGACCGGCTCACCGAGCGATTCGCCGATGGCGACGATCCCGAACGACATCCAAGCCTCCTGCCGGGAGCCGGCGGCACCCGGCAGCGGAGCCGATCCGGCCACGGGGCGACCTGTAGGGCCTCGACGGCAGGCCGGACGTGTTGCCGGGCGCGACTGATCGTTCTCGAGATCGCCATCCTAATGCCGTATCAGGAACGCGCGGGTGTTCATGGTGAAAGGGGTGGCTCCGCCCTTGCTGGAACCGCCAGAGGCGTGGCGAACTGCCACCCGCTCATGCGTGATCGGGGAAGGCCGTCCCGGTGTGATGCAGGTCCGACGAGCAGATGACGGGGGGTTCCCGGCAGAAGGCTGCAAACCCGACGTTTGCGGCTGTACACAGACCAGGTATGCGGGGCATACTCGGTCGCCCGGGCCAACTGGCCGGAACACAAGACATTCGGCGGCGAGACGCCTCGCAGGCCATCGGGCACGTCTCTCGTCATGCGTGGAGCCCTTGCCCGCCTGCCTGCACCTGGCTGCCCGACCAGCATTCAGGAGTATTACTCAAGTGCGAGCGATAACCAGACGAGCCATAGGCGTTGCTGCAGGCCTCGGCTCCATCACGGCTGCCATCACGCTGTGCGGCATCGGCACGGCCTCCGCGTACGCTCCGGCGCACAACGGCGGCAACGACAACTGCGACCGCGTCGGGATCGAGTACAAGGTCGCCGGCGGCCAGTGGACGAAGAACGGGCGCATCAACGGGGACACCCCGCCCACCAAGATCAGCGTGCGGCTGACGAACACCCCCGGCAAGAACTGCGAGTACAACGTTTCGCTCGCGTCCTACAGCGCCGAGGGCCCCGCGTGGCAGAACTCCGGCCACCAGGACTTCCTGGGCTGGGACACGGCCACCCTCAGCAAGTCGAAGACCAAGGCGACGCTCGACGTCAGCGGCAACGCCCCGACGTGCTTCGGCCAGGTCGACCTGTACGGCAACGGCACCAAGTACGACGGCGGCTCCGACGAGGGCCACGGCGCGCTGCCGCACTACCCGGACTCCGCCACCCCCACCGACCTGATCACGGCGTGGAACGGCGGCACGAAGTGCGAGGGGACTCCGACGCCCACTCCGACCGAGACCTCGGCCACGCCGACCCCGACGGAGACCTCGGCCACCCCCACTCCGACGGAGACCTCGGCCACCCCGACGCCGACCGACAGCACCGGGACCCCGAGCCCGTCGCCGAGCGTCAGTGACACGGCTTCCCCGTCGCCCTCCACGACCGCCCCGACGAGCACCGTGGCCCCGACCGGCACCCCGTCCGTGCCGCCGGCCAGCCCGTCGTCCGGCACCGGGAACCTCGCCGAGACCGGCAGCAACAGCTCGCAGAACGCCGCCTTCCTCGGCGGCGGTGCCGCGCTCCTGGTCGCGGGTGGTGCGGCCGTCTACTTCACCCGTCGCCGCCGCAACGGCGCCCACAGCTGACGCACCACCGGCTGAATCGACCGACGGCCGCCCGGCCCGGGGAATCCTCCCGGGCCGGGCGGCCGTCGCCGTTTTCCCGGGTGAGCGCGATTCACCCGACGCCGAAGCCGCGCACAGTATGAGCCGTCCGGGCGTTCATGGTGGTGGGCACCGCCGCCCGGGGAAGGCCCTTGGGCATGAGCGATGACACTCACCACGGAGCAGCCGCACGGAACCGGCGTCCGGAGGGCATGAGCGACGACCTGGTGGAGGCCCTCGGAGTGCTCTCGGAAGCCCTGGAGACGGTCGAGCGGGCGCGCGGCAGGCTCTACGATTTCCACCAGCTCACCGGAGGGGCGGACCTGCGGCTCGGAGAGGCGGTGGAGCGGTTGAGGGGTGCGGGCCACGAAGCACTCGCGGATCGGCTCGCAAGTGAACTCGTCGGCCGCAACGTCCTTCCGGGCTACTGGAGCTTCCAGATGGTGGAGGCGTACGACGAGACCTACTACCGGCCCTTCCGGCAACTGGAGCAGCAGGTCCGGGAGGACCTGGCGGAGGGCAGGCGCCACATCCACGAGGCGGAGATGAAGGAGGCCCGCCGCACCCACGGACATCCCGATCACTCGGCCAGGCCGCCGCAATCCCGATGACCGAGGGCGCCGGCCACGTCGCCACCGCTGAGCCGACGGTGGCGCGGCGCCCGAAGGCCCTGAGGGCTCAGTCCTGCGGGGGAGTGGCGGGCCGGGTCGGAGCGGCGGGCCGGTGCACGTCCCAGTCGGCGTGGCCGCCGGCGCCCAGGACCCCGGCGGGCGCATGGAGCTCGTCCTGGGACATCCGGGCGAACGAGCGGCGTGCCGCACGGGCGACCAGGTAAGGGAAGACCGGGCGCAGTGGCTGGGTCATCCGCAGCCATGGCGGCGCGTAGACGGTGGGCGCGCGGCGCTCGATGCCGCGGACCAGCAACGTGGCGACCCTGGCCGCCGAGTGCACACGGCGGGCCGGTGCGGGCTGGCGGCTGCGCAGTTCGCGCAGCACGGCATGCTCCTCGAGTTCGTCGATCATGTCGGTGCCCGTCCAGTGCAGATAGGCGATTCCGACCCCCACGCCTTCTGGTTCCATCTCGGTCCGCAGCGCCTGGGCGAATGACTCGACGCCCGCTTTGGACGCGCAGTAGGCACTCATCATCGGAGCCGAACCGAAGGCGGCGGTGGAGGCGACCTGGAGCAGATATCCGCGGGTTTGCAGGAGCTGGGGCAGGAAGACCCGGGCGGTCACCGCGCTGCCGATCAGATTCACCTCGATCACCCGGTTCCACAGCGCCGCGTCGCAGGTGGCGAAGGATCCGGCGGCGGCGATGCCGGCATTGGCGACCACGACGGAGACCGGCCCGAGGCGTTCCGCGACGGATCGCGCGCTCCCCTGTATCGACGCCTCGTCGGTGACATCCGCTTCGATGCAGCACGACGTGCCCGGCAGGCTGTTCGCCACCTTGCGCAGCGACTCCAATTCCCGTCCCAGCAGGACCAACCGCATTCCGCGCGCGGCCAGTTCGCGCGCGACCGCGGCACCGATCCCGCGGGCTGCCCCGGTGACGACGGCGACCTTTCCGTCATGAAGTGCCATTCCCGGATGTTATGCGGATTTCGGCTGTGTCGAGGATTCGCCACGCTTCCCGATACCGGCTCGGCGCAGCGCCTGCTCGATGCGTGGCGGGTCGGCTGCTCGGCTGCTCCTTCCCCGCGGCCGCCGGTTGCCGGTGTGGCGGGAGGTGTGGAGGCATCCCGCGGGGGTAGCCGCGTTTTGTGAAGCGCCAACCGTTTTCGAGCGGTTGGAGCGCTTTGCGGTTCTGCAAGGCAACGGAAGGACGCACACAATGAGCGACAACATCTGGAGCTACGGGGCGACTTCCGGCTACCAGACGGACGCCGACCTCATCGGGTACAAGGTCGAGGCGAGCGACGGCCACATCGGCAAGGTCGACAAGCACTCCGACGAGGTCGGAAGCGCCTACCTCGTGGTGGACACCGGCGTGTGGATCTTCGGCAAGTCCGTCCTGCTGCCGGCCGGCACGGTCTCCGGCATCGACCACGACGCCAAGGTCGTGCACATCGCCCGGACGAAGGACGAGATCAAGGACTCGCCCGAGTTCGACAAGGAGAAGCACACCACCGACTCCGACTACCACCAGCAGGTCGGCGGCTACTACGACCCCGGCTCCGTCCGCGGGTGACGCATGCCTCAGCGCGGGGGGGGGGGGGGGCGCCCCCCCCCCCCCCCCCCCCCCCCCCCCCCCCCCCCCGCGCCCGCTTGCTCCACACTTCCGGGGGACGTCACCTCCGGCTGCTCGAACCCTGGGCGCGCCGCTGCCTCTTCCCCGGCTCCTCGGGCTCTTCCTCTTCCCCCTCGGCGTCCTCGTCCGCCATCTCGTCCTCGTCCCAGTAGTCCTCCTCGTCCTCGTCCTCCTCCTCGTCGTCGTAGCCGTCCTCGGCCGCCTCGTCGTCCTCCAGGCCCTCCTCGTGCGACCGCACGACCTCGCCGTCGCGGATCTCACCGCGCCATCCCTCGACGTCGTCCTCCGCGTTCAGCATGATGTGACGGCCGAAATGCTTGAGGTCCAGCCGCAACCGGCGGCCCTGGGCACGCCAGAGATTGCCGGTCTTCTCGAAGAATCCCGAAGGGTGGTATTCGACGTAGACGAGGACGCGGGTCAGAGCGGGGGCGAGTTCGTGGAAGCTGACCGAGCCGTGCGTGGTGCCCTTGGGGCCCTCCGACGTCCACACGATCCGGTCGTCGGGGACCATCTCCTCGATGGTGGCCTTCCAGTTGCGGCTTGAAGGGCCGACCTTCGCGCTCCAGTCGGACGTCGTCTCGTCCTTCTTCTTGACGCTGCGCACGCCCTTGGTGAAGTCGCTGAAGTCCTCGAACTGCGCCCATTGGTCGTAGGCGGTCCTGACCGGCACCCCGACGTCCAGGCTCTCGACGATGCTGGTCGCCTTGACGCCGCTTCCCTTGCCGCCGCCGTCTCCGCCGCCCAGCCCGGGAATCACGCCCATCACCTGGTCCTTGAGGTCCTTGGCCTTCTGGGCAAACAGCGCCTTGGCCGGGGACTCGCCTTTCAGGATGCGGCCGCCGACGCCCAGCATGCCGCCTTCGCCTTCCGCCATGTCCGTCAGCCGGTCGGTGAGATCGCCGACCTTCCCGCTTGCCTTGTCCACCAGCTTCCGGGTCAGGGAGTCCAGGAAGCCGCCGAGTTCGGCGCGCAGCTCGTCCAGTCCGCTCGGCCCCGTGGACTGCTTGTTCTGCTTGGCCATGGCCCGCTACCTTCCGCCCCGGTTCCCGGCCGACCTGGCAGGCGCGGTCTTCTTGCCCGCCCTCCTGGCCGGCGCGCCCTTCCTGGCAGGAGCTGCCTCGGCCGCCCTCCTGGCGGCCTTCTTCGCCGGGGCCGCCTTCTCGGCCGCGGGGCGACGACTGGGTGCTCCGGCGTCGTCCTCCTCCTCGTCCTCCTCCGGTTCGTCCCCGGCGCCTTCCGGCTCGCCCAGGTCCTCGCGGGTGCGGTCGCGCAGTGCCGCCGCCAGCGAGGAGAACTGGCGGTCGGCCGACGCCGAGGCGGCCGTGCGGGCAGCCGTCAGCAACTCTCCGGAGATCTGGCCCCGCAGCTCCGCGAAGCGCGGATTCTCCTTCAGCTGCCTCAGGCCCTCCGCGGCCAGAGCCGTCGGGGTGAGGCCGAATCTGCGGCCGGCGATGAAGGTGCCGACGGCGAAGACCACCTTGGCCTTGCGCGTGCGGCCAAGCAGGTAACCTCCGGCCATGGCGGCTGTGACCACCGCCTTGGTCGAGTTGTCCATCAGCGACTGCCTCTCGGGCCGTTCCTCGGGAGTGGGGACATACGGACTGGCCGGGCCGTCGGCAGACGGCAGCGGAGGGTGAATCCCCAGGTCAGAGCATGGATCTGCCCGACGCGTCAGGCATCTGCGGAGCCGCGCCGCCGACGTCGGTCGGCGCGGCCTCCGAACAGCCCTCAACCGGGTGGCCGATCGGCTGCGCCGGACTGGTCAGGGCGCGCTGGGCCGCCTCCGCGGCACCCGGGATATGCGGCTCGCGGGCGGAGGGGCGGCGTGTTGGCTGCCGCTACCCGGTCGATTGTCGGCCATGGAGACACCCTCTCCCGGCGAAGAGGCCGTCCGCAGCTTCTGCTGCACCGTTCGGGGCGGCATGGACCGCGGCGCCGCCGCCGGCCTGCGGGCCACGGATCGCGCCCAGGGCCGGAGGCGGCCGAGCCCCACCGCTGGGCCCTACGAGGTCAGCCCGCCCACGGCGGCCTGGTCCCGCTGCACGCGGTAGACGGACACGTGGGACCGCGACTCGGCGGTGAAGTCGGATCCTGACCAGTCCGCATGCCTGGTCTCCAGCTCCAGCCCCGCCAGCTGGGCCATCAGGTCGAGCTCGGCCGGCCAGATGTAGCGGTGCGGGCTGCGGTACAGCTGGGCCTGTCTGCTCTCGTCGAAGGTGAAGTGGTGCGACACCACCTGCTGCCGCAGGACGTCGTAGGTGTCCAAGCCGATGTAGCCGGGTTCGCAGTTCCAGACCATCGCCTGCTGGCCTGGTGGGAGCTTGCGCAGCTCGGGTACCCAGAGCTCGATCACGAACCGGCCCCCCGGCGAGAGGTGACGGGCGGCGTTGCGAAAGCACGCGACCTGCTCGGCTTGGGTGAGGAGGTTGGAGAGCGTGTTGAAGACGAGGTAGACGACCTCGTATTCTCCCGGTGCGACGGCAGTCGCCATGTCACCGACGATCACCGGGATGGTCGCTTCGTCGGCCTTCGTTCGCAGCCGGGTGATCATCGGCGGTGACAGTTCGATGCCGGTGACGGGCACTCCCCGCTCGGCCAGCGGGACTGCCACCCGGCCGGTTCCGATGGCGAATTCGAGCGCCCTCCCGCCGCCTGCGAGTTCGGCAAGGCGGTCGACGGTCGGCCCCAGGACCTCGGGGGCGAACATGCCGGTGCCCGGCGTGTCATAGCGCTGGGCGGCGTCGACGTCCCAGATCTCCTCCTGCTGCATGCCGCCAACGATCTCCATGGGTGGACGAGTCGTCCAACGGTTTTGCGACCCCGGCGGTGTGGACCTAGCGGATCGCTTCTTCGATGGGGGTCTCGCCGCCGACCACCACGTAGATACGGCCGGCGGTGTCGGGCCGGTCGATGAGGGCCACGAGCACGGCCGCGACGTCTTCCCTGGCGACTTCGTCGAACCTGGCGCGCTTCGGCCCGACCTTGTTCCCCGCGGTGAGTTCGACCGTGCCGTCGCCCTGGCCGTCCGTGAGCACGCCGGGGCGCAGTACCGTCCAGTCGAGCCTGTCCCGGGTGAAGATGTGCTCTTCCGCGGCGCGCTTGGCCCGCAGGTAGACGGCGTACCCGTCACTGATGCCGCGGTCATCGGCGCAGCCCACGTTGATGGAGCTGACGTGCAGGAAACGTCGCACACCGGCCTTCTCCGCCGCGTCCATGACCAGCACGACGGCGGCCCGGTCCATCGTGTCCCGGCGTGCGGAGGTGGCGCTGCTGCCCGAGCCGGCCGAGAAGACGGCGGCGTCCGCGCCGGCCAGGGCCAGGGCCACCTCATCGACGGTGGCGCGCTCGAGATCGAGCACGACGGCCTCACCACCGGCCTTTCCCACGTCGCCGACGTGCCGGGGGTTGCGCACGATGCCCACGACGCTGTCGCCGCGGTCGGTGAGCAGCCGCGTCAGACGGAGGGCGACCTTGCCGTGGCCGCCGGCGATGACGATCTTCATTCGCAACCTTTCGTGCCGATCATGAGGCAATGATTCTCCGCCCCGCCGCTTTCTGAGAGCCTCGGGATGATACATCCGCATGTGACCGTTTAGTCGCCCGGGTAGTGGGGACCCGCAGATTACCGGCACCTCCGGGAGGCCCCCATGGCGATACGCCACCAACTGATCAAGCGCCCCCGCGACGACGTGTGGTCGGTCCTGTCCGACCGCGATCTGTACGCGGAGTGGGTCCCGGGGACCTCCGGCTCGCACCCGGGGGAGGGTGACTGGCCGGAGGAGGGGGCGACCCTGCGCTACTCGGTACGTGCCGGGCCGTGGTCCCTGCACGGCACGACGGTGGTGCGGGAGGAGCGGCGCCCGGAGCGGCTCGCCCTCGAGATCGACAGCGGGGCACTCGGCACCGCCAGGATCGACATCGAGATCCGCAGGTGGGGCAGGGACAGCCTGGTCATCGCGGACGAGCATCCGCTGACCGGGCCCGCCGGCACGCTGCACAATGCCGCGCTCGACGTCGTACTGCAGATGCGCCACCGCCGCATGCTCGCCCGGCTGGCCGATCTGGTGGAGCGCGGCCCGGCATCGGCCGCCGACGATCCGCGGGCCGCCGGGGGGCGGATCCCCGCCCCGCACCCCGATGGCACCGGGAAGGTGCACCGTGCCTGACGCGGTCGTCATCGGGGCAGGTCCCAACGGCCTGGTGGCCGCGAACATCCTCGCCGACGCCGGCTGGAGCGTCGAGGTCCTGGAGGCCCAGGCGCAACCCGGCGGCGCCGTCCGCAGCGACCGCGGCATCGACCCGGATTTCGTCACCGACGTCTTCAGCGCCTTCTACCCTCTGGCGGCCGTCTCGCCGGCGCTGAGCGCACTGTCCCTGGAGCGGGACGGTCTGCGGTGGAGTCACGCGCCCACCGTCCTCGCCCATCCGCTGCCGGACGGGCGGTGCGCGGCGCTGAGCCGGCGTACGCACGAGACGATGCGCAGCGTGGAGGCCTTCGGGGTGGGCGACGGGGCGGCCTGGCAGGAGTGGTACGAGCTGTGGCAGCGCATGGGGGACAGGCTGCTGCGCTGCCTTTTCACCCCCTTCCCGCCGGTCCGGGGCGGTGCGGCACTGGCGGCCCGGCTGGGCCTGGCCGGCGGCCTCGAATTCGCCCGCATGATGCTGCTGCCCGTGCGGCGGATGGGCGAGGAGTTCTTCACGGGTCAGGGCGGGAGGCTGCTGGTGGCCGGCAACGCACTGCACGCCGACTTGGGTCCTGAGAGCGCGGGCAGCGGTGCCTTCGGGTGGCTGATGTCGATGCTGGGCCAGTCCGTCGGGTTCCCCGTGCCCGTCGGCGGCGCGGGCGCACTGTCGGCAGCGCTGGTCCATCGGCTGCAACGCCTCGGCGGCACCGTGCGCTGCGGCGAGGATGTGCGCTCCGTCGTGGTCCGCTCCGGCCGGGCGGTCGCGGTACGCACGGCGAGCGGTGAGGAGGTGCCCGCGCGGCGCGCGGTGCTCGCGACGGTGTCCGCGCCCACCCTCTACCGCCGCATGCTGCGTCCTGAAGACGTCCCGGAGAGCATCCGGCGGCAGCTGCGGCACTTCCAGTGGGACCTCTCCACCTTCAAGCTGGACTGGGCACTGGACGGGCCCATCCCGTGGACAGCCGAGGCCGCCCGCGGAGCGGGAACACTGCATCTGGCCGACAGTGTGGACGACTTGACGCGCTTCTCGGCGCAGATCGCGACCCGCCGCGTGCCGGACCGGCCGTTCGCGCTGTTCGGGCAGATGACCACCGCGGATCCCACGCGTTCACCGGCTGGTACCGAGTCCGCCTGGGCGTACACCCACGTGCCCCAGGTCGTCGATGGCGACGCTGCCGACGCGGGCCTGACCGGGCGCTGGGACGAGAGCGAGCAGAACATCATGGCCGACCGGGTCGAAGCCCAGGTGGAGCGCTACGCACCGGGTTTCCGCGCGCTGATCCGCGGGCGGCGGATCCTGGCGCCCCCCACGCTCCAGGCCCTGGACGCCAACCTGCGGGGCGGGGCGATCAACGGCGGGACCACGGCGGTGCACCAGCAGCTGGCCTTCCGTCCGGTGCCGGGGCTCGGGCGCCCCGAGACGGTGGTGCGCGGGCTCTACCTGGCGTCCTCCTCCGCGCACCCCGGCGGCGGCGTCCACGGCGCCCCCGGCGCTTCCGCGGCCCGCGCCGCACTGCGCCTGCCGCCGGCCGACGCGCTCCTGAGCCGCCTGCAGCGGACCCTCGCCGGGGGCTGAGCCCGAAGGCGGCCGTGGTGCCGGTAGGCCGCCACGGCCGACGGCCCGCCGGGCTGCGCCCGAGGGCCATGGGGTGTGCCCGATCGGGCCGGACCAGCGGCGGTTTCCCGAATTCCATCGGACCGAGGTCCTTCCCCGGCCCAACGCTGGATGAGCAGGGCCGCCGGCCGGGAAGCGGCGTCGGTGCCGGGGGAGGCAGAACCTCCGGCACCGGCGCCGCCGGGCCCGGTCAGCGCAGGGGCGCGCCTGTTTCCAGGACCGGTTCGTCCGTGCCGCGGTCGTCCTGCCGCGGGAGCAGGCCGCCATCGGTGCCGCCCTCCAACGACCCGGAGACGGGTGCGATCAGGTCCAGCAGGCCGTCGGTGCCACCATCCGCCACCGCGGCCCGCTGCCGCTCCGCTCCCGTGCCGCCTTCGAGCAGCCGCCGCAGTCCCCAGGCCACCCGGTCGAGGTCCCCCGACTCTTCGAGCGCGGGCGCGACATGGCCGAGCAGCACGTCGACCACCTCGGCCGCGGCCGCGGGCGTGCCGCTCAGCGGGTCGACGAGGGTGCCGTCCAGCCCGTGCCGTGCCGCGTGCCAGCCGGCCGCGCGTACGACACTTGCCGAGGGGTCCGCCGTGGGCGCACCCCGGTGTACGTCGTCCAGCGCGGTCACCACGAGGCCGCGGACCAGACCGGCGAGCGTGACGGCCGTCTCGACGTCGAGCTGGACGTCGGGGGCCCTGACCTCGAGCGTCGGGTAGTCGTCGGAAAGCCGCGCATGCCAGTACAGCTGATGCCGGTCGGGGACCACGCCGGTGGCCAGCAGCGCGTTCACACGCTCCTCGTAGCCGTCGGCGTCGGTGATGAAGGGCGGCGAGCCGCTGACCGGCCAGCGGCCGAACACGACGGTGCGCCAGCTCGCGAAACCGGTGTCGCGGCCCTCCCAGTACGGGGAGTTCGCGCCGAGCGCGATCAGCACCGGGAGCCAGGGCCGCAGCCTCCCCAGCGCGGCGGCACCTGAGGACCGGTCAGGCACGGCGACGTGCACGTGTGTACCGGCGATCAACTGCTCGTCGACCAGGCGGGCGGCCTCCACGCGCATCTCGCGGTAGCGCCGCGTCTGCGTCACCGGGACCTCGGACGCGGACGCGAGCGGAGCCCCGCCGGTCGCGGCGAGGCGGCAGCCCGACAGGCGTGTCGCCGCCGCCAGCGCCACCCGGAACCGGGTGAGGTGCGCGGTGACCTCGTCGAGGTCCGTGCAGATCGGGGTCGCGACCTCCACCTGGGCCTGGAGGAGTTCGTCGTCCACCTCACCACGGCGCAGCACGGTCCCCCGCTCGGCTGCCGCCCGCACCTGTGCGGCTCGCGGCACCGGGAGCCCGGTCTCCTCGTCGAGCAGCAAGAACTCTTCTTCCACGCCGAGCGTGACGACTCTGACCATGGCACTCGGTTACCCCGGAAAGGTCCGCGCACGGCGCGTGGCCCGGAGCACTTGCGATCCGGTGCGCGGAGCCGTGCGAGCGGTCCTTCGCCATCGCCATCGCCACCGGCCTGGTCGGCACCGCGCGAACCACGCCGGGTCCGGTGCGTCCGAGAGGCACCGCGTTCCCCACGTCCGCCTGCCGAGTCCCGAGGAGCGCCCCGCGGACCGGCCGGGCATCTCCCGGAGCGGTCGCGGGCTCACAGCGAACTGCCGGGCACGACGAAGCCGTTCTCGTAGGCGAACACCACGGCCTGGGCCCGGTCGCGCAGGTGGAGCTTGGCGAACATGCTGCCGACGTGGCTCTTCACCGTCGCCTCGGTCACGACCAGGTGCGCGGCGATCTCCGGGTTCGACAGGCCCCTGGCCACCAGGATGAGGGTCTCCCGCTCCCGGGGAGTGAGGCCGGCCGACTGCCCGGCCGGGGGCCGGAGGGGCTCGGTGCGGGTGGCGTAGTCCTCGATCAGCCTGCGGGTGACCGACGGCGACAGCAGGGCGTCCCCGGCGTGCACGACCCGGATCGCCTCCAGCAGCCGCTCCCGCGAGGCGTCCTTGAGCAGGAAGCCCGAGGCGCCCGCGCGCAGCGCGCCGAAGACGTACTCGTCCAGGTCATAGGTCGTCAGGACCAGCACCCGGGGCGGGGAAGCGGAGGCGGTCAGCCGGGCGGTGGCCTCGACACCGTCCATGCGAGGCATCCGGATGTCCATCAGGACCACGTCGGGCCGCAGGGCCGCGGCCTGGGAGATCGCCTCGGCGCCGTCCGCGGCCTCGCCCACGACCTCGAGGTCGCCCTGCGTCTGCAGGAAGAGCCGGAAGCCGGTGCGGATCAGTTCCTGGTCGTCGACGATCAGAAGGCGGATGGTCATGCCGCGTCGCCCACGGGGAGCCGGGCGGTCACCAGGAATCCGGCGGCGGTGCGGCGGGCGTCGAAGGTGCCGCCTGCGGCCGCCGCACGCTCCCGCATCCCGAGGATGCCGTGCCCGGCGGCCGACGCGGCCGGCCCGCCGCCGCCGTCGTCCTCGACGGTGACGTCCAACTGCGCCCGGCCGTAGTCGAGCGTCACCGTGACCTGGGTGGGGACGGTGTGCTTGAGCACGTTGGTCAGCGCCTCCTCGACGATCCGGTAGGCCGACAGCTCGAGGCCCCCGGCCAGCGGGCGGGCCTCGCCGGTGAGTTCCAGCCGCACCGGCATCCCGGCCGTCCGGTAGCCGGAGACCAGCTCGGGGAGCTGGCCGAGCGACGGCTGCGGCCGCCACTGCGTGCTGTGGTCCGAGGTGCGCAGCAGGCCCAGGATCCGGCGCAGCTCCGCCAGGCTCTGCTCCGCGCTCGCCTCCACCTGCTCCAGTGTCTCGGCCGCGACCCGGGGCGCGGTCGGCAGGACGTCCCGGGCGCCGCGCACGCCGATCAGCATGACGGTGACCGAGTGGGCGACGATGTCATGGAGCTCCCGGGCGATGGAGGTGCGTTCCCGCTCCGCCGCCATGCGGTCCAGTTGCTCGCGCTCGCGCTCCAGGGTGGCCGCGCGCTCCTCCAGCGCCCAGGTGTAGCGCCGCCGGGTCTGCAGGTACGAGCCGAGGGCCCATGCGCCGATCGGGATGGGCAGCGAGGAGATGCTTGCCAGCAGCAGGAAGAGCGCGGTCGGGACGAGCGCGGCCCCCGAGATCCTCCGGTCCCGCAGATCGGCGAGCGAGGCGAGGGCGACCACGACGGGTGCCCCGCCCGGCGAGAAGCCCAGCGGCACGAGCACCGCGGCGCCCGCGCAGGTCACGGCGAGCACGGCCAGCGGCGCGCGGCGCCGGACGAGCAGGGCGGAGCCGGCGAGCACCGTGACCGCCACGGGGAGGACGCTGACCCGGGTCCCGTCGTCGAAGAGCAGCCCCAGCTCCACACCGGTCGTGACCAGCGTCAGCGCGAGGTCGAACAGTGCCGAACGGCGCGCGACCACCTGGTCGTACGCCGCCCGGAACCACCGAGGGAGCCGGTTCACGCCAGGTCGCGCCGTCGCTCGACGACGACGGCGGCAAGCGTGACCGCGACCGTCCATGCGGCCAGCACCCATCCCGACGCCACCACCGACAGGCTCGTGTCGTGCGTCATCCGGCTCAGGACTCCCGCCGCGCCGAAGGGGGTGAGGTCGGCACCCGATTCCGACACCCCGGAAAGCAGCGGCACCACGGCGAAGTTCACGATCAGCAGGACGACCACTCCCAGGACCGGGCTGCGAATCAGGGCGCCGAGCGCGGCTCCCAGGATCGCGGACAGGACGAACGCCACCAGGTTGCCCGCCACGACGGCGCCGACGTCGCCCGAGGTGAGACCGGGACCCGGCTGGTCGCTCAGCAGCGGCAGCGCGAGCCCGACCGACACCGCGGTCGTCAGCGCGCCGAGCAGGAGGCCGGTCAGCGCGTAGGCGACCATTCTGGCCGAGAGCACAGCCCCGCGGCCACGGCGGCTGACGAGCGCCGCCGGTGCGGCCGTACGGTGCCGGTATTCCCCGGCCGCGCCGACCAACCCCCAGAGCAGCAGCAGGATCGGCAGCCCCGACAGCGCCTCCTCCTTCTCGGGCACCTTGTCCAGCTTGCCCGACGCCACCGCGATCACCAGGACGTTGAGGACCGCGAACGCGACCCCGCCGAGGGCGAAGCCCACCACCGTCCTGGTGGTCACGGTCTTGATCAGTTCGCCTCGCAGCAGATGCCTCAACGGCCCGCCCCTCCCGTGAGTCCGAAGAACACGTCTTCGAGCGACGTGGTCCGCTGGACGATCTCCTCCAGCAGGACGCCGTCGCGGTGGGCCAGCCGTGCGACCTCCGCGACATCGAGCCCCTCGACCAGCAACGCGCCCGAGTCGTCGCGCTTCATGCGGCCACCGGCCGCGGCCACGAGTCCCGACAGGCGCTCGGCCTGCTCGGCGCGCACCACGACCACGCTCGCTCCCGAGCGTTCGAGGTCCCGGATCGCGCCCTCGTGGACCAGCCGGCCCTCGTCGATCATGATCACATCGTCCACGGTCCTGGCCGCCTCGCTCAGCATGTGGCTGGACAGCAGCACCGTGCCACCCCGCGCGGCCCGGTCCCGCAGCAGCGTGCGCAGCCAGCGGATGCCCTGCGGGTCAAGGCCGTTCACCGGCTCGTCCAGCACCAGGATCTCCGGATCGCCCAGCAGCGCCGCGCCGAGCCCGAGCCGCTGCCGCATGCCCATCGAGTATTTCCCGACCCTGCGCCGCGCCGCCTCCTCGAGCCCGACGAGCTCCAGGACCTCGGCGACCCGGCGGCGGGGCAGTCCTGCCAGCGCGGCAAGCGACCGCAGATGCGCCCGGCCGCTCCGGCCGGGATGGGCACCGCACGGCTCGATGTGCACGCCGAGCAGGCGGGCGTCCGGCTTGTTCGCCGAGACCGGTGTGCCCTGGACGAAGGCACGGCCCGCCGTGGGCCGCGCCAATCCGACCACCGCTTTGAGCGCGGTGGTCTTGCCCGCCCCGTTCGGGCCGAAGAAGCCGGTCACCCTTCCGGGCGCGACCGTGAACGACAGGTCGTCGACCACCGCCCTGCGACCGTAACGCTTCGTCAGCCCTTCGACCCTGATGGCCGCCGAATCCCCGGCGGATGTTCGTGAAGAAGTCATGCCCGAAGCCTCCGGCCGGCCGATCTCCCGGTCATCGGCCCACGGTCGAAACCCGGACTCCGACCAGGGGTGGAGACGAGGGGGGGGGGGGGGGGGGGGGGGGGGGGGGGGGGGGGGGGGGGGGGCGGCGGCCCCCCCCCCCCCCCCCCCCCCGCGGCCGGGGCCGGAGAAGGGGCAGGGGGCCTCGACGCGGTCCTTGGATGCGGTC
>NZ_JBICTO010000010.1:23105-211093 GCF_043197715.1 Streptomyces sp. NPDC049040
CCCCGCGGCCGCGCCCTCCCCCGGCCGGGGCCGGCCCCCCGGGCCCGCGCCCCCCCCGGGGGGGGGCCCGGGGGGGGCCCCCCGGCGGGGGCCCCCCCCCCCCCCGGGCCCCCTATCCACATGCGCTCGCCCACCCGGTCACCCGCGACCGGTTCCGGCGAGTCCGTCAGGGTGTCACGTAGTCGATCTCGAAGCCGTCGAACGTGGCGTACTGACCCGACAGCTTGCTCACCACGATCGTGTGCAGCCCGGCCGGCAGCGGCGCGCTGGTGTAGACGGCCGTGTCGGCGTGGCGGATGCCGTCGGCGGGGACCGTGTCGACGACGACGGGGGCCGCGCCGTCGATGGACACGCCGATGGCCCCCTGGTCGGTGTACTGCTCGCCGAAGACCTTGATGCCGGTGCCGATGAAGGTGAACGACAGGCTGCTGCCGTTGCTCCCCGCGTAGTGGATGTCGCCGTTGTGGTCGCCGTAGCTCCGGCCGGCCGCGTAGCTCCAGCCGCTGTAGGCGAGGGAAGGTTCGGTGTCGTCGATCCGTACCGCGGCCTGCGGGACCCCGACGTGGACGGTGACGCCCGCCGACGGCTTGGAGGTGGCACCGTTCCTGTCGGACTGCGTGGCGGTGAGCGTGTGCTGGCCGGGAGAGGAGCCGGTGACCGCGCAGGCCCACCTGCCGTCGGCGCCGGTCACCCCGGTGCAGCCGGTGTGGTCGAGGGAGACGCCGACGGTGACGGTGCCGCCGGGCACTCCGGTCCCGCGCACCGTGTAGGGGTCGGCCAGGCCGGCCTCGCCGTTGGCCGGAGCGGTGATCACCGGCTTGGGGACGTAGGTGCCGACGGTGACGTCGGTGCCGTCCGCTCCCGGCGGCACCGTGGCGGTCAGGAACCCGGAGGACAGCAGCCGTACACCCGTGGAGCGCTGGTCGCCGAAGTACACCGGGGTGCCGGGTGAGAAGCCCGATCCGGCGATGAGCACTTGGGCGGTCGCGGAGCCGGTGGCGACGGGGGCGGGCGCCGAGATGTAGCTCGCCTGCGGTTGCAGCGAGGCTGCCAGCGACTGGTAGGCGCCGGTCAGTCCCGCGCCGCTGAGTATCGGGTCCGGGATGTCGCCGGGGCCGGGCGACGCGGGGATCGTGGTGTTGCCGCTGATGTGCGAGTCGACCGGCGGGTTGCAGTCGTAGCTGCCGGCCCGGTCGGAGAAGTAGTTGCCGGTGACCCGGAAGTGGCCCGTGGACGAGCATCCGCCCTGCGCGGCGATGGAGGCCAGCGGGTGGAATTCGGCGTTGCCGCTGAAGTCGATCCACTCGGAACCCGCGTCGTCGTAGTACGCGTTGTACGGGGCGCCGTCGTTGTACGCGACGTTGCCGGTGACGTGCAGGCCGTTCGCGAGCGTGGCCGCCGCGTCGATCGTGCCGTCGGCCTGGAGGACGTACTGCGCCTGGTGGCCCTCGATGTAGATGGCGCCGCCGTCGGCGAGCACCTTGAGGAAGTCGAAGATCAGGTTGTCGCTGATCGTGTTGTCGGCGTTGATGTTGGTGGAGTTCTGCGGGTGGTCGGCCTCGTCGACGTGGCCCTGGATGACGCCCGCGGTGATGCCGGTGTACGGCAGGTCGTAGAGGTCGTTGTGCGTGATCGTGGTGTGCCGGCTGAAGAGCAGCGTGATTCCGCAGGCCGAGGGGTAGTCGGTGCCGATGTGGTGGATCACGTTGTTCGCGACCGTGGTGTGGTCGAGGATCTCGTTCTCCCCGACCGGGTCCTTGGCGACGGCCTTCGGGTCGGGGGTGCAGCCGGCCTGGATCACCGACGCCGGGGTGGCGGTGGGGGTCGGGTCGTAGGTGCAGCCGAGGATCAGCGCGGTCGACGCGATGCCGGTGAACTCGTTCCCTTCGACGGCGTTGCCGGAACCGCCGTACTTGAAGCTCAGGCCCGCGCCGCCGAGGTCGACGAACCGGTTGCCGCTGATCGTGACGTGGCTGGAGGCGCTGAAGGAGACGTTGCCGGGGGGCTGGGTGAGCGCGCCCCACGGACAGCTGCCGGCGGGCGTCGAGAAGGTGCACAGGCCCTGGTTGTTCGCGCCGGTCCTGCGCAGGTTGCTCTGGACGTCGGCGAAACCGACCGTCGAGGACGGGTCGTTCCAGGTGGCGTAGGAGAATTGGAGGCCCGAGAAGGTGATGTCGTGCAGGGGGTCGCGCAGGCTCCCGGCGCCTTGCAGCAGCGTCTCCAGCCGGGGGAGCTCGACATCGAGGGCGGCCATGTGGTCGGTGCTCCTCGGCGCGTAGTAGAGCTTGCGCGCGGCGCTGTCGAGGAACCACTGCCCGGTCTGGAGCAGACCGGCGGCGTTCTCGATCGTCGAGGGCATCCGGGAGGTGGGCATCGACGGCAGGCCGCCGGAGCCCTGGGTGAAGGGCGCCCCGTCGGTGACGTTGGTCCAGCAGGGCTGGTCCATGGTCAGCAGGTTGCCGGACATCGCGGCGACCCGGCACTTCGAGTCGGTCCAGGGGCCGCTGCCACCGGGGTAGTCGAATTCGACCTGGGCCAGCTGCGCGGGGGTGAGCCGGCCGAACCAGGCCAGGGCCGCCGGGTCCTTCGACAGGTCGTATCCGGTGGCCGAGCCGACCCAGCTGCCCGTGAAGTGCAGGGCGGCAGGTGTGGCCTGCGCGACCGGGGCTTCCGTACCGTCGATCCAGAGCTGCCGGGTGGCGCTGCCATGGGGCACGCTCGCCGACCACACACCGGTGCCGCCGACCTGCGACCAGCCGGTGACGCGGGTGGCGCCGGAGATCACCGGGTGCGCTCCCGGCGCGGCGCGCCAGACCACCGGGTGACCGCTGCTTCCCGAGTCGGCTGCGCCGAACCTCCACGGCTCGCTCAAACGGTAGGTGCCGCCGGTCAGTTCGACCGTGGCGCCCGCGGCGTGACGGCCCTTGGTGGTCTTCCGCACCGCGGACTGCGCCGCTGGCAGCGAGCACGGATTCCGCGCCGTGCACGCCGCGCCATGGCCGTCAGGCGCCGCCCACAGCACCGGCCCTGTCGCCGCCTGCGCGGGCGCCGCCGACAGGGCGGGTGCCGCCCCTGTGATGCCGAATACAACCACCGCAACGAGAGTCTTCCACGATGACGCCATCCACTTCATGTGCGCTCCGGAACCGCCGGCCCGCGAGCTGATCCGCGGGGGGAGACAAGACATCCGATCAATGCGGCCACAGGCTGGCAGTCCACTGGGTGATCGTCAAGAGGTTGTGCAGGAATGCCAATTCAGGAGGTCGAGGTGGCCGATGGATGGTTTCCCTGCACGCTCAGTGATCGGATCTCTGCCGCGCTCCGGGGCGGGACCGACGTCCTGGCCTGACGTCCAGGCCCAGCCGCGCACGTGAATGGCGACCGGCGTCGATGACGCGGACGCGGGCCCGGGGTGGAAAGCCGCGGGCCCGCGTCCGGAAGGCTCGCCGGGGTCAGAAGGACGGCTTCGGGTTCACCTCCGACGTGGCGATCCCGCTGCCGGGGAGGTTCCACTTGGCGAAGATCCTGGCGTAGTCGCCGCCGGTGATCAGCTTGTTCACCGCGTCGCGGAGCGCCTTGGCGACGGGCGAGTCCTTCGCGGTGACGAAGCCGACCGCCGTGGTGCTGATCTCGCCCAGGAACTTGGTGTTCGGCAGGTGCGCCGCCTCGTATTTCACACCCAGCGTCGGACCGAAGCTGACATCGACCTTGCCGTTCTGCAGGCCGAGGAGGATCGTCGCGTTGTCGGAGAAGTACTGCACCTTGTACGGCTTCCTGCCGAGTGCCGCGCACTTGCCCGCGCCGTCGGTCAGGATCTGCTGGAAGGTCGATCCCGGTGCCGTGGCGATGGTCAGGCCGCACAGGTCGGTCAGCTCTTTCACGGTGTCGACCGGTGTGTCCCGGGAGCCGAGGAAGGCCTGGCCGTCGTTGAGGTAGGTGGCGAAGTCCACCACCTTCTCCCGCTCCTCGGTGACGCCGAAGTTGTCCTGGCCCACGTCGTAGCGCCCGTTCTGCACACCGGGGATCACGGTGGGGAAGGTGCCGTACTGCACGTCCCACTCGATGCCGAGCACCTTGGCGACGGCATTGCGCAGGTCGACGTCGAGGCCGACAGGGGTGCCGTTCACCTCCCCGCCGTGCGGCAGGCCGACGGTGCCGGGCGCGCGGGTGGTCCCCAGGATCAGCTTGCCGCCGTCACGCACCTTGGCGGGCAGTTCCGCCCGCAGCGCCGGGTCGGCGGCGATGGCGGAGACCACGTCCTGCGTCGGGATCGCAGCCGAGTCGGCTGCCTTCGCGCCCGGCGCGGCGGGGCCCTTGCCGCTGTCCTGGGCACCGGAGCCCGAGTCGTCGGAGGAGCTGCCGCAGGCGGCGAGGAGTATCAACCCCGCGGTGGCTGCGGCCAGGTACGGGATACGGCGGCTGAAGCGGCGTTCGGTGGTCACGGCAGTGCCTTTCACAAGGTGGAGCCTGCGGGAGGTGCGGAGCGGTGCTGCGGGCCGGCGGCGGCGACGGCCCGGCAGGAAGGTGCCGGGGGCGGGGGAGTTGCGGAAGGGGGCGGCTCGGACACCGTCACAGCACGGCGGCCAGGAAGGACCTGGCCCGCTCGTGCCGGGGGTCGGTCAGGACGTCCGCGGGCGCGCCGGACTCGATGATCCGGCCGCCGTCGAGGAAGACCACGGTGTCGGCCACCTTCCGGGCGAAGCCGATCTCGTGGGTGACGACGATCATGGTCATCCCGCTGAGCGCCAAGTCCTGCATCACGGCGAGGACTTCGCCGACCAGTTCAGGGTCGAGCGCGCTGGTCGGCTCGTCGAACAGCAGCAGCCGCGGCTCCATGGCCAGCGTGCGGGCGATGGCGACCCGCTGCTGCTGGCCGCCGGACATCTGCCGGGGGTAGGAGTCCTCCCGGCCCGCGAGGCCGACGCGTGCCACCAGTTCGCGGGCCCGGGCGACGGCGTCCTTGCGCGACAGGCCGCGTACCGCCACCGGCGCCTCGATGATGTTCTCCAGCACGGTCATGTGCGGGAAGAGGTTGAACTGCTGGAAGACCATGCCCACATGGGCGCGCTGCCTGGTGACCGACCGGGACCGCAGCTCGCGCAACCGGTTGCCGTCGCGGCGGTAGCCGACGATGTCGCCCCCGATCTCGACGAAGCCGGCGTCCGGCCTCTCCAGGTGGTTCACGCAGCGCAGCAGCGTCGACTTCCCGGAGCCGGAGGGCCCGAGCAGCACGGTGACCTCGCCCTCGCGGACGTCCAGGTCGATGCCGTCGAGGACGGTGTGGGCGCCGAAGCTCTTGCGCAGCCCGCGGATGCGCACCAGCGGGCGCTCGCCGCCGGTCATGACAGTCCCGCCAGGTCGGTCCTGGCCCGGCCGAAGAGCGGGATGTTGGACCGCGTCACCTGCCACAGCCCGCGGCCCTGGCGGCTGCCCGGCCGGTTGCTGCCGCGTGCGTAGTGGCGCTCGACGTAGTACTGCCCGATCGAGAGCAGGCTGGTCAGGATGATGTACCAGAGGGTGGCGACCAGCAGCAGCGGCATGATCAGGAAGTTCTGGTTGTAGATCAACTGGGTGGAGTACAGCAGGTCCTGGACGGCGATCACGCTGACGATCGAGGTCGCTTTGAGCATGCCGATCAGCAGGTTGCCCGAGGCGGGCACGATGGCCGGCATGGCCTGCGGCAGCACGATCCGGCGGAAGATCCGACCGTCGCGCAGGCCGAGTGCCTTGGCGGCCTCGCGCTGCCCGGGGTCGACGGACAGGATGCCGCCGCGGACGATCTCCCCGGAGAACGCGCCCACGTCCAGGGTGAGTCCGATGTAGGCGGCGAGGATGCCGCTGAACAGGTGCGCGGTCCCCATGCTCGCGAACTCGGGGCCAAAGGGCACGCCCACCGACAACCTCGGGTAGAGGGAGGCGAGTTCGTACCAGAAGAGGAGCTGCACCAGTGGCGGGACCGAGCGGATCAGCCAGACGTAGCCGAAACTCAGCCCCCGCAGCACCGGGTTGCCGGACAGCCGCATCGCGGCGATGCCGATCCCGAGCAGGTAGCCGCTGGTCATCACCGCGGCGGTGAGCCAAAGGGTGAGCACCAGGCCGTGCAGGATCGAGCCGCGTAGGAAGTACCGGCCGACGACGTCCCACTGGAAGCGGTGGTTGGCCACCAGGGTGTGCACCAGCATGGCGAACAGCACCAGCAGCACCGCGGCGGAGATCCACTGCCCGGGGCGGCGCAGCGGGACCAGCCGGGCGGCCAGCAACTCCCCGTCCGCCGGTCGGCTGTCCAGGGCGTGCGGTGGCCGCCGGCCGGACGCCGGCTCGGTCGGGTCGGGCGGGGGATGACCGGGCGCGGCAGTGGCCGGCCCGGAGAGGTCGTGCTGGGTCATGAGGGGTCCCGTCTCGTCGGGGAGCGCGGCAGCGCGCGGCGGCGCGGCACCCCGCACGGGGGCACCGGACTGCCGCTGGGGCTACCGGGAAAAGGGTGGAAGGAGGCGGCGCCGCGCACGGCGGGTCCGCGCGCCGGTCACCGGGCGCACGTCAGGATGCCGTGGACGGGCGGGAGTTCGGGGCCGGCCGGACAGCGGGCCCGCAGGCGGTCAGTGGACCGCGGTCGTTTCCGGACACAGGGCGCTGCTGACACGCAGCAGATCGACGTGCCGCCGGGTCACCCGGGTCCTGAATGAGCCATCGGGGGACGACTCGCGGTCGCGCTGTGCCGCGTCCATGTCCATCCCCTCGCTCTCTTCGAGTCGCACTCGTCGGCCCTGTTCGAGGGCCCCATGCCTACAGCACGTTAACCGCAGGGCAGCGGCCAGACAATCCCCCGACGGCTCCGGCGGCCGGGAAGCGACGGGTGTCACTCCTGGCCGGAAGGGATTGTGTTCGACGGCGCGGCGGAGTTACCGTGCTTGCAGGTCATGAGCGTCAGCAACCAAGGCCCTGGCCTGCTGACCGGCAACCCTCCGTCGCGGCGGGGTGCTCCAGGTGACGACCCGGCGGGGCCGACGACGGCCCGGCAAGTGCGAACCCGGCAGGCGTGAGCCGCTCGGGACGGGGAGGTGACGAGGTGCCGGAGACCACCGAAAAGCCGCTGCCCTCCATCGCCATGTTCTCGCGCCGGCACATCGACCTCCAGCGCGTCGCCGGCGCACTGTGTCCGGGCCGCTGAGGCAGTACCGGTCACCGGCCACTGCCACACGTCCCGTGCCATTGCGGTGACCGGGAAGGTCCACCCGCTCGCGACGTCCCGCACGGCGCCGAGCGGCGCCGCCGGATCAGTCGCGTAGGCCCACCACCGGGCCGATCCGGCGCCCGCGCCGCACCGCACACGACACCGCGAGCCTCCGGCACACCTTCCCGGTCACCGCACCGGCCCGGCTCCACGCCCCTCCTCCTTCGCTGAACCCCGCCGGGCCCACGCCCGGTGCGGGCCTTGTTCGGCATGCCTGCCACGGCGGTCGGCATGCCACCGCGACGGCTGTCCGCCTGCGCTCCGTCCGACCAGGAAGCGGTACGCCCATGTCCCGATCCCCCTCTCTCCTCCACCTGGCCGTCGCGCTGGACGGTGCCGGCTGGCACCCGGCGGCCTGGCGGGAACCCGATGCCCGCCCCGCGGACCTGTTCACCGCCGCCTACTGGGGCGGCCTGGCCGCGCAAGCCGAGCGCGGCCTGCTGGACTTCGTCACCATCGAGGACTCCCTCGGCCAGCAGTCCACCCGCTTCACCGGACCCGACGGGCGCACCGACCAGGTGCGCGGCCGGCTGGACGCGGTGCTGACCGCGGCCCGGATCGCCCCGCTGACCGAGCACATCGGGCTGATCCCGACCGCGGTGGTCACCCACACCGAGCCCTTCCACCTCTCCAAGGCCGTCGCCACCCTCGACCACGTCAGCGGCGGCCGGGCCGGCGTGCAGGTCCGGGTGTCGGGGCGGGCCGACGAGGCCGCGCACTTCGGCCGCCGCGAAGTGCCCCGGCTGCCCGTCGCGGAGCTGGACTCGCCCGCCGGACTGGCGCTGCTGCACGAGCTGTTCGGCGAGGCCGCGGACTACGTGGAGGTGGTGCGGCGGCTCTGGGACAGCTGGGAGGACGACGCGGAGATCCGCGACGTGGCCACCGGCCGCTTCATCGACCGCGCCAAACTGCACTACATCGACTTCGAGGGACGGCACTTCAGTGTCAAAGGCCCCTCGATCACCCCGCGGCCGCCGCAGGGCCAGCCGGTCGTGGCCGCGCTCGCCCACCGCGCCGAGCCCTTCCGGCTGGTCGCCACGTCCGCCGACATCGGCTTCGTCACCCCGCACGACACCGCGCAGGCGGCGGCGATCGTCGACGGGATCCGTACCGAGCAGGACCGGGCCGGCCGGGCCGCCGAGACCGTGCACGTCCTCGCCGACCTGGTGGTCTTCCTCGACGAGGAACCCGGCCGCGCCGCCGAGCGCAGGGCGCGGCTGGACGCCTCGCTCGACGAGCCGTACACCGGCGACGCCCTGGTCTTCGCCGGCACACCCGCGGAACTGGCCGACCTGCTGGCGGAGTTCGCCCGCAGCGGGCTGAGCGGCTTCCGGCTGCGGCCGGCCACCCTGCCGTACGACCTGGCGCAGATCACCGGCGGGCTGGTTCCCGAACTCCAGCGGCGCGGGGCCTTCCGGCAGGCGTACGAGGCCGGCACCCTGCGCGGGCTGCTCGGACTGCCGCGCCCCGCCAACCGCTTCACCGCCGCCTGAGCGACCCGCGCGACACTCCCAGGAAGGCCAACCCGCATGAGCAGCACGCCCAAGCAGATCCATCTCGCCGCGCACTTCCCCGGCGTCAACAACACCACCGTGTGGAGCGATCCGGCGGCCGGCAGCCAGATCGACTTCAGCTCCTTCGTCCACCTCGCACGGACCGCGGAGCGGGCCAAGTTCGACTTCCTGTTCCTCGCCGAAGGGCTGCGGCTGCGCGAGCAGGGCGGGAAGATCCACGACCTGGACGTCGTCGGCCGCCCCGACACCTTCACGGTGCTCGCGGCCCTCGCCGCCGTCACCGACCGGCTCGGCCTGGCCGGCACCATCAACTCGACCTTCAACGAACCGTACGAGGTGGCCAGGCAGTTCGCCTCCCTTGACCACCTGTCCGCCGGCCGCGCCGCGTGGAACGTGGTGACCTCGTGGGACGAGTTCACCGGCGAGAACTTCCGCCGCGGCGGCTTCCTGGCCCGCGAGGACCGCTACGAGCGGGCCGACCAGTTCCTGACCGCGGTCAAGGTTCTGCTCGACTCGTGGCGCGGTGACGAGATCGCCGCGGACAAGGAGTCGGGCACCTTCCTGCGGGACCCGGACGCCGGGCGGTTCGCGCATCGCGCCGGCCAGTTCGACATCGGCGGCCGCTTCAACGTGCCGCGCAGCCCGCAGGGCCGGCCGGTGATCTTCCAGGCCGGCGACTCCGAGCAGGGCCGGGAGTTCGCGGCCTCCGCCGCCGACGCGATCTTCACCCGCCACGGCACCCTCGAAGCCGGCAAGGCGTTCTACGCCGACGTCAAGGGCCGGCTGGGCCGATACGGCCGGTCGCGGGACGAGCTGCTGATCCTGCCCGGTATCACCTTCGTCCTCGGGGACACCCCGGCAGAAGCCGAGGAACGCGCCCGCCTGGTCCGGCGCCAGCAGGTCAGCGGGCCCACCGCGATCACCTTCGTGGAGCGCGTCTGGAACCGCGATCTGAGCGACCACGACCCGGACGGTCCGCTGCCCGAGTCCGAGCCGCTGCTCGACGCGGATCCCATCGTCCGCGGCCGGGCCGACTCCTCAGGGCAGGACCGGTTGGCAACCGCCGCGCACTGGCGCGCGGTTGCCGAGGAGAAGAAGCTCTCCCTGCGCGAGCTGGTCATCGAGGTCACAGGACGGCAGTCCTTCGTCGGCACCCCCCAGCAGGTCGCCCGGGCGCTCGACGACTTCGTGCAGGCCGACGCGAGCGACGGCTTCATTCTCGCGCCGCACCTGACCCCCGGCGGCCTCGACGAGTTCGCGGACACCGTGGTGCCGCTGCTCCAGGAGCGCGGGGTCTTCCGCACGGAGTACGCGGGCGAGACCCTGCGCGACCATCTCGGCCTGCCGCCCCTCGCCCGGCCGGCCGGCGGCGCCCGTACGGAGGCGGCGTCGTGAAGTTCCTGACCATCACCCTGATCGCGCACAACCCGCACCCGGTCACCGGGGTGCTCAAGTCGACCCAGGACCGCTTCCGGGAGGTCGTCGACAACGCCCTGCTGGCCGAGGAGCTGGGCTTCGACGGCTTCGGCGTCGGGGAACGCCACGAGCGCCCGTTCATCTCCTCGGCGCCGCCCGTGGTGCTCAGCCACCTGGCCGCGCTGACCTCCCGGATCCGGCTGTTCACCGCCGTCACCACCCTCAGCCTGCTCGACCCGGTCCGCGCCTACGAGGACTACGCCACTCTCGACCACCTGTCAGGCGGACGGCTGGAACTGATCGTCGGCAAGGGCAACGGCTCAGCCCAGCGCGAGCTGTTCCACGTCACCACCGACGACCAGTGGGACCGCAACGCCGAGAGCTACGAGCTGTTCCGGCGGATCTGGCGGGAGCCGAAGGTCACCGCGCAGCCGGCCTTCCGGCCGGAGCTGCGGGACGCCGAGGTGCTGCCGCGCCCCTTCCAGAACCCGGTCAGGGTCTGGCACGGCAGCGCCACCAGCCGGGAGTCCGTCGACCTGGCCGCCCGCCACGGCGACCCGCTGTTCTCCGCCAACGTCACCAACCCCATCGGGCCCTACGCCGAACTCGTCCGCCACTACCGTGAGCGCTGGGAGCACTACGGCCACGACCCGGCGCTCGCCGCCGTCGGCGCGGGCACCGCCGGCTACTACGCGGCCCGCACCTCGCAGGAGGCACTCGCCGCCTACCGGCCGGTCTTCGAAGGCCACCTGGCCTTCCAGCGGCGACTCGGCATCGAACCCGTCTTCCGCACCCTGGAGGACTTCGCAGAGCGCAGCTCCGCGCTGATCGGCAGCCCGCAGCAGGTCATCGAGAAGGTGCACCGCTACCACGAGCAGCTCGGGCACACCGTGCTGCACCTGCACGCCGACGCGGGCGGCCTGACCGAGGCCCAGCACCGCGGCGCGCTCGAACTCTTCCAGTCCGACATCGCCCCCGTGCTGCGCAGGGACATCCCCGACCCGCCGTGGGTCTGGGGCCCGGCCGGAGTGGACGACTCCGCCCGCCCGGCGACCCCCGCCCACGTCTGACAAGGAGCACCGCCGTGTCACACACCCCGCTCGCGGTCCTGGACCTCGTGCCGATCTCCACCGGATCCACCGCGGGCCAGGCGCTGCGCAACAGCATCGACCTGGCCCGGCACGCCGAAGAATTCGGCTACGCGCGCCACTGGTTCGCGGAACACCACCTCAACCCCGGCGTGGCGGGCACCTCACCGGCCGTCGTCCTCGCGCTCACCGCAGCGGCCACCAGCACCATCCGGCTCGGTGCCGGCGCCGTACAGCTCGGGCACCGCACCGCGCTGTCCACGGTCGAGGAGTTCGGGCTGCTCGACGCCCTGCACCCCGGCCGGTTCGACCTGGGGCTCGGCCGCTCCGGCGGGCGCACGGCACCGGCCGCCCAGCCGCCGGTGCCGATCGGCGCCGCCGCGGTGGTGGACGGCCACACCTCCAACGGGCTGCGGATCCCGGCCCCGTTCTCGTTCGAGAAGCTGCTCGCCTCGCCGCGGTTCGCGCTGCACAAGCGGCTGCTGACCCAGCCAGGCGCCGAATCACAGCCCTACGACGAGCAGATCGCCGACATCCTGGCGCTGCTGGACGGCAGTTACGTCACGCAGGACGGTGTCGAGGCGCATGTGGTGCCCGGCGAGGGCGCTGACCTCCAAGTGTGGATCCTGGGCAGCAGCGCCGGGATCAGCGCGCAGGTCGCGGGCGCCAACGGGCTGCGCTTCGCGGCGAATTACCACGTCAGCCCGGCCACCGTACTGCAGGCGGCAGAAGGCTACCGGGCGGCTTTCGTGCCCTCGGCGGAGCTGGAGCGGCCCTACGTCAGTGTCTCCGCGGACGTCGTGGTGGCCGAGGACGAGGCCACCGCGAAGGAACTGGCCACCGGCTACGGGCTGTGGGTGCACAGCATCCGCAGCGGGGCGGGCGCCATCCGCTTCCCCACGCCGGACGAGGCCCGCTCGCACGCCTGGAGCCAGCAGGAGCGGGACCTGGTGGCCGACCGCGTCGAGACCCAGTTCACCGGGTCGGCGGAACAGGTGGCCGACCAGCTGGAGACGCTGCGCGACGCCACCGGCGCCGACGAGCTGGTGATCACCACCATCACCCACGACCACGCCGACCGGGTGCGTTCGTACGAGCTGCTGGCGCAGGAGTGGAAGCGACGATGACGACCCGGAACCTGCTCGAAGATCAGGCACGCACCAGCGGGCAGGGCCAGCCGCAGGAGCAGGACCTGTCCCCGGCCGGGCTGCGCAGGGTGTTCGGTGCCTTCCCGACCGGGGTGACGGTGATCGCCGCTCTGGTGGACGGGATACCGGTCGGCCTGACGGCCAACTCGTTCACCGCGGTGTCGCTCGACCCGCCGCTGGTGTCGGTCTGCGTCGCCCACACCTCGACCACCTGGCCGCGGCTCGCCGACCGTGCCCGGCTCGGCGTGACGGTGCTGGGCGCAGCCCAGGAGCGCGCCTGCACCCAGCTCGCCTCGCGCAGCGACGACCGCTTCGCGGGCCTGGACTGGCACGCCACCGAGGACGGCGCGGTGCTGCTCGACGGCGCCGGCGCCTGGTTCGACACGAGCGTCGAGCAGCGGATCAGGGCCGGCGACCACGACATCGTCCTGCTGCGCGTCCGCGCCCTGGACGCCGATCACGCGGTGCCGCCGCTGGTCTTCCACGGCAGCCGGTTCCGACGGCTGGAGCAGCCCGCCGCCGGCATCGGGCACCGTCCCGCACCACTCACCCCGCACCCCACAGGAAACCAGGAGTCGTCATGACCGCACAGGCAGCAGAGACCGACCGCGCCGCCTTCGCCCAGGAGTGGCAGGAGTGGCACGAACAGAAGGAGAAGGTGCTCGCAGGCCCGCACGGCTTCCTCGCCATCACCGGCCTGCACTGGCTGGACGCCACCCCCACCCGCTTCCCGGACGCCCCCGGCACCTGGTCGAGCACCGCTGACGGCGTGGTGGTGGAACTCGCGGACGGCGAGGAGCTGACCCTCGAAGGGCAGGTCCTGCGCGGGCGGCACGAATTCGGCGTGATCGAGGAGCGGGCGAGCCTCTTCCCCGCCTCGGGCGACGCGGTGATCGAGGTGGCCAAGCGCGGCGGATACGACATCGTGCGCCCCCGGCACCCCGAGAACGCGCTGCGCCTGGCCTTCACCGGCACCCCCGCCTACGCACCGGACCCCCGATGGGCACTCGCCGGCCGCTACGTGCCCTTCGACGTGCCCCGCCCGACCACGGTGGGAGCCGCGGTCGAAGGCCTCCAGCATGTCTACGACGCCCCCGGCCAGGTCGAGTTCGAGCTCGACGGCACGACCCTGCGGCTGACCGCGTTCAACGGCCACGCCCCGGGCAGCCTGCTCGTGCTGCTCACCGACGCGACGTCGGGCGTGACCACCTACGCCGCCAACCGGGCGGTGTCCATCGACGCGCCCGACGCCGACGGCCATGTGCTGATCGACTTCAACCGGGCCGCCAACCTGCCCTGCGCCTACACCGACCTGGCCACCTGCCCGCTGCCGCCGGCCGAGAACCGGCTGCGGGTGGCGATCGAGGCGGGGGAGAAGACGCCGACCGCCCCGGTCCTCACGAGCAGGTCCGTCCCCACCGGCGGCGCCGCGTCCGCCCCGGCCGAGGGAACCGCAGGCCACGACGGGCCCTGACCTCGCCGGCTGCCGGCCGCCCTTCCGGCGGCCGGTGGCCGTAGGGTCGCGGGACACGGAGGGCCGGAATCGGGCGGGACACGGCACCGCACCCGGTCCGGGCCGTTCCGGCGCGTCGCACGCGCCGCCGGTCCCGGCCCCCTCACATGGTGTCGATACGGCGGCCGGTGATCGCATCAGGCCGGATGCGCATCCACACGGGACGGTCGCCACCGGCCCATGGCTCCGCCACCGCCCGATCGGTGAGGGACCGCACCGCCGCCACGTCGTCGATCTCCTCCGCGGTCCCGCCGACCAGGACGCTCCAGCCCTGGCTGATGCGTTCGTCCATCCGGTCCACCTGGAAGGACACCGGCGCGCCGGTCTCCAGCGCGGCCGGCCCGCCGAGCGCCGTCCGGTAGACGATGGTGCGCGCCTCGACGGCGTAGTTCACCGGGAACACCAGGGGACTGGGGTGGACGGGCAGGGCGATGCGGCCCACACCGTGGCTGCCGAGCCGGTCCCAGCACTCGGTCGTGGAAAGCCGGACCAGCACCGGCCGCGCGCTCGGCCGCGCCTGCCCGGGGGGCGGGTCGTCGCGGCCTTCCAGCAGCTCCTGGTATGTCAGGCCGAGGGCGGCGGCGATCCGCACGCAACCGCCGGGATCGAAGCCGGGGCCCGCGTCCAGTACCAGCCGCAGGTAGTGGGGCGACATGGCCGCCAGCAGCGCCAGCTCCTCCTCGGACATGCCGAGCTGCGCACGACGATCGTCCACTCGGGGCGCAAGACCTGCCTGATCGGTCCGATGCCTCCCAGCTCCGCCACTCCGAGCCACGGCAGATCCTCTCTCCTCCGGCTTTCCGGATGTGTGCCCAGCCTCACCCCTGGCTCTGGACCGCGCCACGTGGCCGCTGCCGCGGGGCACGCAGGGGCGGCTGCGCGGCTCGGACCGTTTCAGCCGGATGGACCACACCCCGACACGACCGGCGTCCTCCGCTTGCAGGGGTGTGCGCAGCCGGGCGATCCGGTCCTGCCGGGTCGGGCCAGGTCCGCCCGGCCGTGCTCCGCTCCTCCGGCGCGTTCCCCTGCGGGCGCTTCCCTTGTTGGTGACACCGACTCCGCCCTTGTAGGGCCGCGCGGCAACGGCGGGCAGAAATCGCCGAATTGAGGTGGCCGACCGCCGGCGGTCACCGGCGTCGGGGTCATATCCCCATCTTGCCGTTCTGCCCTTGGTGCGGCGGGGGCGTCCTCAGGTAGTCGACGGCCGCGAGGTCGTCCCGGTCGTGCCCGGCCGCGGCGGTCGCGTGCAGGCGGTCCCTGACGGCCTGGAGCAGCGGGCTGGGGGCGACGGCCTCCGCGGCCAGGTCGAGGTCCTTGAGGGCGAGTTGCACCGCGAAGCCGGGTGCGTAGGAGGCGTCGTCCATCGCGCCCACCTTCTGCATCTCGTACGGCATCGCGAGCGGGCCCGCCCCCAGGACCTGGACGAAGGTGGAGTGGTCGATGCCGAGCGCGTCGCACACCGCGAGCACGTCGCTCATCGCCACCGTCGAGGCGGCCATCCAGGCGTTGACCGCGAGCTTGACCGCGCTGCCCTCGACCCCCGTCCCCACATGCATCACCGAAGAGCCGAGGTCGTCGAGCACGGGACGTGCCCGTGCCAGGACGTCCTGCGGGCCGGCGACGATCCAGACGAGCTTCCCCTGCCGGGCGGGAACAGTGCTTCCCGAGACGGGTGCGTCCAGGTAGGCGACTGCGTGGTCGCGGGCCATCGCGGCGAGTCCACCGGCGCTCTCCGGGCCCACCGTGCTCGCCTGGACCCAGACGGCGCCTTCGGCCAGCCGGGTGACGGTGTCCGACATGACCGCCGCCACCGCGCCGCCGTCGCGGAGCACGGTGATCACGACGGACGCTCCGGACACGGCGTCACCCGCATGCCGCACCGCCGTGACGCCGACCGCGTGCTCCGCCGACGCACGGGCCCGCTCCCCGGTGCGGTTCCACAGCCGCACCTCGTGTCCGGACTCTCCGAGCCGCCTCGCCATCGCGGTGCCCAGTGCGCCCGCCCCGAGGACGGCGACGGTGGTGGTGTCCGGCATCGGGGGCGTCCTCTCCGTGGTTTCCCTTCCCCCCGTCCATCTTCGACCGGGAACCCGGGTATTTCCTGGCGAGGCGGCCCGTGCGCGAGTCAGCCCGATGGGCGGATCGACCCGTCAGGGGGACTCGTACCAGCCCAGCGTCCACTGCTGCGAGGCCGTCGCCGAGGACGGCTGCTGGGTGACCGGCGAGCCGTCCGATGCCGACGCAGTCGTCAGCAGCAGGCCGCTGCTCACCGACGTGACCGTGTACGTGCCGCCGGACTGCCGGGCAAGCCTCCAGCGCTGGTTGGCACCGCCCGTGCAGGTGTACTGGATGATCGCCGTGCCCGCTGTCGTGGCGCCGCCGTCGACGTCCGCGCACAGGCCCGATTCGGTGTTGAGGAGCTGGTAGGAGCCGTCGGGCTGCCGGGTGAACCGCCAGAGCTGGTTGGGACCGCCGTTGGCGGTCCAGGTGACGAGCCGGGTGCCCGCGGTGGTGCTGTGGCCCGGGTCGTCGAGGGCCTTGCCGCCGATGGACAGGGTGTGCGGTCCGCTGAGGTCGCCCGGCGAGGTGCCGACCGCGGTCATCGTCAGTGTCTGCTCTGCCGCGGAGCGGGAGGCGCCGACGCTGTTGCCCGTGGTGTCGGTCCAGGCGCGGACGGGCGTGGTCTCGGCGAGGCGGCCGGCGGCCGATGACAGTCCGACGACCAGGCCGCTGTAGCGGTTCACCAGCCGGTAGGTGCCGGTTGCGGCGCCGGTGCCGGGAGCGGTGGTGGGGATGACGAACCACTGCTGGCCGACGGTGGGACCGCCTGTTCCGGCCGCGGTGACGGTGGGTTTCGTGCCCCACGCGCGGCCGGCCGCGGGTGTGGTGGGGACGCCGAGGAGTCGGCCGGTGGAGGCGTTGGTGATGCGGTAGGAGCCGTCTCCGTTCGTGGCGAAGGACCATGCCGCCAGGGCGGAGCCGCCGGCGGCGGGCAGGGACGTGGTCGTCGAGCCGCCTGAGGTCTGGGCGAGGAAGCGGCCCGCGCCGCCGGCGATCGTGTAGGTCTTGGCGGGGTCGAGGAGTGCCGCGGCAGGCGCGGAGGAGCCGACGGTGAGGTTGACGTATTCGCCTGAGGAGCCGCCCGAGCATCCGAAGGAGCAGTACGAGCGGAAGCTCTTGCCCACGATCGTGGAGCTGGTGCGGTTCGCGCTGTCGAGGAACCAGCGGTACCAGGAGGCCGTGGTGTAGCTGCCGGTGTCGCCGAGCAGCTTCCACTTCTGGGTGGCGAGGTTGTCGGTCGCGTAGAGCTGCTGCGGTGCCGATCCGCTCTGGCCGACCGCCTGCGGTTCGCCGATGTACAGGCCCAGGTAGGCGTTGTAGGTGATGTCCATGACGAACAGCGGCGAGGTCGGGGGCGCGGTGCCGGCCGTCACCTGCTGGTCGGCTGTGCCGGTGTTCGCGGGGTCGTACTCGGCGGCGGGGGGCGTGTAGCCGGTGGCGCTGCCGGAGGTGACCGGCACGATGTTGCTCTCCTTGCCGCCCACGCCCGGCTGAGACCAGGCGCCGTTGTACCACTTCTGCCAGGTGCCTGCGGCCATCTTGCCCGACAGCGGGGCGCGGGCGACGTGCTCGTAGAAGTTGTGCCAGCCGCCGGTCTTGTCGATGATCCGCGAGCCGTAGTAGGCGTAGAAGTATCCCGAGGCGGTGTCGACGAACAGCCGCTGGTCGCCGTCTCCGTAGTAGTACGTCTGCTGCGGGAAGGCCGTGGTGTCACCACGCTTCGTGCTGTAGGGGGAGGTGATGGCGTGGTTCTTGATCGCCCACGTCCTGCCCTGGTCGGTCGAGACCGCGTAGTCGATGGCGTCGTAGTGCGAGCCGTCGCCGAACGGTGAACCGGTGAACTCGTTGTGGACCAGGCCGTACCAGTCACCGGTGTCCGGGTCGACCCACACCCCTGACAGGTCGCAGAAGTTCGGCTGGGCGTATCCCGTGGTGGCGGTGTTGGTGGCTTCCCGGCCGGTCGGGCTGTTGTTGCAGCGCCAGGTGGTGTCGTTGTTCCTGTCCTGGGAGTTGGCCGGGTTCACCGCGTCGCTGACGCCGGAACGCGTCACGGAGTCGATGTCGGTGCCCGTGAAGAAGGTCCAGGCGCGGCCGTCTGTCGGGCCGTACAGGGAGTGCGACTGCTGTAGTTGGAAGGTGCCGTCCTTGTCGATGTACGGATAGCCCGGGGTGTCGTCCGGGTGCGTCCAAGTGCCTTTCGCCCCGACGGTGACGGTGTAGGTGGGGGTGGGGGCGGCAGCCGACGCCGGCTGCTGCCCTGCTGTCGCCGCGGTGACCAGGGTCAGCGCGATACCGGCAGCGATGCCGAGGTGTTTCGCCCTTCGATGTGACACGTTTCGCAGGCCTTCCTGTGGGGGTGAGCAACCTCCGATGAGACCGATCCCATCCATGAATCCGGTGGTGCCGGGCGGATCTGCGGCGCAACTATGGCAGCGAATGTTATCGATGCCAAGGGCTTGGGCCGCGCTGTGTCCGGCTGCCGTCAGTGCGGGGAGGGTCGGCATCTGCCCGAATCGCTGCGACGTGCGGCTTCCTTCACCCTGGCATCGCCTGCGGGGCTTGCCTGTTGTCGGCTCGGTGTTATCGATGCCTGTGGTACCTCAGCGGACGGGTAATCACACAGCCATGCGGGCATCTCAGAGGGTTGGCATCGATAACATCGCCATGGGACAGTGACACGGCAATCGACGGCGAAGTGCGCCCCCGACAGCGGAGACCGCGATCATGGCAGCAATGGACAGTGGCGGGACCATCACGTCGATCCGAGGCGTGGCGGTCGGTATGGGCGGGTGGGAAAGCGGACCGGGAGGCTCCGCCGGCCAAGCCCTCGCCACGGCGGGGCCCGCTGACGGACTGCCGGAGACACGGTCGTGCGCACCGGCGCTGACGTATGCCGACGGGGTGCTGCTGCGCCAGGGCCGCCCGCACCGGATCCTTGCCGGCTCCATGCACTACTTCCGTGTCCATCCCGGCCTGTGGGAGGACCGGTTGCGACGGCTGGCCGCCATGGGCCTGAACACCGTCGACACCTACGTCGCGTGGAATTTCCACCAACCCCGCCGTGGGCGGGCGCGGTTCGACGAATGGCGCGACATCGAGCGCTTCATGGACCTGGCCCAGGGCACGGGGCTGGACGTGATCGTGCGTCCTGGGCCGTACATCTGCGCCGAGTGGGACAACGGCGGCCTGCCGGTCTGGCTGACCGGAGTGCCCGGGATGCGGCCCCGCTCGTCCTACGAGCCGTACCTGGACGCGGTGGCCGACTGGTTCGACGAGTTGATCCCGCGGATCGCCGACGCGCAGGCCTGCCACGGCGGCCCGGTGGTCGCGGTACAGGTCGAGAACGAGTACGGCAGCTACGGGGACGACACCGGCTACCTGGCGTGGGTGCGGGACGCCCTGGTCGGGCGGGACATCACCGAGCTGCTGTACACCGCGGACGGACCCACCGAGCTGATGCTCGACGGCGGCACCCTGACCGGCGTGCCGGCCTTCGCCACCTTCGGGTCGCGCGCCGCCGAGGCGGCCGCGATGCTGCGGGCACGGCGGCCCGGTGAGCCCTTCATGTGCGCGGAGTTCTGGAACGGCTGGTTCGACCACTGGGGCGAACCCCACCATGTGCGGTCGGCCGCGAGTGCCTCCCAAGGGCTCGGCGAGATCTTCGACGCGGGCGGCTCGGTGAGCATCTACATGGCGCACGGCGGCACGAACTTCGGCCTGTCGTCCGGCGCCAACCACGACGGCACCCGCTTCCAGCCGACCGTGACCAGCTACGACTCCGATGCCCCGATCGCCGAACACGGTTCACCGACACCGAAGTTCTTCGCGCTACGGGAGCGTATGCGGGCTCTGACCGGTGCCGAGGCGGGCCCGCTGCCCCCGGATCCCGTCCTGCTCGCGCCCCGCACCCTGCCGCTGGTGCGCGGCGGCGGCCTGCTCGACGCGCTGACCGCCCTGTCCCAGCCGCCGGTGGCGTCGCCGCATCCGCTGAGCTTCGAGGAGCTCGGGCAGCCCTCGGGCCTGGTCCTCTACCGGGGCGCCCCTCGTATCCCGTCAGGGGAGCACGAGTTGACGGTCCACGGCCTGCACGACCGCGCCCAGGTCTTCCTCGACGGTGTCCCCGCCGGCGTACTCGACCAGGAGACCGGCTCACTCCCCATCGCGGGCTCCGGCGAGCGCGTGCGGCTCGACCTGCTCGTCGAGAACCAGGGGCGGATCAACTACGGCCCGCTGCTCGGCCAGGGCAAGGGCATCCTGGGCGGTGTCCGGATCGACCGCAGGCTCGTGCACACCTGGCAGGTCCACGGCCTGCCGCTGGACGAATGGACCTCGGCCCAGGTGCTGCGGGCACCGGCGGCCGCCGCGCCCGCGGGCCGGACCGGTTTTGCCGGCGCCGGCTTCGAGGCACCCGAGCCCGCGGACACCTTCCTGGCCCTCCCCGGCTTCGGCAAGGGCTTCGCCTGGATCAACGGCACCCTGCTGGGCCGCTATTGGGAGATCGGCCCGCAGACCACCCTCTACGTGCCCGCGCCGCTGGTGACGCCCGGCCGGAACACCGTGACCGTGCTGGAACTGGAGCACTTCGGGGAGCGGCTGGAGCTGCGGGACCGGCCGGAGCTGGGACCACCGGAGGAGTTCGTCGAGACCTTCTGAGTCGCCGGACCGGCCCTGCAAGGCCCATCCCGTCGAGAGCCGTTCAGGAGGAGATCGAGGCCCGGAAGCGGTAGCGGTCGCCGCGGTAGATGGCCAGGGTGAGTTCGAGGGGGCGGCCGTCCTGGTTGAAGGCGAGCTGGTGCGCGAGGAGCACCGGTGTGGCGTCGCTGATCTCCAGGAGTTCGCGTTCGGTGGCGTCCGGCTGCCTGGCCTCCACCGAGTAGTCGGCGACCCGTGGGAGTTGGGGTGGATCGGCGCTGCGCAGCGTCCCGAAGAGCGACGCCTGCGTGAAGTCGGTGGTGGCGAGTGCGGGGCACAGCGCCAGCGGTAGCCGGTTGTGCTCGACCACGACCACCTGGCCGTCCAGGAAGCGCAGCCGTCGCATCTCGAACACCGCTGTGCCAGGGCCGACGCGCAGGGTTTCCGCTTCGCCGACGGTCGCGGGCCGGACCGCGGACTGGAGTATGCGGCTGTGGGTGGCCAGACCGTGCTTGGCCGCGTAGTCGGCGAAGCCCTCGACGCTGCGTGCGCCCGACCCGGGGACCTCAGGGGTGTCGGCGTCGCCGCCGAGCGGGAAGCCGGTCGACTGCCTGACGAACCAGCCCCTGGCCGCGGCCGATTCGACCATGCCCCTCGCCGCCAGATCGGTGAGCGCGGCGCGCATGGTGACGCGCGAGACGCCGTATCGCGCGGCCAGGACGCGCTCCGACGGCAGCCGGTCGTCCGCTTTGGCGCCGTCGGCCGAGATGTCGGCCCACAGGCGGGTGGCGACCTGGGCGTACAGCGGCAGTGCGTCACCGCCCAGGAGGCCGCGGGGGAGTCGGTGAGCCGGGTCCGGAGGAGTAAGCATACCAGAAGCATACCAGATAGTGACCGTTGACGACCGCAGAGGAGGCCAGTACCGTTCCCAGCGGGCCTCGGCTCATCCGCTGGTCGTCGTGACGGCCGCTCCACGGATACGGCGGAGTGGCCGGGCCGTTGTGGCGAAGGCGGCTTCCGGTCTGCTGCGTTGACGCGATGGTCGTTCCGGCGCGCGGCAGGCGGCTGCCACCGCCTGCGGTACGGCAGAGTGGCTCGAACTGGTCTGCAACCGGACCAGGCGGCGGCCGGCGACAGCCACCAGAGCCGAACCACCGGCGGGCCCCTGGGCCCGGAGGAGTGGAGCGGACCTGCTCGGCGCGGGCATCGCCCGCGCCCGCGACCCGACACGCAAGGAGTATCTGTGACATCCGGTTCCGGCAGTCCCTCCGTCGACGACGGTGCAGTCCACACCGTCCGCGAGATCGCCCAGCAGCCCCGCCTGTGGCGGGAGGTCGATCGGCTCGTCGCGGCCTCGCGGGAGTCGCTGGACGCGTTCCTGCACCCACTGACGGCACGCGGTGACCTGCGGGTGGTGCTCACCGGCGCCGGCACCTCCGCTTTCGCCGGCCAGGTGCTGCAATCGGCACTGGCCCGGCGGCTTGGACTGCGCGTCGACGCGGTGTCGACCACGGACCTCGTCGCAGACCCCCGCGGATGCCTTGCCGAGGACGTGCCGACCCTGCTGGTGTCCTTCGCGCGGTCGGGCGACAGCCCCGAGAGCGTGGCCGCCACCGACCTGGCCGACCAGGTGCTCTCCGAGGTGCACCATCTCGTCATCACCTGCAACGCGGCCGGTGACCTGGCGCGAAAGCACACCGAACGCCCGGCGTCCCGGGTGCTGTTGATGCCTGCCGAGTCGAACGACCGGGGCTTCGCCATGACGTCGAGTTTCACCTGCATGGCACTGGCCGCGCTGCTTGTCCTGGGCGGCGGCGCGCATGACGGGATCGCGGAGCGCCTCGCACGCGCGGCAGAGTCGATCATGGCGGACGGCGGCGGCGCCGACGCGATCGCCGGCCTCGTGGACCGGGCCCCCGAGCGCATCGTCTACCTGGGCAGCGGGGCACTGAAGGGCCTCGCCCAGGAGTCGGCGCTGAAGGTCCTCGAGCTCACCGGCGGAGCCGTCGTGGCCGGCTCCGAGTCCTCGCTGGGATTCCGCCACGGCCCCAAGGCGGTGCTCAACGAACGTACGGCCGTCGTCGTCTACCTGTCGAACGACCCGTACACCCGCCGGTACGACCAGGACATCGTCGCGGAGCTGCGCGGAAATCTCCCCGCCGGCAGCGTCGTGACCGTCACCGCGGTATCCGGCGCGGAGCCCGCGGCCTGCGGTGCCGACACCTGGACGGTGCCCGGGCTCGACGGCGTCGAGGACGTCGTCCTGGCCCTCGCGGCAGTGGTCTACGCCCAACTCATCGCCTTGCGGACCTCGTTGGCGCGGGGGATCAGGCCCGATGAACCCTTCCCCTCAGGCGAGGTCAACCGGGTCGTGCGCGGCGTGGTCCTGCACCCCCTCACGTAGCCCGCCGCTCGCCGTCACCCCCCGATCCCGGCCGGTACGGACGTGCCTCGTCCGTACCGGTCGGCGCCACGAAGCGCGCCGCCCACAGAAGGAGAGGCGTAACGATGCCACTGACGACCACACGCGAACTGGTCCTGAGCGCTGCCGCGGAGCGCCGAGCCGTACCGGCGTTCAACGTGATCACGCTGGAATACGCGGAGGCGATCACCGCGGGTGCTTCCGCAGCCGGCATACCGGTGATCCTCCAGATCAGCGAGAACGCCGTGCGCTTCCACGGCGGACAGGTCGAGCCGATGGCGCGGGCCGCCGCGCAGGTCGCCCGCGACTGCGACATCGACATCGCGCTGCACCTCGACCACGTCACGGACATCGGGCTGCTGCACAAGGCGGCGGAAGCGGGCTTCTCCTCGGCCATGTTCGACGCCGGGGCCCAGCCGTACGCCGAGAACCGCGCCGCCACGCTCGCCGCCGCGCGGTGGGCGCACGGCGCCGGGCTGTGGCTGGAGGCCGAACTCGGTTACGTGGGAGGCAAACCGGACGCCCCCGCGAGCGCGCACGCGGCCGGTGTGCGCACCGATCCCCAGGAGGCCGCGCACTACGTGGCGGACACCGGTGTCGACGCCCTCGCTGTCGCCGTCGGCAGCAGCCACGCGATGACCGAGCGCTCGGCGACCCTGGACCACGCGCTGATCGAACGGCTACGGGATGCCGTGCCGGTACCCCTGGTGCTGCACGGCTCGTCCGGCGTCGGCGACGACGAGCTGCGGCGGGCCGTCGGGGCGGGCATCTCCAAGGTCAACATAGGCACCGCGCTCGGCGTCGCCTTCACCCGCGCGGTCCGCGACGCGCTGGCGGCCAAGCCGGACGCCGTCGATCCCCGCCGCTACCTCGCCCGCGGCCGGGAGGCGATCGCTGAGGCCGTGTGCCGTCTGAGCGCGGTCGTGAGCGGCTGACCCGCCCGGGGACGCGGGTGCCTCTGGGCATCGCGGCAGACCGTCGAGGTCAGCGCGGGTCGTCGTGCCGGTCGGCTTCATGCCGGTCGGGCCCTGCCCGGCCGAGGGGCTGCGGCGGCGCCGGGATGAAGCGGATCGTCCGCAGGCGGGCGACGCAACTCCGATCGAGGAGCACGACCGAGGCGTATCCGGGCGGCGGGGCCGCGGACTTCGCCAACTGCGCTTCCAGGGAGCGGAAGGCGCGGACATGGCGGCCGAGAGCGTAGGGCGTGACCCGGCGGCCCCTGGCCTGCTGGCCGGCGATCGCCTCCGGCTCGGTGACCGCCAACGTGATGAGATGCAGGGGACGTCGGCGGCGCCGGCCGGCGCGGGCGAGCCAGCCGCGTACCCAGGCCTGCGACCCGCTGTCGTGCACCACCAGGGGCTCGGCCCGGCGCATGGCGGCGCGCAGGCGGGCGTAGTGCTCGATCCGGACCAGGGGCCGGTACACCGCGTAGGCCAGCCATCCCGGCACCCGTGCCGCCCAGCGCTCCCTGACCGCCTGCGAGTCCGCGAGAGCCGCTGCCTGGGCCGCCCGCGCCATGAGGGTGCTCTTTCCCGCCCCTGGCAGTCCTGTCACCACCACGACGGCCCCCGCGCCGTACTCCAGTTCGACGGCCCCCGGTTCGCACCGCAGATCCAGCACTCCGCGCGGCCGGACGACCCGCGGTCCGTCCGCGCCGGAGACGACAGGGAACGAGGAGTCGGCGGAGAGGGCCACATCTGATGTCTAAAGGACTGACAATACCCAGGTCAAGTAGTCGTCAGGTGACCGACGCCCGATGACGCTTCCGGCACGGGACGAGTCGGGCCGTGCGCGGTGGCGACCGACTTGTGTCGACAAAGAGTCCGCAGGCCACGCCCCAGGACCACGCGGCGGATGCCCCTCCGGCCCATGGCACCCGCCTTACCGGCGGGCGTGAAGAAAAGCTGCTGTGCCGCTTAAGAAATCCTCGATGGACCGGGAGCGCCGCCATCCGTCAGGCTTCATGTCGACCCGGGGGCTGCACGAGACCCGGTGGACGACAGGAGCCGCAGCGTTGAAATCACTGGTCAAGAAGAAGGCCGAGCCCGGCCTGTGGCTGATGGACGTGCCCGAGCCGACGCCCGGCCCCGGGGATGTACTGATCAAGGTGCAGCGCACCGGCATCTGCGGCACCGACCTGCACATCCGCTCCTGGGACGGCTGGGCGCAGCGGGCGATCCGCACACCCTTGATCGTCGGGCACGAGTTCGTCGGCGAGGTCGTGGAGACCGGCCGCGACGTCACGGACATCGCGGTCGGCGACCGGGTCAGCGGCGAGGGCCACCTCGTCTGCGGCAAGTGCCGGAACTGCCTGGCAGGGCGGCGCCACCTGTGCCGCGCCACGGTCGGCCTCGGCGTCGGCCGCGACGGCGCCTTCGCCGAGTACGTCGCGCTTCCCGCGTCGAACGTCTGGGTGCACCGGACTCCCGTCGACCTGGATGTCGCCGCGATCTTCGACCCGTTCGGCAACGCCGTGCACACCGCGCTGTCCTTCCCACTCGTCGGCGAGGACGTCCTGATCACCGGCGCCGGCCCGATCGGGCTGATGGCCGCCGCCGTCGCCAAGCACGCCGGCGCCCGCAACGTCGTGATCACCGATGTCAGCGAGCAGCGCCTCGACCTCGCCCGCAAGATCGGCGTCAGCCTGGCCCTGAACGTCACCGACGAGACCATCGCCGACGGCCAGCGGGCACTCGGCCTGCGCGAAGGCTTCGACATCGGCCTGGAGATGTCCGGGCAGCCCGTGGCCATGCGCGACATGATCGCGAACATGACGCACGGCGGCCGGATCGCCATGCTCGGCCTGCCGTCCCAGGAGTACCCGGTCGACTGGTCGCGGATCGTCACCTCGATGATCACCATCAAGGGGATCTACGGCCGCGAGATGTTCGAGACCTGGTACGCCATGTCCGTGCTGCTCGAGGGCGGCCTCGACCTCGCCCCGGTGATCACCGGCCGGTACGACTTCCGCGAATTCGACGCCGCCTTCGCCGACGCCGCGAGCGGGCTCGGCGGCAAGGTCGTCCTCGACTGGACCTCCTGACCCATCCACCCGCTCCAGTCGAAGGACTCCTCCATGTTCGATTCCGTACGCGACGACCTGCGCGCCACCCTCGACGAGATCCGCGCGGCAGGACTGCACAAGCCCGAGCGTGTCATCGGCACCCCGCAGTCCGCGACGGTCAGTGTCACCGCCGGCGGCCGCCCCGGCGAGGTGCTCAACTTCTGCGCCAACAACTACCTGGGCCTCGCCGACCACCCCGCGGTGATCGCCGCCGCCCACGAGGCGCTCGACCGCTGGGGCTACGGCATGGCGTCCGTCCGCTTCATCTGCGGCACCCAGGAGGTGCACAAGGAACTGGAGCAGCGCCTCTCCTCCTTCCTCGGCCAGGAGGACACGATCCTGTACTCCTCCTGCTTCGACGCCAACGGCGGCGTCTTCGAGACGCTCCTCGGCGAGCAGGACGCGGTCATCTCCGACGCGCTCAACCACGCCTCGATCATCGACGGCATCCGGCTGTCCAAGGCACGCCGCTTCCGGTACGCCAACCGCGACCTCGCCGACCTGGAGCAGCAGCTCAAGGCGGCCTCAGGGGCGCGCCGCCGCCTCGTCGTGACCGACGGGGTGTTCTCCATGGACGGCTACGTCGCACCGCTGCGGGAGATCTGCGACCTCGCCGACCGCCACGACGCCATGGTCATGGTCGACGACTCGCACGCCGTCGGCTTCGTCGGCCCCGGCGGGCGCGGCACTCCGGAGCTGCACGGCGTCATGGACCGCGTCGACATCATCACCGGCACCCTGGGCAAGGCACTCGGCGGCGCGTCCGGCGGCTACGTCGCCGCCCGGGGCGAGATCGTCGAGCTGCTGCGTCAGCGCTCGCGGCCCTACCTGTTCTCCAACACCCTCGCCCCGGTGATCGCCGCCGCCTCGCTCAAGGTGCTCGACCTGCTGGAGTCGGCCGGCGACCTGCGGGAGCGGCTGAACGCGAACACCGCGCTCTTCCGCTCGCGGATGGCCGAGGAGGGCTTCGAGATCCCCCCGGGCGACCACCCCATCGCCCCGGTCATGATCGGTGACGCGGCCGCCGCCGGACGCATGGCCGAACTGCTGCTGGAACGCGGTGTCTACGTGACCGGCTTCTCCTACCCCGTCGTCCCCCAGGGCCAGGCCCGGATCCGCGTGCAGCTGTCCGCGGCGCACTCCACGCAGGACGTGCACCGCGCGGTCGACGCCTTCGTGGCCGCGAGGGCGGAGCTCGATGCATGAGCGCTCACGCGGTTTGAGACAATTGTCCCCATGATCGAAGCACGGCGGCTGCACATCCTCCGCGCGCTGTCCGACCACCGTACGGTGACGGCTGCCGCCGCCGCGCTCCACCTCACCCCGTCCGCGGTCTCCCAGCAGCTCGCCGCCCTCGAGCAGGAGACCGGGCACCGGCTCGTGGAGCGATCGGGCCGCGGTGTGCACCTCACCGCGGCCGGCGACATCCTGCTGCGCCACACCAACGCCGTCCTCGCCCAGCTGGAGCGTGCGGAGGCCGAGCTCGTCGCGCACAGTTCGGGCGCGGCCGGCACGGTCACCGTGGCGTCGTTCGCGACCGGCATCAGCCTGGCGGTGGCACCCGCCCTGGTCCACCTCGCCAGGGCGGCGCCCGGCATCCGGGTCCGCGTCCTGGACGCCGAGGGGGACGCGAGCCTGCCGATGGTCCTGGACCGGCAGGTCGATGTGGCGGTCGCCGTGGAGTATCGCGGCGCCCCGGCGGCGGGCGACGCCCGGCTGACCCGCGTGCCGCTGTACGCGGAACCCTTCGACGTCGTACTCCCCGCCGGGCACCGGCTCGCCGGTGCCGACCGGGTGCCGCTGGTCGAGCTGGCAGCCGACCGGTGGATCGGCCCCTCCCCGGGCAACCCGTGCCGCGACGTGGTGGTGCTGGCCTGCGAGGCCGCCGGATTCCAGCCCGCCTTCGAGCACCAGTCCGACGACTTCCACGCGGTGGTCGCCATGACCTCGGCGGGAGCGGGCGTCGCCCTCGTACCGCGGTCGGCACTTCGCGGGGTGGACCTCGGCGGGGCCGTGGTGTGCTCCGTCGACGGTGTGGCGCCGACCCGGCGGGTCTTCGCCGCGGTGCGCTGCGGAGCGGAGGAGCACCCGCTGATCCGGCCCATGCTGGAAGCGCTGGGGGAGGCCGTGGTGGGCAGGGGCAAGCCCGCGGCTGACGCCGTCCTGCCCGGGGGCGAGGTGCCTGACAGGTGGGCGATGACCTGACCGTTCGTCCCGCCCGTTCCCGCTGAGCCGGATCCCGGCGGCCCGCTCTTCGGGCACCCGGTGCGGTCAGGCCTGCGGCGCGGGCCAGGCCCGCAAGGCGGCCTCGGCGATGTGGCGCAGGTCGGCGCGGGTGGCACCGTCGCGGGCCTGGGCGGACATCCCCTGGAGGACCGCGGCGTAGAAGGAGGCCAGCGCCTTGGCGTCGGTGCCGGCCGGGACGGTGCCGGCCCGTACCGCCGCGCCGATCTTGTCCGCCAGGGCGGTCCCGGCTCGGGCGCGGATGTCGCGCAGCCGGGTGGCGACATCGGCTGACTGCGGGGAGCAGTTGGTGGCGGCCGTGATCAGCAGGCAGCCGGGCGGGCGGTCGGGACGGGTGTAGGCGGCGGAGGCGTCGCGCAGCAGCCGTTCCACGGCCGCCCGGGCGTCCGGCTCCTCGGTGAGAGCGCGGACGGTGAAATCACCATAGGTGCGGTTGTAGCGGTCCAGCGCCTCGTAGAAGAGCGTCTTCTTGTCGCCGAATGCCGCGTACAGGCTCGGGGCGCCGATACCGAGGGCACCGGTCAGCAGCGAGACGGACGTGGCCTCGTAACCGTGCTGCCAGAACACGGCGATGGCGCCTTCCAGGGCCTCGTCGCGATCGAAGGACCTGGGCCTGCCTGTTCTCATGTCCGCGATTCTATATCGATCGCTAGAGATGTGTGGTTGGCTTACTTCTCGAAGGATCACTACAGAAGTGAGGCAGTCATGGTCACCGTCGGTATTCTCATCCGCTTCGACGCCAAACCCGACAAGGTCGCGGAGGTCGAGAGCATGCTCCGGTCCGCGCTCCTCCAGGTGCGCGGCGACGTCTCCACGATCGCCTGGCACGCGATGCGCGTGGGACCCGCGTCATTCGCCGTCTTCGACGCCTTCGAGGACGAGGCCGGCCGCCAGGCCCACTGGGACGCCTACAGCAAGCCGCTGGAGCAGGCGGCCCCCGCACTGTTCATCGCGCCGCCCACCGTCGACTTCGTCGACATCCTCGGCGCCAAGCTCCCCGGCGCGTAGCGCCCGCAGGGAGCGCTCGCGTCGACGGCATCGACCTCGCGGCGGCCGGCGCGCTCGACCCGGGCAGCCCCCGGCTGCCCGGCTGCGCAGGATCAGTCGCGCCCGCGCCCATGCCCGTCCCCGTCCCCGTCATCCCCGCCGTCCAGCCGCGATCCGCACGAGCCGCAGACCATACGGCCGTCAGGGGCCGGAGTCCTGCACCGCGGGCAGTGGAAGACCGGCGCGCCGGAGGGAGGAACGGTCGGTGGAGTATGTGTCGGCCAGGCCCGGCGACTGCGCAGAACAGCCTTGAAGATCCGCATCGCCCCATACTGCGCACCAAGACCCTCCCGCACCATCGGAATCGGCGGCCGCGGGCCGGGCCGCCGAGTCCGGTGATCCCCGCGGGGCGCGGGTCGGACGCGCCCCGCGCCGGGTGCCGAGCGGTCAGGTGCGGGTCAGGGAGCGGTCAGGCACCCGAAGGGTCGACCGCAGCGGCCGGGCGGGGCCCGCTGTCGAGGCCGTCGAGCAACCGGGAGCGCAGAGCGGCCGCTCCGGATTCCGACAGCCAGTCCGCCAGGGTGCGCAGCCCCGGGTGGATGACCCGCAGCGCCTCGATGTCGGCGTGCCAGCGCAGGCCCGAGATCCACGCCTTCCGCACTCCGGCGATCTGCGGGCTCAGCGCGACGGCCTCGTCGTGGGTGAGCTGCTCATAGCGCACCCGGGCCCCGGTCGCCGCGCCGATCGCCGCGACGGCCTCCGCCGGTGTCGGGTCGTCACCGGCCAGTTCGAGGGTCCTTCCGGCGAAACGGCGGGGCTGCTCGAAGGCCAGGGCGGCGAACTCCGCGATGTCCTCCAGGGCGATGATCTGGACGGGCTCGTCCGGCGGGAACAGATGCCGGTGGACACCGCCGACGAAGCCGTCGAGGCCGATCCCCGGCATGCCGAGGTAGTTCGTCATGAACCGCACCGGGCGCAGCACCGTCACGAGCGGGACGTGCTCGTGCAAGTACTCCTCGATGCGCCGCTTCCCGGGTGCGGCGAAGGCGTCGCCCGTGGTCGAGGCGACGCCGGTGAAGACGACCTGGCGCACCCCCGCGGCCAGCGCCGCGTCCGCCAGCGCCCGGCCACGGGTGAACTCCAGCTCGGCATTGCTCCCGGTCGGCCGGTAGGCGACCGGCGGCACCGCGAACAGCGCGGTGGCACCCTCCAGCGCGGGCGCCAGGCTTGACGGCTCGTCGAAGTCGGCGAGTGCCAACTCGGCCCCCGCGTCCGCGAGCGCCACCGCGGCGGGCGCCACCTTGTCGCGTACCAGGGCGCGCACCGGCCGGCCGGCGGCGAGCAGGCGTCGCGCCGTCGCGCCGCCCTGCTGCCCGGTGGCGCCCGTCACGGCGACGAGGCCGTGCGCGGCCGGCCCGGCGGCGGAACCGGTGGGATGTGCGGTCATGTCGTCCTCCCTCGCCCCGGGCGCGGCCGTCACCGGCAGGTGCGGAACCCGGGGATATCCGGGATACTCCAACCCGGTTGATCCGGGCACACAAGGGGTTTCGTGACATGACCGAAGCGACGACCGGTGGCGATCGGGCCGACGCCCGCCGCAACCGGGCCAGGGTGCTCGCCGCCGCGGGCGAGGTCTTCGCCGAGCAGGGGCTCGACGTCCCGCTCGGCGAGATCGCGCACCGCGCGGGCGTCGGCGCCGGCACCGTCTACCGGCACTTTCCGAGTAAACAGGCCCTCCTCGAAGCGGTCTTCGCCCGGCACCTGAACGACCTGGTCGTCTCCGGCGAGCGCCGGATGGCCCGATTCGCGCCCACCCCCGCCTTCTTCGGCTTCCTGCTGGAGGTCGTCGAGAAGACGCACGGGCGCGGCCACGTGTGCGACGTCGTGGCCGCCGACGCGAGCTGGCCGCGCCCGATGCTCACCGCGGCCGTGCTGCGCTTCCGCCAGGTCCTGACCGCGCTGCTGCACGCCGCGCAGCGGGCCGGCGGCGTACGTGCCGACATCGGACCCGATGACGTCGTCTCGCTCACCGTCGGGTGCGCCTCGATGCTCACCGCCCGCCACGACCGATCGGCCGGCCTCAGGCTCGTCCGGCTCACCCTCGACGGTCTGCGGACCCCCGACGGCGTCACGGAACAGCAGGCCTTTCGTGACGGCGCGGGCATCCGCAGGGAATCCGTGGCGAGCTGTGCGGAGTGCGGGGCCGCTCTGCACCCCATGCCCACCGGTCGCCCCATGCGCTACTGCGGCGCGACCTGCCGGCAGCGGGGTCGCCGCCGGCGCCTCGCGGTCTGAGCCCCGCCCCCCGGTGCCGTGACCGGGAGTTCACCGGCCGCGAGCTTCCGGCACACCCTTGCGGGCACAGCATTAGACCCACGAACGGGTCCGTGAGGGACGGTTCGTGGGACATTCACTCGTTCACGTGAACCGATCGAACACACGACCCGGAAGGTCGTCGCCTCTGCGTAGCATCCGTCTGGACCGGCCCGGCGCGGCCGGGCCGAAGCGGGGCAAGGGGAGGGATGGCGGGGATGACGGAGGAACCCTCGAAGCAGGGCCGCGCGCTGTCGCGGCGCGGGCTGCTCGCGTCGTCGGCCGCCGCGGGCGGCGCGGTCTGGCTGCTGCGCGGGCTGGCCCGGCCGGGCAGCGCCTACGCCGCCTCGGGGCCGCCGCCCGGCTTCCCGGCCGGACTCGACGTCCACCAGCGCGTCTACGAGAACTGGGCCGGCGAGATCCGCACCGACCAGCTGTGGACCTGTGCCCCCCGCACCCCGCAGGACGTACTCGACGTCGTCAACTGGGCACACGGCGCCGGCTGGACGGCACGCGCGCAAGGGCAGCGGCACGGCTGGGCACCCCTGACCGTCGCGGACGGCACACCCGCGGCGGCCCACGTCATCCTGCTGGACACCACCGCACATCTCACCGCGATGTCGCTCGAGCAGCAGTCCGCCGACGGCTCGGCCGAAGTCCGGGTCCAGGCCGGCGCCTCGCTGGAGACGCTGCTCGCCTTCGCCGGGGCCGGCGGCCACGGCGTCACCGCCGCACCGGCGCCGGGCGACCTGTCGGTGGGGGGCGCCCTCGCCATCGGCGCGCACGGCACGGCCGCCCCCGCCCTGGGCGAGATCCCGGCACCCGGGCACGGCTACGGCTCGTTGAGCAACCTGGTCACCGAACTGACCGCGGTGGTCTGGGACTCCGACGCAGGCAGCTACGTCCTGCGGACCTTCGGCAGAGCAGAGCCCGACTGCGCCGCGCTCCTCACCCACCTCGGCCGCTCGCTCGTCACCGAGGCCGTCCTGCGGGTCGGTGCCGACGTCAATCTGCGCTGCCGGTCCTACCTGGACATCCCCGCCGCCGAACTGTTCGCCGCACCCGGCGCCCCGGCCGGCACCAGGACCCTGGCCGGCTTCGTGGACGGCACCGGCCGGGTGGAGGCGATCTGGTTCGCCTTCACCGACAGCCCCTGGCTGAAGACCTGGAGCGTCACCCCGCACCGGCCGCTCGCCGCGCGCGCCGTCACCGAGCCGTACAACTACCCCTTCTCCGACTCGATCCCCGAGCCGGTGGCCCGGCTGGCCGGCGAGCTGGTCTCAGGCGCCTGGGCCGGCGCGGCGCTCTTCGGGCAGGTCCAGTACCTGCTGGCGAAGGTCGCGCTGACCGGCGACATCACCGATGTCCTGCTCTCGGGGACCCTGGTGCGGGACGTGCTGACCGGCGACGTACTCACCCACCTGCTGGCGGGCGGCCTGCGCTCCGACCTGTGGGGTGCCTCCCGCAACCTGCTGGAATACGTGCGGCCGACCACGCTGCGCGAGACCGCCAACGGCTACGCCGTCCTCACCCGGCGCGCCGATCTGCAGTGGGTGGTCAGCCGGTTCGCCGACTTCTACCGGACGCTGCTCGCGCAGTACGCGGCACGCGGCGAGTTCCCGGTCAACGGCCAGGTGGAGATCCGGGTGACCGGTCTTGAGGACCCCGCCGCGTGCGGAGTGCCCGGCGCCCGGCCGCCGCTGCTGTCCGCCCTGCGGCCGCGTCCCGACCGGCCCGACGTCGACACCGCCGTGTGGATCGACATCCTCTCCCTGCCGACCACGCCCGCCCTGCACCGCTTCTACCGCGACGTCGAGCAGTTCCTGCTGGCGCTGGACGGGGACCGGGCGACGGTCCGGGTGGAGTGGTCCAAGGGGTGGGCCTACACCGAGACGGCAGCCTGGTCCGATCCGGATGTCCTCACCGGCGCCATCCCGGCGGGCCACCGGGCCGGAGGCGGCCCCGGCTGGGACGAGGCGGTGGCGATCCTCGACCGGCTCGATCCGCACCACGTGCTGTCCAGCCCGTTCCTCGACGCGCTGCTGCGCTGAGCGGGCGACCGCGTGCGGCCGGACACCGATCCGGGACATGGCCGGATCCAAGCCCCTGCCCGAGCCAGGCCCTAGGGGTCCTGCCCCGGAGCGGCCGCGCTGCGGACGGCCTGATCCGCGAACGCACACAGGGTGTCGATCCGCTCCTTCTCGTTCGCCGGGTCGTACCGGTCCCGCGCCCACTGCTCCCAGAGCCCGTCGGGCCGGGTGAATGGGGCGGCGCTTCGGGTGTGAAGGCGCTCGTCGATGTGCAGCAGGGCGCCGAGCGCCCAGTGCTGGTCGTATGGGCAGTCCGGCCGACGGAGGTACCGGTCCAGGTAGGCGACGAGGAGCCGGGCGTCCGCCGCGGTGCCGAGGCGGGCCAGCGCGACGCAGTAGCCTTGGCCCGCGTAGGTGAGCTCGCTGGCCAGCAGCAGCTCCCCGAGCCGTCCGCGGAACTGCTCCCGGCGGCCCAGCCCGATCAGCCAGGCCGCGGTGATCCGGGATCGCCACTCGCTGTCGAGCAGGACACCGAGTTCGCGGTCGGTGATCCGCTCGGCGTCCTCCGCGAGTGAGCGGAGGAAGTCCGCACGTTCCGCGGCCTCCAGCGCCACGAAGCTTCCGTGCAGGAGCTTCAGGTAGCGCTTGATGTTCCCCTCGCCGGCGAGCACGTAGCGATTGACCGCGTCCATCAGTTCGGGGTCGTCGGCTCTGGGGATGCGCATGACCGCATTCTCCCGCGGGTCGTCGTCGCCGGTCCATACGTTCGCGCTTTCCGCGGCTGCCGTCCGGGCCGGCGCGTCCACGGCGCCCGCCCGGTCGTACGGGTCGTCCGGAAGGCCGTGAAGCGGGTGGCCTGGTCGAGGCGCCGGACGAAGCCGTCGCATAGGTTTTCCTCCATGGACTGGCAGACCTGGCACGAAGCCTACGATCTTCCCGACTCGTGGATGGCCCGGCGGTTGGAGGCTGTCGAAGCCCGGATCCGGGCCGCCTTGGACAGCAGCCCGTCCGGTCCGCTTCGGGTTGTCAGCCTGTGCGCAGGTCAGGGGCGCGATCTGCTGAACGTGCTGGCCGACCACCCGCGCCGAGGCGATGTACGGGCACGACTTGTCGAGCTGGACGCTCGGAACACCGAGCGCGCCAGGGCGGGGGCCCGCGCCGCGGGGCTCCCTCAGGTGGAAGTGGTGACCGCCGACGCGTCGCTCACCGATCACTACCGCGACATGGTGCCTGCGGACCTGGTACTGGTCTGCGGAGTGTTCGGCAACATCACCGACGAGGACATCGAGCGCACCGTCGACTCGTGCTCCCAGCTGTGCAGGACCGGCGGCACCGTCATCTGGACCCGCCACCGAGGAGCTCCCGACCGGGTGCCGCTGATCTGCGAGTGGTTCGAGGCCCGCGGGTTCGAACGGCAGTGGCTGTCGGAAGAAGACGCCGGCTTCGGTGTCGGTGTGCACCGTTTCACCGCTGAACCGCGGCCGCTTGTCGAGGGCATGAGCATGTTCACCTTCGTCGGATACGACGTGCTGAGGCAAGCGAACCCGCGGTCGGCGGACGCCTGACAGGCCCCGGCGACCGCGCGGACCACGCCGCCCGCCCCGAAGGCCGCCCTATGCGGGGGTCGGCTAGCGTGGCGGGATGAGACGACGTGGGGGGAGGCTCGCGGCGGCCGCGGGCCTGGTGGGCTGTACGGCGATGCTGCTGGCGGGCTGCGGGACGCGGAGCGCTTCGGGCGGCGACACGAGCGCGACCAGACTCGGTTACACCGAGCACGCGGGCGCGGTGGAGTTCGCTGCACAGGACTACGGCAACACCAAGGGCTATGTGGCGCCCGGCCAGGGCCTGCGGCAGCTCGTGCCGCTCGGCGACTGCGCGCTGGGCGTGGGGACGTTCGCCAACGGCTACCAGTACGCGAACGTCAACTGGACCGGTTCCGACGGCTGTACGGCCTTCTCGATCACCCCGCGCCCGGGTACCGCCGAGGAGGACGACAAGCCCTACTCGATGCGCAGCGGATGGGCAGGCGGCGGCCTCCAGGCGGATGTGGCGGTGCCATGGACGAACGGCTCGCTGATCGGCGTCGGCGGCGCGCTGACCCGCCGCACCGCCGGCGGCGAGCTGATCCCGCTCGCCAAGCTGCCGCTGGACTTCAACCTGCACCCCGAGCACGAGACCGACGACGACGCCTCGGTGAACGCCGCGATACGCGTCGGCACCCGGCTGCTGATCGGCGGCGGGGAGTACGTGAACAAGGTCGAGTCGCCTTACCTCTTCGCCTCCGACGACGGAGGCGCCACCGTCCACCGCGTGGAGCTCCCGGCCGATGGCGAGCCCGCGCACACCCCCGTCGGCGGCTTCGCCACCCACGGTTCTGATGTCGTCGCCTTCGGCGCCGGCGCCACCAACGCCTACGACTTCCACGCGGCCGAGGGCACTCTGCCGTTCTGGCACAGCGCGGACGGCGGCACGCACTGGACCGCGGGCACCATCCCCGCGACGCCGCCGGGCACGCAGGTCCGGAGCGTGCTGTACGCCTCCGGCCGGTGGTACGCGGTGGGCGGCCATGCCCGGACCGGCGACGTCTACAACTCCCTGCCGCTGGTGCTGACCAGCGCCGACGGCACGCACTGGGTGCGGGCCGACACCGCGGCGATGGGTGCAGGCGAGATCGACGCGGCGACGGTGGACGGCGCGGGGCGCCCGGTGCTGGTCGGCACGGCCGCGCAGCACAAGGCGAAGCCGGAGTCCCCGACGGTGCGATGCGGGAATCTGTGGATCGGCGACGGCACCGCGTCGACCGCGCACTGGAAGCGCGGCGGCCTCGGTTGCGGCCAGGACTGGCCGACCACCGCCGTCACCCTGGCCGACGGCCGCGTGCTGATCGCCGGGAACCGCGATCTGTGGACCTCGACCGGCCCGCACGCGAAGTCCGCCTCCCGGTAGGCCGCGAGGCACCCCTGCGCGCGCCGTGCCCGGCCGCCCCTGCCGCCGGGCGCGGCCGGCACCGGCGGGACAGGGCGCGCGGCGCACCCCGCCGCCGGCGATGTCCGCGGGCGGCGGGAAAACCAGTGGAGCCGTACGACCGCGTGCCGTTATCGTGCTCGCGCCCGCAGTCACCCCGGCAAGGACGTGCCGTTGTACACCAAGTGAGATCCCCCGAGCGCTGAACCGTCGCGCGACGCCCTGTGCGCCGCGCTCCTTTTCGCTGCGGTCTTCTCACTGGAACCGGTGTATCCCTGTGTCAGAGAACCGGGTGGTCCTGCCCACCTGCCTGCCGATCGTCCTTCGCCGTTGCCACAGATGCGCCTTCGGGCGCTTCCCGGCGGACGGCGCCATCCGCCTCGACGCGAGCCGCAAGCTCCTCGGGGCCTGGCTCCCGGCGCTGTGCACCGGGTGCGGAGTCACCCGCGGGCCCGCTGTCCTGGAGGGCTCCTCGGGCCCGGCCGTCCGGCTGATCCAGGGCCCGGTCACGCGGCGCCGGGGCGCCGGCGGTCAGGGCCGAACCGATCGCCCCGCCTGGCAGTCGCCCTACGGTCCGCCACCGCACCGGGCGCACCGCGGCCGTTGGGCGCCCGTGCCGGTGGTGGCCCCGGCCCGTTCCGTGGTGCGCCACGGATACCTGTGCGGCCGGTGCGACTGATCGCGGTGCGTGTCACCTCTTCGTGAGCCGAGGCCGCGAGGGCCCGACCCCGGGTTCGCCCGGGGTCGGGCCGCCGGGGCGTACCGCTCCCAGGACGTCTCGCTATCTGGTCAATATTGGCTCACCATGTGGTCATCTGCATAGGGTCGCGACATGACCGATCGTGTGAGTTTCCCGCCGTTCGTGCGGGTGGGGGAGTTGGACGGCCTGCCCGGGCGTACGGTCCTGGCGGACGTGCGCTGGTACCTCGACGGCCGTTCCGGACGGGCCGCGTACGAGAGCGGGCACCTCCCCGGTGCCGTGTTCGTGGATCTGGACCGCTGGCTGACCGGGCCGGCCACTCCGGAAGGTGGCCGCAACCCGCTGCCGTCGCCGCAGGTCTTCACCGAGGGCATGCGGACCCTGGGGATCCGCGACGGGGACACCGTGGTCGCCTACGACGACCAGGGCGGCGTGATCGCAGCCCGCCTGGTGTGGATGCTGCGGACCACGGGCCGTCGCGCGGCCGTCCTGGACGGCGGCCTCGCCGCCTACCTCGACGTCCACCCCGACTCGCTGACCGTGGCGGAGCCTGCCCCGGCGGAAGGCGACTTCGCCGAACACCCGTGGCCGGCGCAGGTACTGGTGGACGCCGACGAGGTGACCGGGCCGGACGCCGTGACGATCGACGCCCGCAACCGGGACCGCTTCATCGGCGAGCAGGACCCTGTCGACCCGCGTCCTGGCCACGTGCCCGGTGCGGGCAACGTCCCGTGCCGGGAGAACCTGGACAGCCGGGGCCGGCTGCTCCCGCTGCAGCAGATCCGCGACCGGTTCGCCGCCGCCGGAGTCGACCGGGGCACCGCCGCGCGGGTGGCCTCCTACTGCGGCTCGGGAGTGACGGCCTGCCACAACCTCCTGACCATGGAGCACACCGGTCTGGGCATCGGGCGCCTGTTCGTCGGCGGCTGGTCCGCCTACAGCCGCGACCCCTCCCGCCCGGTCGAAACCGGGCCCGCCCGCTGACGCCCGTGCGGAGCGTCGGGAGCCGGTGGGACCTCCCGCCCACCGCACGGGTCCAGGCCGCCGTGGCGAACGGTCCTGAGGCGCCCGGCGTCCGGCTCGTGGGCCGAAGTCCACAGGGGAGCGGGGGCCGGGCCCGTGGTGTGCCGCACCACGGACCCGCCCCGCCGCAGGTGCCGCCTGCCGGCCGCGAGGAAGGCCCTGCCAGCCGACACCCTGACCCCTGTACAGCACCCGCGCACACCCGCGCCTTGGGTGCGCGTCAGTGTTCCCGCACCCGCGCCCTGAGTGGGCGTCAGTGTTCCCGCACCCGCGCCCTGAGTGGGCGTCAGTGTTCCCGCACCCGCGCCCTGGGTGCGCGTCAGTGTTCCCGCACCCGCGCCCTGAGCGGGCGTCAGTGTTCCCGCACCCGCGCCCCGAGGGCGCGTCAGCGCCCGCGCAACCGCGCGCTGATCGCAGCGGCGGTCCGCCTGGCGTCCTCAGCCAGCTGTTCGAGCCGCCTGGAAGGGGCGGTCAGGACGCACAGCGCGCCGACGACCGTCCCGCTGCCGGCCCGCAGCGGGACGGCAGCGCAGCACACCCCGGGCATGATCTGCTCGCGGTCGAACGCCGAGCCGCGATCCCTGATCTCCTCGGCCTCCCGCGCCCATGTCGCGGGCATCGGGCCGGCCGGAAGGGTGGGCGGCACCCAGGCCGTGAGCACCTTCCCTGCCGCCGTGTACCAGGGCCACGAGGTGCCGTTCAGCAGCGGCGTGAGCGCCTCGTCCTGGCCCGGCGCCCAGTCCAGCACGAGGGTCTGGCCCTCCCACAGGACGCTGACACCCACCGTCGCCCCCGTCGCCGCGACCAGCCGGCGTACCGGTTCGCGCGCGGCCTGCCGCAGCCCCGGGTGCGGCTGCCACCCCTGCCCGAGCCGGAACATCCGCGGCCCCATCCGGTAGCACGCGCCGCGCCGCTGGACGGCGCCCAACTCCACCAGCTGCTCCAGCAGCCGGTAGGCGGTCGACTTGGGCAGCCCGCTGCGTGACGCCAGCCGGGTGAGCCCCGCCTCACCCGCCTCCTCCAATGCCGCCATCAGCCCGAAGGCGCCCTCCAGTACCCCCCGTCCGCCGGACCACGCGGACCCCGTGGAGCCGCTCCCCGTCTGACCCGCCGGTCCTGCTAACTGCTGTCCCGCCTGCCTCACCGTGTCTTCCCCCGTCGTCGAGGACGCCGACTGCCGGCGCCCACTCGGACATACCTTCCGGAATGCGACATGGTTCGGTCAAGTGCCCGAGTCAAAGGCCGCGCCCGGCGATGCGGCCGGACGCGGCCTGCCGGTCAGGACGTCCAGGCGGGGGCGAGGCCGTTCCAGCCGACGACGATCAGGATGTCGTCGAGGTCGCCTGAGGCGAACAGGGCGTCCGCGCCGGCGCCGAAGCCGAGCCGCCACTCGCCGGCCGGGCTGCCCTCGCACAGCGGCACCCAGGCGGGGGCGTTGCCGCGGCGGGTGCCTGCGAAGCCGCCTGCCGTGGTCGCCGCACCGCCCGCCGCCCCGCGGTTGAGTGTGACCACGGCCTCCGGCGCCGTCTCGCCTGCCGAGAGCCGTACGGTGACCGCGGAGGTGGACAACTCCTCGTAGCCGAGCGGGAAGTCCAGGTCCCGCAGGGTGAAGGTGACCGCGCGCTGCGCGGGGTCGGCGGGGTTGTTCAGGTCGTACCACTGGTCGGGGAAGTCGCGGACCAGGCTGAAGACGCAGTCCGCCCCGCGCCTGCGGTCGGCGTTGAGCCGGGTGATCTGCTGGTCGCGGTAGGTCTCGTCGTACGCGGCGGTGTAGTCGATGGTGAGCAGCACGTCGGCGATGGCGGAGAAGTCGAACGGGTTGGCCGCGGGCGGCAGCTGGAATTCCCAGGTCGTGTCCACCCCGCTCGACTCGAAGGGCAGCAACAGGTCCGACTGGACGTCGAGTTCGAAGACGCCACTGGCGCTGATCGGCGAGGTCAGCGCCACGATGCCGGGATCGGAGCGCAGCGTGACGTCCTGGAAGACGCCGTCGCCCCCGGTGGTGACCCGGGAGATGCCGTTCGAGGCGAGCGTGGCGCGGATGCCGCGGTCCGGCGGCACCAGTGCGACCAGGCTGGTGCGCACCTGGCGGATCAGCCGCAGGTAGTGGCCCGGGAAGTCGGCGTCGAAGAGCGACATCGGGGTGGCGAAGGCCAGCGTCCCCGTCCTGCGGAACTCCAGGAATTCCGCGGGCATCAGCCGGGCCAGCGAGAAGGTCTGGGAGAGGTTCAGGCGGCGGTGCGCCGAACTGAAGGAGTACTCGTCGAGCCTGGCCAGGTCGGCGGTGAGCTGTTCCGCACCGGTCAGACCGCGGCGGCCGGTCTGCGTGCCGCCCGCCGTCATCTCGCCGGGCGACTGCCAGTAGTCGTTGCGTATCAGGGTCTGCGCCGGCTCGGCCCGCTCGAAGCCCAGCTGCGCCTGGGCCAGCCGCGCGGTCGAGGTCGCCTGCTGAAGGAAGTAGCGGTAGACCCCGCCCATGGTGCTGCTCAGCCACAGGTAGAGGTCCGCGTTGGTGAACTGGTCGTTGAGGAACTTCAGCGTGGCCACCGCCTGGTCGTGCTGCAGCGCCGCCACGCTCTGCTCCTGCAGGGCGATGGCCGCCTGGTCCCTGGCCGTCGTCACCTGGGCCGCGGCGATCAGCGAGTCCTGCCGGGCCGCGACCTCCTGGCGGCGCCATTCCTCCTTGCGCTGCTCGATGCCCGCCCGCAACTGGTTGGCCTGCATCTGCGCGTCGATGGTGTTCTGCAGCAGCTCCAGGCCGCCCTTGACCACGGTCGCGGCGATGACCTGGCCGGAGAAGACCGTGCTCGCGCCGAAGCTCGTCACCGCGTCGAACAGGCTGCTCGCCTTGGCGGCGGCCTGCGCGACACCGATGACGGTGTCCGCCACGGCGATGCCGTCCCTGACGTACTGCAGGTCGGAGTACTCGTCGAGCAGGTCCTTCTCGTAGCTGTTCTCCGGCGCGTCGACGGCGTCGGCGTAGAGCGTGACCATGGTGTCGGCCCTGGTCTGCTGGGAGATCGCGGCGGTGACCGCGTCACCGGCCTCCTGCACCCGGCTGACCGAGAGGTCGACCTGGGCGGCGGTGAGGTCGATGCCCTTCACCGCGTCGTAGAGGCGCAGGGTGCGGTCGTCGTACTTCTCCAGCGCGGAGAGGAATCCCGCCTCCATCTGGGCTGCCTGAGCGGCGAGTTGCCTGGCCCGCTCCAGCAGGACCTTGAAGCGGTACGGCGTGGGCCGGCTCACCGTGGTCGTGGTGGCGATCCCCTGGGTGCGGGGCGTGCCCGCGATGTTGCGGCCCTGCCGGATCTTGGCGAGCTGCGCCTCCGCCCTGCCGTGCAGGACGTCGAGGTCGGGGATCGCCAGCGTCGGCTCGCCGGGGTTCGTCGGCTGCTGCGGTTGCAGCGCGGCCGTACCGAGCAGCCGCCTGGCGGTGACGTAGAGGGTGCGGGCGTGCGCCACCGACTCGTCGGTCTCCCGGGTGAACTCCGCGTCGGCGTAGTCGAGATGGCACCTGATGAGGGAGAGCAGGGTGTAGCGGGTGTAGGGCGCGGGCCGCCCTGTGACCAGTGTGAAGGGGTCGAGGGCCGTCGTCCACCGGGGCGGGAAGGTGAGGTCCGGCCGGTTGACCGCCTCGGTGTTGACGCGGTTGTAGATCGAGACCGGTGAGCCCACGTCGTAGGGATACAGGATCCAGTACCAGTCGAGGGCCGCCTGGTAGTCGCCTGCCGCCTGCAGGCGCTGCGCGAGCAGCATCGGCACCGCCCAGAAGATCTCCCGTGCGGACGGCTCCGGTTGCGCCTTCGACAGGTCGCGCAAGGTGGCCTGGTGGGCCGCGGTCCGCTTCGGGTCGAGGTAGCCGAAGCCGAGTTTGAGCGACGCCAGGTAGGTGGCGGCCGCGGCAGCTGCGTCGGCCGCGCTGAAGACCGCGCCGCCGCTGACATCGTCGAAGAGGGTCCGCAGCGGCCCGGAGGCGGGGACGAGCAGGGTCGGGTCGAGATGGCGCTCGGGGAACAGGAAGGCCAGGGTGGCCGCCTGCCAGCTGCCCTGCTCGCCCATCCACACCCAGGCGGCGGTGAAGCCGTCGAAGTCGCCGAGAGTCCAGTCGGCCGCCGGGTGGTCGGCGGGCAGTTCGCCCGACCGCTTGGCCGCCAGCAGCGACTGCACGCTCTCCACGGCCTGGCCGAGGCGGGTGGTGCGCAGCGTGCCGCCGGCCAGGACGTCGACCAGGAACCTGGCGGACATCGCCTCGCCGGCGTCGCCCGCCGTGGTGGGCGCGAGGTCGGCCAGCAGGGCGTCCCGCAGGACGGGCAGCGCGATCTGCTCGGCGGACGCGACGGCGCGGGCGCAGGCGTCGACCAGGTCCTCGCGCTGCGAGGTGCGGTTGCGCAGCGCGGTCTGCCAGTCCGCGCGGGCCCTTGCGTCGACACGGTAGGGGCTGACCCGCGGTCCCCCTGCGGCCAGGACGAAGAAGTCGGGGGACAGCACGACGACGGACTCCTGCGCGCGCCACACCGGGTACAGCGACTGCTTGTGGGCGCCGGTCAGCACGGCGACCGCGTCGCCCCACTCGGCTGCCGTCACGCTGCCGGTCGCCGCGAGGCGGGCCAGCTTCCTGAGGTAGAGGAAACCGCCGCGGGTCAGCCCGGCGGCCGCCAGGGCCGCGCCGATGTCGGTGCCCTGGGCGTCCGCGGCCTCCAGCGCCGCGAGGTCGGTGCCGGGCAGTGCGAGCGCCTGCATGGCGGCGAGCCCGGCGGGCGCGTCGGGCGCCTGCGTGCGGGCCTGGGTGAGCGAGGCGGCGTAGTCGGTGAGCAGTTGCTGCCGGGCGGTGAGCAGGGTGCGGATCCGGTCCCCGCTCGGCCCGGCGACGACGTCCGCGGCGCCGATGACGTCGGGGTCGGCGACCGCCCCGTAGGCGGGCGGCACGGTCGGATGCTGGTCCTGTTCCGACCAGGTCGCCGCCAGCCCCGCCAGCTGCCAGGACAGCAGCAGCGGTGTGGAGGGGATCCGCAGCGGGTCGGCCGCGGTGGTCGCGGGGAGGCCGAAGACGGTCTCCATCGCCGTCTCCGAGGGTTCCGCGGAGTCCAGCAGCAGCTGGTCGAGCTCGTCGGGTGCGGTCGCCGACAGCCTGATGCCCAGCCGGGCGGCGAGCGCCTGGCGGGCCGCGGGCTCGGCGCCCCTGGCCAGCCGCAGTTCGGCGTACGAGGTACCGGCTGCGGAGAGCAGCGCCGCGTAGGCGGTGCCGCGGTAGGCGGCCTCGCCGGCCGCACCGGGGGCGGTGGACGCGCCGGTGGCGGCGATGCGGGCCCTGAGCAGTTCCACGGGCACCCGCAGCTGGTTGACCTCCCGGCTCCCGCTGTCGAACGCGGCGGACAGCGGCTGGCTCAGCCTGTCCACGGGCTGCCCCAGGGCGGCGACCAGCCGCTCGGTGTCCAGGGGCACCGGCGGTGAGCCGGGCACGGTCACCTGCTCCTGGGCGAAGGACAGCAGCGCTGCGAGGTATTCGCGCTCGTCGAGCCGCTGGTCGAGATTCGCCGGCACGTAGGAGCTGATGACCACGACAGGCACGGCCACCGGCGAGGGCATGGTGTTGCCCGCGTGGTCGGTCGCCCACACATAGATCGTGTGCGCGCCGAACCCGGACAGCGGCACGTCCGCGGTCCACGAACCGAAGTCGGCGCCGTTCACCGGGCGGGCGGCGGTCCTGGTGCCCGTCGGGCTCAGCGCCCAGGCGACCGAGGCGCTGCCGCCGGTCATCCCGCTCTGCCCGTCGGGCGCGGTGCCGTGCATCGCCACGGTCGCCTTCCCGCCGGTGTCGCCCATGACGTTCGCCGCCGGCTGGGGGAAGTCCACCTGCAGGTGCGGCGGGGCGATGTCCCGGCCGGTGAGCGTGCGGGTCTTGGTGGTGGCCAGCCCGTCGGGGTCGGTCAGGGTCACCGAGAGGGTCCTGGCACCGAGCGGCAGGGGGGCGAGGGACACTGCCTTCTGGTATTGGGCGGTGGCGCCGGGGATCGTCTCCGTCGTGGTCTGCCCGTCGCGGGTGACGGCGGCGGTGAACGGGAAGTACTGGTCGCTCGTGACGCCGAGCCTGACGGTGACCTGGCCGCCCCCGTCGTCGAGGTCGACGACGGCACCCTCGGCGGGTGCGTCGAGCGTGAAGGCCGGCGCCGCCGCCGCGGCGACCCTGACGCTGATCGCGGCGGAGTCGATCAGGACGCCCGCTGTGGTCAGGCCGGCCGCGCTGACCGAGTGCACCCCGGGACGGGGGATGGTCAGCGTCTCCAGGCCGCCGGTACCCCGGTGGTCGCGCACCACCTCGGCCCCGTCGACGTAGACGCGGACCTCGGTGTAGGTGACCTTGGGCTCGCCGTTCCAGTTGTCGTCGCCGCCCTGCCAGACGAAGTGCTCGCCCCGGTCGGCGTCGACGGTGAAGGCCGCCGCGATCCCTGCCACCACCTGGCCCGCGGGGCGCGTCACGGTCACCGATGGTTCCACGTCCGGCGGAGCCGGCGGGTTGGTGACGACGACTTTCAGGGGCCTGCCCCCGAGGTCTGCTCGTTCTTTGCCGGTCATGACGGTTTCCCCCAGTGAGAAGTACAGGATGTGCTCGGGACTGTGCGCCGCGGCCGGCGGTGCCCGCGGGCGGTCCACCCGTGGGCAGCGCGGGACCTGTGTCGGGACGTGCCGTGGGGACGTGTGCGGTCAGGGCCGGTTCTGCTCCCGGATCCAGGGAGCCCACGGCTGCCGGTTCAGCGTGTCGATGTCGGCGTTCGGGTCCTGCCCGCGCTCGTTGCCCGCCCGGTCGACGACGGTGAGGTTGGTGGTGCTCCCGACCGCCTCGATGATCTTCTTGTCACCCTCGGTCCTGACACCGATCGAGTTGTCGGCGCGTCGCAGGCGGCCCTGGCCGACGAACCACACGAACGGGCTCCGGCCGCTCAGGCGGGACTGCGCGAGGGAGGCGTCCCGCGTGGAGTCGTAGCCTTCGTTCCAGTGCCAGTCGTACGTGCCCGACTGCCAGGACGGATAGGACCGCACGTCGAACCCCGCGACGTACTGCAGGTTCGGCTGGGCGGCGAGGAACCTCTCGGCGAAGCCGAGTTCCCGGCAGCCGTAGAAGGCGGCGATCGAGTGCCCCGGCTCGAAGTTGAAGTCGATCCGCTGCCACACCTCGAACTTCAGCTGCTTGGGGTCCTCCTCGCTGAGCCGGACCTTTTGCGCGACGACTTTGTCGCCTCGGGGACCGTCCCGGCCGCCGTGGCCCCACTCGGAGAACTCGACGGTCTTGCCGTAGCCCTTCTCCTTGGCGTCCTTGACCTTTTCCGCGACCTTGCCCTCCAACTCGCCGAGGTCGAAGGCCGTCAGGACGTAGACATGGTCCTTGTCCGTCCGTCCCTCGGCCGAGAGCTTCGCGTCGATCTCGGCCTTCCTGGTCGCCACCGCCGCGTAGTCGATCTCCCGGCCGGAGAGGTTCGCGAGGATGTACACGTCCGTGCCGTCCGGGTCGCTGAACATCAGCGGGTTGTTCCGGACATAGCGGTAGGGGTTCGCGAGGAGGGCCCCTTCTGCGGGGCCGGGGAGCCGAGGGTCGGTGCTGGTCCAGCGGGCGAGCGCGGGGTGGTAGGAGCGGGCGCCGTGATGGCTCACGCCGCTCTCCTCGTCGCGTTCACACCCGGTGAAGCGGTAGCGCTTGCGGGTGTGGCTGCCGAAGCTGGTCTCGCCGTAGGGCGTGTACTCCTCGCGGTTGGTGAGGACCCCGGCGCCGTCCACGATCGCGGTGCAGCTTCCGAGGTGGTCGCCGAGCTGGAAGGCCACCGCGGGGCCCGGGTCGTCGGGGTGCGGCGTGCCCAGGCGGACCAGCGCGACCCGCTGCCGGTCGTCCATCACGTGGACGTGGTTGTTCGCGCCTGCCGACGGCGTGCCCACCGACCAGCGGTGGTGCTCGAAAGTGCCGTCGAGGTAGTGCGTGACCTCGAAGGCGCCGCCCTGCCTGCGGACCAGCTTCTTGACCCGCCGGCCCGTCGCGTCGTGGAGGTAGTGGGCATGCACCGACGGCTCCGCCCCTTCTGCCTGCGTGGCGAAGGACGTCATCCGGTCCGCGTGATTCCAGCCGAAGTGCCGCGAGGACGCCTCCGCGACCAGATTGCCGCGCGCGTCGTAGGCGTAGTCGTACGGTGTACCGCCCGAGGTCATCCGCAGCAGCCGGTCGCCGCCCGGGTCCGGGACGAAGTCGCGGCGGAAGGCGCCGGCGCCGCCGTGCACCAGCGCGAGCAGGTTCCCCGCCGGGTCGTAGGTGTACGTCTCGGTGTACGCCTGGGTCCTCGTCACGTCCGTGCCCCGCGGCATGTCGCTCCACGGGTCGCCCGGCGCCGGCGACTGGAATTCGCGTCCGGTGGCCGACACCAGGCGGTAAAGCGGGTCGTAGGCGAAGTGCCGGTCGAGGGCGTCACCGCCGCCCAGCAGCCGCCGCAGCACCGGGTCGGCGGCTGCCAGCGCCTCGGGGTTGCCCGGGATGCCGCTGCCGGGCGTGCGGTCGCGGACGGCCGTGACGTTCCCGACCAGGTCGTAGTCGTAGCCGCGGTCCTCGATGACGGCGCCTGCCGGGTGGTAGGCCGCGCCGTCCGCCGTGAACGGCTCGGTGCGGACCCGGGCCAGGCGGCAGGTGAGCGGATCGTACGCGTAGCGGGTCAGCACGCCGTTGCCGTACGCCACCAGCGCCCGCTGGCCCTTGGCGTCGTAGGCGATGCGCTGCACATGGACGGTCCCGTCCAGGCTCACCGCCTCCAGCGAACCCGCCCGGTTGTAGGACGGGAGCAGCTCCGCGCGGGTGCCGTCCACCGCGGCGGGGAAGACGTGGCCTGCCACCCTGCCGAGCGCGTCGTAGCGCGTCGTCGTGGTGTAGCCGGACGGCTCCAGCAGCGTGTCGTCGTGCGCCGCCTGGTCCTGTCCCGCCGCCGGGGTCCAGTCGACCCTGAAGGGGGCGACCCGCCAGCCGTTGCCCGCGGCGGCCGCGTAGCCGGCCAGCAGCGGCGCGTCGGCGATCACCCGCCGCTCGGACTCCAGCACGTTGCCCTTGAAGTCCACCGCGGCGACCGTCAGCAGGCCTGCCTCGTCGTGGTGCCGCACGGGCCGTCCGAGCAGGTTCAGCTCGCGGGCCGCCTCCCGCTCGGCCGCCGGCTGGTCGGGGGTGCCGCCGTCGCCGTACTCGATCCGCTGGCGCAGCGTCAGCGGATCCGACGTCCCGTCGCGGGCCCACACGCGCACCGGCCGCCGCAGCGCGTCGCACGCGGCCATTACCAGCGCGCCCTTGCCGTCGCGCGTCTCCACCGGGGTGCCGAGCGCGTCCGGCACGCTGTCCTGCCGCCCGCCGTCCGCGCCCTCGATCCGCCAGCGCCGCTTCGCCAGGTCGTAGTGGTAGCGGAAGGCCACCCGCCCCAGCGGGTCGGTGACCGTGAGCAGGTTGCCCTGGATGTCGTACCGCGAGGCGGTGGTGAAGCGGTCCCCGGCGGCGGGGCCGTTGCGCTGGACCGCCCGCACGGTGCGGCCGAGCGCGTCCACCTCGATGCTCTCCGGGGTGTTCCAGTGGCTGCGGAAGTCCTCGGTGGCGCCGGGGTGGGTGCGGCCCGCGTTGTCGTCGGCGTCGTAGGTGAAGGACTCCCAGGCGGTCGCGGCGAAGACGTCGGGGTCGGCCAGGTCGGCGGGGACGCCGGGGACGACCCGCTGCTCGCTGCCGTCGGGCTGCACGGTGCGGACGGCCTGGCCGAGCGGGTCGTAGAACGTCGATGTGTGCTGCCCCGACTGTGCCTGCGACGGGTCCGTGTAGCCGTAGCCGGTCGCGAAGAGCGGCTCGTGGGTCTGCACCACCCGCCCCTTGTTGTCGTAGCGCTGCAGCCCGGAGACGACCACGTTGTCCGGATCGCCTGCCGCACGGGTACGGCCCACCGTGTCGCCCGTGTCGGCGAGGAGATCCTGCGGGATCACCCCGCCGCCGAACACCGGATCGCCGAAGAGGGTGTCCTCCGCCTGCGAGCGCGTCTGCAGCACCCGGCCGAAGCCGTCGGAATACTGCACCGACACCTGGACGTCGTCGCGCCGGTCGGCCGGTACCCCGGTATCCGTGTCGTGGTGCACCCGCACCACGCTGCGCACCGAGGCCGGCTCGCCGCGCGAGACATAGGCCAGCAGGTCGTACGTGATCCGGGTACCGGGCAGCACCGCGTCGCCCTCGCCGCCGGAGCCGCGGGCGAAGCGTGCCGTGACCAGCCCGAGCGGGGAGTAGGCCACCGTGCTCGTGCTGCCGTTGGCGTCGGTGACGGTGTGCGGGCGCAGCAGCCGCGGATCGTTGCCGGCCGTGCGGGTCAGTCCGGCGGCGTCGACGGTCGAGACCGGCAGCAGGTCGTACTCGTCGTAGCCGAACAGGGTCTGCGCGCCCAGCGCGTCCAGCGAGGCGACCACCAGGCCGCGCGGCACCCGGCCCGCGTCGTGCACGTCGTAGCGGTGCCGGGCGGTGGTGATGTAGTAGCCGCCGGGGGAGCCGGGCACCTCGTCGTCGGCGTAGTGGACGTATCCGGCCAGCGGCGCCAGCGCGGCGGTGAACTCCGGCGGATGGCCGGCCGGCCACGACACCGCACCGTCCGGGTTCAGGTAGGGCGGTCTGGGGGTGACAGCCGCGGGGTCGGCCGGGTCGAACAGCTCGTCGAGGAAGCCGCCGGTGAAGGCCAGCGACTCGCTGCGCACCGCCAGCCCGTGGTCGCCCAGCACGCCCGCGGCCAGCCCGGTGAACGCGGCTCCGTCGTAGAAGGTGCGGGTGTGGCCGATCAGCCGCAGCGACACCCCGGTGCCGGGCCCGGCGGCCTGCGGGCCCGCGAGGACGGCGGCACGCAGGTCGGGGACGGCGAGCCGGCCGTCGTTGACGACCTCGAACTCCGTCTTCCGCGCGACCCGGTCGACCAGGTAGAGGCCCTCGTCGTCGCGCCGGGCGTACTCGGTCGTCTCGTACGTGGCCAGGTACGGCTCGCCGCCGGGTTCCGCCGCCGCCAGCGGGTCCCTGCCGCGCGGCACCGCGAAGGACAGCCGGCCGGTGGCGCAGCCGTAGTCGTCGTAATCGGCGACGAAGCCGAAGCTGGTCATCGGGTCGGTGCCGCGCTCCCACCGGGTGGTGCGGGTGGCCTGCGCGAACGGGAAGAAGATCCGCTCCCGGTCCCCTTCCGCCGCTGCCGGTGCCGACTGCTCGCGGACACCCGCGACCGCCTCGGTCACGGTGTACGGGCGGGCCTCGCGGGCAGTGCCGTCCAGGGCGTAGAGCTCGGTGCGCAGCACCCGGCCGCGCATCGTCCGAAGGGCGGTGCGCCGGGCGTCGCCCGGCAGCGCGGCCAGGTAGGCGTCCTGCCAGGCCGGCCGGTGCAGCATCGGCGCGTCGCCGTCCCAGAACTCGGCCCGCAGGTCGAGCTCCGCCCACTGGCCCGGCCCAGCGCCGGGCACCGCCCCCTGGTGGAACCAGGTCTTCGTCAGCGTCGGCGGCGAGAAGTGCCCGGCCGGCACCCCGCCGGGACCGGTGGCCGCCGTGTCCCGCGGCGTCCCGTCGGACATCCGTCCCGACGTCTCGGCGAACGTCTCGCCTTCGACGCGGTCCACCCTCGCGAAACCGCGGAATTCCCGCTCCACGCCGTCCCAGTGGCCGTGGTGGTAGCGGTAGCCGGTGGTCAGCACACCGCCCGAGAACAGGTCGGTGACCTCGACCTTCGTGACGACCTGGACGGGGAAGGGCAGGGTGGTCCGCCAGCGGGTGCCCGGGTCCTGCTGGTCGCGCAGGTACTCGGCGGTCGAGGCCCCGTACGTCACCCGGGTGACCGCCCCGAGGTTGTTGTCCATCCCCGCCAGCAGATAGGGCTTCGTGCCGCCGGTGAAGTCCAGGAAGCGCATGGCCGAGCCGGCACGGCCGCCGGCCGTGCGCCCGAAGAGCAGGCCGGCCATGCCGGTGCCGTAAAGGTCGCACAGTTGCAGCGAGTCCGGGCCCGCGGCGGCCGGCGTGCCGCGGATCGTCACCGGCTCGGGAGACCACGCGTTCCCGGTCCGGTTGCCCCACACCAGCACCCGTCCGTCGTCGACGTAGACCAGGTCGGCGGCCCCGTCCCCGTCGATGTCGCCGAGCAGCACCCGGCGCGGGTCGTAACGGTCGGGCAGCCGCGGCGCGTCGCGCATGGCGACCCGCGCGCCCCAGCGGTTGAAGCCGAGGTTCGGCCAGTAGGAGATGTTCCCGTTGCGGACGAGGACCAGGTCCTGCAGGCCGTCGCCGGTCATGTCGGCCAGCCGCACGCCCGGGTCGGCCAGGTCGACCTGCGGGAGCGGGCCGCTGCCGGTCGCCCTGCGCTGCCACGCCTTGCGCGGGTCCCGGTCGTTGAACCAGCACTCGAGCCGGGAGCCGGAGCGCAGGACGTCGGTGAGCCCGTCGCCGTCGAGGTCGATCAGCCTGACCTGCGGGTCGGCGAGCGAGACCGAGGGAGCCTGCCGGTAGGGCCGGAAGGACCCGCGGCTCCAGCCGCCGCCGGGCGCCGTCGGGTAGTAGCCGGCCGCGGCGCCCGCGGTCCTGCTCCCCGAGGCGGGTGCGGGGACCAGCAGTTCGGCGCGGCCGTCACCGTCGGCGTCGATGAAGCGCACGCCGGGATCGGCGAGGGACTGCGGCGGTGCCTCCGGCAGCAGCCGCGGCAGCTCGAAGCGGCCGTCGCCCGCGTTGCGCCACACCCGGTGCGCGGCCCCGAGTTCGACCAGGTCCGGCAGTCCCACCCCGCGCAGGTCGACCAGGGCCATGGCCGGGTCGTCGAGGCCTGTCGTGGGCAGACCCGGGCCGGTCAGCGGCCGGAATCCGCGTGCGGCGGGGTCGAAGCCGCTGTAGGCGAAGACCAGCGGCGGCATGGCCTCGACAGCCGGCTGCCCGTCGGGAGCCGACTCGTCGATGCCGACGACCGTCACCCGGTCCAGCAGCGACACACCGTTGAAGGCAGCCTGCACGTATCCGAGCCGGTACTCGCGGACCACCCGCTTGACCCCGTCCGCCGCGTGCGTCGTCACTCTGACGGTGTCGCAGCGCAGCGACGTCCTGGTCTCGAAGCCCGCCCGGTGGTCGGAGAACGGGTCGGGGCGCGGCGAGTGGTCGAAGTCGACGGTGACCAGGAACGAGGGATCCGAGCGGTCGCCGTGGTCGGCGTACGAGATCCGGGCGAGCAGCGGCTGGTCCCACTCGTGCCCCGCCTGACGTCCGGTGTCCCTGAGGTAGGAGTACCTGATCAGATTGCCGAGCGGGTCGGCCGTCTCGGTGATGCGCCAGCCGAACACCCGCCCGGGAGCCGCGGGGTCGGCGGCCACCGCCGGGTCCCGCCAGCCGGCGGGCGCGTCCTCGGGGCGCGGGGTGCCGTAGCGGGTGCGGGAGCCGTCCTTGGCGCGCACCTCCCAGTAGTCGCCGACGCCGTCCTTGACGTGCTCGATCCGGGCGAACATCCCCTCGCTCCTGGGCCGGTAGGACACCCGGCCGGGATGGCGCCCCGCCACCGGCACCAGGTCCTCGGCCCCCGACAGCACGAAGACGTCGGCACGCGTGCCGTCCGCGTCCGGCACGTCCGCGTACCGGGGCAGCCCGTGGGACGTCCTGCGCGCCACCCCTGACAGCCCGAGCTGCCAGCCGAGCCCGAACGGGCCGTTGCCGTTGCCTGTGCTGTAGGTGAGGGCCAGTTGCGGTTGCAGGCCGCCGCGGCCGCTCGGCACGCTGAGCGGCACCGAGAAGTTCCCCGTGCCGGTGAAGAGGTCGGGCGAGAACTTCTCGCCCAGGCCGCTCACCGCGCCGCCGCCCTTGGGCAGCGAGATCACCGAATCCGCCGCCGCGGTGTCGGTCGTGTCCTGCGTGCTCATCGGTTCGTCCCCCCGGTCGCCCGTCATCACCGGCCCGCGCCGGCGTGACCGCACCCCCGTCCCGCGGTGCCCCGCCCCCGGGGGCCCCGTCCGTTTCGGGGGAGCGGGCCGCTCGGCAGCCAGACTGATACAGCCCGAGGGCGCCTGTCATGCCGTGTGCCGCTGGGCGGACCGGGGCCGTGGCGGTGCCCGTGGCGGGCGATCTCGGCAGGCGTCGGGGCCTTTTCGGGCCCGCGGGGCCGGCGGTGGACCCGGAATCCGGCCGAGGTTGTTCTGCGCGGACCGTTGACGAGTGATGTGAGCGCTTCTACTTTTCTCATCCAGGAAAAGGTTTTCGGTTCGGCTGGGAAAGTCGGGCCCGACCCGCTCCTGGGCGCCCCGTCGTCGCCGCTCCCGCTTCCTCCCCTTTGGGTGGCGGCGACAGATGGGGAGCATGAATCGGCACCTCCGCCCGGCGTCCGGACCCCGCGGCCTCGCACCACGCGCACGGCAGTAGGAATGTTAGCGCTCACATTCGTGTCACAGTGCACTCGCCGTACGGCCGCCCACGTCCCCTGTGCCGGCGACCGGCTCCAAGGTCCGGCTTTCCCGGGACCGCGCTCCCCCCACCACCCAGCCCACGGGAAGGATCCACCGATGACGAACCGCCCACCCCGCCCGCAGGAACCGTCCGAGCCGGTGATCGCGCGATGAAGTCCACGTTCCTGCGCGCACCGCGGCTGCGCAGAATCGCCGCCGCCACGGCCACCGCGCTGCTCGCCGCGCTGGTCCAGTTCGCCGGCTCGGCCTCACCCGCGGTCGCCGCGACCGCCTTCGGCTCGACCGTGGTCAACCAGGCCGGCGGCAACTGCCTGGACGACCCGTGGAGCCAGACCACGTCCGGAGTCCAGCTGATCCAGTACACCTGCAACGCAGGCACCAACCAGAACTGGAACTTCGCCCCGGTCTCCGGCAGCGCGGCCACGTACACCGTCACCAGCTTCGCGGGCCTGTGCCTTGACGTGGCGGGCGGCTCCACCGCCGACAACGCCGCGGTGGACCAGGCGACCTGCAGCGGCGCGGCCGCCCAGCGGTTCACCCTGCAAGCGGTGACGGTGGCCGGCACCACCAGCACCTTCAACCTGGTCGCCGGGCACTCCGGGAAGTGCGTCGCACCCGCCGGCGGGTCCACCGCGAGCAACGCCGTGCTGGTGCAGCTCCCCTGCGGTTCCGCGGGCACCCTGGTCTGGCGGATCCCCGGCTACACCACGGACGGTACGGGCACCCCCTCGGGCAGCTACGAGGGCATCCCCGCCGTCGCCCCCAACGCGTGCAAGAACTCGTCCCTGCCCACCGCTTACGGCACCAACTTCCCGACCCCGGCCGATCCCTACGGCCAGGGCTTCTCCAACCAGTCGGCGATCGGATGGGACGGCAACCACTGGCCGGCCTACGCCTACCTGTCCGGCTCCTACTTCGCCCGCGGCGTGCCCACCACGTACAACTCGGGCGGAACCTCGATCTGCGGCGCCATGTACTCCTTCGGGATCTACCACACCGGCGGCAACCGGCCCGCGCAGTCGGTGCAGTGGACCGAGGACAGCGGCTACCTGCCCGCGCTGACGACCACCTTCACCACCGGGAGCACCGCGGTCTCGATCAAGAACTTCGCCGACAAGGCGACCATCGGCGGCAACCCGGTGCTGCTCGCCTACACGCGCGTCTCGGTCACCAACAACGCGGCGGCCGCCGTCACCCTCGACCCCGGTGCGACCGGGCCCAACCTGGTCCGCCTCACGGGTACTTCGCTCAACACCGTGCAACCGCACACGACGAGCAACCACGACTTCGTCGCCGCGATCGACACCTTCGGCTCCGGCGCGGCTCTGCCGACGACCGCCCAACTCGGCAGCGGCGCCCCCACCCTGGACAGCGCCTACAGCGCGATGGCGGCCTACTGGAACTCCAGGATCGGCGAGACCGCCACCGTCTCGCTGCCGAACACCGCCCTGCCCAACACCGGCGGTCTGGCCAATCCCGGCAGCGCGCTGACCAACGCCTACAAGGCCGGCACCATCTACGGCCTGATCATGCAGATCGGCAAGGCCCAGTTCTCCGGAGCCAACAACTACTTCTGGGAGCTGAACCACGACGTGCCCGGCGAGCTGGTCTCCCGCTTCGAGACCGGCGACTTCCGCGACGCGCAGAACCTGCTGCTCAACGCGCGCATCTCGGAAGCGGTCAACTACAACGAGCACGGCGCCAACTGGTACTACGACGGCGACTGGAAGACCCCCGGCGTCTGGGCGCTCTACCTCGCCAAGACCGACGACACGGCCTTCGTCAGCCAGTACTTCCACGACGACTCCGCCGGGTCCAGCCCCTGGGGACCGAGCCTCTACACGATCATGCACAGCATCTACCAGGGCCAGCTCGCCTCCGACGGAGTCCTCAAGGCCAGCTTCGACAACGACTCCTCAGGCCGCTGGCTCTTCGACGACTACTCGGCCCTCCAGGGCCTGGCCGCCTACAAGTACATCGCCACCCGGCTGGGCAACACCGCGGAGGCGCAGTACGCCGATACCGCCTACACCTCGCTGCTGAGCCACCTCAACACCGTGCTCGGCGCCAACCAGTCCGCCCACGGCTTCAGTTACCTGCCCTGCGCGGTCGACGTGGCCAACTCGTCCAACCGCTGCAACACCTACAACGACGCCAACTGGGCCTCACCGGTGTGGGTCGGGCAGAACCAGTGGTCCACCATGCTCGAAGGCGGCGCGCTCAACGGCATCGCCGGCAGCGCCGCGCAGAGCGACGCCATGTACGCCTGGGGCTTCGCCCGGCTCTCCGCCCAGGGACTGCCCTACCCGACCTTCGGCGCCTTCAACGGCTACTCCACCGCCTACAACACCGCCTACGCCTCCAACGGCCTGTACGGCACCAGCTACCGGGACCTGCCCATCACCAGCTACGCCTGGCAGATCTCGACGACCACCGGCGGTCCCAACGCCTGGTGGGAGGCGAACGGCAGCGGGCCGTCAAGCGCCAACCCGTGGATCGGCAACCACGCGGGGCCGCAGTTCGGGGCGATCCCCTACGCGTGGCCGATCTCGGCGCAGCAGCAGGGTCTGATCGAGTCCATCGTCGCCGAGGGCCGCGCGTCCACCGGTACCGGCCCGTACAGCTTCACCCGCCCTCTCTACATCGGGCGGGGCGTGCCCAACAGCTGGATCGCCGCGGGCCAGACCACCTCGGTGACCAACCTGACCACCTCCTACAACACCGGCAGCGGTGCCCGCAGCACCTACGGGGTCTCGCTGGCCGTCACCAAGCCCGGCGCCGGACGGGTGGTCACCGTCTCGCTCACCGGCACGCTGCCCGGCGGCGCCGTCGCCGTCCAGCTCCCGATCTTCGACACGGTCGGCGTCACCGCGGTGAGCGGCGGCAGCTACAACGCCACCACCCACACCGTCACCGCCACTCCCGGCGCCGGCACCGTGACCATCACGCTCGCCTCCTGACCCCGGGGAGCCGGGCCGGCACGCCAGGCCCGGCTCCCCGAGGCTGCGCCTTCCCTTCTGCGGGGCACCGGGCGGTGCCCCGCAGAAGAGCTGTCGGCGTCAGGAAAGGAAGCTGCCGTAGCGGCCGTTCAGGATCTGGTCCTTCTGGCTCTGGCTGAAGTGCGTGTTCGGGTAGTCGTAGAAGGACGCGGACATCGGTGTGCCGTCCGTCGAGGCCGCGTCCGGCAGGCCCAGGGCGTGGCCGAGTTCGTGCACCATGCCGCCGTACCAGCGGTTCATCGACTGCCCGCTGATGCCCGCGGCACCGTCGGCGTCGTGTCCGCTGAGGACGACCCAGCCGGGGCTGCCGCCCCCGCCGGCGCCGTCTCCCTCCGCACTGATCTCGCCGACGTTGATCCAGCGGCTGTCGGGGTTGTTCAGGCCGAACTTCCTGGCGAGTTCGTTCTGCATGTTCGTGACGGACCACCAGTACCTGTCACCGCCGTTGGGGGTGTTCTCGTACCAGCTGCGCGGCTGGTCGCCGTCGACGACCTCGACCACGGGGTTGTTCAGCGTGAAGGTCTTGCCGAGTTCCTGCTTGTAGTACCGCTGCGCCTCCCGCATCACGTCGGCGATGCCGTCGGGGTACCGCTGGTCGAACGCGACGTCGGAGGGCTTCAGCCAGTACACCCTGACGGTCTTCGCCGGGGGAGTGGTCGTCGTGCCGCCGCCGGCCTTGCCGGGCAGCAGCCACGCCTGCGAGGCCGCACCGCTGCAGGGGAGTTGCACGAGCCCCGTGTCGCCGGCCGACGAACCGCCCGCGGGCACCACGCACTTGCCGGAGTGGACCGCCTGGAGGGCGAAGACGCCGGCGGCTCCGCCGGTCGACGGCACCAGGCGGAACCGCTGGTTGGTGCCCGTACCGCAGGTCCACTGGATGACCGTGGCGTTGTCGGCGGTGGACGCGCCGTGGACGTCCACGCACTTGCCCGCGGCCGCCGTGCCGATGCTGTACTGGTCGGCGGTCCCGGCGACCGGGGTGAAGGCGAAGGCCTGGTTGGCGCCGCCGTTGCAGGACCACTGGATGAGCTGGACGCCGTTGGCGGTGGAACCATTGGGCAGGTCCAGGCAGTTGCCGCCGTTCTGGTCGACCGCGGTCGAGGTGAAGGCCGTCGCGGCGAGGGCGGGCGAGGCGGCCGCGACCGCGCCGGCGATCGAGCCGATCATCGCGATGAGCAGGGCCGCTAAAAGCGCTGGAAATCGTTTCATCTGCTACTCCGGTGGGGTCGGCATAGCGTGTGGAGGGCCGCCGGTGACGCGACCTGAAAGGTTTTCGTAAAGTAGGTGTGGGCCCCAGGGCTGTCAAGGGGAAGCCCGCCGCGCGCGGGGCCGGTTGACCGGAAGGGGATGCCTGCGAGGCCATGCCCGGGCACTATGGAGCTGACGGTGGGCTCCCTGCGGAAGAAAAGGCTTTCTTGACCATGGGTTCTCAGCGGCGGCGTGCGACCACGATCACCGATGTGGCCACGCGCGCGGGGGTGTCGATCGCCACCGCCTCCAAGGCGCTCAACGGCCGCAGCCAGGTCCGCGCCGAGACCCTGCAGCGCGTGCTCCGGGCGGCCGAGGAACTCTCCTACCAGCCGAACGCGCTCGCGCAGAGCCTGATATCCGGCCAGACCCGCACGGTCGGACTCCTCACCAGCGACAGCGTCGGCCGCTTCGGCATCCCCGTACTGCTCGGCGCGGAAGGCGCCTTCGGTACGGGGGAGATGGCCGTCCTGCTCTGCGATGCACGCGGCGACGCCATCCGCGAGCAGCACTACATCCGCACGCTGCTGGCCCGCCGGGTCGACGGGATCATCGTGGTCGGCCAGAGCACCGATCCGCGGCCGTCGATCAGCCGCGACCTGCCGGTGCCCGTCGTCTACGCCTACGCGCCCTCCGAGGACCCCCAGGACGTCTCCTTCGTGCCCGACGACGTCGAGGGCGCCCGCATCGCCGTACAGCACCTGGTGACCGCCGGCCGGCAGCGGATCGCGCACGTCGCGGGACCACCCCACTACCGGGCCGCCCAGGACAGGGCGGCCGGCACCCTGCAGGCGCTGGAGGAGGCGGGACGCACCCTGTCCGGCGGCCAGGTCCTCTTCGGCGCCTGGTCGCAGCGCTGGGGCCGGCAGGCGGCGGAGATCGCGCTCACCGCCGACCCCGGGATCGACGCGGTGGTCTGCGGGAGCGATCAGATCGCCGCCGGATTCGTCGAAGCCGTCCGCGAGCGGGGCCGACGCGTTCCCGACGACATCGCGGTCGTCGGATACGACAACTGGGAGGTCTTGTCCGCAGAGACCAGACCCCCGCTGACCACGATCGACATGAACCTGGAAGTCCTGGGCAGAACGGCCGCGCAATACCTGTTCGCCGCCATCGGCGGCAGAGCGGCCTCGGGAGTGCACCGCATGCCCTGCAGCCTGGTCATCCGGGACTCGACGGTGCCCCAGTAGGGGCCCGCACAGCCACAGTTCACGCCCGGCGGCCGGGATCCTCGCCGGTGCGGTCCGACCACGTGATGGGATGGTGATCGCGAACGGCCGAGGGGAGTGCCGGTCGCGGGACGGATGGGGTGGGAGAACGTGGCAGGCAAGGACGGGACGTCCATACCGGACGAGGAGTGGGAGCGCTTCCTGCGGGACGCCGCGGCCGGGTCGCAGGGAGCGCCCGAGGAGCCGTCGGCGCGGGCCCGGATGGTCGGCCGGCGGCTGCGGGAGGAGACCGGACCCCCCGAGGGATGGCGGACCGGTCGGCCGCCCAGGCGCGCACGGAGCAAGGCGTGGTACGCGGTCGGACTGCTGCTGGCGGTCGGACTGCTGGTCGTGGCGCTGAATCCGGGGCGGGTCGTCGGATGGTTCGGGGACGAGGACGCGGACGGTTCTAGCGCGTCGCCCCTCGCGGTGCCCACCCTCCGATTGCCGACCCTGGAGCAGCCGTTCAGAGGGTCGCCTGCGGAGCAGTGGCGCGACGGGACGGCCGGGATCAGCATGCCCGCGCCACAGGCGACAGGTTGGATGACCGAGAAGCAGGTCGCGCAGGCGCTCGACAGGACCCTGAGCTTCCTCGCGGCGTCCAGTCTGGATCCCGATGTGCTGCGCGGGGGACGGCCGACGAAGGCGATCGCTTTGATCAATCCGCACCAGCGCGATGTCCAGGACTACCTGGCGGCAGCCTTCAGCAAACCGAGCAAGGACGACGACCCGCTGCTGATGTTCAGCCGCTTCGCGCAGTCCGAGGTGCGGCTGGCGGGGGGCGTGGTCAAGACGCGGGGACAGATCACCTTCCGCGAGGGCAAGCGCGGCGCCCTCGAGGTGACCAGCGACGTCACCTACGTCTACCCGCTCGTCCGCGCGGCCTCCGGCAGCCACGAGGTGGCGCGCACCATCGCGCGCCGCGAGACGGTGATGAGCTGGGACGACCCGGCGAAGGTGATCACCGAGCCGGGGACGTTCTCCTTTGTCTCCTACAAGGTGGACTCCGCCAACGGCGGTTGCGGCGGCTACACGGGCTACTTCACCCCCGGGTTCACCAGCGACCGCGCGACCCGGGGCTCGGGGAGCGGACCCGAGGTCGACCCGTACGACCGGACCACGACAATGGACCAGCGCATGCGGGAGTCCGGCGAGGCGGGGTGCGGAACCGCCACACGCACCTGACGGATCAGGGCAGTCGCCGGCGGTGCCCCGGTACGGGAAGCCGGGGGGCGGCGGCCCGGACGATCTGTCTCCGGCGCCCTGCGCACCGCGTCCGGGTCGCCTGCGACGGCCGGGGCGGGCGTGGAGGGCCCGCCCGCACCGGCAGCGGCGCACCCGTCCTCGTCACGCACCGGCCTCGGCGACCAGCACGGACTCCAGGTCGTACAGGAAGCGCTCCATCGCGGCTCGCGGCAGATAGGCCGTGTCGGCGGTGACGGAGATCTGCAGATTGCCGCTGACGTGCACGCAGAAGCGGCAGTTGAGCCGGTCCTGGCTGAGCGGCCAGCGCAGCGTGGTGGCCGGCAGCGCCGCCCGGATCTCCTCGGGCGGGCAGGGAGCAGGGCCCGGCCTGGCCAGCCGCTGGTCGTTGAAGCAGCAGAGCGGCTGCACCCAGTCGCCGTTCACCCGGTCGGACGGGTCGTGGAAGGCGCTGCGATAGGCCCGCAACGTCGCGGAGTCGGCGGCCCGCAGCAGCGTGCCGAAGGGACGGTCCACCCCGTCGACGGCGAAGACACCCTCCTGGGAGACCATCCCGACGATTTCCGCCATGTCGCGGCGGAAGCGGTTGCTGACGATGGGCAGCACCGCACACCGCTCCCGTCCGGTCGCCCGGCCGACCAGGGCAGCCGTCGCGGACAGCAGCACCGTGGAGGTGGAGGTGCGGTACCGGGCGGCGACGGCCCGTACCGCGAGGTCCATCGCAGGGGAGTCCAGCTGCGCACGCCAGACGCGGGGCCGGTCCGCCGCCCCGGCCGCCCCGTCGAACATCACCTCCCGCGGTACCCGCTCCCACAGCCGCGCCGCACGCTCGGCGATCCGGCGGCCCTCGGGGCCCGCCTGCCAGTGGGCGAGGTCAAGCGGCCGTGGCGCGGGCGGCCGCTCGGCCAGGCGCTCCGCCCCACGCAGCAGCAGCATCCGCAGGTCGCGGACGGCCACCTCGGCGCCGAACCCGTCGGCCGCCAGATGGCAGAAGGCGAGCACCACATGGCTGACCCGCCGCCCGTCGGTCACAAGTGCCACCCGCAGCGGCCATTCGGCCTCGTAGTCGAAGGGCTCGGCGGTGAGTTCCGCGACCAGCTCCTCCGGCGCCGCGGTGGAGAGCAGCAGGGGCAGCTCCCCGCCGGCCGCCAGCCGCTGGGTCGGCCGCGGACCGGAGAGGTCGAGCCGGGTGCGCAGCGCGCCATGGGTGGCGAGCAGACCCGCCAGCGCGGCGGCGACCTCCTCTGGCGTCCGTTCCCCCGGGATCTTCAGGACCCGCCCGAAGTTGAAGTAGCGGTCGTCGGGGCGGGTCCGCTCGATGGCGTCCCAGATCGCCGCCTGGCCCCAGGTGAGCGGCCCGGTGCCGGCGTCCGGCGCGGTGAACGCGAGGGTCATCTCCCCGTCCGGGTCTCGGTGGCGAGCGGAGCGGGCCGCTCGCTGGTGGCGTCCCTGGTCATGTACGTCCTTCCCTGCTGCGGTGCTGCGGTGCTGCGGTGCTGCGGTGCTGCGGTGCTGCGGTGCTGCGGCCGTGCGGCCGGTGGGGCGGTGGCCGTGCGGCCGGTGGGACAGGTGGGCCGGTGGGCCGTTCCGGAGCCGTCCAGCACGGGCCTACGACGATGCGCGCGCAGGTGTGTGCGCCGGTCCGCCCGACCCGCCGGGGCCGGGCCCGTCCGCGAGCAGCCGGGCTGCCTCCTCCTCGGAGAGCTGGTCGATCTCGGCGAACAGACGGTCCTCGAGCGCCTGTGCCACACCCTCCACGCTGCCCTGGTCGAAGAGGGTCCTGATCGGCAGGTCCACCTCGGTGGCGGCGCGCAGCCGCGCGATGACCTTGACGGCGAGCAGCGAGTGGCCGCCGAGGGCGAAGAAGTCGTCCAGCGCGCCGACGCCGGGTGTCCCGAGGACCTCGGCATAGATGTCCGCGACCAGCGTCTCCGCGTCGGTCCGCGGTGCGACGGAATCCCGGGTCACCGCGGGTGCGGGCAGCGCCGCGCGGTCCAGCTTGCCGCTCGGGGTCAGCGGCAGCGCGTCCACCTCCACCCAGGCGGAGGGCAGCAGATGCGGCGGGAGGACGGCGCGGAGCTCCGCCGGGAGCGTCCCGCTGTCCCCGACGGTGTAGCAGACCAGGGTCTCGCCGTGCACGGCCACCGCACCGCGGCCGCCGAGATGGGCCTCGATCTCGCCCGGTTCGATGCGGAAGCCGCGCAGCTTGACCTGGTCGTCGAGGCGGCCGAGGAATTCCAGCCGCCCGTCGGGCCGCAGCCGGGCGCGGTCGCCGCTGCGGTAGTACCGCTGCCCGTCGATCAGGACGAAGCGCTCGGCGGTCAGGTCGGGTCGCCCGAGGTAGCCGTCGGCGAGTCCTTCGCCGCCGATGCACAGTTCGCCGGGAGTGCCGGGTGGCACGGGTTCGCCGTGCGGGCCGCGCAGGACGATCCGGGTGCCGCCGATGGGCCTGCCGATCGGCGGCCGCCCGGTGCCGGGCTCGGCGGTGAGGTCGTCCGCGGTGCAGATGACGGTGGCCTCGGTGGGGCCGTAGGTGTTCACCAGCCGGATCCGGTCGCCGAAGCGCTCACGCCAGCGGGCCACGGCGACCTCGTGCACCTGCTCGCCGCCGAGGATGACCAGGCGCAGGGTGTCGGGCCACGGGATGTCGTCGATCACCTCGACGAGGTGGTGCCAGTAGGCGGTCGGCAGGTCGAGCACGGTGACGCCGTCGAGGTGCTCGGGCAGCGTGACCGCCCCCTCGGGCAGCAGGTCGATCCGCGCCCCCGAGCAGAGTGCGGGGAAGATCTCCTCGATGTGCGTGTCGAAGCTCAGCGCAGCGAACTGGACCACCCGGTCCTCGGGCCGCAGCTCGTACGCCTCGCGCATCCAGGCCACGCGCGCGGCCAGGGCAGGGTGGCCGACCAGGACTCCCTTGGGAAGCCCGGTGGAGCCGGACGTGAAGATGCAGTAGGCGGCGTCCGTGGCGACGGTGCCCGGCAGCGGTTGCGGCCCGTCCGCAGTGATGACGACGCGGGCGCCGCCGGCCTCGGCCATGTGCGCCAGCCGTTGCTCGGGGTAGTCGGGGTCGAGCGGCAGGTAGGCGCAGCCTGCCCGCCAGGCGGCGAGCATGGCGGCGACCGCGTCGGGGGAGCGCCCCAGCCGGATGCCGACGACTGCGCCCTGCGGCAGCCCGGCCGCCATCTCGGCTGCGCGAGCGTCGAGTCGGGCATACGTGAGGTGCTGGTCCCCGCAGGCGACCGCGACGCGGTCGGGGTGCTCGCGTACCGCGCGGGCGAAGAGTTCGAGGACACCAGGCGCCTCGGGCAGTGCCGGGCCTTCGAGTACGGCGGCGTCGTCGGCGGTGAGCAGAGGCACGGCCGACACCGGGGTGCCCGCGCTGCCGGGGAAGGCCCGCAGCAGCCGGGTGAAGCGCTCGGTGAGGCGGTCCATGGTCCGCGCGTCGAACACCTCGGCGTCGTAGACGAGCGAGAGCAGCAGTTCGGGACCGTCGTGCCAGGCCTCCAGCATCAGGTCGAACTTGGCCTGCTCGAAGCCGCCGTCGAACTCGGTCGTACGCAGTCCGCGGAAGTCGCTCTCGTCGTGGTCGGCGCCCTGGGTGTGCAGGATCGCCATGGTCTGGAAGAGCGGGGTGCGCGCCGGGTCGCGCACCACCCCCAGCCTGCTGACCAACTCCTCGAAGGGGATGCCCTGGTGGCTGAAGGCGTCGAGAACGTCGTCCCGGGTGCGTTCGAGAAGCTCCGAGACCGTCGGGTCCGCGGACAAGTCGGCGCGGAGCACCAGGACATCGGTGAGGTAGCCGATGGCGGGTTCCAGCTCCAGCCGGTCGCGGCCGGCTGTCACCGTGCCGACCAGGATGTCACCGTGTCCTGTGTGACGGGCCAGCATCGCCTGGTAGGCGGCGAGCAGCACCATGAACACGGTGCTGCGGCGCTCACGGCCGAGCCTGGTGAGCGCGGCGGTCTCCGCCTCGCCCAGGCGGATCTCCGTCCTGGCGCCGCTGCGCTTGGGCACCGGGCCGCGCGGGCGGTCCTGCGGCAGGGCCAGCGGGGTGGGGTCCGCGAGCCGCTGCTGCCAGTAGGCGAGCGTCCCGCTGGTGTCCTGTGCGCGCTGCCAGATCGCGATGTCGCCGAACTGCACCGGCAGCGGCGGGAGTTCGTGGCCGGAGTAGAGCGCCGCCAGCTCGTCATGGAGCAGGTTGAGCGACCAGCCGTCGCCCAGGATGTGGTGCATCACCAGGCACAGGACGTGGTCGTCCTCCGCCATGCGGATGAGGGAGGCTCGCAGCGGCGGCGCGGTTCCGAGGTCGAGAGGGCTGTTGGTGCGGGCGGACACCAGGGCGAGGGCAGCCGCCTCGTCTGCCGCGGTCAGCGACTCCACCGGGACAGGCCCCGGCGGTTCGACGACCGCGACGGCGGCTCCGTCGATCTCGGGGAAGCGGGTGCGCAGGATCTCGTGCCGTGCGGTCACCGCGTCGAGCGCGCGTCGCAGCGCGGCCTCGTCAAGGGCGCCCCTGAACCGCTTGGCCATCCACATGTTGTACGAGGCGTCCTGCGGGTCGAGGCGGTGCATGAACCACAGGCGCTCCTGCGCCGACGAGAGCGGGGCCGGTGTTCCCGCGGGGCGCGGCACGGGAGCGGATACCGTGTCGCCGTTTGCCGCGGAGTCCACCAGCAGCGCCAGCTGCTCCACGGACGGGTGCCGGAAGACGTCGCTGACCGCGATCCGCGCGCCGGTGCGTGCGGTGAGGCGTGCGGTGAGCATGGCTGCGCGCAGGGAGTGGCCGCCGAGGGCGAAGAAGTCGTCGTCGGCGTGGATGTCCTTGGCGTCGAGTACTTCGGCGAAGACGTCCGCGACGAGTTTTTCCGCTTCGGTCTGCGGGGGCCGGCTGCCTGTGGTGCGGTGTTCGTGGCCGGGGTGGGGGAGGGCTTTGCGGTCGATTTTGCCGTTGGGTGTGAGGGGGAGGGCGTCGAGGCGGATGTAGTGGGCGGGGACCATGTAGCCGGGCAGGAGGCGGGCGACGTGGTCGCGGAGGGTGTCGGGTTGCGCGGTGCCGGTGTCGGTGGTGGGTTCGGGGACGTAGAAGGCCAGGAGGTTTTCGTCTCTGACGGCGGCGACGGCTTGCCGTACTGCGGGGCTGGTTTCCAGTGCGGCGGCGATCTCGCCCAACTCGATGCGGTGGCCGAGGAGTTTGACCTGGTCGTCGGTGCGGCCGAAGAATTCGAGGGTGCCGTCGGGCAGCCGGCGCACGACGTCGCCGGTGCGGTAGACGCGGTGCCCGTCGTGGCGGGTGAAGCGTTGCGCGGTGAGCTCGGGGCGGTGGAGGTAGCCGTCGGCGACTCCGGCGCCGCCGATGAGGAGTTCGCCGGGCACGCCGATGGGGACCGGGGCGCCGTGCGGATCGACCACGTGGATCGTGGTGTTGGCGATCGGGGTGCCGATGGTGATGTGCCGCGGGTGCTCGGGGACGTCCCATGCGGTGGACCAGATGGTGGTCTCGGTGGGTCCGTAGACGTTGATCAGCCGGCTCGTTCTGGGCCGCAGTTCGTGTGCGAGCCGCAGCGGCAGCGGCTCGCCGCCGGTCAGCCCCGCCACCGGCGGGAAGTCCCCGGTGAGCAGGACCCGCCAGCCCGAGGGGGTGGCCTGGACGTGGGTGACGCCCTCGGACCTGATCAGCCCGGCCAGGGTCGCGCCGTCGCGGGCGGTGGCGGGCTCCGCGATGACCACCCGCCCGCCGGTGACCAGCGGCAGGTAGAGCTCCAGGGCGCTGATGTCGAAGGACAGCGAGGTCAGGGCCAGCCACCGGTCCTGCGCGGTGCTGCCGACCAGGGCGCGCATCGCGAGCAGGAAATTCGTCAGCGCCCGGTGGGGGACCACCACGCCTTTGGGGTTCCCGGTCGATCCGGAGGTGTAGAGGACATAAGCGGTGTCACCGGGCTCCGGCCGGGAAGCCGGAAGCGGCCCAGGCCCCGCACCCAGGACACGGTCCAGATCGGCGTCGGTGAGGACCAGCGCCGCCCCGCAGTCCCGGACCACATACGCGATCCGCGCCTGCGGGTAGTCCGGGTCGACCGGCACATACGCCGCCCCCGACATCGCCACACCCAGCAACGCCACCACCATCTGCGCCCGCCGCGAGACCCGCACCGCCACCAGCGAACCACGCCCGATCCCCCGGCCCCGCAACTCCTCCGCCAACGCCGCCGCCGCGCCGAGGAGTTGCCGGTAGGTGAGGACGGCGGTGCCGGCGACGACCGCGATCGCGTCCGGATCGGCCTCGGCACTGGCGATGACCAGGTCGACCAGCGTGAGGTCGGGCACCTCCGCAGCCGGGCCGTTCCAGGAATCCAGCAGGGCGCGCTCCGCCGGCGGCAGCAACTCCAGGGCACCGACCGGCTGTTCGGGGCCGGCCAGGATCGAGGTGAGCAACCGCAGGTAGCGTTCGCCCATCCGGGCGGCCGTGTCGTGGTCGAACAGGTCGGTGCTGTGGATCAGGTAGGCCAGCAGCGAGCCGTCGGGCTGCTCGCGCACGTCGAGTGACAGGTCGCAGCGGGCGGAGTGCCAGCCCAGCGGGAAGGGCTCGGCTTGGAGGCCGGGCAGCGGCTCTGCGACGTCTCCATGGGTGTGGAGGGCGAACATCGCCTGGTAGAGGGGTGTCCTGCTCAGGTCGCGTTCGACGCCGAGGGCGCCGACCAGGTGCTCGAAAGGCACGTCGGAGCGGGCCAGGGCGGAGATGACGTTGCGGCGGGTGGCGCGCAGCAGGTCGGAGAAGGACGGGTCCCCCGACAGGTCGCAGCGCAGCACCATGGTGGTCGAAAGGAATCCGACCACCCGCTCCAGTTCGGCACGCGAGCGGCCCGCCGCCGGGGTGCCGACGCAGAAGTCCCGCTGGCCGCTGTGCCGGGACAGCAGCACCTGGTAGGCGGACAGCAGCACCATGTACAGGGTGCAGCGCGACCGCTTGGCCAGGTCGTGCAGGGCCGAGACCAGCTCGACGGGGAGCGCGATCTCGGTCTGGCCGCCCGCCGACGTGCGCTCGGCGGGCCGCGGCCGGTCGGTCGGCAGCTCCAAGTCGCTTGCCCCGGCGAGTCGTTCGACCCACCAGTCGAGACCGGCGGGCACCTCCTCAGCCGCTGCCAGCTCGCTGTACTGGAGTGCGCGGGGCGGCAACTCCCGGCCCGCGTAGTGGGCGCCGACCTCCTCCTGCATGACGTTGAACGACCAGCCGTCGCCGATGATGTGGTGGAGGACCACGCACAGCACGTGGTCGTCCGGGGCCAGCCGCACCATCGTGACGCCGAACGGCGGCCTGGCAGCGAGATCGAACCGCGTGTTCGTCCGGTCGGCGACGATCCGCTCGGCTTCCTCGACGGAGGCGGCCTCGACCACCTCGATCACGACAGGGGACGGGTCCTCGACCACCGCTCGCGGCTCGCCGTCCGATTCGGCGAACCGGGTGCGGAGAGCGTCATGCCGCTCCACGACCGCCGTGAAAGCCGCCTCCAGGGCGGGGAGATCCGGCTCGCCGCGCAACCGGTAGGCATAGGCGAGGTTGTTGGACGGGTCGTCCGGATCGAAGGCGTGCAGAAACCACAGCCGCTGCTGGCCGAAGGTAAGCGGTCCGGTCTTCACTCGTCTTCTCCGGGGATCACGTGGGGTGGGAGGGGTCGGGAGCGGGCGGTACGGGCGGGGAGGACTCCGGGCGCCCGGATGGATGACGCGGCCGACTTTCCCTCGTGCGGGATGGGAGCGCTCCCGCATTCGGGCGCTAATACCAGCAGCCTCGGGTTCGTGGGTCAAGGGTCGAATGCCCGGCCGCTGCGGTTGGCCGGCCCGCGGACCGCCGACGGCGGTGGCGCTGGCGGTGAGGGCTCGCCGTGCTCCGGGTCGGCGGACGGCCTCGACCGCCGGTGTCGCGGAGCATTGACGCGCCGCGGGACCGAGTGCCAGACTGGCGCCCCCTCACCGATATTGGTCTAGACCACATGCCTCAAAGCGATGTCATGCGCGCTGCCCCCGGGTCCTCTTCCGAGTCGGCACCGGCTCCCGAACCGGAGCTGTGGCGCCCCGTCGTACTGGGAGCGCTCCCGTCCGGCGCTCTGCTCGACCGGGCGACCGGGCGACCAGGCGACCAGGAAGGCACGGGCGTATGACGGCCGATGACACCCCAGGAGCGACCGGTCCCCGTCTCCGCAGGATCGACTTCGGTGGCACGGCCTCACCCGCCGCCACGACCGGCCCGGTGACCTGGGCCCAGCAGCACATGCTGATGCTCTTCGACGAGCTGCACCCGCAGACCGATCCGCTGAACCTGCGGTTCTACACGAAGGTGCGGCCCGGCCTGGCGGAGGACGAGGTGCTCGACGCGCTGGCTGATCTGGTGCGTACGCACGAGGCCCTGCGCACGCGCTACGTGGCTCCCCCCGAGGGGCCCGCGCAGCGGGTGTCCGCCACCGGGCACCTGGACGTGCCGGTATTCGACTGCCCCGCGGAGGCGGCCGAGACGGTCGCCTCGCAGACGCTGGCGGCGCTGGCATCACGGCCTTTCGACATCTGCCGGGAGTGGCCGGTCCGTTGCGCCGTCGTCAGCGTGGCTGGCGCGCCCCGGTACCTGGTGTTCGCGCTGTGCCATCTGGTGGTCGACTTCGCGGGTGCCGCGTGGATGCGGGACCATCTGCGGGAGGTACTGCCGCCGCAGCCGGGGCAGGGACCCGCGCCGGCCACCGCGTACCGGATGGCGAGCGAGGCGGAGTGGGAGCGTTCGCCGGCCGGAGTGCGCAGCGGCGAGCGTGCCGTGGCGCACCATGAACGGACCTTCTCCGTGATGCCGCAGACGATGCTGCCGCGACCGGTGGCCGAGCCCGAGTCGCCCCGGTACCGGTATCTGGAATTCCACTCGCCCGCTCTTGCGATGGCGCTGCCCGTACTCGCGGCCCGGCACAACACCAGTGCGGCCACGGTCGTGTTCGCCGGTGTCGCCGCGGTCTCCGGGTTCGTCGCCGGACTGCCGGGTGCCTTCCTGCAGTTGACCGTCGGCAACCGGAACAAGGCGAGACTGCACGGCGCCGTGGGGATGTTCACGCAGGACGTCCCGGCCTGGGTGGACTTGACGGACGCTTCGGTCGCGGACATCATCGGCCGCTCGGCTCCCGCGGTATTCCAGGCCGGCCGGTTCGGGATCTATCCGCCGGCCGAACTGGCCGCGGGGCGCCGCAGGATCGAGTCCCTGCGGGGTGTCGCCTTCGACCTGTCGTGCTGGCTGAACTACCGGACGTCCACCGAATCCGCTGTCCCGGCCGCGCAGCCGCCGCCGACCGAAGCCGAACTGGCCCAGGCGGCGGCGCGGACCCGGTGGCGGTGGCTCGAAGGGACCGACAACAGCACCAGTACCTACTTCGTCTTCGCCGACAGCAGGCCGAGAAGGCTCACCCTGACGACGATCGTCGACACCGCCCTGCTGCCCGCCGGCGAAGCGGTCGACTGGCTGCGTACGGTCGAGCGGGCGCTGTGCGCGTCGGTCACACGGGACGTGGGGGTGGCGGAGATCGCGGAGTCCACCGGCCTGCGCCAGGACGCGCGGGGCGGCGAGTGGGTCCTGTCGGACGCGGGCTGGGTGCATGTGCCGAGCGTCGCGGACCTGGTGCGCCGCGCCTCGGGGTCACGGCAGGCCGCTGTGTTCGCCGAACCGTCCGCGGACGGCCCCCGCCTCGTCGCGTACCTCGACGGGGGGCGGTCGGCGGCCGATCCCGGCGGTCTGCACGCGCGGTGCGTGGCCGCGCTGCCCGGGGTGCGCACCGCTGCCGCGCCGCACGAGTACGTGGTGTGCGCGGGTGCGCCCGCGCGTGTCTCGGACCCGGCCGGATGGCGGGACATGCCCGTGCTGTCGCGAGGCTCCGGCCGGGCCGCCCTGGCGTAGCGCGACGGTCGGGGACCGTGGCTGCGGCCGCCCGCCGTTTGCGGGGTCGGCCCTCCCCGCCGCCCCGGAGCCGGGGCGTACGCGCGCTCGGGGCGGCGTGGAGGGCCGTTCGCCGTGCGGAGCCCGGTCAGCCGGTGATGCTGGCCTTGCCGGTCTCCAGGTGGCCGGTGAACCGCTGCGACCAGGCGTGGTCGCCGTCGGCCGTGACGGTCACGTCGTACCAGCCGTCGCTGATGCCGACCGCGTCGACGACCCACGTCTCCTTGCCGTGCACGTCGACCCGCAGCCGCTGCGGAGCGTGCGAGATGTAGTGGTTGTGCCTGACGGTGAAGGTCACCGGCTTGTGGCCGCCGTTGCGCAGTGACAGCTTCAGCTTCGGGTGCGCGGTCGACTTGCCGTCGTAATAGCTCGCCTCGACGACGAGGTCCTTGCCCGCGGTGGCGGTGTCGCCGATGAAGCGGCGCAGGAACCGGTTCGGTCCCGTGACGGTCAGGTCGTAGGCGGTGTCGCCCTCCGCGGACCCCACCGGGCCCACGCCGGTGGCCGTGTCCCTGGCGCCGACGGTGTACTGGCCGGGAAACTTGGCGGGGTATTCGGCGAGCGTCGGGATGCCGCCCAGGTTGTTGTGGACGGAGAAGTGGCTCGCCTTGGTGGCGAACGGCGCCTCGTTGCTGAACTCCAGCACCGCCGTGCCGTGAGCGAAGCCGGTCAGCTGGGCGTTGGGCTGGTACGGCAGCGCGCGCGCCCGCTTCGTGCCCTTCTCCTGGACGGGCATCGTGTTGTCGCCGGGCAGCGGGGTGTAGCGGGTCTCGGGGATCAGGTCCCCGGTGTCGGGCAGGTGGGGCATCCCGTAGACCGGCGAGGTGAAGTCGAAGGCGCCGGTGAGGTCACCGGAGACCTTGCGGCGCCACTTGCTGATGTTGGGGGAGACGGCGGGCTTGCCGAGCGCGGTGGTCCACTTCTCGATGAACTGGATGACCGAGGTGTGGTCGGAGACCTCGGAGGTCACCCAACCGCCGCGGGTCCAGGGCGAGATGAGGAGCAGCGGCACGCGGAAGCCGAGGCCGACGGGAAGCGGCTCTGTGACCCCGTACTGGCTCATGGTGCCGGAGACGAACTCGTCTGCCTCGCCCGGCGCCGGGACCGGCGGCGAGACATGGTCGAACTGGCCGTCGTTCTCGTCGTAGTTGACGATCACCAGGGTCGAGTCGAAGACGTCAGGGTCGGCGTTGAGTGCTTCGAGTACGCCGCGCAGGAAGTAGGCGCCGTTGCTCGGGGCGGTGACCGGGTGCTCGGAGAAGAACTGGTTGTTGACGACCCAGCTGACCTCGGGCAGCGTGCCGTTGAGCACGTCGGCGCGGATCGCGGCGTTGATGTTGTCGGCGTTGCCCGCGAGCCCGGTGGCCGGCTCGGGGACGTTCTTCACACCGTTGTCGTAGTAGACGTTGCCCGGGGCGGCCTGGCCGCCCTGGGTGGGGTCGAGCTTCGCGAAGGTGTTGAAGTACTCGAGGCCGTTGTCGCCGTAGTCGTCCTCGCACTGGTAGACGCGCCAGCTGGTGCCCGCCTTCTGGAGGGTCTCGGCGTAGGACTCCCAGGGCAGGAACTTGCCGCGCTCGTCGCCGCCGTCGTTGGCCGTGAACGTCCCGTGCTTCTTGTCGGCGTTGATCGTGCCGCCCCACAGATACGTGCGGTTGGGGCCGGTCGCGCTGAGCACCGAGCAGTGGTACGCGTCGCCCACCGTGTAGGCGTCGGCGAGGGCGTAGTGGAAGGGGAGGTCCTTGCGGTCGAGGTAGCCCAGGGTGGTGGGGCCGCCCTTCGCGTAGTACCAGCCGTTCATGAGGCCGCCGTACCAGGCGCCGTGCTGGTCGGTCCATCCGTGGCTGGTGCCGCCGTAGTTGGCCGCGCCCAGTTCGGCGCTCGGCGGGGTGTCGCCGCTCCAGGACTTCGCGCCGCTCAGCCGCCAGGGGAACTGCGTCTCCGCGCCCTCCGTCAGCGTCTTCGGCTGCTCCCAGACCGACTTCCCGCCGGGCAGCTGGATGGTCGCACGGTCGCCGAATCCGCGAACTCCCTTGAGGGAACCGAAGTAGTGGTCGAAGCTGCGGTTCTCCTGCATGATCACGACGACGTGCTTGATGTCGCGGATGTCGCCGTGCTTGTGGCCGTGACCGTGGTCGTGGTCGTGGCCGTGCCCGGGGGTCGCGGCGGCGGTACCCGGTGTGGCGGCACCCACGGCGGCCGCACCGGTGACGGTGGCGGCGGCGCCCAGGAATTTTCTGCGGGACAGTGCGGACATTTCGATTCCTTCAGGTCGAGGGGGCAAATCCAGACACTGGTGCCGCAACCTTGCGACACAGCGACCGGGACCTGACGCGCACATAGCCGGAGGCCCAAAAGAGCAGGTCGGCTGGGCGGCCTGGGCGCCGGAGCCGGGTCCGCGACCGGGGGTGCCAGGGCGGCGGCGGACCGCGCGGCGGCCCGCCGTACTTCCGGGAGAGGTTCCCGGTCGGCAGCGGCGATGAGCCGGGCGGGCCGGGGTAGGCGGACAGCAAAAGCCCTGTGTTCAAAGGGAGATCGCCCATGCGCAGGATCACCGAACTTCTCGCCCGGCACCTGTGGCTCGAGTTCCTGGCTGCCTGGCTGCTGGCCTCGGCCTTCGTACTGCTGCTCAGGCCGGGCGATTCGCCCCTCGCCCTGCTCCTGCGGGTGATGGTCTGCTTCGTGGCGGTACTGTGGCCGGCGCTCATGCGCCGGCACCAGGAGCGGTCGGCGGCAGGCGGGTCGGCCGACGAACTGGTCGTGCTTGACCACCTGCTGCGGGAGGGCGAGCCGCCGGAGGACCAGGGCCGGCGCCGGGTGATGCGCGCGATCGTCGAGCGGCGGCTGAAGCGCACCCGGCACCGCATGCCCGCGCTGCTCGGTGTGGCCCTGCTGCTCGTCGCCAGTCTCGTGCTGGTGGCCGCCACCTCGTCCCCCTGGCACACCGCCGGATACGGCGCCTTCTGCGCGGTCTTCCTCGGCTACCTCTACGTGGCCGGCGGTGTCGCGGTGCACCGGCTGCGGCGGATGCGTGATGCGCTCGCCGAGGCAGCCGCCCCACGCGGGAGCATGCGGCACCCGATCCAGGGCGGGGGCGCCTGACCCGCCGCGGGCACGTCTGTCCACGTCCCGCCCGCCTGCGGAGGGTTCACTCCGTAGCGCGGGTGTCTGCCCGACCCGCCGCCTGATCGGGCGGGTCGGCGGCCGCCCCCAGTGCGGTGATGAGGTGCCGCAGCCCGTCGTGCAGCCGCTCGGCGTCGGCGACGCTGAAGTCGAGTCCGCCGAAGACCCGGTCCACCACGTGCTCGCCGCGCTCCTGGAGCCGGCGGCCCTCAGCGGTGAGGTGGATCAGGACCGACCTCTCGTCGGCCTGACTGCGCTCGCGGGTCAGCAGGCCGGACCCCTCGAGGCGCTTCAGGAGGGGGGACAGGGTGCCGGAGTCGAACCTCAGGGCGGCGCCGAGCTCTTTGACGCTGCGGCCGTCCCGGTCCCACAGCAGCAGCATCGTCAGGTACTGCGGGTAGGTGAGGCCGAGCGGGCGCAGTTCCCGCCGGTAGGCGCTGTCCAGCTCACGTGCGGCGACATGGACGGCGAAGCAGGCCAGGTCGTCGGGTACGAGTCCCATGCCCCCATCGTACCCGCTTGACAGCGCGCAACTGAGTTGCGTACAACTCAATTGCTCACAACTCACATGGGAGGCACCTGATGAAGCCGACGTACACGGCCGTGGCCACGTCCTCTGGCAGGAACGGACGTGCCGTCACGTCCGACGGTCTCCTCGACCTGCAGCTCGCCATGCCGAAGGAGCTGGGCGGCACGGGTGAGGGCGCCAACCCCGAGCAGCTGTTCGCCGCCGGTTACGCGGCCTGTTTCGCCGCCTCGCTCGAACTGGTGGCCCGCGGCAGGAAATCGGATGTCGAGGGCCTCTCGGTCACCGCAGAGGTGAGCCTCGTACCGAAGAGCGAGGGTCCCGGATTCACCCTGGCCTCCGTCCTGCGGATCGCACTCCCCGCGCACCTGGCGGGCGCGGAGGGTGCGGCCCTGGTCGAAGCCGCGCACCAGGTCTGCCCCTATTCGAGCGCCACGCGCGGAAACATGCCGGTCGAGCTCGTGGTCGCCGCGGCCTGACAGCCGGCCGGCCCGCGAAGGGCGCCCCGCACGTCCGACCCGGCGTCATTCGCTCCCGCACGCGCCTGCGTTGGCCGACTGGCCGGCTGGCTCCGGTGCAGATCCCGTCGCGGTGCCGTGTCCGGCGGCGGAATCGACCGCGCCGGGCCGCGGGGCGCCCCGTACGGGCTCCGTCAGGGCCGGCCGCGGGGCGCCCGCGGCCTCGGGCGGTGTGTGTTGCGGCACCTTCCGGCATCTGGCGCCCCGTCAGCAGGACTGCCCGTGCTCCGGCTCCTGCCCAGGTCACCGGGGGTGTGCCGGCGCCTCCTGGCGTGCCGAGGCCGTGGCGGGCCCGCGGCCGCCGGGAGGCGCCGTCCTCGGGGGCCGCTTAGTATGAGCCGCCTTGTCGGCTTTGGTACCGAGTGCGGTGGGCCCGGAAGGGCGTGGCCTCGCACACCAGGGGCCGGGCGCAGGCCCGGGGTGGGGGACGAGGGACGAGGAGCGCATGAACCTGAACGTGCAGAGCGACCCGCTGGAGGACGTGGACCTCCTGATGGGCGAGATCGGCGCGGCCGAGCAGAGCGGCACCGGATACGCCCATTTCGCCGGGCGCCGGGCTGCCGGGCCGCGGACGCTGCTCGACGTGTTCGAGGCCGGCGTTCTCGCCCACCCGCACGAGCCGGCGCTGGACGACGGCCGTACGGAGCTGACCTACCGCGCGCTGGCGGCGGAGGTCGAAGCGCTGCGCCGCACGCTGGCCGCCGCCGGGATCAGCGCGGGCGACCGGGTCGGAGTCAGGGTCCCCTCGGGCGGCAACGACCTGTACGTGTGCATCCTGGCCGTGCTCGCGGCGGGCGCCGCATACGTGCCGGTGGACGCCGAGGATCCCGACGAGCGGGCGGAACTGGTGTTCGGCGAGGCGGGCGTGGCCGCCGTGCTGGGTGCGGGCCGCACCGTGACCGTGACCGGTACCGCTCCCACCACCACGGGCAGCGGCGCCCCCCGCGCCGCATCCGGCAAGAGCACCCCCCGTACCGCCACCCGGCGCCCCACCCCCGACGACGACGCCTGGATCATCTTCACCTCGGGTTCCACCGGCCGCCCCAAGGGCGTCGCGGTCACCCACCGCAATGCGGCGGCCTTCGTGGACGCCGAGGCCGCGCTCTTCCTGCGGGAGGAGCCGATCGGCCCTGGCGACCGCGTGATGGCATCCCTCTCGGTCGCCTTCGACGCGTCGTGCGAGGAGATGTGGCTGGCCTGGCGCAACGGAGCCTGCCTCGTCCCGGTGCCGCGCTCGCAGGTGCGCGGGGGGAGCGACCTGGGCCCCTGGCTGATCGAGCAGGAGATCACCGTGGTGTCCACGGTGCCCACGCTCGCCACGCTGTGGCCCGCCGAGGCGCTCAACGAGGTGCGGCTGCTGATCTTCGGCGGCGAGGCCTGCCCGCCCGAGCTGGTCGAGCGCCTGGTCACCGAGGGCCGCGAGGTCTGGAACACCTACGGCCCGACCGAGGCCACCGTCGTCGCCTGCGCGGCCCTGCTGACCGGCGAGGGGCCGGTACGCATCGGCCTGCCGCTGGACGGCTGGGAACTGGCCGTGGTGGACGAGGCGGGTGAGCCGGTCCCCATGGGCCGCAGCGGCCAGCTCATCATCGGCGGCGTCGGCCTCGCGCGGTACCTGGACACCGCGAAGGACGCGGAGAAGTACGCACCGCTGGACGCGCTCGGCTGGCAGCGCGCGTACCGCAGCGGGGACCTCGTCAGGGCCGAACCAGAAGGGCTGGTCTTCCTCGGCCGGGCCGACGAGCAGATCAAGCTCGGCGGCAGGCGGATCGAGCTGGGCGAGGTGGACGCCGCCCTCCAGGCGCTGCCCGGCGTCACGGGCGCCGCCGCGGCCGTGCGGACGACCCGGCGCGGCAACCAGCTGCTGGTCGGATACGTGGTGGCAGGCGAGGGCTGGGACCGGGCCACTGCCGTCGCCGAGCTCTCCGCCCGGCTGCCCGCCGCCCTGGTGCCGCTGCTGGCGACCGTGGAGACGCTGCCGACCAGGACCTCGGGCAAGGTGGACCGGGCCGCGCTGCCCTGGCCCCTGCCGCAGTCCGCGGGGCCGGCGCCGGGTGAGGAGGCCGCGGAGCCGCTGCACGGCACCGAGGCATGGGTGGCCGAGCAGTGGACCGAGGTCCTCGGGGTGCCGGTCGCCGGGGCCCGCGACGACTTCTTCGCGATCGGCGGCGGCAGCCTCGCCGCCGCCCAGCTCACCACCCTGCTGCGGACGCGCTTCCCATCGGTGGCCGTCGTCGACATCTACCAGGCACCCACCGTCCGCAAGCTGGCGCGGATGCTGGACCGCTCGGCACGCGACGACCGGCCGGTCAGAAAGATCACGCCCGTCCCGACCCGGGCCAAGGCCGTACAGTTGCTCGCCCTGCTCCCGCTCCACGCGATCATCGGGCTGCGCTGGACGACCGGACTGCTGGCCGTGGGCAACCTGCTGGCACACACCGGCCGCTACCCGTGGGCGCCGACCGCCTCCTGGTGGCTGGTGGGGGCAGGCGCGGTGCTCCTCTTCACCCCGCCGGGACGGCTGGCGCTCGCCGCGGCCGGCGCCCGGCTGCTGCTGGCCGGGCTCGAGCCCGGCAGCCACCCGCGCGGCGGCGGGGTCCACCTGCGGCTGTGGGCGGCCGAGCGGCTGGCGGAGGCCACCGGCGCGACCGCACTGTCCGGCGTGTGGCTGATCCGCTACGGCCGGGCGCTCGGCGCCCGCATCGCGTCCGACGTGGACCTGCACTCGCTGCCGCCCGTCACCGGCATGCTCAGGCTCGGCCGGGGCTGCGCGGTCGAGGCCGAAGTGGACCTGTGCGGCTACTGGCTCGACGGCGACCGTCTCGAGGTCGGGCAGGTGAGGGTCGGCTCCGGCGCCGTGGTCGGCACCCGCAGCACGCTGCTGCCCGGTGCCCGGATCGGCAAGCGGGCGCAGATCGCCGCCGGGTCCACCGTGACGGGCCAGGTGCCCACCGGCCAGCGCTGGGCGGGCGCGCCCGCGGTCAAGGCGGGCAGGGCCGAGCGGCGCTGGCCGAAGCAGCGCCCCGGCCGCCGGGCCCGCTGGGCGGTCGCCTACGGCGTCAGCGGCGCGGGCCTCACCCTGCTCCCGGCCGTCGCCGCGCTGGCCGCCCTGGCCGTCGCGGGCGCCCTGGTCCCCACCGGCAGCGGCCTCGCGGCCGCCATGCGGGGGGCGCTCATCGCCCTCGTGCCCGCCACGCTGGCCTTCGGCCTGGCCTATGCCGCCCTGCTGCTGGCCGCGGTCCGGTTGCTGAGCGTGGGCCTGCGCCCCGGCTGGCACCCGCTGCACAGCCGGGTGGGCTGGCAGTCCTGGACGGTGACCCAGCTCATGGACGCCGCCCGCGACAAGCTCTTCCCGCTGTACGCAGGCCTCATCACCCCGGTGTGGCTGCGTGCGCTGGGCATGAAGGTCGGCAGCGGAGCGGAGGTCTCCACGGTGCTGGCGATCCCCAGCCTCACCACCGTCGGCGACGGTGCCTTCCTCGCCGACGACGTACTGGTCGCCCCCTACCAGCTCGGCGGCGGCTGGCTGCGGATCGGCGCGGCCGAGATCGGCGAGCGCGCCTTCCTCGGCAATTCCGGTATGACCGCGCCGGGGCGCGCGGTACCGGACCGCGGGCTGGTGGGCGTGCTGTCGGCCACACCGAAGAAGGCCAAGGAGGGCCGCTCCTACCTCGGCATGCCGCCGGTGCGGCTGCCACGGACCGTGGATGACGGCGATCAGAGCCTGACGTATCTGCCGTCCGCCCGCCTGGTGTGGGCGCGCGGGCTGGTCGAGGTCTGCCGGCTGGTGCCGGTGCTGGCCTCCGCCGCGCTCGCGACGGAGCTCCTCGCGGCGCTGGCGCGACTGGCCCGAAGCGGGACGTTGACGGTGGCGCTGCTGTCGGGGCCCGCGCTGCTGGCCGCGGGAGCCGTCGCCGCCCTGGTGTCGATCGCCGCGAAGTGGCTGCTGGTGGGCCGCTTCCGTGCCGTGGAACGCCCGCTGTGGAGCGCCTTCGTATGGCGCAACGAACTGGCCGACACCTTCGTCGAAGTGCTCGCCGTGCCGTGGCTGATCGGCGCGGTGCCCGGCACACCGGTGATGAATCTGTGGCTGCGCGGACTGGGCGCGCGGATCGGCCGGGGCGTGTGGTGCGAGAGCTACTGGCTGCCCGAGGCCGACCTGGTCACCCTGGAGGACGGGGTGAGTGTGAACCGCGGCTGTGTGCTGCAGACCCACCTCTTCCACGACCGGATCATGCGGATGGATACGGTGGTGCTCCGCGCGGGCGCCACGCTCGGTCCCGGCGGCATCGTGCTGCCTGGCAGCGAGATCGGGGCCCGCAGCACGCTGGGTCCCGCCTCGCTGGTGATGCGGGCGGAGTCCATTCCGGCGGACAGCCGCTGGCTGGGCAATCCGGCAGAGGCCTGGCACGACGCCGAGCCGGGGCAGGGCGGCGCATGACGGGCCCGGGGTCCGGCGTGCCGCGGCCCCCGCGGGTCGACGGCAGGGCTTGACGAGGGACGGGACGCGGCTCCGCGCGGCGCGGTCCGCCCCGCGAAACGCAAGGGAGCGAGGACCAGTGGCCCACAAGCGGGTGGCGGCGCCGCAGGCGGACCCGTACTTCCCCTCCCACGGCGACCCCCGCTACCGGGTCCACCGCTACGAGCTGGCCCTTGACTACCGCCCCGCGTCCAACCGGCTGCGCGGCACGGCGCGGCTCAGCGCCGTGGCGGGCGGCGCCGAGCTGCGTGAATTCGCTCTCGACCTGGCCGACTTCCGGCTCCAGCGGGTCGTCGTCGACGGCCGGCCCGCGCGCTACGCCCACCGGGCGGGACGGCTGCGGGTCCGTCCCGCCAAGGCCGTGGAGGCCGGCGCGACCTTCACGGCGGAGGTGAACTACACCGGCAATCCGCAGCCGCTCGGCAGCCAGTGGGGCGGCCTGGGCTGGGAGGAGCTGACCGACGGCGCGCTGGTGGCCAGCCAGCCGGTCGGCGCCCCGTCCTGGTACCCGTGCAACGACCGGCCCGCGGACAAGGCGTCCTACCAGATCTCGGTGACCACCCCTTCGGCCTACACCGTGGTCGTCGGCGGCAGGCTGCTGTCCAGGACCATCAGGGCCGGCAGCACCACCTGGGTCTACGAGCAGGCGGCGCCCACCTCCAGCTATCTCGTGACCGTCTCGATCGGCCGCTACGAGGCCGTGCGGCTGGCGGGCGCGGCCTCGGTGTTCGCACCGCGCCGCCCGGTGCCGCAGACCGGATACGTACCGGCCGGACTGCGCCGGCAATTCGCCGTCGACTTCGGGCGGCAGACCCGCATGATGGACTTCTTCGAGGACGTCTTCGGCCCGTATCCGTTCGACGAGTACGCGGTGGTCGTGGCCGACGAGGAGCTGGACGTGCCGGTCGAGGCGCAGGGCATGGCCACCTTCGGCACCAACCACCTCGGCGGGCACCGCAGATCCGAGCGGCTGGTCGCCCACGAGCTGGCACACCAGTGGTTCGGCAACAGCGTGACGATCGCCGACTGGCGGCACATCTGGCTCAACGAGGGCTTCGCCAAGTACGCCGAGTGGCTGTGGTCCGAGCACAGCGGCGGCGCGACGGCCGCCACGCACGCCGCCACCGCGTACGACCGGCTGGCCCGGCTGCCGCAGGACCTGACGCTCGGTGACCCCGGACGCCGGCTCATGTTCGACGACCGGCTCTACCAGCGCGGCGGCCTGGCCGTGCACGCACTGCGCCGCGCCATGGGCGAGGGCGCGTTCTTCCGCATGCTCAAGGGCTGGATTGCGGTGCACCGGCACGGCGTGGTGACCACGGCAGGACTCGCCGCACACGCCGCGCAGTACACCTCCCGCCCGCTGGACGCGGTCTTCGACGCCTGGGTGCACCGCCCGGCACTGCCGCCGATGGGCGAACCGGACCGCTGAGCGGGGCCCGTACGGCGCGGCGGCCGAGCGGTGCCGCGCACCCCCTCCCGCATGCCCCGACCTGCCGGCCCACCCCCCGCCCGCGCGTGCTCCGGACGCGGGACCGGGCTGTCAGTGGGCCCCGCTACTGTGGCGGCCACTTGAGCACGTGATCATCGTCCGGCCGCGGTGCCGGCAGAGGAGGGGCTGTGGGGCGCAGGGGGCTGGTCGCCGCGGAAGCGGCGGAGCGCGGGGACATCGCGGTGGCGCAGGCACGGGGCGTCGAGCTCCCGGACGAGGAGACCTTCGAGATGCCGGCCGCGTGGCGGCGGCTGGTGTACCCCCGCAGGGGCGGCATCAGGGTGAGCGTGGCGGCGCCGCATCCCGAGGGGGAGGAGCTGCTGGCGCGGCGGTTCACGGAGGAGAGCGCCCTGATCGGGGAGATGCTCGCCTCACCGGACAGCGACCCGGAGCTGGCCGGCGCGCTGCGCGCGCACATCGACGGCGCGCACAGCCCGCTGGGGGCCGCGGTTCTGGCCCACCTGACGAGGCATTACCAGATGGCGGCGGGCGTCTTCGTCGACGAATGGGTCAGGACCCACGGCCTGGTGTTCGCCGCACGGGCCGTGGTGGAGTACTTCGACACCGCGGCCGACTACCGGCAGAGCGGGTCGCGGCGATCGGACGCCCGCCTCGTACGGCATCCGGCCGGCCGCGACATCACCGACCTGCACGGGCAGCAGTGCGCGGAGCGGCTGCGGGTGCTGCTGTCCGTGGCGGAGGAGGACGCGTATCGGGAGGTCGTGGCCGCGCTGGAGTCCTGCCGGTTCGACGCGCGGCGCCGCGTCGTGGTGTCGTTCCTCGTGCCCGGCGAGACCGAGTGGGTCGCCGAATGCTGTGCGGATCCCACCCCCGACGACCGGTTGCTGCGCATGATGCTGCTGGCCTCGCTGGGCTCCTCCGAGCAGCTCGCGCGGTTCGTCGCCGGGGCCGGGCGCCTGTGGAACACCTTGACGATGCCGCTGATCGCGACCCTGGCGGAGAGCACGGGCACGAGCTTCACACCCCTGCTGGAAGAGGCCCTGGAGACGGCGTACGGGGCGGACCGGTCGAAGATGCTCGCCGGTGTCCTGCTGGAGATTCCGACGGACGACGCCTTCCGGCTGCTGCTGGCCCGGGTCGACGACAAGCACGTGCGTCCGCAACTGCTGTCGGCGATGCGCCGCCACCCCGTCCGCGCCCTGCGGCTGCTGGGCGCCGCGGCGCAGGGCGGCGGAAAGGACGCCGCGACGGCCCGGCTGCTGCTGACCTCGCACGTCCGGTCGTTCGCCGAGACGGCCACGGCCGTGCTGCCGGACCTGGCCCCTGACGTCGCCGCCCTGGTGGAGCAGTTGCTCGACCGGGGCGACCTGCTGCCGGAGGCGCCCGTGGAGGCGCTGCCCGCGCTGCTCGTCGACCCGCCCTGGGCGGGGAAGCGCACGGTGCGCAAGCCGCGGGTGGCGGCCGAGGTCCCCGCGGCGCCCGGGCCCCGGGTCGTCTGGAAGGCCGGGGAACAGGAGGCCTGGGCCGGCACCGACTCGTGGTACGCCGAGTGGCGCAGGACGTACGACTGGTCGCGGGAGATCAAGACCCTGCAGGCCGGCGGGGCGCTCAAGGACGTCCGCGAGGCCCGGCTGTTCGTCGTCTGCGACGAGGACGTGGTCCGGCCGCTGCTGGCCACCTGGACACCGGAGGACTTCTGGGACGGCGAGGCGTCGCTCAAGCCGGTGGCGGCGCGCTTCGGCGTCGACGCCCTCCCGCTGCTGCTGCAGGCCTCCGCGCGCCAACCGGCCACGCTCAACGTGCTGCTCCTGCCGTATCTGAGCGCCGAGGCGGCCCGGCAGGTCTGCGACTGGCTCGCCAGGCTGAAGTCCGCCGACGCCACGGCCCGCGCCTGGCTCACCCGGCATGGCCTCGCGACGGTCCCCTACCTCGCCCCGTTCGCGGTGGGTCCTGCCGGCGTCGCCCGGCGCGGAGCCGAGCGGGCGCTGCGGCTGCTCGCGGCCGCGCACGGCGCGGAAGCGGTCGGCCAGGCCGCCGCCGAGGCCGGGTCCGAGACAGCCGCGATCATCAGGGAGGTGCTGGCCGCCGATCCGCTGGAGAGCGCGCTTCCTGCCCGCATGCCTGCCATCGGCGTCTGGGCCGATCCCGGGCTGCTGCCCCAACTCGTCCTCGTGGAGGGCGGGGCGCTGCCCCACAGCGCGGTGGACCACGCCATCACCCTGCTGCTGCTCTCCAAGCCGGGCGAGGTCTACCCCGGCCTCGACGTGCTGACATCGGCCTGCACCGCCGACTCGCTCAGCGCCTTCGCCTGGGCCCTGTTCGAGCAGTGGCGGCTGGCCGGCATGCCGCCCAAGGACAGCTGGGCCCTGCACGCCCTCGGCTGGCTCGGCGACGACGAGACGGTCCGCCGCCTCACCCCCGTGCTGCGCGCCTGGCCGGGCGAGGGCGCGCACCACCGGGCCGTGGAGGGCCTGGAGGTGCTGGCGGCGATCGGATCCGACGTCGCGCTGATGCACCTGCACGGCATAGCGCAGCGGGTGCCGTTCAAGGCCCTCAAGGTACGCGCGCAGCAGAAGATCGCGGAGGTCGCCGAGAGCCTGGGGCTCACGGCCGACCAGCTGGGCGACCGGCTCGTACCGGACTTCGGCCTGGAGGCGGACGGCAGCACGGTCATCGACTACGGCCCGCGCCGCTTCACCGTCGGCTTCGACGAGCAGCTGCGCCCGTATGTCCTGGATGCCGACGGCAAGCGCCGCAAGGCACTTCCCGCGCCCGGCGCGAAGGACGACGCGGAGCTGGCGCCGGCCGAGCGCAAGCGCTTCGCGGCGCTGAAGAAGGACGTGCGCACCGTCGCGGCCGACCAGGTGCGGCGTCTCGAGGCGGCGATGGTCGCGGGGCGGACGTGGCCGGCCGGCGAGTTCCGGGAGCTGTTCGTCGCCCACCCGCTGCTGTGGCACCTGGTGCGCAGGCTGGTCTGGCTCGCCGAGGCAGCGGACCCCGTCGTGGTGACCGCGTTCAGGGTCGCGGAGGACCGTACCTTCGCCGACGTCGAGGACGACGCCTTCATGCTGCCGGACGACGCGACGGTGACACTGGCGCACCCGCTGCACCTGGGGGCCGACGTGGCCGCGTGGTCGGAGCTGTTCGCCGACTACGAGATCCTGCAGCCCTTCCCGCAGCTGGGACGGCCGCTGCACGCCTTCACGGACGAGGAGGCCGCGGGCCACCGGCTGGCCCGCTTCGAGGGTGAGACGGTGCCGGTCGGCAGGCTGCTCGGCCTGACCAGCCGCGGCTGGCAGCGGGGCGTGCCGCAGGACGCGGGCGTGGAGCGGTGGTTCCACCGGCAGGTCGGCGACAACCGCCATGTGGTGATCGCGCTGGACCAGGGGATCGCCGTCGGCATGGTCGACACCATGGGCGACCAGACCTTCGAGACGGTCTGGCTGGACGCCCGACCGGGCGACTACTTCCCGTCGCGCCGGCACTCGCTGCGCTTCGGCGACCTCGACCCGGTCATCGCCTCAGAAGTGCTCGCCGATCTCACCGAGGTGACCGCCAAGTGACCGCGCCCGCCACCCCCTCCGCCCAGGCCGGCCCAGGCGTGCCCGGCGCGGTCCTCACCCCGCCCGCCGGGGCCGCGGGCCCCGACGAGCAGGCGCAGCGCCCGCCCGCCGAGGTGCGCCACGCGGCCGAACTCGCCGCCCTGCGCGCGGCCGACGACGATCCCCGGCCGCCGGGCTGGCAGCTCAGCCTGCGCGCGGTGCGCCGCTTCGTCGTCGGCGACGAGCAGGCAGGCGTCAGCCGGAAATTCGTCGGCAACCCTTCGCTGGTGGAGCGCGCGCTGGTGAGCCTGGCCACCGACCGCGGCCTGATGCTCGTGGGCGAGCCCGGCACCGCCAAGTCGCTGCTGTCCGAGCTGATCGCCGCCGCGGTCAGCGGCAGTTCCGCGCTGACCGTGCAAGGCGGCGCGGCCACCACGGAAGACCAGATCAAGTACTCCTGGAACTACGCGCTGCTGGTGTCGGCGGGGCCTTCCCCCCGTTCGCTGGTGCCCGCCCCGATGCTCCGGGGGATGGCCGAGGGACGCGTCGTGCGCTTCGAGGAGATCACCCGCTGCCCGCTGGAGGTGCAGGACTGCTTGCTGTCGCTGCTGTCCGACCGGGTCATGGCGATCCCGGAACTGGACGGCCCGCGGGGCCTGGTCTTCGCCCGGCAGGGCTTCAACGTCATCGCCACCGCCAACACCCGCGACCGGGGCGTCAACGAGATGAGCGCCGCCCTCAAGCGCCGCTTCAACTTCGAGACCGTCTTCCCCATCCCCGACTTCGACACCGAGCTGGCGCTGGTCGAAGCCGAGGCCACCGCGCTGCTGCGGAAGTCCGGCGTGGAGCCGCCACCGCGCAGGGACGTGCTCGAAGTGCTGGTCGGCACCTTCCGCGAACTGCGCGCGAGCCCAGGCCAGACGGGCGACGCACGGATGTCGACGGTGATGAGCACCGCCGAGGCGGTGTCCGTCGCGCACGCGGTGGGGGTGCGCGGCTGGTTCCTGCGCGGGGAGCAGGGCAGCGCCGCAGACGTGGTGGCGAGCCTGGCGGGCACCGCCGCCAAGGACAGCCCCGAGGACCTCGCCCGGCTGCGCCGCTTCCTGGAGCAGGAGGTGCCGCGGCGCGGCGGCGGCCAGTGGCGGGAGCTGTACGCGGCACGCCACCTGCTGGCCGAGTGATGCCGCCGACCTCGGACGACGTCGTCTTCCTCGGCGTACGCCATCACTCGCCGGCCTGCGGGCGACTGGTCGCCGACACCATCGCCATCCTGCGCCCGGCGTACGTGCTGGTCGAGGGGCCGGCCGACATGAACAGCCGGCTGGCGGAGCTGCTGCTCGGGCACCGGATGCCGATCGCCGTCTTCAGCCACTACCGCGACGACGCGCGCGCCGCCACATCCTGGACGCCGCTGTGCGACTACTCGCCCGAGTGGATCGCGCTGCGGGACGGCCACGCGGCGGGTGCGCAGGTGCGCTTCATCGACCTCCCGGCCTGGCACCCGGCGTTCGCCGAGCGGCCCGACCACCTCGCCAACCGCTACGCCGACGCGGAGGCCCGCTACGCCGAGGCGACCCGGCGGCTGTGCGAGCACTTCGCCGTCGACTCCGCCGACGCCCTGTGGGACGGGCTGTTCGAGGTCACCGGGCCCGGCGACCTCGCGGCCCGCCTGGACGCCTACTTCGCGCTGGTGCGCGGCGACGCCGAGGTGGATCCGGGCGACCGGGCCAGGGAGGAGTACATGGCGTCGTGGGTGCGCGCCGCGCGGGCCCGTGCGGCGGGACGGCCGGTGCTGGTGGTGACCGGCGGCTTCCACCAGCCGGCGCTGCGCGCCCTGTCGTCCTCAGGAGAGGGCCCCTGTGACTGGCCGGAGGTGCCGGACCCGCCGGAGGGCGCCCTCGGCGGAAGCTTCCTGGTCCCCTACTCCTTCAGGAAACTGGACGCCTTCGGCGGCTATCAGTCCGGCATGCCGTCGCCCGGCTACTACCAACTGCTCTGGGAGCAGGGGCCGCAGGAGGCCGCACACGGGCTGCTGCGCGCGGTCACCGAAAGGCTGCGCACCCGCAAGGTCCCGGTGTCCACGGCCGACCTGATCGCAGCCCGCGGCATGACCCAGGGCCTCGCCCTGATGCGCGGCCACCCGCAGGAGACGAGGGTGGACGTCCTCGACGGCCTCGCCACCGCCCTGATCAGCGACGACCTGGACCGTCCGCTGCCGTGGACGACCCGCGGCACGCTCGGCGCGGGCACCCACCCGGTGGTCGTCGAGATGGTCGCCGCCTGCTGCGGGGACGCCGAGGGGCTGCTGCACCCGGACACGCCGGTGCCCCCGCTGGTGCACGACGTGACCGAGCGGCTGGCCTCGCTCGGCCCGGCCGGCCACGCGATCGACCTCGACCTCACCGACCCGGACGGCCTGTCACGCAGCCGGCTGCTGCACCGGCTGCGGGTGCTCGGCATACCCGGCTTCGCCCGCACGACGGGCCCGTCGGACGGCGCGGACCCGGTGTTCCGCGAGCACTGGGAGCCGCGCGCGGCGCACGGGCGGGAGGCCGCGCTCATCGAGGCGGGGGCCTACGGGGCGCGGCTGGACGAGGCGGCATCGGTGGTGCTCGGCGAGCGGCTGCGGGCGGCGGGCGCGGACGCCGGCCCACTGGCCGGGCTGCTCTTCGACACGGTGCTGTGCGGGGTGGGCGAGCTGTGCGGGGAACTGCTCGGTGCCCTGAAGGCGCAGGTGCGGGACCTCCGTGAACTGGCGCCGCTCGGCGAGGTGCTGGCGGCGGCGCTCGGCTTGTGGCGGCACGACAGGATCTTCGGTGTGAGCCGCGACCCGCTGCTCGGGGCGGTGGTGGCGGGCGCGGTGGAGCGGGTGTTCTGGCTGGCGGAGGGGACGCACGGCGGTCCTGGGGTGGACGTCGCGGCGCTGCGGGCGCTGGCGGCCGCGCGGGACGCGCTGCTGCACGCGCCCGAGGTGCCGACGGTCACCCGGCAGGATGCCGCCGAGGCCGCCGGCCGTATGGCAGCGGACCCGCTGGCTCCCGCCGCGCTGCGCGGCGCCGCCTTCGGCCTGCGCTGGGCGCTGGGCACCGCGCCCGCCGGCGCAGCCGCCGCGGCGGTACGCGCCCTGTCCGCGTCCGGCGCCGACACCCTCGGCGACTGGCTGGCAGGCCTGTTCGCGCTGGCCCGCGACGAGGTGGTCGGCGGGGCCGCGGGCGACGGCGAGTCCCTGGTCGACGTGGTCGACGCGGTGGTCACGGCCATGTCCGACGGCGACTTCCTCACCGGACTGCCCGCGCTCCGGCAGGCCTTCGCCTTCTTCCCGCCGCGTGAAAGGGAGCGCATCGCCGAACGGCTCCTGGAGCGCCGCGGCAAGCGCGGCTCGGCGCGCTCCCTGCTGCGGACCACCGCGGATCCGCTGCTGCTGGCCCGCGCGCAAGCCCTGGAGGAGAACGTGGCACGACTGCTGGACCGGCACGGACTGGGGCCGGTGCGATGAGCCGACCTCCGCACGGCACAGCTGCCGGGCCCGCCGCAGGGCCCGAAGAACCGGCCCGCGATCCCGGTCTCGAGCGCTGGCGGCTGATCCTCGGCTCCGCCGCCGAGCGCTGCACCGGTGCGCTGCACGGCGACGCCGCGGCCCAGGACGCCGCGCTGGACTGGCTGTACGGCCGCGACGAGGATCTGCTGCGCCGCGGCGTGCGCCGGGGGGCGGGCGGCTCGTCGTCCCGCGAGGGCGGCAACGAGCCCTCCCGGCTGACCGCCGTGGACTGGCTGGAGGACATCCACCGGCTCTTCCCCAAGGAGACGGTGGAGCGGCTCGAGCGCGACGCGGTGGAGAGCTACGAGATCCACGAGATCGTCACCGACCCGGAAGTCCTGGCCCGTGTCGAGCCCAGCCAGACCCTGCTGCGAGCGGTGCTGCGCACCAAGCACCTGATGAACCCGCAGGTACTGGCGCTGGCCCGGCGGATCGTCGAGACGGTCGTACGGCAGCTGATGGAGCGGCTGCGCCCCGAGGTCCGGCGGGCCTTCACCGGCTCCAGGTCGCGTCGCCCCAGCCGGCTGCCCCTGGCCAGGGACTTCGACTTCAGGAGCACGGTGCGGGCGAACCTGGTCCACTACCAGCCGCGGGAGCGCCGGATCCTGATCCAGCGCCCGCACTTCCACTCCCGTACCCGGCGGCATCTGGAGCAGTGGCAGCTGGTGCTGCTGGTGGACCAGTCAGGCTCCATGGCCGGGTCCGTGATCCACTCCGCCGTCACCGCGGCGTGCCTGTGGAACCTGCCGGGCCTGAAGACCCATCTGGTCGCCTTCGACACCGAGGTGGTGGACCTGACCTCCGAGGTGACCGACCCGGTGGAGCTGCTGATGAAGGTCCAGCTGGGCGGCGGCACGGACATCGCCAGGGCCGTCGGCTACGGCGCCGGCCTGGTGGAGAACCCGCGCCGTACCATCCTCGCCGTCGTCTCCGACTTCTACGAGGGCGGCGACCCCTACCGCCTGGTCCGCACCGTGCGGGGACTCGCCGAGCAGGGCTGCACCGTGCTGTGCCTGGCCGCGCTGGACGAGCAGGCCGACCCCGTCTACGACCGCGCGCTGGCCGGACGGCTCGCGCAGGCCGGCGCGCACGTCGGTGCGATGACGCCCGCGCGGCTCGCCGAGTTCGTCGCCGAGAAGCTGGGCGGCGGGGGTCAGGCCCGGTGAGCCGCGCCGACCTGCGCGCGCTCACGCCCGCGACGCTCGCCGCGCTCAGCAACCGCGGCCTGGTCAAGCGGGCAGAGAAGGACCTCGCCGCGGGCGCGGGCCCCGCGGTGAGCACGGCCGGCGACGGCGCCGTGCAAGGGATCTTCCCCGACGGCACCAGGACCGTGCTGCCGCCCGCTGCGGGCCTGGACGCGGCGACCTGCACCTGCGGGGCGGCCGGGGTGTGCCGGCACCGCATCGCCCTGGTGCTCGCCTACCAGGAGACGGGCGAGGACACCGGGCAGGGCGCCGAGCAGCCGTCCATGGACTGGTCGCCTGCCGAGTTCGACGACGCCGCGCTGGCCGCGGCGCTGGGCAGGCCGGCGCTGACCGCCGCGCGGCGGACCCGCGAGCGCGGCTTCTCCGCCCGGGTGCACCGCCCGGTCCCCGAGGACCCGGTGCCGCGGGTGGAACTGCCCGCCTGCACCGTCAGCTTCCCCGTCCCGCACGAGCTGGGCTACGCCCTCACCGACGCGGCCGACGCCCTGCGCGGCGAGGTCGTCTCGCTGGCGGTGTGGGCCTTCCGCGCCGCGGACGCGGAGCAGGCGGAGCACGTGACGGTCGGCGGAGGCGCCGCGGACGCGGGGGAGGACGGGCCGGAGGGCGGGATCGGCGGTGAAGCGGCGCTCGACACCGCCGTCGCGCTGGCCGGCGAGCTGCTGCTGGACGGCGTCAAGCAGGCGGGCCCGGTTTTCGCCGCATCGCTGCTGCGGTGCCGTGAAGCGCTCGCCGCCGCCGCCCGGCACTGGCCCGCGGGCGCGGTGGCCGAGTTGCAGGAGCAGGTGGCGGCCTACGCGGCCCGCGGCACCCGCTACGACCCGGAGCGTTTCGCCCTGCTCCTGGCCGAGTTGCACTCCCGGCAGCGTGCGGCCGGCCGTGACCCGGTCGGTGTGCTCGGCACCGACGAGCCGCCGAGCACCCCGCTGCGACGGGTGCGCCTGGTGGCGCTGGGCTGCCGGATCAGCGGCAGCGACCGCGACCGCACCGCGGAGACGTACTTCGCGCATCCTGACGCCGGCATCGCCCTTGTCCTGCGCAAGCGCTGGGACCTGATGCCGGGGCAGGAGCCCACGGGCGGCGACCTGGGCGGCCGGCGGCTGCTCGGCTCCCCGTTGCGCGCACTTGCCGCGGCGAACGTCGTGAGCGAGCACACCGCGCGGTCCGCCGACCGTACGATCACCATCTCGCGCGGCCGGATCGCCGCCACCGGCATCACCCCGGTCGGCACGGCCTGGACCGAACTGCCCGCCGAACTGCTGGTCCGGGACGCCGCCGCACACCTGCGCGCCCTCGGCGAGCGCCCGCCGCGGCTGATCCGCCCGCGGGTCGAGGCGGAGAACGCAAGGGTCGTCGCGGTGTCCGAGGTGGAGTCCTTCGGCTACGACCCGGCGGCCCAGCTGCTGGAAGCGGTGCTGCGCGACGCCGCGGGCAACGAGGTCGTCGTCCGGGCCGAGCACAACCCCTTCTGCCCGGCCTCGCTCGACGCGCTGGCCGCCGCGCTCGCCGGCCGGGTCCACTGCGTCAGCGGCGTCCTGCACCGGGACCGCGGCCGTGTCCTGCTCGACCCGCTGGCGGTGCTCACCCCCACCGGGGTCATCGTCCCCGACCTCGCCCCCGGAGCCGGCGACACCGTCCTGCCGGCGGCTCTCGCGCCGGCCCCTGCCGACCCCCTCACCGACGCTCTCGTGTCGGCCCTCGCCGTCCTGGCCGACGCGGCCCACCAGGGCCTGCGCCACCTGACCGCCCGCACCCGGCTGACCGCGGCCGCGACCCGGCTGCACCGCACCGGCCTGCTCACCGCGGCCCGGCACCTGCGCGCCCTCGACACGGCACTGGACCGCCAGGGCGCGACCGCCGCCGTACCCGCCTGGGTCGACGCCACCGTGCACCTGGCCGCGACGCTGGAGCTCCACCAGGAGGCGCCTGCCGGAACGGGCGGTGCGCCACCGGCCTCCGCGATCGGTCCAGGACCGGGCGACCCTCCTGCGGACGGGGGCGAGGCCGGCTCCTCAGGGGTTGCCGCTCGTCGAGCCGCCCGCGGCGGATCACGGTGAGCAGAGGCTCCCGTGCGGCGGGAGCCGGACCCCCCCGGCGATCAGCCCGACGTCTCGCCGCTCGTTGCAGGCACGGCATGGGGTCGGAGGACCATGAGCGAGTCCTCCAGGGCCGCGACCATGGCGAAGGGGAACCGGTCAAGATCGAGGCAGAGCGCGACATCGTCAGGATGGACTCCCTGGCGCACTCCGTTCGCCAGCTCGGCGGCGGCGCGCGACTCGCCCGCACGGCGGAGGAATCCGGCTGCGTCCGCGCCGGGGTCCGTGGTCCTGCGCGCGATGTACTCGGCGCACGCCAGATCCTCGTCGGCCTGCCCGTCCTCGCCGGTGACCACGAACGTCACAGCGTCGCTCCCGCGTGTCCGCAGGAGCCGGGCCGTCGCCTCCGCCACCACGAAGCCGGCGCACAGCACCAGCGACGCCTCCTTCACGGCGAGGGCGCCGACCGTGCCCGCTGTGGTCTTCTGTACGACGGTCCGCCCGCCGAGGTCGATGGACCGCAGCAGGCCGGGCGAGTTGACCATGTCGAAGCCGGGCGCTGCCGGACCGTCCTTGAGCGCCGCCCATTGCGGGTGGCGGGCCTTGAGCGCCAGGGCGTCGTCCAGCGACTCCGCGAGAACGATCTTCTCCGCCCCCTGGGCGAAGACCCAGGCGGCCACCGTGAAAGCACGCATGACGTCGACCACGACCGCCACGGACGGGGGTTCGGCCACTTCGGCGATGCCGACGAAACGAGGATGCATGCGGTCATGATCGCGCATGGGCGTGCCGAAGCACCCGGAGGGGGCTACGGATCACAGCGGCCGTCCCGCCGGGCGCCGCCGGGCGCCTGCCGCACACGGGCGGGCGACACGCACGCTGCGTGACTTCGCCGGCAGGTGATCGTTTGACGTTGCATGACTAAGACAGCACGCGCTCTGAGCCTCATCCTCCTCACCGGCGCCGCTCTTGCCCCGGCCGTCACGGCCCAGGCCGCTCCTCCGTCGGGCGGCCTCCAGTCCGCCACCGACGCGCTGCCGGGGATGCTCTCACCGGCAGCGGCGGAAGGGGTGCTCGGCACCCTGCTCCACCCGGCGGGGATCTCCGTCCCGCAGGCCGCCCTGGGCCCGGCCCGGCTCTGACCGCCCGCAGCGACCGCGCGCAGCCGGGCCCCGAGCCGTCGAACGGCTCAGGGCCCGGGCGGGTGTGAACGCGTGTCAGCTCGCGGTGCAGAGAAGCGCCGGAGTGGTGGCGGCACCGCTGAAGGTGCCCTGGAAGCCGAAGGACGTGCTCGCACCGGGGGCGAGTGAGCCGTTGTAGCTCAGATTGCGGGCGGTGACCGACGCTCCGGTCTGGGCGGTCGAGGCGTTCCAGGCGTTGGTGATCTTCTGGTTTCCGCTGAAGGTCCAGGTGACCTTCCAGGAGGAGACTCGGCCGGAGCCGGCCTTGACGGTGACGTCGGCGATGAAGCCGCTGCCCCAGGAAGTGGTGGTGGAGTAGGTCGCCGTGCAGGTCTTGCCGCCGGACGGCGCGGTGGTGGTGACGGTGAGGGCGGCCGAGGCGGCGGAGATGTTGCCTGCGGCGTCCCGTGCCTTGACGGAGTAGCTGTAGGCGGTTCCGGCGACCAGGCCGGTGTCGGTGTAGGACGTGCCGGTCGCGCTGCCGACCTTGGCGCCGTCGCGGTAGACGTCGTAGCCGGTGACTGCGGTGTCGTCGGTGGAGGCGGTCCAGGACAGCGCCACGCCGGAGGCGGTCGGAGCGCCGGTCAGGCCGGTCGGCGCGGTCGGCGCGGTGGTGTCGGCGCCCCCCGCCCCTGAGTGCTTGAAGTCACCGAGCTCGTCGAGCGTGACCACGTAGGGATCGTCGTAGACCCGCTTGAGGAAGTCGACGGAATTGCTGGCAGGATCCTGCTCGGAGCCGGCCCAGGCCACGAAGTACGACCAGTCGGCCTGGTAGGCGCGGAGCAGGTCGGGGTCGGGGATGGTCCCGACCTCCGACAGGGCCGCGACCTTGGTGTCGCCGGTCAGCGACAGCTCGCGATCGTAGGTGAGGGCGACAGGGCCGTGGTCGCCGGCCGTCGGGTAGGAGTCGGCGCTGACGATGTCGACGACGTCGTCACCGGGATACCAGGCGGGGTCCACGGAGTTCCAGACCCAGACCAGGTTGTGTATCCCGTCCACCTGGGTCAGCCGGTCGTGCATCAGCCGGTAGAGCGCCTTGGCCGGGCCCGGCCCCTTGGCGCCCCACCAGAACCAGCCGCCCTCGGCCTCGTGCAGCGGCCGCCACAGCACCGGCACCCCCGCGTCCTGCAGACGCTTGAGCTGTACGGAGATGGCGTCGATGTCGCGCAGCAGCAGCTGGTAGTCGGCGCCGGAGGGGTCGGCGAGCGCCGCGGCCACGTCGAAGGTGGTGGAGTCGGTGTAGAAGCCGCGCCACCACTCCTTGCCCGGTTCGTCGATGAGGTCGGTGGGGGCGTTCCAGTGCCAGCAGAAGCTGACGATGCCGCCGCGCTTGTCCCAGGCGATGGCGTTGTCCGTGTCCTTGCCGACCGTGCCGCGCTCGACCCTGCTGGGCGAGTAGTCCATCATGTCCAGGCCCTCGACCGCCGGGGCCTTGCCCGTGGTGGTCTCCACCCACTGCTCCTCGGCGGCGTCCTGCTGGCCGCTGAGGATGTTCTTCCCGTAGCCGGCCGCCAGGTACGTCATCAGTGACCGGGCCCCGGGGGTGGCCTGGGGGTCGGTCAGGCCGCCGGTGACCGCGTGGGGCGGGCGCGGCGGTGCGGGGGTGAGCGAGACCGAGTCGATCAGGTACCAGCCCCAGTCATTGCTGATCGTGAGGGTGTTGGTGCCGGCCTTCAGCAGGACGCTGCCGGCTGCGGCGTCCGCCCAGGTGGTGGTGGCCGGGAGCGATATCTCGCCCGCGCCGGCGCCGTTGACCAGCAGGTTCGCCTTCTTGTCGCCGTAGGGGCCGTCGTAGTGGACCGACAGCGCGTACAGGCCGCCGGGGCTGTCCGGCACGGTGATCGTCAGGCTGTCGGTGGCCTCGTCGAAGCCCTCGACGTAGCCGGCGCCCTGGTATCCGGCGACCGAGTCGCCGGCGGTGACGCCGTTCAGCGTGCCGTCCTCGGCCTGGTAGACCTGCGCGGCCGCCGGATCGGCGGCGTGGGCGCTGCCCGGCGCCAGGACCGCGGCCGCGGGCACGGTGAGCAGGCACGCGAGCAGCAGTCCCAACGGGGCGCGGCGACGCGGGCGGTGGGGTGTCCTGTGGGGGGACAAGAAATTCTCCTTGCGGTCGGGAAGGCCTGGGAGCGCTTTCTGTATGGGAGCGCTCCCACGATACGACGGCGCCTTGCGCGTGGTGAAGGCGTCGGCGCGACCGGAATTTCGCGGTGCGGTGCTCCGCAAGGCGAAAATTTCGACTGCGCGGGCAGCCGCGATCAGTGCTCCCGGTGGTCTCCCGCTTCCGACTCCCGCTGTCCCAACCGGGGTCACCGGCCGGGACGCCACCGCAGAAGTGCCGCTCCGGCTGCGTCCGGTCCACCCCGAGGGCCTGGACCCGGGGGCGGGCCCTGGCGTGCCGGCCGTCAGGGGCGGGAGCGCAGCGGACGGTCGGCAGGCGGCTCGCCGCCGGTGATGTCGGCGATGAGGTCGGTGCACAGGTCGCGGAGTTTGGTGTTCCGGTGCTGGGAGGCGGTGCGCAGGACGTCGAGTGCCCGGTCGGGGCCGCAGCGCTGCTGGCCCATGATGACGCCGATGGCCTGGTCGATGACGGCGCGCGATTGCAGGGCGGCCTGGAGGTCGGCGGTGAATTCCCGGGCGTCGGCGATGCGCTGGGCCAGCGCGACGGCGCCGGTGGCCTGTGCCGCCAGTGCGCGCAGGCGATCGGTGTCCGCATCGGCGAAGCCGGAGGGCTTGGGCGAGTACAGGTTCAGGGCGCCCGCGGTGTCGGTGTGCGGGGCGATCGGCAGCGACAGGGAGGAACGGGCGCCGCAGGCGACGGCGTAGGCGGGGTAGGGTCCCCACCTCTGCTCGCCGAGGAAGTCGGGCACGACGATCTCGGTGCCGGTGCGCATGGCCTGCAGGCACGGACCGTCGTCTCGGCCGTACTGGGCCTCGTCCAGGTCGGCGGCGCCGCCGGTGCTGGCCACCGTCAAGGGGCGGTCGGCGCGTTCCAGGGTGACGCCCACCCCGCCCGCGGCAGGGGCCTGGGCCAGCGCCTCCTCCGCCAGGGCCTGGAGGAATCCGTCCAGGGAGTCGGTGTCGAGCAGGAGCGCGGTGACGTCAGGCGCGGTGGTGTGTTCGCTGGTCAAAGGGGATCTCCTCAACTGGGCGGCAGGGCCCGTCGGCCGGCATGGCACATGCCGCCGGGGCCGACGCAGTCCAGCCCGAAGGGATGCCTCCAGCGAGTACGGCGCCCGGCACGCTCCGGGGGAGCAGGAACACCGGCCGCCGCTTCCACCGGCCGCCTGCCCGGCCCTGAGGGAACGCACCGGCGGACCGGCCGTGCAATGTGTCACAGGACGGTGGGTGGCGTGTCCGGCACCACAGGAGCAGGATGGCGGACGAGGTCAGGAAGCGGCCTCATCCAGTGCTGCTTCCATCGGATTCATCGGAGTACGACATGACCTCCCCCGAGCGCGGTGGCCCGCACCTGACCGTGCTGGAACTGCACGACGTCATCGACCTCTGCAACGAGTCGGCGGTCGAACACGACCTGCGGCTCCTGATGCCCGGCGGCGGCATGTCCGTCGTCATCGACATCCGCACCCCCCTGGTCACCGTGAGCGCCGTGAACCTGCTGCTCCGCCTGGGGCGGACCGCCCAGGCCCGAGGCACCACCCTGGCCGTCAGCGCCCACCACCCCAGCGCGCGCCGGGTCTTCCGCATCACCGGACTCAGCCGGGCCCTGCGCGTCGCCGCCACCCCGTCCGGCGCCGCCGCCCTGACCCGCGGCTGCGCCATCCCCGTGCCGGATGCGGACCCGGCCCGCCGGCCCGATCGGAATGAAGGTGCCCCCTCGTGCTGACGGCGGCGGCTCCGACGGCGGTGCGCGCACCCGACCCCCGACCTCCGGGGCCCGCGCGGGACGCCGGGGGGTGCCGACCGATGAGTTCGGGGGGCGGATCGAGTCTGCCCTGACATGACTCGACCCATCGCTGACATCCCGATCCCTCCCGGCGGCTCCTTCGCCGATCCGGACCCCGGCCGGGACGACCCTCAGGGCACCGGCATCCCGGCACCTCGCGTCCGTCGTGCCGGGCGCCGGGACACCCACCCCCGGAGCGGTGCGCCCGCCGGTGCGGCGGAGCGTGATCAGCGCATCGACCGCGGCGCAGCCGGCCCACGACCTCTTCCGGTGATCCGATGACCACTGTCCACGCCGGCGGGATCGCCCTGGGCGTCGAGTCCTTCGGCGACGACGACGCGCCACTCGTCCTGCTCGCAGGCGGGACCACGATGCTCTCCTGGCCCGACGCGCTCTGCGAGCGCCTCGCCGCGGGCGGGCGCCGTGTGGTGCGCTACGACCTGCGCGACAGCGGGGAGTCGGCGGCGAAGGACCCGGAGGCGCCCGGCTACACCCTGCGCGACCTCGCCGCGGACGCGGCGGCACTTGCCGACGCGCTCGGCGGGGCGCCCGCGCACCTCGCCGGGATCGGCGTCGGCGGGATGGTCGCCCAGGTGGCGGTGCTCGACCATCCGCGCGCGTTCTCGGCGCTCACCCTGGTCGGCACCCGCGCGGTCGCCCCCGGCCCGCCCGACGACGACCTCCCCGACCACGACCAGGCGACGATGAGCCGGCTGTTCGCCCGTCCGATGCCCGACTGGGCCGACCGCGAGGCGGTCGCGGAGTTCGCCGCCGCCGGCGCGGGGATCCTCGGCAACGACCCCGTCGCGGCGCGTGCGACCGCCGCGCGCATCTGGGACCGCACACCGTCCACCGCACCCCCGGTCCAGATGGCCAACCAGCTGGGCATGGTGTTCTCCAGGCTCGACTGCGAACCCCGCTGGCGCGAGCGCCTGCCGGGGATCGGGGTGCCCACGCTCGTCGTCCACGGCTGCCGCGACCCCTTCTTCCCCGTCGGCAACGGTGAGGCGATCGCGCGCGAGATCCCCCGGGCGCGGCTGCTCGTCCTGGAGGAGGCAGCCACGGCGATCCCCGATGAGGCGGTCGGCGATGTCACCGAGGCCATGCTCACGCTTCGTTAGCCCGCTTCCGCGGCACCGGAGGACCGGCCGATGCGGCGAATATCAGGAATGACCCGTTCCGTGCGGATCTCCCGTGCCGGGGTGGGAGGATTCCCCCGTCCCCGGGTCCCGAGCCATTCCTGCCGCCACAGGCATGGCGTACATGCCGGGCCGGTGCGCTTTCCCATGGCCACGACGCCCGTCACCACCTCGGGCTCGCAGAAGGAGACAGGCAGAGTGAGTGAGATCATCTCGGGGCTGATATCGAGCTGGGGCGCGCGCCGGTTCATGAATTGGCGGGACGGATCGCGCGTGCGCGCACTGGAAGGAGGCGGGAGACTCTCCGCTCCCTGCGCTCTGCGCGTGGTGGACGGCGACAAGGCGCGCTGGCAGCACGGTCAGGCCACAGCCGACGCTGGCACCGTCGTCTGGCGGCCCAGAACCGGCAAGGGGCAGATCGTCCTGCGCCAGGGCGAGACCACCCTGCTGACGGTCCGTTCGCCCACCGCCGGCGAACGCTGGTCCATCCGCGAGAGCCTGCTGATCCACCGCCTGCGCTCGGACGAAGGTCTCATCGACGTCGCCCTGCTGCCGGTCGAAGCCCGGTACTTCCGCGAGGTCCTCGGCCTGCCCGCTCCCTGAGGGCTGCCCCGCCGGGTATTGCGGAACAGCCCTCGGCGCGGCCGCGCCCCACTGCCCATGCCGGGGTGCCGGCTTCGCGGAATCGGCTGAGCCGAAACCTCACTCGCCGAGGAGCTGGGCCGCCCGGTGGGTCTGCCGGTACATCACGGAGTGCGCCTCCCGCATCTTGGTGACCAGCCCCGAGCGGTAGAGGACCGCCAGGTGGTAGGACACGGTGCTGGGGCTGAGGGCCTGGCGGTGCGCCAGTTCGCTGGTGCTCCGGGGCACGAGGAGGTCTGCCAGCAGCGCGGCGCGGGTCGGTCCCACGAGGTCGCGAGCCGGGGACGGGCGCGAGTCCCGGGTCGCGCCCACGGGGCGCAGCCGATACCACAGGGCCGCGCTCATCCCGCCCGGGCCGCGGGTCGTGTCGACGCTTCCGTGATGGCCGAACACCCGTGGAAGCAGCACCAGATCGTGGATGTCGCGCACTCGCACGTCCATCGGCGCGGCGACCCGCAGCCGCCCGGCCGCGTATTCCGCGTCAGGGGTCAGGCCGCTCAGGGCCGCCGCCATGCCGATACGGGTGATGCGCTGTGAGCGGTAGGCGATGTCCGCCTCGCTGAGGGCGCGCAATCCGGGCCAGCGTTCCGCCAGGGTGGTCTGCCACACCTGTGCCAACTCCGCGGCCGCGGCTTCGGCGAAGCTGCGTTCACCCGCGTCCAGCGCCCGCAGCAGCGGCGGGGGCACGCCTCGTCCCGACCGCCGGATCTGGTCGAGCACCACCCCTACCTCCTCGCGCACCCGGTCGGACGAGGCCGACGCGATCGCGTGCAGGCACTCGTCGAACGACCGCTCATACGTGGGGGGATGGGGGGCGATGAAGTCGGGGATGTAGTCGGCGGGTCCGCAGAACAGTGCCCGGACCACCGTGAGGCGGCGCGATGTGAGGGCGTCGCGCAAGGGCAGGGTCCACTCGCGGTTGCCGGGTGGGGCGCAGCTGCGCAGCATCATGAGCGAGTCGACGAGGGTGTGGCTCTGGGAGAGCGCGAAGCGGATGCTTCCCATCCCGGCGGCATTCAGTTCCAGCTCGATCACGGGAGACCTCGCGTGCTCGGGGACGTCTGCCCCACCAGCCTCCCACTTCGCACCGCGGCTCGTCCGAGGAGTGCCGTACGTGCGGGGTCGAACGCCGCCGTTCACCCGCTGGGCGGGGGTGGAAGCCGCCCACCCCCGCACCCGCCAGGACCCTCGATACGGGTCGACGGCGGTCGCAGCCCCGTGCCCACCCCCGTCACCGGCACGGGACCGCGGCCCTTCGCCCGCAGGTCACGCGGCGTCGGAGTGCCGGCTGCCGCAGTCGAACGCGGCCCCGTCCCGGATTCCCCGAGGCACCCGCCGTCCGCGGACGCCGGGCCTGCCGTGGCCGGCCCGGTTGCCGGGGAACGTTCGACGGTCGGCCGCCCGTCCTCGGCGTGACTCATTGAACCGGCCGCCGCCCGCGGCTCCCATCCATTCGAAGGGGCTCGAATCACCGGGCCGACGCGGGTCGGCCCGCTCCTCCCGGACGAAGGTTTTCAGTGTGGGGAAGACGCGGCCCGTGTCAGCTGCTGACGACTGCGGAGAGGTGGACCAGCCCCGCCACGCCGAACTGCAGCACCAGGGGCAGGGTGCGCTCGTCGGTGACGCCGTGGACGCCTGCCAGCCGGACCGAGGGACCGCTGCCCGCGAAGGTCACCGTGCTGCCGGGCTGGAAGAGGATTCCCCCACCCGTCATCGAACCGCTGCCCGGTTCCCCGCTCTTGCCCGCGAGCACTCCTCGGCCGCCGCCGGGGGTCCCGACCATGTCCAGGTGCTCCGGCACACCGTTCCCGTTGCGGACCGTCATCGTCAGAATGCCGCTGCCCGAGGCGTCGAGGTGGGCGACCGCGTCGGTGATGCTCAGATCGACGCCCGGCACCTTGACCACCACCAGTCCCGGGGCAGCGGACACGCCGTCCTGCGGGGCGGCCTTCCCGGCCGTGGAATGCGTGCAGGCCGCGGCCAGGACGAGCGGGACGGCAACGGCACCGGCGGCGCGGACGAGCCGGGCGGTGCGGGAGGCGACAGGGAGTCGGAACATGTCGGCATCATGCCAAAGGCCAAGTGAACGGCCCCTGGCGCCCCGCTTACGGTCCGGCCATCACCGAATGGTAAACGGGCAGGCCGGCGCAACCCGGTTGGCGATACCGGCGAGGCGGGCCGTGCCGGTGCGGACGTGCTCGACGTCCGCTCCCATACGCCCCGCGAGCGCCGCGACTTCGACGTGGTGGTCCCTTCAGCGGGCGGCTCCGCCCGGCCGGGGGCCGCCTACGGCAGGAAGTACTCCGACATGAGGTCGCTGACCCACGCCGGCTGCTTGACGCCCTCCACCTGGAATTCCACCAGGGCCGGCTTCAGGTCGACGACCGGGGTGCCGCAGACCGCGTCGAGGCCCACCACCGTCAGTTCGCGGCCGCTGACGGATTCGATGGCGCAGCACGTCACCCCGATGCGGTTCGGCCGCCGGGGGCCGCGGCCGGCGAAGATGCCGACGGGCGGAAGGTCGGCGCGGCCGCGGTAGGGCTGGGGTTCGCGGTGGTCGTCGCGCTCGGGGAACTGGTCGAAGACGTAGAGGACTTCCACGTGGGAGAAGCCTTCCAGGCCCTGGAGGCACGCCTCGCCGAAGCGCTCGTCGACGGTGATCGTGCTGCGGACGGCGCCCCAGTTGTCCGAGTTCTGGACGTCCGTCCGGTCGTTTCTGACGGTCCCTATCGAGGTGATCTCGAAGCTTGGCATGGCAGGTTTCTACCTCGTCATGCGGCGCCGTGCCCAGCCGGGGGCGGCAGCCGCCGGGGCCCGGGAGCCGAAGCACCCGGGCCCGGCCCGCCGCTCAGAACTGGTGCACGGTGCCCGCGTACCGGCGCACGAAGCGCGTGCCGGTGGCCGCGGTGAGCGTGACGTCGTACCGCCCGCCGGTGCTCTGCCAGGTCACCTTCGTCCGCGAGCGCGGCCCGACCTGCACGGTCCTGCTCTCGTCGCCGTAGTCGTTCGCGGTGAGGGAGAACGTCACCCCGGTGTCGCCGTCGTTGACCAGCCGCAGTTCGACCGAGGCGTGCTCGGGCCGCCCCGAGGCCCGCAGGTCCGCGTCTACCGACGGCAGGGCCACGTCCGTCTGTCCCTCCGGGACGACCGTGCCGGAGAAGCGGCTGACGAAGCCGTCCGCGCCGTACACCGAGAAGTCGTAACGGCCGTCGGTCGCCGCCGTGTCCCACACGTAGCTTCGGTGCGAGCGCGGCTGGACCATAAAGGGGGTGCCGCTGAACGGGTGCACGATGTTCGGCAGCACGGTGAACACGTACGCCGCCGAACCCTCGTTGGTCATCGTGCAGGTGACCTTGCCGGTGCGCCGGTCCACCGCGACGTCCGCGAACGGACGGTAGGGCAGATTCCGGTGCGGCCGCTCACCCGGCTCCTGCGACGGCATGGCCTGCTTGCCGTCGGCGGGGGCCTGCACCGACGGCAGGCTGTGCTGCGCGGTGGCCCGAGCCTTCAGCTCGTCGGTGTCCGGCAGCTTCGGGATGCTGTAGTCGGGGTCGGTGAAGTCGAAGCAGCTGGTGAGGTCGCCGCAGACGGCCCGACGCCACTGCGAGATGTTGGGTTCGTGCACCCCGGTCACCTGCTCCAGGAAGCGCAGCACGGACGTGTGGTCGAAGACCTGGGAGTTCACCCAGCCGCCGCGCGACCACGGCGAGCACACCCACATCGGGACCCGGCTGCCCAGACCGATCGGCACGCCGTCCACGAACTCGTCCTTCGTGCCCGCCTCGGCGTAGGGCGGCACCACGTGGTCGAAGAAGCCGTCGTTCTCGTCGTACATGACCAGGAAGACGGTGCTCTTCCACACCTCGGGGTTCGCCATCAGCGACTGCAGCGCCTCGTTGACCCACCAAGCGCCCCAGTCGGGGCCCGCGCTCGGGTGCTCGCAGTAGTTGAAGGGTGCCACGAGCCAGGAGACCTCGGGCAGCGTGCCGTTGCGGCAGTCCGCGTCGAAGGCCGTCAGGTCGTACTTCGTCATGGCGTTCACGAACAGCGGTGAATCCTTCGGAGCCTTCGCGAACTGCTCGAAGTACGACAGCGCGTTGTCGTCGTAGTCGCCGTGCTCGTCGTCCGAGCCGTCCGGGTTGTGGTAGACGCGCCAGCTGACACCTGCCTCCTGGAGTCGCTCGGCGTAGGTCGTCCAGTCGCCGACCGGGTTCTCGGTGACGATCGAGTTGTCGGTGAACGGCCCGGTGGTGCCGTCCGTGCCGGGGCCGGGCGTGCCCGTCCACAGGTAGAGCCGGTTGGGGTCGGTCGGCCCGTTCAGCGAGGTGAAGTACTGGTCGCAGACGGTGAAGGCGTCCGCCATGGCGTACTGGAAAGGGATGTCCTGCCGGGTGAAGTAGCCCATGGTGTAGCGGCCCTTGGCGCCCACCCAGCCGTTCTGGGCGCCGTTGCGGACCGCCTGGTGGCCCGACGACCAGCCGTGGTCCAGGCCGCCGAAGTCCTGCGCCTTGAACGCGGTGGTGTCGAAGCGGAACGGCAGGGAGTATCCCTCGGCCCGCCCGCTGTCGGGCTGCTGGAAGACGGAATTGCCGTCGGGGAAGACCACACCCTGCTTGTCGTCGAAGCCGCGGACGCCGCGCAGCGCGCCCAGGTAGTGGTCGAAGCTGCGGTTCTCCTGCATCAGCACGACGACATGCTTCACGTCGCGGATGCTGCCGTGGCGGGGTGCGGACGCTGCGGCGGTTCCGGTCATGCCGGGCAGGCCGGCCGCGGCGGTCGCGCCTGCCGCGGCGCCGACGAAGGTACGGCGGCTGATCGGGGTCATGGGTGCGAGTCCTTTGGTCGAGCGGTGCGGTCGGGAGTCAGTGGGACGGGCGCAGCGAGAAGGTGACGACTGCGGCGGCGTGGTCCGAGGGCCAGCCGTTGGCCGCGGTCCCGGGAACCGGCTGCGGCCAGCCCGTCGTGAGGGAGTGCGCCTCGACGACCTTCAGCGCACCGGCGTACTGGACCTGGTCGATACGGTCCTGCGGCTCCGCGCCGCCGTCGCGCACCGGCCTCACCGGCGACCAGGTGTTGCCCGGAACCCTGGACGGGTTCGGGTTGGCCTTGCGGAAGGCGTCGGTGAGCCCCGCCCTCTCCAGCGTCTCGGTGACCGGCCAGGCCACCGCGCCCACTCCTCCGTGCGCGGACGCCGTGTGCGACGTCCAGTCCAGGTGCGAGGGGGAGGCGAGGCCGGCCGCGAGGATCACCGGGGTGCGCCCCGCGAGGTCGTGCCGCATCGCGGCGGCCAGCGCCTGTGCCTGCCGGTAGCGCAGGGTGCGCTGTTCCGCGGCCACGAGCTGGGCCGCACCGGTGTGCGGCCCGGCAGCGTAGGGACCGTAGTCCGCCTCGTCGAGCTGCGCGGCCCACAGCCGGACGGTGGTGCCGCCGGGCAGCCGGAGGGTGGCCGACAGGGCCGGCAGGGCCGCGGTCGGCTCGGTCACGTCGGTCAGCGGGTGGCGGCTGACCACGCCGAGGCTGCCGGAGGTCTGGTGCACGTACCAGCCCAGCGCCTCGCCGAGGGCACGGGCAGCGGCCCCGCCGGTCTCCTGGAGCGCCACCACGTCGAAGCCCTGGGCGAGCACCACCCGGGCCTGCTTCTCCAGCGGTCCTTCGACATGCGCGCCGCCGTCCCACAGGTTCAGCGAGGCGACCTTGAGCGTGAGGTCGTCCTTGGCGGCGCGGACGGGCACCTGTACCGCCACGGTGTCCTTGCCGTTGGCGCTGTCCTGCACGCCGACGACGATCCGGCCAGGGGCGCGGGGGGCCCGCGCCGGCACCTTGGCGGTGACGGTGCCGTCCCCTGCCACCACCAGCCAGGAGTCGCCGGAGATCCGGCGGTAGGCCGGGGTGCCCGGCTTGTTGCCCTCGGGGCGGATCCAGAGGTTCCCCAGCGGCATCCGGACGGTGTCGCCCTCGGTCGCGGGGACGGTCACCGCGTCCACGGCCTCGTGCGGGGGCTGGACGGGGCTGAACCCGAACGGTGCGGTCTTCGCCAGGATTGGGTACTGGTCGTCGTAGAGCAGGTAGGCCGTGTAGGGGCCGCCGGTGAGGCCTGAGGTGTCGAGGGTGAGGGTGCCGGAGGCGGCGCCCGCGTAGGCCCAGACGGTGGAGGCGCCGTTGCCGGGCTGCCGGTCCCCGTCGTAGATGCCGACCCAGTTCTTGGCGTTGGGGGTGGCGGTGGTCCAGGTGAAGGTGAGCTTCTCGCCCTCGTGCGGCGCGAGGGCGCTCGCCGTCAGGCTGTCGCCCGATCCCGTGAAGGTGACGGGTGCGGCCTGGGCGAGGATCTGGTTGCCGTCGTCGTGCAGCAGATACGCCTGGTAGGGGCCGCCGGCCAGGGCGTGGGTGTCGACGGTGGTGGTGCCGGACGTCGCGTTCGCGACGTACGTCCACACCCACGAGGTGCCGTTGCCCGGGGCGCTGGCCGGGCCGAAGAGGCCGATCCAGTTCTTGGCGGCGGGCTGGTCGGTGGTCCAGGCGAAGGTCAGCTTGTCGCCCACGTGCGGTGCGCCGGGCGAGGCCAGGACGAGGCTGCTGGAGGCCGCGTCGGCGGGCTGGGGTGGCATCGGTGGTGAAGTCCTCTCGGTCCTGTCCGGCCGGGACCCGCGTGGGCACGCCCTCCGGGCCGGGCAGCCGGGCCGTGTGCCGGCCCGGCGGTGGTGCGCCGGCCGCGCGGCCGGCGGTGCCGCCGCGTGGCCGGCGTGGGCCAGTTGGCTATACAACTTCGCCCAGTAAGCAGCCCGACAGGAAATGCTCCGTGAACCGCGTATGGCGGATGGCCGGTCGATGGCCGAATTCGCCCCTCCGCCGGAGCCCGCCGCGGAGCGGCGGCCAGGTGCCGAGGGGGGAGGACAGGGGTGCTCGGCCCCGAGGCCCGCGGCGCCCCTGCTCGGGCCGGCGTCAGCCCAGCGTGATCCAGCGAACGCCGAGCCGTTCGACCCGAGCGGTCTCCGCCGCGTCGAGGGCCGCGCGGCCGGTGACCTTCCGAGGAGGGCGGGGCGGTCCCAGCCCAGTCCGGGCGCCGCATCCAAGTGGTCAGGAACGAGCAGCAGTTCCAGCACCGCCGCCCCGGCCTGGTCGGTGAGCCACGACTCGCGTCTCAGCGCGTCCGCCACGTCCAGTCCGTGGACCGCGACCTCCACCACCCTGGTGAGCAGGAACTCCGACAGCAGCATCGGGTCGCCATGACGGCTGCGCACGACCCGGTCATCCGGTTCTTGGCGGCACATCCGATCCACACGCTCGCGGTGAAGTCCGCGGCGAGCGCGGCTCCGCCGGCGTGCCCGGCGGCCTGGTCCCGTGCCAGGTCGATGCGGGCGGCATTGGTCCCCGGGCTGAACCGGCCGTCGGGCCGGTGGTATTCCGCCGCGCTGACCTCGGCCTTGTCCGGGGCGGGAGCGTCCGGCATCTGCGGCAGCCAGGCGATCACCACCCGGACGTGACCCGGCAACTCCCTCACGGACCAGGGCGCACACCGTGTCGGACGGTCCCAGCCGGACGCCGACAGCCCGGTGACCGCCCCAGAGAGCTCCCCGGCTTCGAGCCGGAAGGCCTCCAGCACACGGCCCTGATCCAGGCCCGGGCACGCTGTCAGCGGCCTCCGACCCGCACGGCGAGGCCGATCCCCGGGTCCACCCCGCTGGAGTGGGAGCGCACGGGTAAAACCGGGTGACCCGGGAACGGGGGTCTTCCTATCCTCACTGCTCGTGGACACCGACGAACTGCTGAACGTGGTTGATGTGGAGGCGACATGCTGGGAAGGGCAGCCGCCGTCCGGTGAGGTCAGCGAGATCATCGAGATCGGGCTCACCGTGGTCGACCTGCGCGCTGGCAGGCGCCTGGCGAAACACCGGCTGCCGGTCCGTCCCGCCCGGTCGAAGGTGAGCCCGTTCTGCACCGGGCTGACCGGGCTCACGCAGGCCGAGGTGGATCAGGGCCTGTCCTTCGCCGAAGCGTGCAGGACGCTGGCGGCCGAGCACCGCGCGGGGGAGCTGCCCTGGGCCAGTTGGGGCGACTACGACCGCAAGCAGTTCGTCCGGCAGTGCCTGGACACGGAAACGCAGTATCCCTTCGGCCACCGGCACATCAACGCCAAGGCGGCATTCACCTCGTCGTTCGGCCTGCGCCGGCGCCCCGGGATGGCCGCGGCTCTGACCATGGCAGGACTGCCGTTGGAGGGGCGCCACCACCGCGGTGACGACGACGCCTGGAACATCGCCGCCCTGGTGCTCGACCTGTCCGGGCGGGGCGACTGGCCCGCCGCCTGACCCCTGGGCAGTACCGGTGCTGCCCAGGCCCTGCCATTCGCCGGGGGGCAACGGCCTGCGACGGCGAGGCGGATGCGAAGCCGGCACCGTCCGCGTCGGCGAAGGCCGCGGGCACGACGGCTCCGGGCTTCAACAGCGCCTACGCCCCGCACGCCTTCGCCGAGCAGAAGGTCATCCACCCGTCCACGAACAACGGCGAGGTCGGCCTCACGATGTCACTGGCGTCGTACGAGGGGGCGGGCGGGCCAGGACCTCACCCACGACGTCATCAAGCCCCAGACCGAGAGGATGGTGCTCCCTCCGGCGTGACCCGGCCCGTGCCGCGCCCGGTCGCCTCCCGCACCACGTCGGCCGGGCGGGCAGGTCAAGATCCTCACGGGTCGGCCGTCGCGCCTGCCGGTGGAGTGCGTGGCGCCCCTCAGCGCGCCACGCGGAAGCCGATGTTGCCCGTCGAGCTGTCCGGGGTGTTGGAACTGCGGGCGCCGACGCGGTAGCGGTTGCAGTACGAGCGGTGGCACAGGTGCGAACCGCCGCGCATCACGCGGGCGCTTCCGTCGGGCGGCCCCGAGGGGAAGCGGCGCGGGCCGGTGCGGTGGAAGTCGGCGCTGAACCAGTCGGCGCACCACTCCCAGACGTTGCCCACGGTGTTGTACAGGCCGAAGCCGTTGGGGCGGTGTGCGCGCACCGGCACCGTGCCGGGGCGGCTGCCCGGTTCCGGCTGCGGGAAGTCGCCCTGCCAGATGGCGAGCATCCGCCGTCCGCCGGGTGCGAGGTCGTCACCCCACGGGTAGCGCTTGCGGGCGAGTCCGCCGCGCGCGGCGTACTCCCATTCGGCTTCGGTGGGCAGCCTGGTGCCCGACCATGTGCAGTAGGCGTTCGCGTCGTTCCATGACACGTGCACCACCGGGTGGTCCTGGCGGCGGCTCAGGTCGGAGCCGGGACCCGAGGGCGCACGCCAGTTGGCGCCCTGGACGGCGCGCCACCAGGGTGTGCCCGCGACGGCGGGGGAGGCCGCCCTCGACCCCGGTGGCAGGAAGGCCTCGAAGACGTAGGAGAAGCCGAACCGCTCGGCCTCGGTGACATGGCCGGTCGCCTTCACGAAGGAGGCGAAGGCGGCGTTGGTGACAGTGGTCGCGGACACCGCGAAGGCCCCGACCTCGACCTCGCGGACCGGGCCCTCTCCGTCGGCCGTCACCGCGTCGGGGTCGTCCGAGCCCATCAGGAAGGTTCCGCCGGGCAGTTCGACCAGACCGCGCGCCGCCCGCCCGGCGGCGTCCGTCCGCCGGGCGGCCGCAGCGGCGCCGGGACGCGCGACCGCTGCGGGTCCCGCGTGGCCGTGCCCTGGCGTGCAGCAGGAACGGGTGGGGGTGGTGTCCATCGGGCTGCGCCTCCTGGGAGGGGGAGGCGGGCGCCGGCACGGGGAATCCCGGGCCGGCGCCCGCACGGTGATGCCGACGGTCGGCAGAAGGGACCGCCGAGGAGGCCTTCGTTCAGGCCCTGCGCTCAGTTTTTCGGCCAGGGCCTCGACCGTTCGCGGCGCGGTCGAGGAGTCCGGTCAGGCGGCCCGGTCGGCCGCCAACTGTGCGGCGAGCGCCGGGATTCCGAGGGCCGCCTCCTGCGCGGGTGTCGCCTGGTAGAGGAGATTGGTCAGCTGGTACGGGTCGTTGACGAGGTCGTAGTACTCGCGGAAGACCAGTTCTCCGGTGCCCACCTCCTGCCCCGAGGTGTCGGTGTGCAGCTTGTAGTACTCCGTGTACTGCCTGGTCGGGCTGACCGTCGACGCCCAGGTGTGCGGGTTGCCGCCCTCGCCGCGATGCCACCACTCGACCAGCAGGTGGTCGCGCCGGTAGGAGCCGAGCAGCGAGTGCCCGTTCTGCGGAGTGTCGGGGGTGATACCCGCCGCGTCCAGGATGGTGGGCGCGACGTCGATGTTGGCGGCTACCCGGTCGTCGGCGGTACCGCCGGCCAACCCCGCCGCCGGCCAGGACAGGTAGAACGGCACCTCGATGGACGGCCGGTAGGGCACCGACTTGGCTGTCCAGCCGTGGTCACCCCAGCAGTAGCCGTTGTCGCCCAGGTAGATGACCAGGGTGTTGTGCAGCTGCCCGAGAGCCGCCAGCTTGTCGTGGATGGCCTGCACCGCGTCGTCCACCGACAGCAGTGTCCGCAGCTGGTTCCTGCGGATGGTGCGGCCGTCGGCCAGGGTGTGGGTGGCGTTCTTGATGTAGTCGGGCTTGTCGCTGCGGTCGGCCTCGGGCACCGAGGGGCGGCCGTTCCACTCGGGTACCGCGGTGTCGGCGTACTTGGGCTCGGGGGTGTTGGGCGCGTGCGGGGCCTTGGGGGCGACGAAGGCGAACCACGGCCGCTGGTCGGTCCTGGCCTCGTCGAGGAAGTCCAGCACGCGGTCCTTGATCACCGTGGTGCTGTAACCCGCGATGGTCCGCAGGGTGCCGTTGTCGTTGTAGGTGCCGTTGTTGTAGGCCACCGGGTCGAGCAGCAGCCAGTCGTCGAAGTGCGGCGGGTTGTCGGTGTTGTGCCAGGCGTTGAGGTACTTGCCGAACAGCCCGGTCCGGTAGCCGCCGTCGTGCAGGTAGCGCTGCACGGTCGTGTGCTGGTCCAGGTTGTACGGGCTGCTGTTGTCGCGCACGCCGTGGTTGTGCGCGTAGCGGCCGCTGAAGATCGACGAACGGGAGGGCGCGCACAGGGGGGTGCTCACATGACCGCGGCCGAACTTCACCCCGTTGTCGACCAGCCAGGCCTTCGTCTTGGGGGTGGCCCACTCGGTGGCGTTGGGCTGGTCGTCGGTGAGGACGACCAGGATGTTGGGCCGGGTCCCGGCCGCGGCCTGCGCCGCGGCGGCTCCGGTGACGGCGGGGACGGCGATCGCGGCAGAGGCCACGGCTGCTGCGCCGGCGAGGAAACCTCGTCGGCCGAGGTCCTGTCGGTCTTGACGGCTCACGGTGGTACGCCTCCTGACAAGGGGAGAGCGAGGCGCGGCGGACGGGCCCGCGCGCTCGGCGGAGTCGCACTTGCGTCGGTGACGCTACGGTGGGCCGGGAGCGCGCGGCTACGACAAAGCCGCACGTGACACGTGCATTTCATACGCCCGTAGAGCTGCCATGTTCCCGCAACACGGCGTTGACACATGCCCCGCGCCGACCGGCGGACCGCCGCCGCGGACGAGCCCGGGAGCGGTCCGGATCAGCGCCAGTCGTAGGCCGTCAGCGGCGGTGTGGAGGGGCTGCTCTTCTTGTTGACCCACAGCATCCGCTTGCCGTGCAGGTGCACGGTGTACGGCTCGTCCGCCGTCACCCGCAGGTTGCGGCGAGCCACCTGGCGGCCGTCCGCGGGGTCGAGCACGTACGCCTCGCCCTCCAGGGAGGTCTGCCCGTCGATCTCCAGATTCCAGTGGTGCACGGTCATCACGTGGCCGCTGTGGAAATCCATGGCGTCGACGCCGATGTTGTCGCTCGTCCACAGGTGTCGGGCCCGCGACAGCGAGAAGCCCGCGAGTTTGGGAGTGCCGGACGAGGGGTCCTCGACGAACGCCAGCAGCGTGTCCCCGCACACGGTGAGCTGCGCGCGGCGGTCGTCGACCGTCCAGTCGCCCAGGACGACTCTGCCGTGATCGCCCGTCAGCGCGATCTCGGCGGTGATGTTCCCCTCGTCGTCGAGCCGCAGCAGGCAGGCCGGGCCGCGCCGGCCCGCTGCCTCGACCGCGACCAGCAGCGGGTCCACGGCCACGATCCGTACCCGCTTGAGGGGGCCGTCGATCGGCAGCGGGCGGCTCCACCGCAGGCGGCCGTCGGTGGCATCGACCGCTCCGACCTTCGCGGTGTCGTCCTGCGTCGTGAGCAGGACGAGCCGGTCGGCCGCGGACCTGATCCGCACCTCGTCGGCGGACCCGTGGTCCACGGCCCACTCCTGCCGCCCCGTTCTCGCGTCAAGGGCTACGGTCCCTGATCGCGTGGCGACCACCGCCCGCTGCCCGGTAAGGGCGAGGACGTCGGGTACGAAGTCGCCACGGTCCATCGCGGTGAGATCCCGCCCGGCCGACCACATCTCCTTGCCCGACACCACGTCAAGGGCCGTGATGGTGGCCGTCTTCGGCCCGCCGGAGATGTCCGGCCAGTGGGCCACGAGTCCGACGCCGTCCTTCACACCGTCGGACATGGCCGACAGCACGTTCCGGCCCGGTACGTCCCAGGACCAGGTCTGGCTGCCGGTGGCGGCGTCGAAGGCCCGCAGCCGATCGAAGGCGGCTGTGACGACCACCCCGTCATGGAACCAGGTCCCGAGCGTGTCCGCTGCGGCGCGGCCGTCGTGCGCGGCTTTCCACACCGGTTTCAGCGAGCGCATGCGCCGCCGGGGCCCCCAGTCGAACGGTGGCGTCCTGACCTCGTCCATGCTGATTCCCCCCGGGCCGATCATGCGATGCCGGGCACAGCGTAAGCGACGCCTGTCCGGGCGGGCACCCAGGCCGCCCTCAGGATGGTGACCTGTGCGGGGTCCACCGGCGTGCGGGGGAGGACGCGCGCGTCGGCGGTCCGGTCTGGCGGCCGGGGCGGCTCGTGAGTTCGTGTTGGAGGCGTTCCGCGGCGCGTTGGAGGTGGGTGATGCCGCGGGTCATGGGAACCGCCCGCACCGGGGAGATGAGGCCGAGTACGTAGGTCCCGGTGGGAGCGTGCACCAGTGCCGCTCCGCACCACCAGCCCAGCCTGGTCTCCTCGCATTCGTAGGCGATGCCGGTGTCGGCGACGCGCTGCAGCCGTCCGTGGAGCAGCCGGGGGCTGGTCACGGTGTGCGGTGTCAGCCGGGTCAGGCCGGCGCGCAGCACCCGGTCGGCCTCGGCCGGGCGCAGGGAGAGCATCAGGTGCCCTGCTGCCGTGACCGCCGCCGGGCCGATGGCCCAGCGCGGTTGCCATGTCGCGGCGACCAGCGGTGCGTGCTCGTGCGGGTAGGCGGTGTCCAGGGTGATCAGCGCGTCCTCGTCGAAGGCCGCGATCCAGGCGATCTGGCGGGTGCGTTCGTGGAGTTCCTGCACGAAGGGTGCTGCCGCCTCCGCGGTGCCCAGCTGGGTGGTCGCCGCGGTCCCGAGTTCGATCAGGCGCAGCCCCAGCCGGTATCCGTGCGCGTCCCGGGACAGTATCCGCTCGGCCACGAGCTGGTTGGCGATCCGCCGCACCGTCGGTTTGGGGATGCCGGTCTCGGCGGCCAGCCGTGCCAGCGAGCACGGATGCGGACCTGCGACCACTTCAAGGATCGCCGTCACCCGGCCTATCACCGTGTGGTCGTCCATGCCGTCACCCCCGGCTCCGCTCCGCCACGAACCCCTCAAGCATGGCACCGCGACGGCGGGCGCGGACCGGGATTTTTCAGGAGAAGCGGCGCCGGCGCAGGGTCACTGCCGAGTCATCAGACCGTGCGCGGACGCCCGGGGATGTCCCGGCGGACCGCGACCACGGCGGCGTCGTCGCCGAGGGAGCCCGAGGCGTGCCGCAGCAGGTCCTCGCGCAGGACGGTCAGCAGGTCGAAGGGGTGCATCCCGCCGGGGACGATGTCGGGGAGGCGTTCGGCCAGCGGGTAGAAGTCGCCCGCGGTGTCGCGGGCCTCGGTGACGCCGTCGGTGTAGAGCAGCAGCAGGTCGCCCGGCGCGAAGTCGTAGACATCCGGCGCCGCCCCCGGGTCCTGCGGCAGCGGGATGCCGAACGGGGGCGCGTACCGGCGCGGCGAGAGCATCGTGACCCGGCCGTCGCGCAGGCGCAGCGGCGCGGGGTGGCCGCTGTTGAGGATGCTGATCCGCGGCTCGTGGTCGGGCACGTCGATGAGGGCGCCGGTGATGAAGGACTCCTCGGCGTCGTGGCCGTGCCGGTTGGGCTGGGCGAGCCCCCAGGTCACGACGGCGTCCAGCTCGGCCTGCAGCGCCTCGAGCGGCAGCTCGCGGTGGGCGGCGCTGCGGAAAGCCCCCAGCAGCAGATCCGCGTCGTCGAGTGCCATCAGCCCCTTTCCGCGCACGTCCCCGATGAGCAGCCGGGTCCCGCCGCGGGTGCGCACCGCCGCGTAGAGGTCGCCCCCGATCCTGGCCTGGTCTGCTGCCGCCTCGTAGAGGAACGCGACCGACAGCGGCCCGATGCGTTCCGGCAGCGGGTGCAGCACCACCTCCTGTGCGGCCTCGGCCACCGAGCGCACCTGTTTGAGCTCGGTGTTGTGCCGCTCGCGCAGCCGGCAGAAGAACACCGTGAACACGGAGATCACGATCAGCGCGACGAGCTGGCTCTCGTGGTTCGACGTGAAGATGCTGTTGCGCACCGCTGCGATGGTGAACAGCGCACCGGTCGCGAGGATCCCGATGAGCGCCGTCAGCCGGGAGCTGCCGAAGGACGCGGTGAGCGCGGGCGCCACGACCAGCAGCGGACCGAGGTGCACGTCCGGCGGCGACAGCACGTCCGCGACGGTGATCACCAGGACCAGGACGATCGGGATCGCCACCAGGCCCTGGTTCGACTGCCAGGACCAGCCGGTGCCCTCACGGGGCCTGGACCAAGGGAACCGCATCGTTCCTCGTCACACCCGTCTCGCTCGCCCGCTGGCACGGTAGGCCCACGCTCCGGAACCGGAAGGGGGCCGCCACCGCGAACCGTCTCCCCCCATTGTGTGGCCGGTGTCCGCGCACCACACGTCGGCGCACGACCCCGCCCCCGGCCCGTCACCCGGCCTCCCCGCGTGCGGGGGCGGTGCCGCGGCTCAGGAGGTACTGGGCTCCAGGAACTCGAGACGGTTGCCGACCTTGTCGAAGGCGTAGAACCGGTCGTGGCCGGGGAAGTCGCCGTCCCATGTCACCTCGTGGCCGCACTCCGCCAGACGCTCGGCGAGTTCGCGCAGGGCGTGCACCAGGATGCCGGGGTGGGCCTTGCGGGCCGGGCTGAAGTCCTGCTCCACGCCGAGGTGGACCTCCAGGCCGCCGCCGCGGAACCAGCAGCCGCCGCGGGCGGCGAGCGCCGGGGGCTTCTCCAGCTCGGTCATGCCCAGCACATCGCCCCAGAACCGGCGGCACAGTTCCTCGGCGCCGGGGGGGATGGCGAGAAGGACATGGTGGAGACCGCCGAAGGAGTAGTCGGCGGGGCTCTCACCGTGGGCGGCCGTGCTCTCGGTCGTCACGCTCGTCTCTCCTCCGTGCGGGTGCGGCCGACCCGGCGTCAGGTACCGGTGCCGGCGGAAGGGTCGACGGTGACGATGTCACTGTGCGGGGCGGCGCGCCAGGTCCTGGAGGAGGGTGTAGCCGGCGGAGACCACCGCGCAGGTGCGGTCGTGGCGGGTGGCGAAGGCGGCGACGGCGGTGCGGGTGGCCGGGTGGAAGCCGAGGAAGCACTGCTGGCCGAAGGTGGCGCCGGCGTGGAAGAGCACGGGTCCGCCCGCGGCCGCGTGCTGGAACCAGGTGAGGGTGTGCGTCTCGCGGCGGTGCGGGACTCCCCGCCGCAGCTGGGGGACCTGGACGTCCCGCAGGGCCTGCGCCGGCTCGCCGCCGGCCGGATCCAGGTGGGCCTCGGCGTAGCCGAGCAGGTCGCCGGGTGTGGACAGCAGCCCGCCGGCGGCGGCGAAGGCGGCCATGTCCGTGGGCGGCAGCGGGGTGCGCCCGTCGCCGCGGCGGCCGACCGCCCGTTCGCGACGCGCACCGGGGTCCGTGCCGAGGGTGGTCGAGGTCAGGGCAAGCGGCCGCAGCACCCGCCTGTCGAGCAATTCGGGGAAGGGGGTGCCGGTCGCGTTCTCCAGCACGGGACCGAGCAGCGCGAGGCCGAAGTTGGAGTAGTGCCAGCGGGTGCCGGGGGCGTGCCGGACGCGGGTGGTGGCAAGGGCGGCCAGCAGCCGGTGGCGGCTGTAGCCGGCGTACCCGTTGGCGTAGGGGTGCAGCAGCGCGCCAGGGACCAGGTCCCGCGGGACCCTCGGCAGGCCTGAGGTGTGGGTGGCCAGGTGGCGCAGGGTGATCCGGCGTGCGTTGCCCGACCGCGGCGGCAGCCCCGGCAGGTGTGCGGCAAGCGGGTCGTCGAGGCCGAGGGCGCCGGTGTGTACGAGGTCGGCCAGCAGCAGCACCGTGAACGTCTTCGACAGCGAGCCGAGGGCGAAGCTCAGCTCCTCGCGCGGCACGGTGGGGGGCGGGGCCGTCCCGCCGGCGGCGTACGTACGGCGCCCGGCGCGGCTCACGGCCACCACGACGTCGGGGGCCCGCACCCGGGCCATGGCCCCGTCAAGGAGAGGGGCGAGTTCCGTACCCTCGGCCCCCTCCGCCACCTCCCGCGCCGGGGCGGCCGGCTCCGCGCTCACGCGGCGACGTCGGCGGACAGCGCCCGCGAGGTGGCCATCGCCGAGGCGAACGCCGCCACCAGGGTGGGGTGGTGGACCTGGTCGAAGACCTCGTCGCGGTCGCCCACCGGCATGGCGCCCTGCACCGGCATCGCCCCGTCCGGCCCCTGCGCCGCGGCGTACAGCTCCCACATCCCGGCGTCGAGTGAGGGCCGGGGCAGGCAGGCGTCGACCACGAGGAGTTCACCGAGCAGGTCCCAGTGCCCGAGTTCGGCCCAGTCCGCCGTCCACGCGGGCAGGTAGCGGGCGAGGTAGTCGGCGATCCGCGGCGGAATGCGGTCGGGGGCGGCTCCCCAGTCGGTGAGGTGGAAGACGGTGTGGGTGATGTCGTAGGCGATGTGCAGCTGCACGGTCCACGGTTCCGGCCTGCGGCCGAGCCAGGTGGCCGCGACGGCCTGTTCCATGTCCCCGCTGGGCACGAGCCCGAGCTTGCGCTCGGCGTTGAGCAGGCCGAGCCGCCGGTTGGGCACCAGTTCCAGCGCCCGCCAGCTCGCGGTGCTCCTGGCCAGGTCGATCGCACCCTCCAGCTCGGGGTGCCGGTGGCCGAGTTCGTGGAGGCTGGCGTAGATCTCCAGCGGCACGGGTGACAGCGGCTCCTGCCGCTGGAGTTCAGCCAGCAGGTTGCCGCCGTCGAGCAGGTCACGCCAGACGTGGTCCAGCAGCCGTACCGAGATGTCGTGCTGCCGTGACCCGGCCACCCCCTCCCGGGCCAGCACCCGCATGTTGATCGCCAACTCGCCCACGGGCTTGAGCCGCTCGACGATGCCGCGGCCGGTGGCCATGTCGGCGTCCGTGAGCCGGAACAGCTCGCGGTGGGCGTCGAGCCAGGCCAGCGCCTGGTCGCCGACACGGTGCAGGAGCGCGGGGGATGCGGCGGTCACGGTGTCGCCTCGCCTTCCGGTAGCGGGTGTTCGGGCAGCGCGACGGTCGCCTGACGCGACGCGGAGAGAGCCGGAGGAACGGGCGGGACGGCGCGCGCCAGGGTGGCGGCGAAGGCGGCCACCAGCGTCGAGTGGTGGCAGGCGCTGAAGGCCTCACCCGGGGGTGCGTCATGCGGCGGAGGGTCGCCGCTCTCGGGCACCGCGCCCTCAGCGGTCCTGCTGCCGGCGAACCGGCGCCATGCCACGGGGTCGTGGGGGCTGCCCGGCAGGCACGCGGAGACGGCGAGGAACTCCCCGACCAGGTCCCACAGCCGCTCCTCCGCCCATGTCTCGGTCCAGGCCGGCAGCCACAGCCGCAGGTAGTCCGCCTGCGGGGCGGGCAGCCGGCCCGGGGTACGGCCCCAGTCGGTGACGTGGAAGACGTCGTGGGTGATGCCGTACGCGGCCCTGCGGTCCAGCGCCCACGGCTCCGGGCACCGGCCGAGCCCGGTCCGCGCGAACACCGCGTCGAAGTCCGCGTGCGGGGGCAGCCCGATCCGGCGTTCGGCGTTGAGCACGTTGAGGGTACGGGTGTGGTCCTCGCGGGGCACCCGCCAGCGGCGCAGCGCGGTGGTGGCCCCGATCAGCTCCTCGGCGCCCGGGTGGCGCAGGCCCGCCCGCGCGAACACCCCGTACAGCTCCACCGGATAGGTGGCCACCGGTTCGCCGCGGACGAGTTCCACGAACAGCTCGCCGCCGCCGGTCTCCTTCCAGGCGAATCCGAACAGGTCGGCGGCGGCCTGGCGTACCGGCTCGACCGGGTGCAGCGCGTGGATCACCTGGGCCAGTTCCGCCAGTTCGCCCAGGGGTTTGAGCGTCGTGTTCGGGTCGGCGTCGGTGGTGACGTCCGCCGGCAGCGCGAAGCAGCGGCGCATCGACCCGAGCCAGCGCAGCGCGCCGGTGACGACGTCGTCCAGCAGCGCCGCGTCCTCGTCCGCGAGCCGGCCGGGCCGGGGCCCGCCGCCTCCCGGCGCGGGACGCAAACGTGCGGCGGCCGGGGACGGCTCGGTGCTCACCGGGGGCCGCCGCCGGGAAAGCGCTGCGCGGCGGTGGCGTGCAGCACCACCCGCGGGTCGCCCCCGCTCATCCGGCGTACGTAGGTCAGGCCCACGTCGAGCCCGAGGGAGTCGGGGACGTCCGGCACGCGGGCCAGCCAGCGGCCCACCCCGGCCGCCTGCATCCAGTCGCGGCGCCGGATCGCCCGGACGAAGCCCCTGGCCAGATCGTCGGTGCGGGCGGCGAGTCCCGCGGCCAGCGCCGGTGCCAGGCCCGGCAGCGAGAGCGCGGCCAGCTGCGACGCACGGCGGGCGAGCTGCGGCCAGGGATCGGTCCGCACCCACTCGTCGCCCGGCATGGGCTCCAGCGGCAAGTCCTCGCCGTTCTCGGGCAGGAATGCCCGGGACGCCTCGACCAGGCCCCGGTAGCTCCACAGCGACACCTCGGAGGCGTCGGAACCGGGTGGATAGGCGGCCAGCGCCCTGCGTACGACCTGCCCGTCGGGGCCGCCGCGCGCGGCGTCGCCGCCGAGGGCATACGGTGCCAGGACGTCGGCGCCCAGCACCCGGATGGCGGCGAGTGCGACCGTGTCGTCCTGGGCAAGGAGGGCCGACAGCGCATAGGCGTCGCCCCCGCCGTCAAGGGCGAGGGCGACTCCGTTTGCGACATCGGCCACCGCAGTGCTCAGTGAGGAGTTCTCCTGCGCCTGCTCGGCCAATGGGTCCCCCTGATCGTCAGCGGGCGTCCGTCTTGGGGGCGCGCGGCGTGGGGGGTGAGATCAGCAGCAGGCCTGCGAGGAACAGGCCGCCGTGGCACTCGCGAGTGTCACGGTAGATGCCTTCCGGTTCTGCGGAATCCAGCAGTCCTTCGACCTCAGCGGCAAGGGCTGCCGTCTGGACGGGGGCTGTGAGCTCCGTAGCCATGGAACCATCTCCTTCTCTCGGGGACTTTCAGATTGGCATTTGCGACATTTCGCCGCAACCGGAACATCTCCAGCCAGGAAACACCGCGTGCCGGGAGGGGCGGGGGCCCGCCCGCGGAGGCGCCGGGGCATCCGGGGGCACCCCCAGGTGGCCCGGAAGCGGTGCCGGGAGCCGGATCCGGGGTCGGGGTCCTGCGGTGGCCCTGCGGCAGCCGCGGATGACGGGGGGAACAGGTGTCACAACGAGCGGCTGTTGTCCTGCGCCCGATGTCCCATCTGATCCCAGAACTCCCTGAGTTCGGCGAGCTTCGTACCCCGCTGCCAGGCCGCCTGAGGGTGCAGCAGGAAGTTCGACCGCGACAGCAGCGTGGACTGGGCCCGGCAGAAGGCCTGGCTCAATTCCACCCGGTGGCCGTCCAGGCCCTTGGGCGGATACGGGCACAGGTCGAAGGCGCAGTCGTCGCGGCAGTCGGAGCCCGCCTGCGACGCCGCGGTACGGGCGGCGGCGCGGCCCGGGTCCAGCGGACTGCGGTCCTGGGTCAGGCACGGCGGCAGATCGGCGCGGCCGGTGTGCCCGAGACGGCGCCGCCGCTCCTCCGGCCAGTCGCCGCGTTCTGCCAGGTTGAGCAGCAGGATCACGTCGGCGAGCAGTTGCTGGGCACGCGGGTCGAGGGCGCTCCAGCCGGTCGAGGGCGGGATCCACAGCTGGTGCTTGCGGGCCTCGCCGTGCGGGGCGGTCTGCGAGCCGACGTGGGCGGCGGCGCCGCACTCGTCGATCCACAGGAAGCGCTCGGGCTGCCGGGACTCCAGCGCCTGGACGCACAGCTCGGCGGCGGCCGCCACGAACGGGTGCTGCCGCTCCCCGCCGGAGAGGGCGAGCCACTGGTGTACCTGCTCCCTGGGGTGCGAGCCGTGGCCGTGCCTGGGCCGCGCCACGTCGGCGCCGTCGGGGAGGTACCAGAGGGCAAGCGCGTGCAGCAGCGTCAGCCGGGTGAACCAGAACCGGGTGCGCTTGAGCATGTCGCAGGCCTGCTCCGCCAGGTACTCCGTGGCCTCGGGCCGGGCGTGCGGGTGGCGGTGCCTGCGGTTGGCGGCGAACTTGAAGCCCTGGGCCAGCGCCACCTCGAGGGTGGGGTCGAGGGCGGGCGAGCCGTCCTCGTCGGGGGTTCCCACCCGCCGCACCCAGCGTTCCAGGTAGGCGTAAGGAGTGTCCTGGTGGCGGTGGGTGGTCACCGAGCCCACGAGCAGCGGGACCAGCCACGCGCACATGGTGTCGTCCCGCCATTCCCGCTCCGCCGTCTCCCGCTCGGCCGCCTCCCGCCGCCGCTCGTCGTGCCGCCGCCTCTCCCGCTCCTGCAGCTCCCGCCTGACCCGGCCGGCGCGGCCCTCCGTCCTGCGGTGCTGCCTGGCCTCCTGCTCCGAGACGCGCTCCGGCTGCTGGCCCTCGTAGAGTTCGAGCACCAGATCGCGCTCGCTCACCCGCTCCGCCCGATGGCCCGTGACGGCCTGCGGTCCGCGCAGCCGCGGCCGGAGCGCGGCGAAGGCCGCGTCACCGCCCGCGCCCATCTCCTGCGCGATGGCGACGCGGATGGGATAGGACGGCTCCTGGCAGGCGATGTCGAACAGTTCGAGGCAGGCGGGCTGCAGTGTCTGCCTGCGGGAGACACTGCGCATCGCCTCGCCGAAGCGGGACACCAGCAGGGCCTTGGCGTCGCGCAGGGTGTGCGGGTCACGGGCCAGCAGGTCGGGCCAGGCCGTGCAGAGCCGCATGGCGATGAGGCGCTGCTGCGGCTCCGCGTCGATGCTGTCGATGTCCAGGGCCGCCGCGTACAGCTCCAGCGCGTTCGTGTGGAGGGTGCGCCCGAAGACCAGCCGCGTGTCGACGGCGGCGTCGTCCGCGCCGGGCACCGGTGCGGCCTCGGGGGAGTCAGGCCGCCAGCCGGTAGGCGTCTGCGCCCGGCACGCCGCGTTCATGAGCAGATCCCGCGCGGCCGCCACCGGGCACCAGTGCTCCTGGCCCGCGACCGCTTCCTCGTGTGTGCACGAGCCCTCGACCGTACGGGAGTGCAGGACCATCGCGATCAGCAGCTCACGCCCCGGCCGGTCCAGCGCGGCGGGGAAGAAGGACCCTTCGGTGGGCTCGGAGGGCATGCCCGGGTGGATCACCGCGTTCATGAACCGGGCCCCGAGGTGGGCCTGCAGGACGCTGTGCTGGAAGCGGACCCGGTCGCCCGCGAGTTCCGCGAGGCCCATCCGCGAACCCCAGTGGGCGGCCAGGCGGATGTCGAGCCGGCTGTCCTCGACCCTCTTCGCCAGCTCCCTGACGATCTCGGGATGCAGGGGCCGCTCGGGGTGCTGCTCGTCGATCACCTCGGCGAACCGCACCTCGGAGGAGTCCGACGCCAGCCCCGCGCACGCAAGCGCAGACAGGTAGTGGACCGTCGCGCGCCGCTCGTCGGGGGCGAGCGGCAGTTCCGGATGGAGGCGGCCGCCGATCAGCGCGTTGAGCCAGGTGTCGAGAAGATGCAGGCGCAGCGCCGCCCGGTCCCCGCCGCGCGTCTCGACGGCGTCCTCCTCGGCGTCCCCCGACAGGGCGTGCTCCAGGAGCCCCTCCTCGTGGAGTTCCCGGGCGATCTGCAGGTAGGTGGGCGCCTCGGCGATGGCGGCCTTCTCGACGATCCAGTCCAGCCGCTGCTGGTCCTCCCAGCTGTCGCCCGAGGAGATGTAGCTCAGTGCCGCCTCCTCGCTCAGCGGCTCCAGGTCGGTGAGCGAGGCCTCCATCCCGCGGAGCGAGTCGTGCGGGCGCGAGGTGATGATCAGGGGGAGCCGCTCCTCGTTCGCCCGGCGGATGGCCAGCCGGATGATGTTGTCGCGCTCCTCGGCCAGCGCCTCTCCGGTCAGCGCCTCTTCGAGCCCGTCCGCGAGGACGACGATGCGGCCCTGCTGGCACAGCCGCCGCCACACCTTCTCTGCCTCCGCGCCGGAGCGGATGTCGCCCTGCACCTCCTGGCAGAACCGCTCGAACGCCATCCGCCGGAAGTCCAGGCTCCCCGTGACCCCGCGCAGGCGCAGCGGGACGGGCACCGCGTCGAACCGCGCGAGCTGCCGCGTCAGCAGGACGACCAGCGCCGTCTTGCCCGTTCCGATGCCCCCGACGACGATGTGCGTCCGGCGGAACCTGCTGTCCTGGAGGTCGCCCATGAGGACTTCGCAGAGCTGGTCGCGGCCGACGACCTCGCCGAAGATGTCGCCTGCGGTCTCCACCAGTTCGTGCGGGGTCTCCCTGGCCTTGCGCAGATACGCCCTGCGCACCCGGCTGAAGCGGAAGAAGAGGTAGGCGACGGTGACCAGTGCGAGCGTGAGGAAGGGCATGAAGACGTTCTGCAGGACGCTGCAGGAGAAGCCGCTCTCGCCGCACTGCCCGTCGATCCAGACCATGGGCGACCAGAAGGTGGCGTCCTTGGAGCCGTTCTTGCCGGCCAGGGTGAAAATGGCCTCTGCCGCGAGGGTGAGCATGACCAGCGCTCCCGCGAAGGTCAGCACCAGCAGCGGGAAATACCAGCCGCTCTTGCGGACCCGCCACTTCCGGGTCTGGCTGTAGGCTTCCCTCCTCCACGAAACGCTGCTGCCAACCTTCACCTCTTCACTGTGTCCATCCGCGCGGCGCTTTCGATGGCGCCCGTGCGACTTTCACCTGTTCGGCACAGTCCGGCGGGATCAACCGGGTGGTTTCGCGTCCACGGGCACACGGCGCGAGGCGCCAGGACCACGTCGGTAGTGGAATGGGCAGCCGCATCGTGCGACAGGGCGCCTTGGAGGTCCGATGTCCGCCGGGTCCGGCTTTCCCATCGTCTACGTCCGGGGGTTCGCGGGCAGTGCGCCCGGGATCGACAAAGCGGTCACCGACCCGTTCTACGGCTTCAACGAGGGCTCGACGCATGTGCGGGTGGGAAGCGGGGACGACCCGCTCTTCTACCAGTTCGAGGGGCCGCTGCTCAGGCTCCACACGGACGAGGGCTACCACATCCTCGTCGAGGGCGGCCAGATGGCGTATCTGGACCGCCACGAGAGCGTTCCGCCCAACAGCATCTGGGTGCACCGCTTCTACGACGTCTCGTCCGACACCTGGGGCGGCAGGGCGCAGGACTTCAGTGTCGAGAACGCCGCACGCGACCTGCTCTCCCTGATCCGGACACTGCAGCGCAAGACCGGCGCGCCCCGGGTCCAGCTCGTCGCGCACTCCATGGGCGGCCTCATCTGCCGCTGCCTGCTCCAGAAGATCATCCCGGACGAGGGCGGCGACCCCCGGGACTACGTCGACAAGCTCTTCACCTACGGCACCCCGCACGGCGGCATCACCTTCGACGTCGGCTTCGGCATGCTGGAGAAGGTGCGGGACGCGCTGGGGATCGAGGGCGCCGACATCTTCGGGCCGCGCCGCATGTACGAGTACCTGACGCCCGCGGCGGTCCAGGACCCCGACGGGCCGCCTGAGCACTGGCCGGCCCGCGAGATGCCGACCGGGCCGCAGGCCTTCCCCCTGGAGAAGGTCATGTGCGTGATCGGCACCGACCCCTCGGACTACGACGTGGCGCTCGGGCTCTCGGCCGACGCCGTGGGCATCAGGAGCGACGGCCTGGTCCGGATCGAGAACGCCTACGTGCCGGGGGCCCACCGCGCGTACGTGCACCGCAGCCACAGCGGGCGCTACGGCCTGGTCAACTCCGAGGAGGCCTACCAGAGCCTGCGGCGGTTCCTGTTCGGCGACCTGCGGGTGGACGCGGACCTGGTCGGCCACCGCCTGCCGGACGCGGACCGCGACCTGACCTGGCAGGCCGAGGTCCGCCTGTCGGTGAGGGGGCTGCCCGTCGTCCTGCACGAACGCCTCGCGGCCCACTGGTGCCCGCTGCAGCTGTCGGCGGGAGGGGACACCGGCGCCGACGGCGCAGTGCGGCTGGCGACCACCTTCCTGTCCAGCCGGCTTCCGCCGCCCGACACCAGCACCGTGCGCTTCTCGCTCCAGTTGCGGGTGTTCTCGCTGCGCGAGGAGCAGCACCGGATCTTCGCCTTCCGCGACCACCTCGAACAGGTCCGCGATTTCGACGACACCCTCATCATCGACGTGGACCTGTCCGACGGCGCCCCCTCCGCATGGGCCGTATGGAACTCCCGTATCCCGGGGGCCGTCAGCGACCACGTACCGGCAGGGCCGCCCCTGCCCGACGAGAATCCCGGCCCCGGCGCCTGGTCCGCGCGCGTCCCGCTGCCCCCTGTCGCCTCAGCCGGCCCGGCCTCTGCGCCCCTGCTCGGCGACGGGGCGGCGGTCCGGCTCACGGTTGCCCCCTGGGAGTGAGCAGAAGGGTCCCCTACCCTGGGTGTGACCACGCTCGTTGATGTGTTCGTGCCGGGAGGGATCCGTGTCGGCGCGCCGGCTACGGGCGTACGAGGGGATGTTCGACGCATATGCAGGCGCTGTCGCTTGGCAAGGGTCAGAACACCGCGCTGGAAGCGGGGATCGTCACCTTCCGGGTCGTCGCCCACGGCACGCCCGCCGATGTGTCGGCGGTCCTGCTGGGGGCGAACGGCAAGGTGCGCGGTGACGACGACCTGGTCTTCCACGGGCATCCCGAGCAGAGCGGTGTCAGCCTGTCGGGCGACACCGTCACGCTGGACCTGCCGAGGATCCCCGAGGGTGTCGACACCGTCGTCGTGGTGGCCAGCGTCGAGGCCTCCCGGCGCGGGGCGGTCTTCACCACCGCACCCGTACTGACCGGCGCGCAGGGCGGTTCGCTGAGGGTGACCTTCGCTCCGCCGCCCTTCGCGGCGGGGGAGACCGTCGTCGTGCTCGCCGAGGTGTACCGACGCGCGGAGGCATGGAAGCTGCGGGCCGTGGGGCAGGGGTACGCGACGGGATTGGCGGGGCTCGCCGCCGACTTCGGGGTGGACGTCGACGACGACGCCCGGCCGGCACGGCTGCCGGCCCAGCGGCGGCCGGCTGTCCCGGCGAAAGTCGAGGCGCAGGCCCCGGCTCTGGCCGGTACCGCCCGGCAGGCCGGTCAGGCGCTCGCCCGTACCGGCGCCGCGGGCAGGCGGGCGGCGGTCTACCTCCTGCTCGACCACGACTGGTCCATGCAGGAGCTGTACGCGTCCTCAGCGGTGCAGTCGTTCGCCGAGCGGGTGCTGGCGCTCGCGGTGACCCTCGACGACGACGGCGTCGTGCCGGTGGTCTTCGCCAGCGGGAACGAGCCCTTCGTGGAGGAGATCCGGCTCGACAACTACCCGGGCCGCATCCAGGAGTTGCACACCCGGGTCGCCTGGGGCTGGGGCAATGTCAGCGCGGGGATGCGCTTCGCCGTCGACCACTACGGGGCATCCGGCGCAGCGGAGCCGGCCTTCGCCATCGTCCAGGTCGCAGACGAGCCCTGGGACAAGCCGGAATTCCGGGCCCTGTTGCAGAACACCGCCCATCTCGACGTGTTCTGGCTTTTCGTCGGCTTCGGCCACGGCAGGCTCGCGTTCTTCCACAACCTGGATGCCTCGTCGGCCGCCGGATACCCCAACGTGGCCTTCTTCGAGGCGAGCAGGAACCCCGGGGCGGTGTCGGAGGAGAGGTTCTACGCCGGGCTGCTCGACGCGTTCGGAGCCTGGATGAGTCGCCGGACCTGAACCCGTCCGGCACACCGCCGACAGCCGCCCCGCCTCTGGCCGACATCAGGGACGAAGTATCGCGACCGGTGACGTCCCCGCTCAGGTCACCGGCGTCCGCTCCGGCGACCTCGCTGCGGCACCGCTAGGCGTGCCCCTGAACCGCTGCCACACGCCGGCGGGAATCAGCCGGCGTGTGGCTCGACTTGGCGGGCTTACCGCCGGGAGTGCGCTGAGACCGCCACGCGGTCTGGGGACCATGACGGCCGCATCAGGCGCAGGAGCGGGATGTACCGGATCCACGAGGAAGCGGCCCTGTACGACGACACCTTCCGGCCGTACGGCCGGACGTCGGCATGAACCGCGAAGGGTCGGACGGGAGATGGGTCACCGGCAGCCGATGGGAGGGAGCCGGTGGGAGGGCTCGACGCCGCTCTGCCTCACGCGGGAAGCCCTGACCGGCGGTCGAGGCGGTGGTGGGTACCTCGGCGACCGGGTCCTTCCCCGCCGTACCCGGCGGCGGATCCCTCACGTCCGGTACCCGCCGTCGCCACGGATGTGCCGGCCCGGATGGTCACTTGGCGGACAGGGCGGCCGCCTCGGCGGCCTGTACGGGCTGCTCGCCTGACGCGCTGTAGCGAACCGATGCGCCCTGCTTGGCGCGGTGGGCCTGTGCCTTGGCGACGAGCCCTTCCAGGGTGGTGCGCACCACGGTGGTCTTGACGTCGCGGTCGGGGTGCGCCTGTGCCAGTGCCGAGGTGATCTCTGCGGCGGAGCGGGGCTCGGACTGGCCGCCGAGGAGGTCGCGGACGAGGGCGACCAGGGTGGGCCCGGTGGTCGCGGGCGCTGCTTTCGGGGCCTTGTCACCCGTGGACTTGGTCTTGCCGGCCTTCTTGGCGCGAGTCTCCTTCGCCGGGGTGCGGGACGCCGGGGTGCGGGACGCCCTCGGCTGGGGCACATGAACCTCCTCGGACGCCGCGACGCTGTCGGGAACCTGTGCGGCGGGGCCCTGCGAGTTCTCGCTACCGAGAGCCTGCTGCACTCCCAGCAGCAGCGTGCGGTCGTGTTCCAGGGCATTCAACTGCTCTTCGAGAGAGGTCAGTTCCGCGCGGACACGCTCCCGCTCCTTCGTGTTGTGCTCCAGGTCTGCCGCTACCTGGGCGCCGTACTGTGCCTTGACGCCTGTGGCTTCCTGCGTGGCTTCGGACACGGCCGAATCCTCCCTGTGGATGTGGTGAACTGTTGAGGGCGGATCGTACCTCGCAATTCGGCCATGCTTCTCCGAATCCGCTGTGCTCACCGCGTTCCGGCCCTCATGACAGCGGTCCTCGAAGACAGTTGTCCGCAGGACCCGGCGGCTTGGATCGGCAACGGGCGGCACCCCTCGACAGCCGTCGCGCCGCAGTTCAGGCCGCTGCGGGCGCCTTGCCGGGCCCACCGGGGAAGGTGACATGAAGTCATTGTCCCGGCGCGGACACACAGCAGAAGTCAATCCGGCCATGAGCCAGTCAACGAGGTATGCGAACTAATTGTCAAAGCCATCACCTGGCAGGCCCGGTTGTCCGATGACACCTCGGAGGGTGCCTCGCCATATGGGTGTGACTCATTCCGAGCCGGGTCAGGAAGGCCATGTCGCCTTGGTGACGGAGGAGTCGGCGGCGCCGCGCGCGGTGACCAGCGCCTGGACGACCGCGATGAGGACGACCGTCGTGGTGGCGCCGAGGAATTGGAGCGACAGGCCGGCCGCCATGGAGCCCATGGGGGAGCCGGCGCCGATGAGGGCGATCGTCGCGGCGATGGCTCGGCCGCGCCGGTGGTCGGGGGTGCGCCGGAAGATCATGACGTCGACCAGGATCCGCAGCGCAGGCAGGCCGAGGCCCGCCAGGGCCAGCATGGCGAAGGCCCAGACCGGGCCGAGCGGCAGCGCCAGCAGCGCCACCGCCGCCGTGGTCAGCGTGGACGCGGCGAGCAGCACGGCGCCGGGGGCGAGCGCTCTGTGGAGCCGCGGCGCCAGGGCCGAGCCGGCCAGCATGCCTACCGCCGTGCCGGTGAGCGCGAGTCCGATCGCGCCCGCCGACTCGTGCCGGTGGCGCAGGGCGACCACGACGGCCAGGGTCGCCGCGGTCATGGTGAAGTAGAAGGCGCCGACAAGTGTCAGCGCGGCCCGCAGCAGCCGGTCGCCGACGAGTTCGCGCAGCCCCGAGAAGACGGTCCTGACCGCCATGAGCGCCGATTCGGGTTCCGAGGGCTCGGCCCGCTCGTCCCGCACGGGCACGCGGACCGTGAGCGCGCAGACGAAGGAGACGGTGAAGCCTGCGATCGCGGCGACGAAGGGGAAGACACGGGAGACCACGTAGAGCGCACCGCCCAGCGGCGGTCCGGCCAGCGCGGCGGCCCCGGCGCGTGCCTCGTCGCGGCTGAGTGCGGCGGTCAACTGGTGGTCGGGAACCACCGCGCGGATGAGCAGCATCCTGGCCGGCGCGCCGAAAGCCGTGGCGGTGCCGAGGACCACCGCCGCGGTTGCCAGCAGCGCGAAGCCCGCCGTGCCGGTCGCGAGGGCCGCCACGAGCAGCCCGAGCGTGAGTGCGCGGACCGCCTCTGACACCAGCAGGACCCGCCGCCGGTCCCAGCGGTCGACGAACGCTCCTGCCGGGAGCCCGACGAGCAGTGCGGTGCCGACCTGGGTGAAGCCGAACAGCCCGGCGAGCGCCGGTGACCCGGTCAGGGCCAGGGTGAGCAGCGGGTAGGCGACCTCGACCGTCTCGAGCCCGAGGTTGGCGGCGGCCGCCCCGGTCCACAGGGCCCGGAATTGCCGGTTGCGCCGCAAGGGCGCCGACGTGGTACGAACATTCTGTTCACCTTGAACAAGACATTCACTCATGCGTGAATGGTAGCGCGAGTCGTGAATGTTTCGCCACTACTGAACGGGAGTTGTGCCGATGGCCGACGATCCGCTGGTCGTCCGCGAGGTCGACGACGTGGAGACGCTCAAGGCGCTGTCCGACCCGCTGCGGCTGGCCATCCTCCGTGCGATGTCGGGCGACCCGCGGGCCACGTACCGGGTCAAGGAGCTTGCCGGGCTGCTCGATCAGCCCATCACGCGGCTCTACCGGCACATCAAGGTGCTGGAGGCGGCAGGACTGATCAGGGTGGCGCAGACCCGGCTGGTCTCCGGCATCCAGGAAAGCCGGTATCAGGTGGCGCAGTCCACCGTGCGGCTGAGCCGCGACCTGCTGGCCGCCCCCGCCAACGCGGGTGACATCGCGGACGCGTTCACCGCGACCCTGAACGACGTCCGCGACCGGCTCGTACGGGACATCACCGGCGGCCGCCTCCGGTCCGAGCGCGACCCGGCGGCAGGGGAGGACCCGCTCGGCCCGATGATCGTGGCGCTCGACGAGCGGCTGCCGCGGGCGCGGGCCGTCGAGTTCCGGTCCCGGCTGGCCGCGCTGATGGCGGAGTACGGCCGCCCGGGCGATGGCGAGACGGGCGCGGCTGGGGGTGGGGACGATGTACCCGTCGAGTTCCTGATGATGTTCTGGTCGCCTGACGAGGGGCCGGCCGGCATCTGACCGAGGCGCCGGCCAGAAGGCTGTTCCGGCCCGCGACCTGCGGACGGCCCCGCCCGCCGGGGCCCGCGGGACAGCCGCAGGCCGAGGGGCGGCTGCTACGGTGAAGCCGCCGGCGGGGGAGGGGACAGCGGCAGTCCGACGACCGTCTTCCCTGGAGCTTCCCCTTGCCGCCCACTTCCGCAGTCGCCGCCCCTTCGCCGGAAGAGATACGTGCCGCGGTCAGGGGCACCTATGTCGCCTTCGCCGGCTGCGGTCTCGCCTTCGCCAGTTGGGCCTCACGGATCCCGCAGGTCCGCGACCACCTCGACCTGTCGCCTTCGCGGCTCGGCCTCGTGCTGCTCGCCATCGCCGCCGGTTCGCTCGTCGCGCTGCCGCTTGCCGGGCCCGTCGTCCACCGGGTCGGCACCCGGCGGACCGTCGCGGGCATGGCGGTGCTCCTGTCGGCAGGCATGGCGACCATCGCCCTCGGCTATCCCGGCGGCCTCGTCCCCGTCGTGATCGGCCTGTTCGTGCTCGGCTTCGCCACCGGCGCGTGGGACGTGGCGATGAACGTCCACGGGGCGCTGGTGGAGGGCCACCTCGGGCGTTCGATCATGTCCCGCTTCCACGCCGGATACAGCTTGGGCACCGTCGCCGGCGCCCTCGTCGGCGCGGCGATGGTCGCCCTGCACGTGCCCGTCACCGTTCACCTGCTCCTGGTCGCGGCGGTCATCGCGCTCGCCGTTCCCCGCGGCGCCCGCAGCTTCGTGCAGGACGGCGCCGGCGCCGAGGAGGCCGCCGCGGAGTCCGCCCCGCGCAGTGCGCTCGCCGCGTGGCGTGAACCCAGAACCCTGCTGATCGGCGTCTTCGTCCTCGCCTTCGCCTTCGCCGAGGGCACCGGCAACGACTGGGTCGGCGTCGCGACCATCGACGGCTACGGCACCCCCGCCGTGATCGGCACCCTCGGCTTCGCCGTCTTCCTCTCCGCGATGACGCTCGGGCGCTGGTTCGGCCCCCCGCTGCTCGACCGGCACGGCCGCGTGCCCGTCCTGCGGGTGCTGGCCGCGCTCGGAATCGCCGGCACGCTGCTGTTCGTCTTCGCCCCCGCGACGCCCCTCGCCTTCGTCGGCGCCGTCATGTGGGGACTCGGCGTCTCCCTGGGCTTCCCCGTCGGCATGAGTGCCGGAGCCGACGAGCCGCGATACGCCGCCGGCCGGGTCAGCGTGATCGCCTCCGTCGGCTACTGCGCCTTCCTCGCCGGTCCGCCGTCGGTCGGCCTCCTCGCCGACCACGTCACCGTCCTGCGGGCCCTCACCTCCGTCGCCGTCCTCCTCGGCGTCGCGGCGCTCATCACCACGTCCGTCACACCCCCGCCGGAAGCCGCCCCGGCGGTACGACCGCTGCCGGTCACCGCCGACGAGAGCTGAAACGCCTGGCCGCAGAGCCGGCGGTGCGCGTGCACGGGGTGCCCCACCCCTCCGGCCGCGAGGTTCAGGGCGTAGCCTCACCGATGCAGTCGGGCGGGCAAGAGGGGGAAGCGTGTCGGTGCCAAGGAGCGGGCAGGGACCGTCCTCCGGCCTCGCGGGGCGGCCGGCCTCCGCCGGCGAGGGCGGGACGTGGACGTCCGCGCTCTCCACCGGGGAGTTCGCCGCCATCCGCTCGGTCGGCTTCGAGCCGGTGGGACAGGTGATGGGCTCCGCCGTCTTCCACATCGGGCGCAGCGGCAGGAACTGGGGGTACGAGGACTGCCGCTTCCCCGGCGCCCGGCTCAGCTACGCGTACGGCCCGATGGGCGGCGTGGCGGAGATCGCCCTGTCGGGGAACGGCGCCCCGTCGCAGGCCCTGGTCGGCGTGTTCGACGAGGCACGGCGCACCGCGCTCGCGCGCATGACCGCGGAGTGCCGGGCGCTCGGCGGCGACGGGGTGGTGTCCGCGGTGCTGACCATGGCCCCGTTCGTCGGCCAGGCCAACTGCCTGGAGTTCAAGGTCATCGGCACCGCGGTGCGGGCGCGGGGCGGCCGGCACGTCGACGAGCCGTTCACCTGCCACCTGGACGGGGAGGGCTTCGCCAAACTGCTCGGTGCCGGTTGGGTGCCGGTCGCCTTGCTCGTGGGGATGTCCGTCGGGGTACGGCACGACGACTACAGGACCGCGTCCCAGACGGGCTCGTGGCGGAACGCCGAGGTGACCGGGTGGAGCGAACTGGTCCACGCGGTGCGTTCCGACGCCCGGCAGCAGCTGCGTTCGCAGGGCGCCCAGCGCGGCGGGGACGGGATCGTCATGGCCGCGAGCCGGCTGCGGGTGTGGTCGGAGCGCTGCCCGCGGTCGGGTGAGAACGAGCAGGAAGACCGCCTCGCCGAGGCGACGATGATCGGCACGACCATCGCGCGGTTCCAGGTCCGGCAGCCGCCGCCGCGTACGTTGTCGGTGATGCCGCTGGGCGCGCCCGGAGTCAGGCAGCGCAGGCGCCTGGCGGCGGAGTACAGCGTCCAGGGCAGCCATGCCGGATACCGGCGGCCGGTCAAGGAGGCAGGCGAGGTGGACGGGTAGCCGCCCGGGGCGCGTCTCCCACGAAGCCGCCAAGCCGCCAAGCCACGAAGTCCTGAAGCCACGAAGTCCTGAAGTTCCGATCTCCTGACGGCTGTTCCGCAGCACACGGTTGACGAGGGGTACTGACATGACGAAAGAGCAGCCGAGCGCCGAGGGCGTTCCCGCGGACGCGATGCGTCGGTTGTCGGAATTGACGCCAGGCCGGCCCGGTTCGATCTTCACCAGCGACCTGTCGGTGAACGAGTTCCTCCTCGTACGGGAGGCGGGTTTCAAGCCGATCGGCCTGGTGCTGGGCAGCTCGATCTACCACGTGGGGATCCAGCTCGGCCGCTGGGGCAAGAACCAGGAGCTGACCACGCTGAGCCAGGCGATGTACCACGCCAGGGAGCTGGCCATGACCCGGATGGAGGCGGAGGCGGCCGCGCTGGGCGCCGACGGCATCGTGGGGGTCCGGTTGACGGTCGAGGCGCGGGACTTCGGCAAGGACGTCGCGGAGTTCATCGCGATAGGCACCGCCGTCAAGGGCGACAACCCGCCCCCCGGCGGCGGCACCTGGCGCAACAACAAGGGGGAGCCCTTCACCTCGGACTTGTCGGGGCAGGACTTTTGGACGCTGATCCGGGCGGGCTACGCACCCCTCGGCATGGTGATGGGCACCTGCGTCTACCACATCGCCCATCAGAAGATGAGTGCGGTGATGTCGAACGTGGGCCGCAACGTCGAGATCGAGCAGTACACGCAGGCGCTCTACGACGCCCGCGAGCTGGCCATGGCCCGGATGCAGGCGGAGGCGGAGGCACTCCAGGCGGAAGGCGTGGTCGGGGTGCAGCTCAACGCGCACAACCACCGGTGGGGCGGCCACACCACGGAGTTCTTCTCGATCGGTACTGCGGTCCGCCCGCTGCGGGCCGACCACCAGATCGAGCGGCCCACCATGGTGCTCAGCCTCGACGGCTGACAGGCTCGGCCTCGCAGGGCAGGGCGACGTCTCGAGCATGAGGGAAGACGATGAGTGAGCTTGATCCACTGGCGGAGCGGGCGGCCGAGGACGCCGGAGACCCGCCTGCCGGCGCGTCCCTCGACCAGGTGGCCGCGGCGCTGCGCCGGGACGCCGCGGACCTGGAGGTCTACGCCAGGGTGCTGACCGGGTCGCTCGCGGACGCCCTGCCCCCCGACGCGGTGCGGCTGGAGCGCAAGCGCACGATGAGCGACCGGCTCGCGGGACGCGAGGGCCATGTCGAGAGGCTCGAAGTCGCCCTGGACGACAAGCGGTTGGTGCTGACCATGTCGCACGGACGGCCCCAGGGCGAAGTGGCCACCGTCGTCCGCGGCGTGGTGCTGTCGCGGACAGCGGTGCCGCTGGACGCATGGGCGGCCGCACTGGCCGCGGCCCTGGCCCGACGCGCCGAATCCGACGCGCGCGCCCGCGCGGCCCTGGAGAAGCTGGTCCTGGGTGACTGACCCTGCCGCTCAGGCCACGAAGGAGACGACGAACGCGGCGACGGCGACGGCCAGGAAGCCGAGGCAGTTGACCCAGAACTCCTGCTTCAGGAAGCGGGCCCTGACGTGCGCGTAGGAAGCGCACAGGAAGTAGACCACCACGCCGGCGTTCGCGCTGAATCCGATGCCGGCGTGGCTGATCCCCACCAGCAGACCCACGACGGCAAGGGTCTTCGGGACGAGGAGCACCCACCACCACTCCCGCGGAAGCCCGACGCCTTCGAGACAGACCCGGATGAACCCGGGCGGGCGGACGGACATCAAAACGTCCGAGGCCAGCAGAACGGCGAGCACGACCTGCGGCCACGACGGGCCGGGTATGAGATGCATCTACGTATCCTCCGTCAACGTCCGGCGTCCGGTGCCGCCGGGATCCGCCCGGCCTGCCCGGCGCGAACAGCCGGGCGCCGAAGGGCTGTTCCTGGCCTCGCAGCTAGCTTCCGGGTGCGGGTGGTGCGGTGTCGTCCAAGCGGACGCTGAGCTGGCAGCCCAGCTCCCGGAAGCCCAGGCCGCGCGCCACCCGCAGTGACGGAAGCGGCCGCGCCCGCCACTGCGGAAGCAGCCCGGCGCCGAGTGCGTGAGCCACCGCCGCCGAGGCCACGAGGCGCGCCAGCCCCCGGCCTCGACACCCCGGTGCGACGAGCACGCTCAGATGGGCGACCGACTGCGTCCAGGTCGAGTAACCTGCCGCGGCGACCACGACGCCGCTCTCACGGAGGACGAACGCGGGAGAGGTGATGTCTTCCAAGCCGCTCTCGGCGGCGTCCTGTTCACCGGCGCGGACCAGAAGTGCCGCAGTGCCGCCGCCGCGCACCTCCTCGACAGCCGAGCCTCCACAGGCGGGCTGGAAGCAGTCGCGGTCGAGGTAGCAGAGGGAGGCCGGACCGAGCACGTCGAGTACGGGCAGCACCTCGCGCAGGCGCTGCCCGTCGGCCAGTTCCTCGTCGGACAAGCCGCTTGAAGCCGCGGCCATCAGCCGGGCGTCCCGCCGGCTCGGGGCGGTGACGATGGCGGAGCCGCCGAGGGCCACGATCCCTGTCCACGACGGCGGGCACAACCGCGAGCCCGGGGAGACGACGGTGTTCGCCCCGCCCGAGGCGGGGAAATCCACCGGCTCCGCCGCCAGTTCCCGCCACAGGTTCCGGGCCTGGTCCAGCAGGGGATCGCCAGTCATGACCGTATCGGGCCGGACGGCCGGGATCATCTGTCGCCGAACCGCGTGGCCAGCCCGTACGCGGCGAGCGCGGCGAAGCACAGGGCGAGGAATCGCGGTACGTCGAAGTCGTGCTTCCATGCCTTCCACAGGGCGCCGAAGTGGTGGAAGACGATGTCGGTGAGCGAGAGGTCTCCGCCGAGCCGGGAGACCAGGTGGGTCTCGATCAGCGCGGTGCCGAACAGGCCGCCGAGGACCACCGCGAGGACCGTGAGCACGCAGGCCGCGACGGGGAGTACGAGGTTGCGCCCGCCGACCTTGCCGACGCAGATGCCCACCAGCGCGCCCACCGCGAGCGGGCCGTAGCCCAACTCGGTGGTGCTGCCGTTGTCATGGGCCAGTGCCCGCAGCAGCACGCCGTAGGCGATCGCACCCGCGATCGCCATGAGAACCCCCACCGCGAGGCCGCGGCCCAGGTGGTCACGCTCCGGGGCGGCAGGCTGCGGCGCGAAGGGGGCCGGTGCGGCGGGGCCGCCGAAACCCACGCGGCTCGGGGCGAGGTGCGGTGAGCCGGATGCGCCGGCCGGCTGCGGGCCGAACGGATTCCGGCCGGCCTGCGGCGGCGGTTGGTCGGAGCTCATGACAAGGTCCCCCCGGACATCGTGAGTTGCGGGCGCCGCGGCACGCCGACGAGCGTCGGCGAGGAGCAGCGTTGCAATCTAGCAGCAGGCCATGACATCGGCCGGGTCCGTTTCCGAGAGCACCGCCTCGCCGCGGCCCGAGCGCCGTACCCTTCAGCGGCCCGTGCGGTCGCGGCGACCGGAGGGGCGGCGCCGCTTCAGCAGGGTGCGCAGGCCCAGGTGGGTGGCGGACGCGGCGAAGAGGGCCGCGGTGATGAGCAGCCAGCGGCCGAGGAAGACGTCCGCACTGAGCGCGGTGTCTCCCCGGTACGGCTGGGAGCGGTCGAGGATCAGCGGATACCAGACGAGCAGCAGCAGGCAGGACAGGTACACCGGTACGCGCAGGTGGTTGGTGTACGACCGCGCGCGCCCGCCGGTGCGGCGCAGTGCCCGCCGGGCGGTGAGGTCGGCGCCGGAGTACAGGGGGACGAACAGCAGGTCGTGCACGAGGGCTGCGCCGACGAACCAGGCGGCGACGGCCACCGGACGGCCGGCCAGGAGCCGGATGGCGGCGTAGGCGGCGAGCGCGAAGCAGCCCGCCATGGCCGGCAGATGGACGGGGCTGGCTCCGTAGGAGTCGCGGAAGCGCCGGTTCAACCGGGCGAGGCGAGTCATCGGGCTAGGCCCTGAAGGTGAGGTCGCCGACCCATTTGGTGTTGTTGACACCGGGGTTGGCAGGGACGATGACCCGGGCGGGGAAGCCGTGGTCGGCTGAGAGGTCGGCGCCGTTCACACGCAGGGCCAGCAGCGAGCGCGGGTTGCCGATCTGGTTGGCGGCCAGCAGGACCCTGCTGAACGCACCGCCGCGTTGGACCGACCGCACCTCGACGCTGCCGGCGTGTGGCAGGCCGGCGAGGGCGGCGAGGTCCGCGAGGCGCAGTCCCGACCAGTGCTGGTCGTCGGTGGACCAGCCCTCCACGCACGCGATCGGGAGTACCGCCCGGTGCTGGGGCATCGCCAGCAGCTGGGTCCGGGTGAAGGTACGGGTGCCGGCCGGGCCGTGCACGCGCAGCCGCCAGGCCGGCCCGATGTCGGCCGCTCTGATCCCGACGTACGCGGCGGTCTTGTTGACGGGGAAGCCGTTGGGACCGCTGCCGGGGTTGCGCCCGTGCGGGGCCAGCAGCGCTGTTTTCCGCCAGGCGCCGCCGATGCTCTGCCCCGCGGTGACGGCCAGCAGGGCGAGCGACCCGGCCCCGGTCAGCGCGAGGGCGCCGCGCCGGCTCATGGTCGGCGGGGACGGTGCGGAGGCGACCAGGCCGCTGACGTCCGGCGGTTCCGGCTCGGTGCCCGCGGTGTCGGTGCGCAGCACGGTTCTCAGGCGAGTGGCCCGCAGCGACCGCCACATGATGCCGAGCCGCAGGGACACATGGACCACGAAGGCGGCGATGAACACCCAGGCCCCGTAGAAGTGCAGGGGGTAGAAGGAGCCGGGGAAGATGTAGTGCAGCTGGATGTTGAGGATGCCGGTCGCGAACTCGAAGAGCACGCCGCCGACGAGCAGCAGCAGCGACAGCCGCTCGACCGCCTGGGCCGGGGTGCGGGCCGGCGGCCACGTGAAGAGTTTCGGGACCACCGACCACAGCTTGGCCAGCAGGACCGGGACGAGTACGACGCCGAGCGTCACATGCACCCCCTGGTTCAGCCGGTAGAGCCAGTAGGGGTGGGTCGGCCAGGTGAAGAGGTAGAAGCCGAGGATCCCCTTGTCCGGCGTCTGGTCGTTGAGCGCGCCGAGCCGGGGGTTGTAGGCGGCGTACGAGAACAGGCCGGTGAGGAAGACGACGCTGATCCCGGCCAGCAGCACCAGCCCGAGAACCGAGGTCAGCCAGGGCCCGCGGATCGGGCTGCGCCAGAAACCGGTTCTGAAGGGGCCGGGCGGGGCGGTGCGGGCGAGCTGCGCGAGCTGTCCCCGCGTGGTTCCTCGCGGCTCGGCGCGCCTGCTCCCGGTGCGGTGGTCTGGAGGTCCGCCCGGTTCTTCGCCGGCCATCGGTGAGTCCTTTCGTTCACGGGTCGCACGCACGGCACGGCGCGCCCGCCGTACCCGCGGCTCGTCACCAGTTGGTGAGCAGCAGGTGGTTGACCAGGAGTGCCAGCACCGCCTGGAGGAGCAGCCATCGGCGGTGGTCGACCGCGGGGAGGAGGGCGGACGCCGGAAGCAGCCACACGATGAAGGGCAGCCAGATCCGCTCGGTCTCGGCCTTGCTCAACCCGGAGAGATCGGCGATGAGCATCATGAGCAGTGCGACCGCGGCCAGGACGGCGACCGCCTGCGGGCCGCTGGGCGTGCCGGTCCGCAGGCGGGCCGCCGCTGACGGCGCCGCGGCCAGCGCACGACGCGCCCCGGCCACCGCGGCCAGTCCCGCGCTGAAGGCGGCGCAGGCGAGATCCGCCCAGACCCAGTAGCCGTACGGCCGGACCCCGCCGACACCCTCGTAGTAGCGCTCGACCAGCAGGGGGTAGGCCTGCCACCAGGAGAACCCCGACACGGTGAAGGCGGCCGCCACGGCGCCGGCGCCGATCAGGGCCGCGGGCAGCGGCCGTGCCGTGCGGGCCAGCGCCAGGACGGCGGCGGCTCCCACCGCGGTGATCACCAGGCCGTAGGAGAGGTACGCGGCAAGGCCCAGCAGCAGGCCCGCGCCCAGTGCCGCGGCGCCGGGCGCGCGAACTGCCCTGGTGGCGGCCAGGGCGAGGAGTGCCAGTGCCCAGGCGGCGACCGCGGCGAAGTACCCGTCGGCGGATGCGCCGATCCACACGGCCGCGGGGGCCGGCACCATGAACGGGGCCGCCCGCCGCGCCGTCGCCTCGTCCCCCAGCGCGCGGACCGCCACAAGGACGGCGACCGCCGCCGAGGCGCCGGCGGTGATGCACCAGGCCGAGGCCCAGGCGCCGCCTCCCAGGCCGAGCCGGTCCAGGGCGACGAAGGTCAGGGTGGCGCCGGGCGGATGGCCCGCGACGTGAGTGGTCCAGGGGTGGGGCTGCGTTTCCAGGATGTGGTGGGTGAAGTCCCGCAGGGTGGCGTGGACATGCGCGAACCTGTCCAACTGCGACAGGTACTCGAATGTGGTCGTCAGCCTTCCGGCGACTCCCCGCTGCCACCCGTCGACGAGCGCCAGCGACCAGGTCCATGCCATCGCCGCGGCCCAGGTGGCCAGGAGCAGCGGGCGCCACGGCAGCCGTGCGGCGAGCCGGGGCCCGTAGCCGACGCAGGCCGCACCGACGACCGCGGCGGCGGGCGTGCCGGGTCCCCAATGCGGCAGCCAGAATGCCTGCAGGGGCGGCCAGGGCACATGCAGCGTCGCGTCGGAACGCTCGATCGCGGCGCCGATCAGGCAGGCGGCGCCGATGAGCACGACGCCGGTCGCGGCGGCGGCCACGTCGGACCTGCGCCCGCCCTCCGCCGCGACACCGGTGCCGGGGCCGGTGCTGACGTCCGTGTCCGTGCCCTTGCCCGGGACGCGTCCGCTCCGGTGGGGGGACCGGCCGGTGTCCGGCGCCGGGAGGGCGGGCGCGGGGGAGAGGTCCCCCACCTGGGGCGGCTCCGGATCCGCGGGGACGCTGCGGTTCATCCGGCGGGTCGGTGCCGAGGGGCGGGCTCGGGAGTCCGCGCCGGGGCACCGGACAAGGCCGCTGTCCCGGCGACGGGGAATCCGGTGAAAGCCGCACCGACTGTGACAAGTACGCACATGATGACGAGGCTAAGAGCGGCGGCCGCGCACACCCGCCGACACGCCGCTGAGCGGCGAACGACCGTGGTTCCGCGAGTCTCTTGCCGCGACCGGCGGACCTCCGCCGGCGTGTCGGCGCGCCACGGGCAGACGCCGGGCGGACAGCTCGTCTCGATCAGGCAAAGTCCGTATGTGATCAGGAAATGGACTGCGATGCTCACCCAATACGGCGTCAGGAGGAAAAATGACCATACAGCCAGAATCAGGCGAGACACCCCCTTCGCGGGACTCGTCACCGCCGCGGCCGAGCACGCCGCCGCCACCCCCCACCGGCGCTCCGACCGCTCCGCAGCCGAGCCCGTCGGCCGCACCGCCTCGCCCGTCGCCGCCCGCGGGGCCGCCCGCGAATCCGTCCGCCGGTCCGCCCGCGCGGCCCAAGCGGGACCTCAGCGGCATCGCCAGCCTCGTCAACGCGGGGATCGGCGTCGCGGCCCTCGTCGTGGGCTTCTTCGGCGGCGCCGGAGTCCAGGCGACGGCGGGCGGCCCCTTTCCGGGACCCGCCACCACCGTGACGGTGACCTCGACGGCCACCCCCACGACCACGGTCCAGGACAGCACTCCACCGCCGTCCCCCAGCGCCACCTCGGACGGCCGGAAGACCACGTCGACCGTCGCCCTGAACACCCTGGCCCCGGTGTCGGGGCCGTTCGCGTCGGCGGACACCACCCCGAGCCTGGACGGGCAGCCCCAGGCCCAGGCGATCGTCCAGGACCTCGGCTGCGTGCCGGCCGGCGATGCCCAGTACAACCTCGGCCGCGACTACACACGGCTCACCGCACAGGTCGGCCTGGACGACAACTCGCAGGACGCCAAGGTCGCCCCGACGCTGACGATCGTCGGCGACGGCCGGCAACTCCTCACCGTCTTACCGAAGTTCGGCGCCTCGTCGCCCCTCGATGTCGATGTGACCGGGGTGATCCGGCTGGAGATCAAGTGGAGCTACCAGCGGCCCCCGCAGACACCCAACCCGATCGTCTGCACTCCCAACGCCCAACTGGTCATAGCGGACGGCCAGTTGACACAGGCCGCGGCATGACCGGGTGGTGGACCCACTCGGAGGGCCGCCGGGGGGACTTCAGGCGGGCAGCGAGGAGAGCCAGCCGGTGAGGAGCCGGTTGACCTCGGCGGGGCGCTCCTGCTGGATCCAGTGGCCGCAGCCGTCGAGGATGTGGGAGGAGACCAGCCCCGGCAGGGTGTGGGGGTACGCCTCGATCGCCTCGGCCATCCATGTGGTGGAGGCGTCGAGGGCGCCACCGGCGAAAAGGGACGGCTGGGCGAGGGGGGAACCGTCGAAGCCGGCGAGGTCCTCCCAGTCCCGATCCATGTTCCGGTAGCGGTTGAGGGCGCCGCTCATGCCGGTCCGCTCGAACTCCCCGGCGTACACGTCCAGGTCGCGCTCGCCGAGCCAGGCGGGCAGCCGTCCGCCGTCGAAGCGGTCGCGCAGCCGTGCACCCCGGCTGACGAAGTGCGGGTCGGGCGCATCGGGCGCGGGCATGGTGTCGGCGGACAGGGCGGCGTAGAAACCCGCGAGCCAGCCGCGCACGTCGGGCTCGATCTCGGCCTCGGCCCTGCCCGGCTCCTGGAAGTAGGACACGTAGAACTCCTCCTCCCCGCCCATCCCCGCGAAGACCTCGCTGGGCCGAGGCCCGCCACGCGGTGCGTAGGGAGTGCTGAGCATCCCCACCGCGCGGAAGACGTCCGGCCTGACCAGCGCGGAGTTCGCGGCGATGGCCGATCCCCAGTCGTGGCCGACGATCACCGCGGACTCTTCTCCGAGGGCGCGCACCACGGCGGCGTTGTCCTCCACCAGCTCCAGCATCCGGTAGGCCTCGGCCGTGCCGGGCTTGGAGGAACGGCCGTAGCCGCGGACGTCGATCGCCGCCGCACGGTAGCCGGCCGCGGCCAGGACCGGCAGCTGGTGGCGCCAGGAGTACCAGGACTCAGGGAAACCGTGCACGAGCAGCACCAGGGGGCCGGTGCCCTGCTCCACCACGTGGGTCCTGCCCGCGGGCGAGGGCACCAGCCGGTGCGTGACTTCCGTGACCTGCTGAGGCATGGACCCTCCACGAATCTCGATCTGCCGGGCACCAGGAGCGCCGACCGATCATCCGAGCCGTGCGGCCGGCATGGCGAGTCCTGTTGCCGGTTCGGCAACGGCGCCGGGCGATCCGCCCCTGCCGTTCGATCCGGCCTCGCCCGCGCCCCGGCCGCGGAGTGGGCCGTCGGCGCCCGGAATTCCGCTCTCCCGGCCTCCGTGCCGGTGTGGACAGATGTCCTGAGCATGGCTGAAGGAAAGAGGGGCAGGCGGCGTCTCGGAGGTTGATAATCATGGGACCGTTGCTTCTTGTTCTCCTGCTCGCACTGATTCTCTTCGGCGCCGGATTCGCGCTCAAGATTCTGTGGTGGGTTGCCGTCATTGTCCTCGTGCTCTGGCTGCTCGGCTTCGTCATGCGGGGAACCCATTCCAGTGGGCGCCGCCACCGCTGGTACCGCTGGTAGCCGCACGTCAGACCCGACATGGTGCCCCGCCGGAGGACTCCGGCGGGGCACCCTCACTTTCCGACAGATCTCCGCACCGGAAATTCACAGGAATCCCGCATACGGAAAGTCTGATGCCGGCGGAGCCGGGTAGATTCCCCTCTGCCGGGGTGGCCCCGGAATCGCAGCGCTCCTGCAACCTCCATCCGGTGCCATCCCGGCCGCTCCTGGACTTCGGCACTCCGGCGGTTGCACCGAGCCCGGTAGGCGCGGGGGGCCGGCGGAAGCCCACGAGGGGATTGCGCGGAGCGCGCCGCTCGGCATCAGGGCCCGATCAACCGCTCACGCCACGCCTTGAGTCGCCGGCCGTACCGTGCAGCGGTGCGAGGGCGCCGCGGAGGTCCTCCGCTTGCCGGTAGTGGACGGCCGCCATCCCCGCCTCGCGGGCCGCCGTCACATTGCCGGCCGTGTCGTCGACGAACAGGCAGCGGTGGACCGGGACACCGGCGCGCTCGGCGGCTATGAGGTAGACGCGCGGATCGGGTTTCGCGACACCGATGCGCGCGGTGTTCACCACGGTGTCGGCGACCTCGTCCAGTCCCTGCCGGGCGAGGTCCCACTCCAGCCGCGTGGTCGCGTTGGAGACCAGGGCGACGGTGGCGACCTCGCGGGCCCGGGCGAGCAGGGACACGACCTCGTGATCGACGCGGGGCAGCAGCCGGGACCAGGCGGCCACCGCGGCCTGGGCGCGGTCCACCGACCCGCACAGCTCGGCGAGGTCACCGGCCACCCCGGAGCGCCACTGCTCGTCGGTGACCTTCCCGGTGATCGCCGGACACAGGCGCGACGGCGCGAATGCCGTAGCCGCGAGCGAGCCCGCCGGGATCCCGTGGGCGCGTTCGAGATCGTCGGTGGAGGGCCAGTGCCGGAGCACGCCGTCGATGTCGCAGAGCACGGCGTCGTAGGAACGGGCGGCCATGGTCGGAACTCCTCGGTGGCGGGTGGTCGAGAGCCCACCGGGGCGGCGCGGTCGGCCAGGTCGCCTGGCGGGGACCGCTGCCAGGCGGCTGCGGCGTGGTGTGGACGGCCGTCCACCCCGGCATCCTCCACCACCCGGGCGTCGCGCCGCAGCCCCGCCCCGATGCGTCACGGCGCCGGCCGCGGACGACGGTACGGCCGCAGCCGGCCCGCCGTCAGCCCCCCAGCAGGTCGAGGAGGTCGTCGGCGTGCTCCTCCTCTTCCTCGAGGATGGACTCCATCAGCCTGCGGGTCGTCGGGTCCGCGGAGCCGATCCACCGGATGATCTCCTGGTAGGTGGTGATGACGATGCGTTCGGCCACGAGGTTCTCGCTGAGCATCCGCTGGAGGTCGTTCTCGTCGGTCGTGACGTACTCGGTGTGGGACCTGGCCGCCAGCGTGGCCGGAGCGAAGTCCGGCTCGCCGCCGAGCTGGCTCACCCGTTCGGCGGCCCGCAGGCCGTGCTGCATCTCCTCCTGGGCGTGTTCGGTGAACTCCGCGGCCACCTGGGCGCGGTCGATGCCGGTCGCCGCGATGGCGTGCTGCGAATAGCGCAGGAAGCACACCACCTCGGTGGCGATCACCGTGTTCAGCACATCGATCACGCGCGACTTGTCCGCCTCGTACGTCGCTGTGACGGGCCCGGACGTCATATGCGCCCTGGCATCCTCTCGGATCTTCTTCACGTCGATCTCGAACTGGTTCACCATCGTCCTCTTCCTTCGCCGGCCCTGGATGCTTTGCCACCGTATAGAGGGATTTCATCCCGCCGTGCAGTGCCGCGCTTCGGCCGGCGCCCGAAAGGCCGAACCGCCCGGCGCGGCAGCCCGTCGCCGGTGCGCCGCCCCGCTGCCGCGACCTCCTGCCGGTCCGCGTGAGCAGTTCCGCGGTGTAGGCCACCCCGGGGCGGTTCTGGCCGCGGCGGTACGGGGGCCGCCAGGGCGGGTACGCACAGGTCCTTCCCCCGGCACGCGTCCTCCGCCGGGCGACGAGGGAGCGACGTGCTGTGGATGTCGAGATCGGCCTCCGGGTCAACGGAGAGCTTCGGCGCCTGACTGTGGACACCAGGACCAGTTTGCTGGACGCGCTGCGGGAGCGGCTCGGGGTGACTGGACCGAAGAAGGGCTGCGACCACGGGCAGTGCGGGGCCTGCACGGTCCTGCTCGACGGGCGGCGGGTGAACAGCTGCCTCGCGCTCGCCGTCGCGCATGACGACCGCGAGATCACGACCGTCGAGGGCCTGGCCGAGGGCGGGACGCTGCACCCCTTGCAGCAGTCTTTGGTCAGCCATGACGCCTTCCAGTGCGGTTACTGCACCCCGGGGCAGATCTGCTCGGCGGTCGGCATGCTGGCCGAGGTGCGGGCGGGCTGGCCCAGCGCCGTGACCGCCGACCTGACCGCAGGCCTGTCCGGCCCGGCCGAGCTGTCGGCGGCGGAGATCAGGGAGCGGATGAGCGGCAACCTGTGCCGCTGCGGGGCCTACGCCGCGATCGTCCCCGCCATCGAGGAGGCGGCGCGTTGAAGCCGTTCGACTACCGGCGCCCGGACGACGTGGCGGCAGCGGTCGCCCTGCTGTCCGAGAATCCCGGAGCGGTGTTCCTCGGCGGGGGCACCAACCTCGTCGACCACCTGCGGCTCGGCGTCGCGACGCCCGACCGGCTGGTGGACGTGAGCCGGCTCCCCCTCGACCGGATCGAGCGGCTGCCGGACGGCGGGGTACGCATCGGCGGCACCGTCCGCAACAGCGACCTGGCCGCCGACCGGCTGGTAAGGGAACGCTACCCGGTCCTTTCCCAAGCGCTGCTGTCCGGTGCGTCCGGCCAGCTGCGCAACCTCGCCACGACCGGCGGCAACCTGATGCAGCGCACCCGCTGCGTGTACTTCCAGGACATCACCGTCGCCTGCAACAAGCGCGCCCCGGGCAGCGGTTGCTCCGCGCTGGGGGGATACCAGCGCCATCACGCGATCCTCGGCGCCTCGCCCGAGTGCATCGCGACCCATCCCTCGGACATGGCCGTCGCCATGGCCGCACTCGACGCTGTCGTCCGGGTGCACGGCCCGGACGGTGAACGCACCGTGCCCTTCGGCGACTTCCACCGGCTGCCAGGCGACGAGCCGCAGCACGACACCGTGCTCGGCCACGGCGAACTGGTCACCGCCGTGGACCTGCCGGCCCTCCCGGACGGGATGCGCTCGCGCTACCGCAAGGTGCGCGACCGCGCTTCCTACGCGTTCGCGCTGGTGTCGGTCGCCGCGGCCCTCGACGTGCGGGACGGGGTGGTCGCCGACGTCCGGATCGCCTTCGGCGGGGTGGCGCACAAGCCCTGGCGGGCCACCCGCGCCGAGAGCGAGCTGCGCGGCGCCCCGGCGACCGGCGACAGCTTCCGCCGCGCCGCGGAAGCGGAGATGTCGGCGGCGCGGCCGGTCGCGGGCAACGCGTTCAAAGTTCCCCTCGCGCGCAACACGCTGGTGGCGACGCTGCGCGGCTTGGCAGCGGAGGAATCGCGATGACCACGGGCGAAGAGCGCGTCAGGCCGCGCGCCATCGGCACACCGCTCGACCGCCTCGACGGTCCCGCGAAGGTCACCGGGACCGCGCGCTACGCCTACGAGCAGCCGGTCGGCGAGCCCGCGTACCTCCACCCGGTGCAGGCCACCGTGGCCCGCGGCCGGATCACCTCGATCGACATCGGCGCCGCCGAGGCGGTGCCCGGTGTGCTCGCCGTGCTCACCCACCGCAACACCCCGCGGCTGGTCGACACCTCCGACGCCGAGCTCGCGATCCTGCAGTCGGGAGAGGTCGCCTTCCGCGGCCAGATCATCGCAGGCGTCGTCGCCACCAGCTCGGAGACCGCCCGGTATGCCGCGAGCCTGGTGCGGACCGTGTACGACGAAGAGCCGCACGACACCGACCTGCGGGCCGACCGCGACGACCTGTACGCCCCGGAGAGCGTCAACGGCGGGTACGAGACCGACACCGCCCAGGGGGACGTCGAGGTGGCCCTGGCGTCGGCGGCCGTGACGGTGGACCGCACATACACGACCGCGATGTACCACAACAACCCGATGGAACCGCACACCACGGTCGCGACCTGGAGCGGCGGCGAGCTCACCCTCCACGACTCCAACCAGGGCGTGCACATGGTTCGCGCCCAGGTGGCCCCGCTGTTCGGCCTCGAACCGGAGCAGGTGCACGTGGTGTCCCCGTTCGTCGGCGGCGGCTTCGGATCGAAAGGCACCCCGCACGCCCACCTGGTGCTCGCCGCGATGGCCGCCCGGCGCGTTCCGGGGCGGCCGGTCAAACTCGCGCTCACCCGCGCCCAGATGTTCTTCCTCGCCGGCTACCGCACGCCCACCATCCAGCGCGTCCGGCTCGGCGCCGACCACGAGGGGCGGCTCTCGGCGATCAGCGTGGAAGCGGTGTCGCAGACCTCGCGGATCAAGGAGTTCGCCGAGCAGACGGCCGTCGCCGCCCGGATGATGTACGCCGCCCCCCACCGCCTGACCACCCACCGCGTGGTGCGGCTCGATGTGCCGGTCCCGTCCTGGATGCGGGCGCCGGGGGAGTGCCCTGGGATGTTCGCCGCCGAGGTCGCGATGGACGAACTGGCCGCCGCCTGCGGGGTCGACCCCGTCGAGCTGCGCATCCGCAACGAGCCGGAGACGGACCCCGAGACCGGCAGGCCCTTCTCCAGCCGCAACCTGGTGGCCTGCCTGCGCGAGGGCGCGCGGCGGATCGGCTGGGAGCGGCGCGATCCGACCCCGAGGGCCCGCCGCGAAGCGGACCACCTGGTGGGTCTCGGCGTGTCGGCCTCGGTCTACCCGGTCTTCTGGCTGCCCGGATCGTCCGCCACGGTCAGGGCGGGTGCGAACGGCCGGTACACGGTCTCCATCGGTGCCGCCGACCTCGGCACCGGTACCTGGACCGCGCTGACGCAGATCGCCGCGGACGCGCTCGATGTGCCCGTCGACCGGGTGGAGTTGCGGATCGGGGACACCGCCTACCCGCCGGCGACGGTCGCGGGAGGGTCGGCGGGCATCACCGCCTGGGGCTCGGCCGTCGTCCACGCCGCCCGGCGGCTGCGCGAACGCCACGGCGACGCGCCGCCCGAGGGCGCCGAGGCCACCGGCGGCACCGGCGACAACCCGGCCACCGAGCGGTACGCCATGTACGCCTTCGGCGCCCAGTTCGCCGAGATCCGGGTGCACGCGGAGACCGGCGAGGTGCGGGTGCCCCGGCTGGTCGGGGTGTTCGCGGCCGGCCGCATCATCAACCCGAAGACGGCCAGGTCGCAGTTGATCGGCGGCATGACCATGGGTCTGTCGATGGCGCTGCACGAGCAGAGCCACTTCGACGGCGTCCTGGGCCAGGTCGCCAACCACGACTTCGCCGAATACCACATCGCGACCAACGCCGACGTGGAGCACATCGACGCCTCCTGGCTCGACGAGGACGATCCCCACGTCAACCCGATGGGCTCCAAGGGGATCGGCGAGATCGGGATCGTCGGCACCGCCGCGGCGGTCGCCAACGCCGCGTACAACGCCACCGGGGTCCGCGTCCGCGACCTGCCGCTCACCCTGGACAAGTTCCTCGACTGAGCCCGCCCGGCCGCCGACCGCGACCGCCGCCACGGGGCGGTCACCTCCGCTCCAGCGCCGCCAGCCGCATCTCCAGCTGGTCGACCCGGTGCCGCAGCAGGGTGACCTGTGCCTCCAGGCTGACTTCCCGCTCCGCCCTGCGCTGGATGCGCGGTGACGCGGCGGCGCGCTCGACCACCGCGTCCAGCTGGACCAGGCGCTGCGGCCCGTTCGGGCCGTCCACGAGCCGGGAGCGGATCTCGCCGTTGCGGTACCAGGACCGCAGGGCCGAGCGGGAGACACCGGTCTCGGCCTCCGCCCTGGCCAGTGTGACCCAGGGCGTCCGGTCCAGCTGCTCGAAAAGCTCCAGCTCGTTCTGCCAGCGCGCGAGCCGGTCCTCCCAGTCCGACGGTGACTCCATCACACCCTCCCTTCAGTACGGTGACCCTGTCAATGACAGTGTATTGACAGGGCTGAGACCCTGGAGCCATGACTTTCGAGAGATTCACGGTGAAAGCCCGTCAGGCGGTCGTCGCGGCCCAGGAGCAGGCAAGGCTGCTCAAGCACGACCACATCGGCACGGAGCACATCCTGCTGGGGCTGCTTGCGGTGCCGGACGGCACGGCGGCGAGGGTCCTGCACCAGCTCGGGTGCGACAAGGAGACGGCGCTGGCCGACATCACCGCGTTGGCCACGCCCGGCACGAAGGAGTCGAGCGGCCACATCCCGTTCGCGCCGCGCGCGAAGAAGACGCTGGAGATCGCCCTGCGCGAGGCGCAGCGGCTGCACCACGACAACATCGGCACGGAACACATCCTGCTCGCCCTGGTCACGGAAGGTGAGGGCGTCGGCGCGCAGGTGCTCGCCGGGCGCGTCGCCCCGATCAGCAGGGTGCGTGCCGCGGTGCTGGCATCGATCGAGGGGCCGCGGGACGCGCCGGCCGCCCCGTGGCCGGCCGGCACGCCCGCCACCGAGGACACCGTGTCCACCGCCGGCGCGCTGGCCGGTGGCGCACCGGTCGGCAGCCACCACCTGCTGGAGGCGATGCTGCGGGCGGAGAACAGCATGGCGGCCAGGGTGCTGCGCGAGCTCGGGGTGGATCCGGACGCGGTCGCCGCCAAGATCGACGAGCTGGATCCGGAGACGACCACGGACGCCAACCCGGAGGAGTCCGCCGCACGCAAGATGGAGATCCGGCTGGTCGGCGACGAGGTGCACCTGATCCTGCGGGACCCGGCGACGGTCACGGTCGCCAGGAAGGTCACCGAGCTGTCCGGCGGCCCGATCCAGGGCGTCGGGCCGGTCGCCGGCATGTTCGTCCCGCTCTGGCGCTCGACCCACCAGCTGCTGCTGCGGATCCAGGGCATGCTCGGGCCCGAGCCGGAGGAAGAGGACACCGCCGAAAGCCCGGTGGCCAAGGCGGTACGCACGGTGCTCGCGCCCCGGCTCCGCCGGTGAACCGGCGGGCAGGAGCGGCCCGGGACCTCCTCGGGCGCTCCGCCGCCGACGGCCCGCGCGTCTCAGGGGCCGGCGTCACTCCGCGGAGGCGACCGCCCGCCGCCGGGCGCGGGTATCCGAGATGCCTCCGGGGCCGCCGTCCCGGAGAATTGCTCCTATATGTCTGATGCGAGGCGGGCAGGGGAGTGCGGAGGAGCGAGGACGGCGCCGTGGCACGCGAGGCCGCGGCACGCCTCGACCTGCTGCTGGAGCGCGCCGCGCGTGACGTCGGCGCACACATCGGGCTGATCTACCTGCCGGTCCCCGAGCGGCAGGTGCTGCAGATGGCCGCGGTGGTCGGTGCGCCCATGCGGCTGGCGCGGCCGTGGACCCGGCTGGCGATGGCAGCGCCGGCGCCGGTGCAGGAGTCGGTCCGCACACAGCGGCCGGTGTGGTTGGCCGACCAGCAGGAGCTGGCCCGCCGCTTCCCGCGCGCGTCCCTCGCCTTTCCCTACTCCCTCGCCCACTACGCCGCCCCGCTGATGGCGGACCGGGCCTGCTGGGGCGCGCTGAACCTGCTGTGGCCGGGCAGCCACCCGGGGCTGTCCGCCACCGATCGGGCGCTGCTCGACGGGATCGTCGGGCAGATGGCCGAGGTGCTGCGGGACGCCGCGGCCCAGGGCGGACCGGTGCGCCCGAAGGACGAGCCCCGCGTGCTGTCACCGGCGCCATCCCGGCACGCCGATCCTGCCGCCGTGCGCGCGGAGCGGTTCACCGAGGGCTTCGCGGCCCTCGACCTGGACGGCCGGACGGTCTTCCTCACCGAGCGCGCCGCGGTGCTGCTCGGCCGCGACCGTGACGAACTGCTGAACGCCGAGCCCTGGGAGGCGCTGCCCTGGCTGAACGACCCCGCCTACGAGAACGCCTTCGTCGCCGCCCTCTTCAGCCGCCGGCCGACCGGTTTCGCCGCCAGCAGGCCCGACGGCGTACGGCTGTCGTTCGTGCTCTACCCGGAGGCCACCGGAGTCACGGTGCGGGTCCGACCCGCGGAGGCTCCCGCCGGCGGGCAGGAAACGGCCGAAGAGGTCCCGCACACCGCGCCCGTGCGCGCCGGCACCTTCTTCCACCTCCTGCACCTGGCAGCCGCGCTCACCGAGGCGGCGGGGGTCGGCGACGTGGCCGAGTCGATCATGGACCAGATGCGGCCCGTGCTGGACGCCCAGGGCCTTGCCGTCCTGGTCGCGGAGGAAGGCCGGCTGAAGGTGGTGGGCTCACGCGGATTCCCGCCGGAGATCCCGGAGTACTTCGACGGTGTGCCCATGGCGACCGCGAGCGAGGGCACCCGCACGATGGAGACCGGTGTCCCGGGCTTCCACCCCACCAACGCCGAACTCGTGCGCGTCTTCCCCCAGCACCGGGTCTACCGCGGGATGGCCGCCTTCGCCTTCCTGCCGCTGACCGTCTCCGGCGGCACCTTCGGCTGCCTGGTGCTCGGATACGACGAAGAGCGGCCCTTCCCGCCGGACGAGCGCGCGGAACTCACCTCGCTGGCCGGGATGATCGCGCAGGCGCTGGAGCGCGCCCGGCTCTACGACGCCAATGTGCGGGTGGCGCGCGGCCTCCAGGACGGCCTGCTGCCGCACCACCTGCCCCGGGTGCCGGGCCTCGCGGTCGTGGCGCGCTACCGTCCCGCGACCCATGCCCTGGAGGTGGGCGGCGACTTCTACGACCTCATCGACTTCGGCGATCGGGGCGCGGCCGCGGTGATCGGGGACGTCCAGGGCCACAGCGTCCAGGCCGCCGCCCTGATGGGCCAGATCCGCACCGCCATGCACAGCCACGCGAGGACGGGCGCACCGCCGGAGGAGGTCCTGGCCCGCACCAACCAGCTGCTCCTGGAGCTGGACACCGACCTGTTCTGCAGCTGCCTCTACGCCCATGTCGACGTGTCGAGGCACAGCGTGCTGCTGGCGTCCGCCGGCCACCTGCCGCCGATCCTGCGGCACCGCGACGGCCACGCCGAGGTGCTCGACCTGCCCCCCGGGCTGCTCCTGGGCGTGTCGGAGGAGGCCCGCTTCGAGAGCGTCGAGATGCCCCTGCCGCGCGGCGCCCTGCTCGCGCTCTACACCGACGGCCTCGTCGAGCGGCCGGGCGTCGACCTCGGGCTCTCCATCGACCTCCTCGCCGACCGGCTCGCCGAGGCCGGGGAGAAGCCGCTGGACGTCCTCGCCGACGGGGTCGTCGAACAGGCCCGGGACACGGCGGACGACACCGCATTGGTGCTCGTGCAGTGCCTCGGCAGCGGTGAGGGCCCGCGAGCATCCGCCGAGTGATCCCGGCCGGCCCCGCATACGCCCGCAACGACCCCGCGACCAAGCGGCCGAGCGGCAGCCGCGGCCCGTGACACCGTCCCCGGAATGCCCGAGGTGCCGTGCTCGGCAGCCCCGCCGAACCCGGGCCGGCGGCCCGAACCTCCGACGGGTCCTTCTCCGGCTCCCTGCCGGCCCACGGCTCGGCCCTGCTGCACGTCATCCCCGCAGCCGCGGAGCGCACGTCTCCTGAAGCCCTGCCCGGGGGAGTGCTCCTGAGGTTGCGCCAGCGATCAGCGCACCCTGCTGGGCGGGGTGCGCCTGCCTGCGGCTGCGGCACCGGCGCAGGCACCGCAAGGGGGAAGGGGCGGCTCACGGTGAGCCGCTCCCTCCCACTGTGGTCTGCCGATACGCAGGGGGCGGGAGTGGTTGACCGGACACGCGGGGGTCAGTAACTTACCGATTCCGATCAACCCACGGTCAACAGCTTTCGGAATCCACCCCCCACGGCCGCCCTCCACCCCTCGCGGCGGCCCCGACGGACGAGGTTCCCATGCGAATTCGTGCCCTGGCGACAGCTGTTGTGCTGCTCTCGGCGCTCACCGTGCCGCTGGCCGGCAGCGCTGTCGCGGCCCCGGCGGCGCACCACGCGGACGGCGGCCGGTTCGACCGGCCCCACAGCGGGTTCGCGCCCACCGGCACCGTGCTGCACCGGGGAAGCCCGCGGGACGCGGGGCTCGACGCGGCGCCCATCGACGCCTTCGAGCAGCAGATGGCCGGCTGGGAGGACCCGTCCGCCGGCGCGGGCTACCTCTTCCCCGGCGCCACCACGCTGATGGCGCACGACGGGGTGGTGGTCGAACGCGGCGCCGGCGGCTATGCGGTGAAGTACGCGGACACCACCACGGAGCTGCCCCGAGACCAGTGGGTCCCGGCCCGCACCGACACGATCTACGACCTGGCGTCGCTGTCGAAGCTGTTCACCTCGATCGTGGCCATGCAGCAGCTCGAAGCCGGGCGGATCGACCTCGAAACCCCCGTGGCCCACTACATCCCCGAGTTCGCCGCCAACGGCAAGGGCGACATCACCGTCGAGCAACTCCTCACCCACACCTCGGGGTTCGACGCCGACCCGGTCCCGTCGCTGTGGCAGGGCTACTCCGACATCCCCTCGCGCCGGCAGGCGATCCTCGACGCCAAGCCGATCAACCCGCCGGGAAGCACGTACCTGTACTCCGACCTCAACATGCTCAGCATGCAGCTGGTCCTGGAGAAGGTGACGGGCAAGCCGCTGGACACCCTGGTGCGCGACGGCATCACGACGCCGCTGCACCTGACCGACACCGGCTACAACCCGCCGCCCGACAAACTTCCCCGGATCGCGGCGACCGAATACCAGACCAGCCCCGCGCGCGGTATGGTGCGCGGCCAGGTGCACGACGAGAACTCCTGGGCGCTGGGGGGCGTGGCCGGCCACGCGGGCGTCTTCTCCACCGTCGACGACCTCGCCGTACTGGCCCAGACGATCCTGAACGGCGGTGTCTACCGGGGCCATCGCATCCTGGACGGGGACAGCGTCCGGTCGATGGAGCAGAACTTCAACCAGGCCTTCCCCGGGGACTCGCACGGCCTGGGCTTCGAGCTCGACCAGATCTGGTACATGGGCGGCCTGTCAGGACCGCAGACGCTCGGGCACACCGGCTACACCGGCACCTCGCTGGTCATCGACCCGCAGTCGCGGTCCTTCGTCATCCTGCTGAGCAACCGGGTGCACCCCACCCGTGCCACCCCCTCGACCAACCCGCCGCGCCGGGCCATCGGCGTGGCGATGTCGCAGGCATTGCGGGTGGCGGCGCCCGGCGGCGGCAAGCTCTGGTATTCAGGCCAGGGCGGCGGAACCACCAGCACCCTCGCCACCGGCCCGCTCACCGCGGCAGGACCGGTGGACGTCGACTTCTCCACCTTCGTCAACACCGAGTCCACCGACCTGCTCTGCCTGGAGGACTCCACGGACGGCGGCGCCACCTGGCACGCGCTGCCGCTGACCGCCACCGGCCAGGGGGCACCGTCCGGCACCCCCGTCTCGCTCTCCGGGCAGTCCGCGCGCTCCTGGTGGCACGTGCACGCCGAACTCCCGCAGCCGGCGGCCGCGTTCCTGCTGCGCTGGCGCTACACCACCGACCCGGTCTACGAGGGTCGCGGGGTCGACCTCGCCCACCTGTCGGTGACCTCGGCCCGGCACCCCGTGACGGGCGCCGCCGGCCTGACACCGACCGGCGGCTGGCGGCTCCTCCCCTGACGGGCCCTCCCGTCAGTCGAAGACCGGCAGGCCCCCGCTGTAGCGACGTACGGCGGCGACGAGGTCGTCCATGTCCTCGCCGTACACGCTCGCGTACACGATCAGCGGGGAGCCGAAGCGCGCGGTGAGCCTGCGGCGCTTGCGCTGCGCGTCGAGCGGCCTGAACCCGGTGGGTGCGAGCGGCAGTTCGACCTCGGGCGACCTGGGGACCAGCACCAGCGACCGCTGCTTGAGTACCTCGGCCTTCGCCAGGTCCTTCCACGGCACTGTCGGCTGCCCCGCGACGGTGACGCCCGCCGCGTCGATCCGCATCAGGCAGCCGAGGGCGCGCAGCCGGAACTGCGAGGTCCAGAACGTCAGGTTCAGCAGCAGGACACTGCCGCCGATCACCCCTGAGGACGTGGTCACATTCCCGTCGAAGGGATCGAGGATCCACAGTGCGATGCCCAGCGACACCGCCATCCTCGACAGGTTCCACACCCAACTCCGCCGCACCCGCACCTCATACGCGCCGGTTCGCGCCTTCTGCCGCTCCGCCTGCACCATCTCGCACATCCCCCCACAGGATCGTGTCCCCCTGTGGGGACGGCGTATCCTCTCACCCCTGCGCGATGCGCGGACAGGCCGCTACCGCTGTCGGTGCCAGGAGTTACGGTCGTGGGCGTGATCGAAGACGACTCCCTCAAGTCCACCCGCGAGGCGTACGACGCCGTCGCCACCGTGTACGCGGACCGCTTCGCCGACTCGTTGCGCGACGAGCCCCTCGAACGCGCCTTCCTGGGCGCCTTCGCCGAGGTCTCACGTACGAGCGGGGGCGGCCGGGTCGCGGACCTGGGCTGCGGGCCCGGCCACGTCACCGCGTACCTGGCTCGGCTGGGGCTCGATGTCGCGGGCGTCGACGCCTCGCCCGCGATGATCGGGCTGGCTCGCCAGGCGTATCCGGACCTGCGGTTCGAGGTGGGATCGATGGCCGCGCTTGCCTTCGGCGACGGGGTGCTGGGCGGTGCGCTGTCGCGGTGGTCCATCATCCACACCCCACCGCAGGAAGTCCCCGCCATCCTCTCGGAATTCCACCGGGTCCTGGCGCCCGGCGGGCATCTGCTGCTCGCCCTCTGGGCCGGTGACGACCCCACTATGCCGACGCCGGTCTTCGACCACGCCGTCGCGCCTGCCTATCGCTGGTCGCCCGACCACCTCGCCGCGATGCTGCGAGAAGCGGGGCTGGCCGAGGTGGCCCGGCTGGTGAGCGAACCCAAGCCCACCGACCGGCGGCAGTTCCGGTCGATCCACCTGCTCGCCCGCAAAGCGCAGCCGGACGGCGCCGCCACGCCCGTTCGGGAGCAGTGAGAGGGGTATCCATGGTCGACCGCCAGTTCTCGGACGCGGATCTCGCCCGGCTCTACGACGCCTTCACGCTGGAGGAGGACAGGGACGACTTCCGCTTCTACCTCCCGCTGGTCATGGAGTCCGACGCGGTCCTGGACGTCGGATGCGGCACGGGCAAACTGCTGCGCATGGCACGGGAGTCGGGGCACACCGGGCGCCTGTGCGGGCTCGACCCCGCAGAGGGCATGCTTGCACGGGCCCGCACCCGCGACGACATCACCTGGGTCCTCGGGAAGCTCCGATCGGCGGACCTGCACGGGGAGTTCGACCTCGTGGTGATGACGGGCCATGCCTTCCAGGTCTTCGTGGACGACGACGAGATCATCGAGGCACTGTCCGCGATCCGCGGTCTTCTCACCGGCCGGGGCCTCTTCGCCTTCGAGACCCGCAACCCCGCCCACCGCGCCTGGGAGACATGGCGGCCGGACAACGTACTCAGCATCGTGGACACCGACGGCGCCACGGTGCAGCTGGCGCACCGCGTCGACAGTCCCTTCGACGGCAGGACGGTGTCGTTCACCTCCGTCTACAGCGGTCCCCGGTGGGAGGAGCCCCGGCTCAGCCAGAGCACCCTGCGCTTCCTCGACGCCGACGCGCTGGCGGGGTTCCTGACCGGGGCCGGCCTGCTGGTCGACCAGCAGTTCGGCGACTGGGACGGATCACCGCTGACGGCGACAAGCCCGGAGATCATCACCTTCGCCCGCAGAGCGTGAGCTCCGCCGTCCGGGCCGGCCGGAGGGGGTGGGACGGGCCGTCAGAAGAGGCGGCCGCGCAGGGCGCTGATCCTGCCGACGGCGGCGAGGGAGGCCGTCTGGTCGAGGGTGCCGTTCTGCAGCGCCCCGGCGAGGGCGGTGACGATCGACTGGCCGTGGGAGACGTCGCCCGAGGAGTCGAGGACGAGGTCCATGCCGGCCGCGGCGGCGGCGACCGCGTTCTGGCTGCTGGTGCCGAGCGAGCTCAGCGCGCCGGCCCCGATCGCGTCGGTGATCGTCACACCGGTGAAGGTGAAGCGGTCGCGCAGCTCGCTCTGCACCACGGTCGGGGACAACCCCGCGGGATGCGCGGCGTCCAGGTGGGAGTAGACCGCCCAGGAGACCATGACCAGTTCGGCTCCCGCGGTGAGTGCGGAGACGTAGGGGATCTCGTCGATGTTCCGCAGCTCGGCCAGTGTCGCCGTCAGGGTGACGGACCGCAGGTCGGTGTTCTGCGCGGCCGACGCGGAACCCAGGCCGGGGAAGTGCTTGGCGGCGGAGGCGACCCCGGTGGCCCGCTGTGCGGCGATGAAAGCCCGGCCGCAGACCGAGACCACCTCGGCGTCGGTGCTGTAGGAGCGCTGGTACTGGTCCTCGAAGTCGCCGGCGCTGCGGTAGACGTCGAGGACCGGGGCCAGGTTGATGTTCATGCCCACACTGCGCAGCAGGTTGCCCGCGCCGGTGCCCGCGTCCGCGGCGGCGCCGGCCGGGTCGGCCGAGGCGCCGATCTGCTTCGCCGACAGTGCCGGTGCGCCGGGCAACCGCCTGATCTGTCCGCCCTCCTGGTCGGTCATCAGGAGCAGCGGCGCGGGGGAGGGGCTGCTGCGGTTCGCCTGACGAATCTGCTGGACGGCCGAGGTGATCTGGGCGAGGCTGCTGATGTTGTCGCCGAAGAAGATGACGCCCGCCGCCTGCCCGGAGCTGATCTGGGTGAGCAGGCTCTGCGGCACCGTGGTACCCGAGTAGGAGAAGACGACCCGCTGCCCGGCCTGCTGCTGTGGCGTCAGCGCCGCCGGTGCCGCCGCCGGGGTGTTCCGGGCGGCGCGTGACCCGTGGTTCTCGCCGAGCCGGGCGGGCAGCCCCGCGGCGGCGACTCCGGTGCCGGCCGCGAGCACGCTGCGGCGGGAGGGGTACGGTCCTGGACCGGCCATGGTGTGTCTCCTGGGGGTTGCTCGGGGGCCTGCGGGCAGGTGTCGGCGCTGTGCGGCGGTTCGGCCCGCGGCCGGGGGAGCGGCCGTCGGCCGATACGGGTGCGCGTGCGGGCAGCCGGCCGCGACCGCCGCCGGATGAGGTGGATCGCGGCCGGTCGCGGGGCCGGAGCGCGGCCCGCCGGTGCGGAGACGCCTGATGCCGGTGGGGAATGCGGGGCGTGCACGCCTCAGCGTGAAGGAAAATCCCACTACGGACAAGGCTCTTGAAGGAAAGTTCCCATTCCGGTGGGCGGCGGGCGTGACCTCAGGACCCGTGCGGGTGCGTCGGTTCCGGGTGGGGGTGGTCGAGTTCCGGCTCCAGGCCGTCCGCGACCTGCGCGGGGCGGCGCCCGGCGTCGATCCGCCACACCTGGAACGCCCAGGTCGTCGCCCCCACCACGGTCACTCCCAGCAGCCAGCCGCCGATCACGTCGCTGCACCAGTGGACGCCCAGCGCGACCCGGGTGAAGCCGACGCCCAGCACGGCGAGCGCGGCCACGAGCCAGCACCACCGGTGTGCCGCACGCGGTACCAGCGGAAGCAGGACCAGCAGGAAGATCGCGAAGGATGTGGTCGCGGTCATGGCGTGCCCGGAGGGGAAGGAGTAGCCCGGCGCGTGAGCCACCGGGTCGGGCAGGGTGGGGCGGGCCCGCTCGACGACCGCCTTGACCAGCATGCCGGTCAGTGCCCCTGCCCCGGCGGTCACCGCGGCCCAGGCGGCCAGCCGCCACGCCCGGCGGTGGAGCAGCCAGGCGGTGAGCAGCGCCACCGCGGTGCGCAGGGTGGTGGGGCTGAGGACCCAGTTCGACACGAATTCCAGCGCCCGCGTCCACCCGTGGTGGTGGACGGCGACATGGTGCAGCCGTCCTGCCGCACCGGTGTCGATCTCCCTGAGCGGCGTCCAGTGCGCCTCGACCAGGACGAGCAGGAGCCCGAAGACCAGAGCCGCGGCCGCCGCGCCCACTGCGGAACCCAGCAGGTGGGCGCTGAACGAGCGGTCGGCCCGGCGGGTGCGGTCGCCGCCGGGACCGGAGGCGGTGTGCGTCACCATGTCATGCTCCCGGGTCGGAACGGATTGGGCCTGGCCGCCGTGCGCGGGCCGCTTCCAGCTGGGCCGCGAACGACATCCCGAAGAACAGCGCCATCGACGTCAGATAGGACCAGAGCAGCAGCGACATGAAAGCGCTCAGCGGCCCGTAGACGGTGTCGAAGGAACCGCTCAGCCGCAGGTAGAGGGCCAGCAGCGCGGTCAGCGCGCCCCACAGGACGAGGGAGACCGCCGCCCCGAAGCCCAGCCAGGTGTAGCCGGGCTGCGGACGGCGCGGGGCGCGCCGGAAGATGACGCTGCCGGACGCCAGCGCCAGCAGCAGCCCCACCGGCCAGCGCGCTGCGTTCCACACATCGAGGGCGGTGCCGCCGCCCAGGTGGTAGACGGTCACCACGGAGGACGCCAGCTTGTCCCCGGCCACCATCATCACCGTGGCCAGACCCAGCGGGGTGCCCGCCGTCAGCGACATCACCAGGCCGCCGGTGTACTTCTGCCGGAAGGGCCGGTCGCGTTCGATCCCGTAGATCCGGTTGGCTCCCCGCTCGATCTGGCACATCCCCGTGGTGAGGTTCACCCAGGAGAACACCAGGCCGAACCAGAGCGCGAACTGCGCGCCCTCGCCCGCGTGCCGCCGGCTGCGCTGGAGGGCGTCGTCGACGACGTGCTCGCTGGGCCCGGCGGCCATCCGGCGGATCGTCAGCTCGGCGACCTGCCCCACGCTCTCGCTGTGCACCGCGGTCGACAGCCCCACGAAGGCGATGGCCAGCGGGATCACCGCCAGCACGATCTGCAGGGCAAGCGCCCGCGCGTGGCTGAAGCCGTCGGCGTACCGGAACCGTATGAAGGCGTCCCGCAGCAGGGGCCAGCCGCCGTAGCGGCGCAGCGCCGCAAGCGCCTCGTCGGCCGACAGCTCGTCCTCGGACATGTCGCGGGTCTGCGGGACCCGCGTCGCGGTGCCCAACTCATGCCTCCTTCTCGTGGGGTTCGGGCAGGAGGACGCTCACCGCGCCCGGCACCACCCGGGCGGACAGCCGCCGTCCCGCGGCCACCGGATCACCGTCGATCTCCCGCTGCTGCCGTGAGCGCAGGACGATGTCCACGCGACGGCACGGGCGGGTCTCCACGCCGCGGGCGCCGGAGTTCCCCGAGGAGCCGCGCAGGACGTAACCCACGGCGCCCAGCCAGCCCCCGAGCCCCCGCGGGTCCAGCAGCACCACGTGGAGCAGGCCGTCGTCGGGCCGGGCGGCAGGGGCGAGTGACGCACCCCCCTGCAGCCGCCCCACGTTGGCGATCACCACCATGCGGGCGGTGCGCCGCAACGGCTCCGCGCCGTCCAGCCGCAGCGTCATCGCGGTGCGGGGGGTGCGCAGGGCGCGTACCGAGGCCAGGGCGTAGGCCGGCCAGCCCAGGGTCGACTTCGCGCGATCCGAGGTCCGCTCCATCAGCACGGCGTCAAGGCCGGCGCCCGACATGGCGCAGAAGAGGGTCGGCGGCAGGTCGTCGCCCTCGATCCTGCCGAGGTCCACCGGACGGGCCGTCCCGCCGAGCACCGCCTCCAACGCCCGGACCGGATCGAGCGGCAGGCCGAGATTGCGGGCCAGCAGATTGCCCGTGCCGTGCGGGGCGATGGCCAGGGGCACGCCGGTGCCGGCCAGGGCCGCGGCGGCCGCGCGGACCGTGCCGTCGCCGCCGCAGACGACGACCAGCGCCGCGCCGTCCGCCGCGGCCTGCGCGGCTTGGCCGCCGCCGGGGTCGGCCGCTGTCGTCTCGACGAACCGGGGTGCGGTGCGGCCGTGCCGTTCCAGCACGAGACGGAGCCGTTCGCGGTCGCCGCTGCCGGTGGAAAGAGGGTTGACGATCACGACGGTGGGGCCGGACACCGGCTCGACGCCCGGGCCGCCGCCGGCCGCCGCGGCGGCCGCCGTGTCGTGCGGCAGCGGGGCCGGTGCGGGGTCGGTGAACAGGACGGAACCGCCCACGACGAGCAGCGACAGCGCGCCGTTGAGCATGCCGCCTGCCACGTCCGTGGGGTGGTGCATGCCCCGGTACATCCGGCAGGTGCCCACCGCGACCGGAATCAGCAGCAGGAAAACCGCGAGCGCGATCCGCCAGGGTCGGCTCATCCGCCGGGCCCTGGTGAGCACCAGCACGGCGAGCCCGCCGTAGAGGGCAGTTGCCGCCCCGGTGTGGCCCGAGGTGTAGCTCGACGTCGGGGGTGACGCGTCCAGGCGGTGCACCTCGGGCCGGTGCCGGTCCACCGCGGAGGTGATCGCCAGGAACACCAGCGCCTGCAACGACACGCCCACCGCGAGGAAGACCGCCTCGCGCCACCTCGGCAGCACGGGCACGAAGACCAGGAGGGCGCAGGCGACCAGAGTGATCGCGATGATCGTCAGGGTGTTGCCGGCCTCCGACCCCCACGACGTCGCGGTGTCGAGGGCTCCCGTGCGCACCCGCACGAATCCCCTGTTGACGCGGTCCTCCACCGAGATGGGCCACAGGTGCCGGGCGGGGCCGGTGATGAGCAGCCCGAAGCCGATCAGCAGTGCCGCCTGGCAGATCGTCAGCGCCGTGATGCGGGCCGCGGCCGTCCCCATGCCGGTGGTCGGTGACGGGAGGCGGCCGGCCCGCAAGGGGCTGCCGGTCTGTCTGCGCGGGCTCCCCCCGGAGCCCGGGACGGTTCGGCCCGAGAGTGCGGTTGGCATCGATTCCCCCTGTCGGACGGCTTCATACGGCGGCATGGGCGCGGCCGTTCGGTGCCTCTCCGATCCGCTACCCCCTGCAGGCCCTTACAGGCCGACGGGACATCGCAGAGCCGCCCGGGCACCTCCGGCTGCCGGCCGCGGCCCGCGACGGCTCACAGGAAGCGGCGGATCGGCACCACCGCGGCCTCGCGGGCCCGCTGGAGCAGCATGCGGCGATCCCACCGGACCGGGTCGATGGCCTCGGAGCGCAGCATGTCCCGTTCGAAGTCGGCGTCGAGCAGCCCGGTGAACTCCTCGTCGAGCACCGCGAGCATGACCTCTTCGTCGTGGTCCATCGAGCGGCGGTTGAAGTTGGACGAGCCGATCAGGGCGGCCACCCCGTCCACCGTGGCGATCTTGGTGTGCAGCATCGTCGGCTGGTACTCCATGATCTCCACACCCGCGTCGAGCAGTTCGGAGTACAGGCGCTGTCCCGCGAGCCGGCAGACCCGCTGGTCGGTGTGCTTGCCGGGCAGCACGATCTGGACCTGCACACCGCGCCGGGCGGTGGCGCACAACAGGTCCGCGAAGTAGCGGTCGGGCGCGAAGTAGGCGGTGGAGAGGCGGAACCGGCGCTCCGCCGAGGTGATGACGACCCGGAGCAGGGTCTGCAGGTCCTGCCAGCCGATGCTCGCAGAACCGCGCACCACCTGCACGACCGCGCCGCCCGGCTGCTCGTGCTCGACGAAGCGGTCGTGGTCGTCGTACATGTCGCTGTGGCACTCCGCCCAGTTCTGCGCGAAAGCCGCGGCGATACCGTCCACCGCGGGCCCGCGCACCTCGACGTGGGTGTCGCGCCACTCCGAGGGATCACGCGCGTCCCCGCACCACTCCTCGGCTATGCCGACCCCGCCGGTGAAGGCCAGGGTCTCGTCGACGACCAGCGCCTTGCGGTGGCAGCGGTGGTTCTGCTTGAGGGGTGACAGCCACAGCGGTTTGCGGAACCACGCCACGTGCACCCCGGCGGAGTCCATCATCTCCAGCAGGTCGGGTTCGATCTGCTTGGCCCCGAACCCGTCGAGCAGAAGCCGCACCCGGACACCGTCCGCCGCCCGCTCGGCCAGCGCACCGGCGAAGTCCCTGGCGATCTGGCCCCGCCAGTACACGAAGGTCATCATGTCGACGGTGTGGCGGGCGCCGCGCACCGCCGCCAGCAGTGCAGGGAAGATCTCGTCGCCGTTGCGCAGCGGCCTCAGCGCGTTGCCCTCGGTCGCCGCGACACCGATGAGGCGCTCCAGACGCCGCCTCAGCCGCTGGGTCTGCGTGCCCGGGTCCGCGCCCCCGCCCTCCGCACCGGCATCCCGCCCTCCGCTGTCGCGCGGAACACGCAACTCCACAGCCGTCATTCGGACCTCCCGGAAATCGGCGACGGCCGGATGCCTTCCGGCCGACGGCATGTGCCCGTCTGCCCCGGCTTCCGCGGATGAGACCTGCCACTTTGTGGCCGGTCGCGGCCACTACCCGGGTGTGGGACCGCCGTCCGCCGCCGCATCCTGCGCGGGGGCCAGCATCATGCGCGCACCGGCTCGTACGACGCCCCAGTCGGTGTTGCGCTCGTGGTCCCGTGCGCGCTGCAGCCAGGTCGCCCTGTCCCGGTGCTCGCGGCGCAGCCGCTCCATGTCCACTTCCACGCCGGGCATCGGGCCGGCCGCCTCCAGCTCGCCGATACGCCGGTCCATCGCCGCCAGCAGCGCCCGGTCGAGCTCGGTCACCGCCGCGACGAACTCACCGGTGGGCATCGCCACCCGCCCGGCCTGCGGGCCTGCGAAGGAGATCACCCCTTCCGGGTCGGGCTGGTGCTGCCAGCTGAGGGTCACCGTGTCGTCCCCGCCGGCCACGGTGCGCCAGCACCGGATGTGCGGGGCGACCCGCAGGTAGTCGGTGTAGAGGAAGCCCGCGCTGTGCCAGGACAGCGCGGGCTCGGCCTCCGGCACCTCCAGCCAGGTCCAGTCGGGAGACGTCTCGGCCGCTATGTCCACCAGGTCCTGCGGCACCGGCTCCAGCGCCTCGGAGGTGAGCGCGACCACGTCCTCCCACAGGCGGGCGACGTAGTAGGCCACATACGGGTGCGGCCGGCCGCCGTCACGGTCACTGCCGAGCTCCCTGACGGTCCGCTCGGAGTAGCGCAGCACCTCGTGGCCGCCGAGGTCGACGCAGTACCACCCGTCGGTCAGCCCGAACCAGTGCAGACTGCGCTGCTCACGGCCCCACGGCTCGACCTGATCCAGCGGGGTCAGCCCGAAGCGGAAACGAATCGCGGGAACGGTGTCGATCACCGGACCAGTCTGCCCGATCCGCCCCGTTATGTTTCTCGCGGTCCTGCAAGAGGGCCGCTGGCCTCCGGGCCCGGCATGACTTTTGCCCCCTGTCGAACGGATGACCTGGGGGGTGGTGTCACCGGGCCCGAGGGGTGCCGTCGGAGACGCTGATGAGAGGTCCGGCCACCGCCCGACCGGGCGCAATGCCCGGCCATCTGCGGGCGGCAGGTCTGCATAACGTGGATGCGCCAGAACGGCCCCGATGCCCAGGCCAGCACGCGACGAGCATGTGGGGGCACGATGATCGACACAGGCGGCGTGGGTGTCTTCCTCGGACTGGACGTCGGCAAGAGCACCCACCACGGCCACGGGCTCACCCCGGCCGGGAAGAAGGTCCTCGACAAGCAGCTGCCGAACAGCGAGCCCAAACTGCGGGCCGTCTTCGAGAAACTGGCCGCGAAGTTCGGCACCGTCCTGGTGGTCGTGGACCAGCCCGCCTCGATCGGCGCCCTCCCCCTCGCGGTGGCCCGTGACGCGGGATGCCAGGTCGCCTACCTGCCGGGCCTTGCCATGCGGCGGATCGCTGACCTCTACCCGGGCGAGGCGAAAACCGATGCCAAGGACGCCGCGGTGATCGCGGACGCCGCCCGCACCATGCCCCACACCCTGCGCTCGCTCGAGCTGACCGACGAGATCACCGCCGAGCTCACCGTCCTCGTCGGCTTCGACCAGGACCTCGCGGCGGAGTCCACCCGCACCTCCAACCGGATACGCGGCCTGCTCACCCAGTTCCACCCCAGCCTGGAACGCGTCCTGGGCCCCCGTCTGGACCACCAGGCCGTCACCTGGCTGCTGGAACGCCACGGATCCCCGGCCGCCCTGCGCAAAGCCGGCCGCCGCAAACTCATCGAGCTCATCCGCCCCAAGGCCCCCCGCATGGCCACGCGGCTCATCGACGAAGTCTTCGACGCGCTCGACGAACAGAGCGTCGTCGTCCCGGGCACCGGCACCCTCGACATCGTCGTCCCGTCCCTGGCCCGCTCCCTCGCGGCCATCCATGAGCAACGCCGGGCCCTGGAAGCCCAGATCAGCGAACTGCTGGAGGCCCACCCTCTTTCCCAGGTCCTGACGTCGCTGCCCGGTGTCGGCGTCAGGACCGCCGCAGTCCTCCTGGTGACCATCGGCGACGGCACCTCCTTCCCGAGTGCCGCCCACCTGGCCTCCTACGCCGGCCTGGCGCCGGCAACCAGGTCGTCGGGGACCTCGATCCACGGCGAGCACGCCCCCAGAAGCGGGAACCGGCAACTCAAACGCGCCATGTTCCTGTCCGCGTTCGCGGCCCTGCACGACCCCGCCTCGCGCACCTACTACGACAAATGCCGGGCCCGCGGCAAAACCCACACCCAGGCCCTCCTCCGCCTCGCACGCCACCGCATCAGCGTCATCTTCGCCATGCTCCGCGACGGCACCTTCTACCAATCGCGCCACCCCGAGGCAGCCACCACATGACCACCCCCGACTTGACGAAGGACATAGAGGCACCCCGCCTCCCGGCGGCGCCCGCCGTCAGCCGGCCGGGGCCAGGTAAGGGAAGAACGGGGTCGAGGGGGCGTCCACGGACTCCTTGCCCAGACCCACGCTCAGCGCGCTGTCCGTGGCGAGGGAGAACATCACCTCGCCTGCGTTGTCGGTCAGTGCCCTGCCGTTGAACTTCGCAAAGCCGAAGACCGCGGGAGTCCCCACGGAGTAGGGCAGGACGTCCGGGAGGATGCGGTCGGCGATCTGCCGGCCGTAGTCGTGCGGGTCGGACGTGGTGCCGCGGGCACCGACGACGGCCGCGACCCGGTCGGCGATCTCCTGGCCGAAAGTGTCGACGTCGTCGGCGGGCTCGGTCTGGTTCAGCTTCTCCGCGAGTGCGTCGTCGAACTGCGCGAAGATCGGCGAGACCATCGGCAGCCCGCACCTGTTGATGCGGTGCCATCCGCCGGCGTCGGTGGCCAGCGAGGTCACCCCCCAGACATTGATCTCCTTGCCGCCGGTGAAGGGCAGCAGACCGGAGTCCGGCACCTCCAGGACGATCGAGCGCACCTTCTGGCCCGCGAACAGGCTCGTCACCGGGGACGAGTCCGGCTCGGGCACCTCGACGTCGGTGCCGTGCTGGAACGCCTGGCCGACGGCCTCCACCACGGCCGGATTCATCCAGAACGGATCGCCCGCCCGCCCGGCCCACACCCGCAGGCCCCCGTCGGTGCTCAGCGTCCGCCCCGTCTCGCCGGCGAGCAGCACGGTGCCGTCCACCGTCTCGTCGACCGCCTGCTCGCCCACCAGCCTGCGCAACTCCAGCGCCTGCGTCCCGTCCTGGTCAGCCGCTCCGAAGGTGAAGCGGTAGGCCAGGTTCTCGACGGCGTCGCCCGTACTGTCGATCTTGAATTCATAACGGGCTTCCGGATGGAATCCCTTGGGCGCGTCCGGGCCCGCGGAATCGGAGCACACGTTCATCACGAGAACCGTGCCGCGGTCGCCGCGGAAGACGTAGACATCGGAGATGTTCAGCCGGGCGTCGGCCCGAGCGGCGGGAGAATCGAGATGATGGGACATGACAGCGGCTCCAATCGCCCTGCGGCATCGACACGCAGGCGTGGCTGATCGGCGACAAGGCCCCCGAACCAGGATAATCGCGCCGTTCCGCGGACGCGCGATGAGGCGAAGCGCCTGCACCGGGCCGCGGTGACCCCGGCCGGAGACCGTCAATCGGGGTGACCCGGGCGAACCGGCTGGCTAGAGTCGGGCGATGCCCGAGCTGAAGCGGTTGCACGCCGACCACGCCCCTGCGGTCCTGGCCTTCGAACGGGCGAACCGCGCCTACTTCGCCGCCGCGGTCGGAGACCGCGGCGACGACTTCTTCGCCCGTTTCGCCGACCGCTTCCACGACCGGCTGGCCGAGCAGGAGACCGGCCTGTGCGCCTTCCACGTGCTCCTCGCCGACGACGGGTCGGTCATCGGCAGGTTCAACCTGGTCGACATGCTGGACCGCACCGCGGTACTCGGCTACCGGGTCGCCGAGCACGCCGCCGGCCGCGGCGTGGCGACCGCCGCCGTCAGGGAGCTCTGCCGGCTGGCTCCGGTCAGATACGGGCTGCGGACCCTGCGGGCGGCCGCGGCCGAGAGGAACGAAGCATCGCGGAAGGTGCTGGCCAAGGCCGGATTCGTCCCCGTCGGCCCGGCCGACCCCGCTCACATCGGCGGTGAGCCGGGCACCTGGTACCAGCGCGACCTGCCGCACCGGCCGTACGCCGCGACCCCGCCGGAGGACCGGCCGCGCTGACGGTCCCCGCCCGATGCCGTGCGGCCGCTGCCGCCACGCCCGCGCCGAGCGATGAGTTTCGGCGCGCGCGCCGGTCCTCACCACAGGAAGCGATCATCCGGACGTGAGGAGCACATCATGACCGCCACCTACACCTTCGACGTCTTCTCCAGCCTCGACGGCTTCGGCGCCGCCAGTGGCGGGTGGAGCGGTTACTGGGGCAAGCAGGGACCCGAACTCCTCGACCACCGCCTCGCGCAGTACGACGAGGAGCAGCGGATGGTCCTCGGGGCCAACACCTATCGGGCCTTCGCGCAGATGCTGGCGGCGAGCACCGCGGAGTCCGATGTACGTGACCCCTGGGTCACCCGGATGAGGAGCCTGCCGGCAACGGTGGTGTCGACCACGCTCGAGGGTCCGCTCGACTGGCCGGACGCGCAGATCGCGGCCGGGGACGCCGTCGACGTCGTCGGCCGGCTCAAGGCGGAGTCCGCGGTGCCGTTGCGCTCGCACGGCAGCCTGTCGATGAATCGGGCGCTGATGGCCGCCGGCCTGGTCGACCGCGTCCAGGTGACGCTCTTCCCCGTGATCACGGGGCAGAGCGGGCTCGAGCCGATCTTCGGGGGCGCGGCCGACTTCGACCTGGAGCTGATCGAGAGCCGGACGCTCGACGGCCGTATCCAGGAGCTCGTCTACCGGCCCGCCCTGCACGGCTGAGCCGGCCGCGGGACGGCGGGAGCAGCGGCCAGGCCGCGGGCATCGGAGGGGGCGCTTCCGCGCGCCCGCCGTCGCTCAACCGGGTTGCGTCCAGGGCCGCTTGAGCCGCCCGGACGGTTTCTCGTGCAACCAATTCACCCGTCCGGCGGTCGGACTGGGCGGGGCGCATGGCGGCGTCCCGTCCCGTCAGCCCAGGAGGACCTTCCTTGCTCTCCCTACACACCGGCCGGCGCCGCCTCGGCGCTGCCATCGCGACCGTCCTCGCTGTCACGCTCGGATCAGCCGCGCTGATCGCCACCCCGGCGGGGGCCGCGGGGGCCGCCGCGACGGTGGCGCCGAGCGGTCTTCTCCCGATGGTGCCCGGCGCCACGCTGGCGTCCGTCGGCTCGCAGGGCTTCATGACGGACGTCGAGCACCACGACCCCGACATGCGCAAGCTCCGCTATGTCCCCTACGGGGGAGGGGCGCCGCACGACATGCTCTACTACAGGTACGAAGGGGCCCCGCAGCTGGCCGGGGACCTGATCGTCACCTCGCCCGACGGTTTCGGGGCCCACGCGACGGACGTGTCCACCGGTGACGGGTTCTTCACGCAGGAGGTCGACGACGGCAGGGACGGCCTCTACGGAGGCGTCGCCGGTCACGCCCTCTTCCTCCGCGGCGCGACGAAGCTGTGGCTGGAGACCGCGGACGCCGCACCCCGTGCGCTGCAGGGCATACCGGAGAAGGCGCCCTACGGGCAGGTGGTGCCGGGCGACGCCGGCCACGGCCTGCTCAGCGTCGGCACCGCGGACGGCGGCCACCTCATCGGCCTCGTCGACCTGTCCGACGCCACCGTCAGCTACCCCTACCCCGCGCAGGCGCGCGACACCGTGGTCTCCGGCAATCATGTGGCCTGGGTGGAGGACGACACCGCCGCGCACACGCTCCGCGTGGTCGTACGCGACCGCACCACCGGCGCCGACACGACCGTCCAGGTGCCGGGTTCCACGGCCGGCGCGGACCTGGCGATCGGCCTGCTCGGCGACTGGGTCACCTACGGGACGACGGCCGTGCACATCACGACCGGCGAGCGGGTCACGCTCCTCGCCGGTGCGGACACGGCCTCGACCACCCCCGACGGCTCGGCGCGGATCATCCAGGGCAGCAGCTCCACCCAGGGCGACGGCATCTTCCGCGTCACCATCGGCACCGACGGCCGGCCCGCCGTACAGCTCCTCGCGCACGCCGGAACCCCCACCTCCGCCCTGCACGACTTCGACAACGACGGCCTCGCCGACCTGCTGGGCCGTGACGCGGCGGGCGTGCTGTGGCGGGACAGCGCGGGGGACGGGCTCCCGCGGGCGCGGATCGGCGGCGGCTGGCAGATCTACGACAAGATCGAGCCCGTCGGCGATGTCGTGGGCGACCACAGCCCCGACTTCCTCCCCGAACTGGTCGCCCGCGACAAGGACGGGGTCCTGTGGCTGTACTCGGGCCAGGAGGACGGCACCCTGACCCCTCGCGTACGGATCGGCGGCGGCTGGCAGGGCTACACGCACCTCACCGGCGGCAGCGACTTCACCGGCGACGGCCGCCCCGACCTCACCGCCGTGGACGCGGCCGGCAACCTCTGGCTCTACGCCGCCACCGGCGACCCGTCCCGCCCCTTCGAGAACCGCAGGAGCATCGGCACCGGCTGGGACATCTACAACGAGGTCACCGAAGTCGGGAACCTCGCCGGTGCCCCCGCGGGCGACCTCGTCGCACGCGACAAGGACGGCGTGCTGTGGCTCTACCTCAGCAAGGGCGACGGCACCTTCACGCAGCGCACGAAGATCGGCGGCGGCTGGCAGGGCTACTCCCACCTCGTCGCCGGCGGCGACGTCGACCACGACGGCATCGCCGACCTCTTCGCCTACCACCCCGGCACGAACACCGTCTACCTCTACTCCGGGACCGGCGACCGCACCCGCCCCTTCGACACCCGCGTGGTCTCGGACGCCCAGACCGGAAACGCCTACGACCGCCTGAGCTGAACCCGCTTCCCACCCGCGCCGCCCCCACGCGGCAGCCCACCTCCCCCACGGGGGTGGGCTCGGGCCGTCATGGGAGCCGCCGCGGCGCCACGGGCGCAAGGTGGGGCAGGAGGTCGCAGGGGCCGGTAGTGGGCCATGGAAACGGCCCTCGATTGGGCCTGATCACGAACTCACGGCGCCTGTACCGTCAGGCCATGACGACCCGCCCGCGGCGACTCCTCGCCCTCGCCCAGCTTGCCAACTCGGTCGGCGACGGAGCCTATTACACGACGTCGGCACTGTACTTCACGCGGGTGGCCGGACTCGCGCCCGTGCGGGTGGGGCTCGGGCTGACCCTGGCCTGGGCGGTCGGGTCGCTGGTCGGGGTGCCGCTCGGGCGGCTCGCCGACCGGCGCGGGCCGCGCGGTACCTCGGTGCTGCTCGCGCTGGCGACTTCGGCGGCCGTGGGCTCGTTCCTCCTGGTGCAGGGCTTCGTGGTGTTCGTCCTCACGGCCTGCCTTTACGCCTCCGCCCAGTCGGGTCTCGCGGCCGCCCGGCAGGCCCTGCTGGCCGGGCTGGTGCCGGCGGGGGAGCGGACGGGGCTGCTGGCACGGTTGCAGTCGACGCTGAACGGCGGCCTCGCGGTGGGCGCCGCACTCGGCGGGCTCGCGCTGAGCGCCGGGACGGCGGCCGCGTACCGGGGCGTGCTCGCCCTTGACGCGGTGTGCTTCCTGGCCTGCGCGCTGCTCCTGGTGCGGCTGCCCCAGGTGGCGGCCACCGCGGTCGAACCGGCGGCGGGCGCGGCGAAGGGCCCGCACCTGGGCGTCCTGCGGGACCGGCCTTACGCCCTGGTCGCCGTGCTCAACGCCGTCCTGCTGCTGCGGCTGCCGCTGCTCAGCCTCGCGCTGCCGCTGTGGATCACCGAGCGCACCGGTGCGCCGGCCTGGCTGGCCTCAGGGCTGTTCGTGCTCAACACCCTCGCGGTGATGCTGTTCCAGGTGCGGGTGGCGCGGGCCGTCACAGGACTCGACACCGCCCTGCGGGTGCTGCGCGGGTCGGGGCTGGTGATGTTCGCCTCCTGTGCGGTGTTCGCCGTGTCCGCGGGGCGTTCCCCCGCTTCGGCGGCGGCGATCCTGGTGGCGGGCGCGGTGCTGCAGGTGGTCGCGGAGATGCAGCAGTCGGCGGGTTCCTGGCAGTTGTCCTTCGACCTGGCACCCGCCGACCGGATGGGGGAGTACCAGGGCTTCTTCGGGACCGGCGTGACCGCGGCCCGCACACTGGGCCCGCTGGTGCTGACCACCCTGCTGCTGGGCTGGGGCACGCCGGGCTGGCTGCTGCTGGGCGCGCTGATGCCGCTGGCGGCGTACGCGATCGGCCCGGCCGCACGCCGGGCGGACCGGCGCCGTGCGGCCGAACGTGACGACGTCCAGGGCGCGGAGCAGCCGGAGCTGGTGGCCTGACGGACCGTCGGGCCGGTGCGCCCCCCGGCCGGGGGCGCCGGGGGCGACCGTACCGGCGGCGGTGTCCCGCCGGCCGGCACGGTCGCTGCCCATCGCCTGCGGCTGGTGGGTCGGGGTGGGCCGTGCCTGTCGATGTCATGCGGCGTCGAGGGCTTGGGTGATCTTGCGGGCCATCTCGGTCATGGTGGGGGTGGGTTCGCCTTTGTGGGTGCGGGCGGCGGTGTCGATGGCGATGAGGACGGTGGTGCGGAAGTTGCCGGCTTCGGTGGGGTCGTGCTTGGTGAGCAGGGTCATGGTGGCGGTGAGGGCGGGCAGTACGCGGTCGGCGAGTTCGGCGGTGGACTTGCCGCCGAGGTCGCCGATCTTGGACTTCTCGGCGAGGACGTGTCCGATGGGGCCGGTCGCGGAGGCCAGGGCGATGGAGCCCTGGGTGGCGGACTTGTGGGGTGAGCCGGTCGCGTCGGCCGCGGCCATGAGGGAGACGGCGCCGTAGGCGGCGGTGCGCAGGGTGAGCTTTTCCTGGTCGGTCAGGGCGAGGGGGAGGGTGGACATGGCGGGTGCTCCTTCGGGTCTGCCGCGCTCCCCCGGGGTGGGGGCTCGCGGCGCGCTGCCTGATGACCGAAGACTGCGCGCGGCTGCTTTCACCGCGGCCACAGCACGGTTTCAGGCACCCGGCCAGGTCCGAAACCGACAGCACACGACCCCCTCGCCCCCCGCAGGACCCGCCGTGCGACCAGGCTGTGGAACCGCCTGTGCCACCGTCCTGACCAGCGCATCCGGACTCCGGCGGGACCTGCGGCCATCCCTTCCCCGCACCGGCATGAGCGCCCGAAGTACGCTGCGGCAGCGCACGCGACCGGCCTGCTCCTTCCATGGGCGCCGCAGTGGTACGGCTCGGTCGTCGAGTCCGGTTTGCATGTATTCGTACCGGTTATCCGAGGAATGTGGCGTCAGCCGGAATCCTGCGGCGCCCCGGAGCGAAGGAGACTGCCGTGACCATGCTCAGCAAACACCGCTCTGGCACCGAGCCCGTACAGGCCAAATCGCCCCGTGACCTGCGCCTTCTCCTGGTCACGATCGCCGCGCCCGTCTGCCTGATCGCGGCCGGCCTGCTGGCCTGGTGGGCAGCGGACTCCGGCCCGGACGGCAGGGCGGCGCTTTCCATACTCGCCGGAGTCTGCGCGCTGCTCTTCGTCATCGCGGTGGTCGATGCCGCCATTCTGCTGCGCCGTGCACGCCGTTGACCTGCGACATCCGATCCAGGCCCGATACTCCGCAACCAGGCGACTGGGAACGGATCGAACGGGCACGCGAAATGGTATGACTGCTCGCAAGAAACGCAGCGTCCCCTACGCCCACGTCACTCCGGACCTTCCGCCCGCGGTCGAGGTTCCCGACCTCCCGCTCAAACCCGCCCCCACCGACCGCCCCGCCCCCCGCCCGAGCCGCGGCGGCGACGCCCGCTCCCGTCGGCCCGGCGACGGCGCTTCCTGACCCCAGGCCGTTCACGGCCCCGCGGGCCCACCTCCGCACCTGCCGCTCGCACCCGCCGCTGCCCCGGTGAAGACCGGCCACACGGCCCGGGCGGACGGCTGGGCGGAGCCGGACACATCACAGCCCGAGCGGCGAGCCGCCCGGGCTGTTCCACTGTCCGCGCCGTGGCACGGTCCGTGCCGTGGGACGGTCGTGCGCGCTGTCCGCGCCGCGCCGAGGCCGATCGCGGGGGCGCGGTCAGCCGCGCGGAAGTGTGCTGCCATCATGTGATCATCGGGGACCCGGACGGTCGGAGGGGGCCGTTCCCGGAGGGGGCGAGCACGGCGTGTCCGTGCCCTCTTCCGGCGTCCGCCGCACCTTCCAGCATCCGAGGGACTCACATGTCGAAGCGACGCCTGCCCAAGCCCAGATGGCAGCGTTACGCGGGGATCGCCGCAGCCGTCGTGGTGATCGGGGGCGGCGCCGCCTTCGCGGCGGCGGCCGCCGGCGGTGGGGGGAAGAACGACGGCACGACGGCACGGACGGACGCCGCGGGCGTCGCCGGGGCGCTCCAGAGCGGGGCATCGCCCTCCGCGCAGGCGTCGGGCAGCGCGAAGCCCGGTGCCTCCGCGAGTTCCTCCGCCCGCGTGTCCGCGTCGGCTTCCGGTACCGCCACGGCCTCCGCGGGCGCGTCGCCCTCCGAGTCCGGCAAGGGGGGAGGAAGCGCCAAGGCCACGACCTCCTCCGACGGTTCGGCGAAGCCCGCGACCGTGGCGGGGCCGCCGCACTCGGCGTCGGTGAAGGTCTTCACCGGTCTCGCCTTCGACACCTGTACCGCGCCGAGCGCGAGCAAGATGAGCGCCTGGAAGGCGAGCAGCCCGTACAGCGGCGCCGCCGTCTACATCGGGGGCCGGAACCGGGGCTGCTCGCAGCCGAGCCTCACCTCCTCCTGGGTGGGCACCACCACCGCCGCCGGCTGGAAGCTCATACCGATATACGTCGGCGCCCAGCCGCCGTGCCAGTCCGGCAGCAGCAGCGAGCGCATCGGCGCCTCCGACGCGGCGTCGCTCGGCGCGTCCGACGGCGCCGACGCCGTCGGACGCGCGAAGGCCCTCGGCATGGGCGGCGGCAGCGCGGTCTACCTCGACATGGAGGCGTTCGACGCGAGCGACACCGCGTGTGTCGACTCCGTGCTCACCTACGTCCAGGCGTGGGACAAGGCGCTGCACGCCCGCGGCTACTGGGCCGGCTTCTACGGCTTCAGCTCGTCGAGCGCCGCGGTGGTGGCCAAGGCCGACCCGACGGTCCCCGACATGCCGGACGCCCTGTGGTACGCCCGCTACGACGGCAACAACAGCACCGTCACCGGTTTCCCCTTCTCCTCGGGCCTGTGGACCGGGCACCGCCGCGGCCACCAGTACCAGGTGAACTCCAAGGAGACCTACGGCGGCGCGTCGATCACCGTGGACCGCGACGCCTGGGACGGCCCTGTCGCCGTCGTCGGCTGACGACGGCCCGCGGCCGGCCCGGCGGCCGATCCCCTTCGGTCGCGTACCGCACCAGCGCTTCGCCACTCGCGCCACGGCCGGGCGGCGGCGACGGCCAGGACCGCCGTCCGCGGGCACCACGTGCCGCCGACGGGGGCATCAGCTCCGCCGCCACCCCTACCGCCAGCCTGCCGTCCGCACCCGGTGGGCTGTGATCGACACAGGCGTGCAGGCGCCGCGTCCCGGCTCGCGGGCTTTTCTGACGCCGGCGCGGCAAGGCTGAGGGCGAGCATCCAGGTGCTCGCCCTCAGCGCTGCCCGCCGTCCGGTCCGCGGCGGGGGCCTGCTCGCGGGGGAGGACCCCGCAGTCCGGTGGCGTCCACGGGCGGCATGCCGGCCGGCGGCCGGTGCGCCGTGCCCCCTCCGTGGTCCCGCGGACGACGCCCCCGGACGGACCGTCACGTGCCGCCGTTCGGCGGGATGTTGTGGTTGAGGCGGAAGACGTTCGCCGGGTCGTACGTCGACTTCACCGTGCGCAGCCGGGCGTACGCCTCGGGGGTGTAGCCCTCCTCCACCTCCTCCGCTGTGGTGTCGGAGGAGAAGTTGAGGTAGGCGCGCCCGGTGGCCCACGGCTGGAGGCGTGCCAGTACACGCTCCGCGTAGGCGTGTTGCGGGTCGCCCTCGGAGGCCGGCCCCATCGACATGATCCAGACGGCGAAGTCCGCGTCCCGGCTGCCCACGGCGTTCGGCATGCCCATCTGCCGGCCGAGAGCGCCACCGAGGTGGCGCAGCTCGATGAATTCCACCGCGTCTTCCGCCCCCGGCCCGGCGACGTCGACGATCGAGTCGATGCCCTCCGACGTGAGCCCGGCCAGCATCTCCGTCCACTCCCTGAAGTAGATCGGGTCCGTGGGGTCCAGGTGGATGGACGCGAAGTCGGCGATCGACATGTCGCCGAGCGTGTCGAGCACCACGGGAGCGGCCTGCCGCAGCGGCGCGACCAGGCGGTCGCCCTCCGCGGCGGATCCCAGGTGGGCGATCCGCAGATGGACCATGAACCTGCCGCGCAGCACCTCCGGGACGGAAGGGACATCCGGCAGCCGCATGAGCGCGACCGAGGAGGTGAGCGCGTCCGGCACATCCGCCGTGAAACGGTGGTACGCGTGCATCACGGCGGCCGTGTCCTCGCCGGAGAAGAACAGCCCGCCCCCGTACAGCCGCACCACGTCGTGGAGTTCCACCTCCAGCGCGGTCACCACGCCCATGTTGCTCCGGCTGCCGCGCAGGGCCCAGAAAAGGTCGGGCTCCTGTTCCGCGGTGGTGCGCCGCAGCCGCCCGTCCGCGGTGACCACCTCGATGGCGCGCACGTAGTCGGCGGCCCATCCGAAGGGCCTGCCGAAGGTGGGACTGAGACCGCCGCCCAGGGTGAATCCGACCACGCCGACCGAGGGCGAGGACCCGACGATGGGGGCGAGGCCGAGCGGCACCGCTCCGTCCATGACCTGCCCGGCGCGGGCCCCGGCCTGGACGACCGCCGTACGGCTCCGCGGATCCACGGTGACGGCCGACATCCGCCGGGTGGTGATCAGCACCGCCCCGTCGGCCGGCACGATGGCCTGGTGCCCCGTGGAGAGCACGCCCACAGCGAGGCCGTGAGCGGTCGCGAAACGGACCGCCGCCTGGACGTCGCCCGCCTCGGCCGCGCCCACCACGACGGCCGGGTGGTGCGTGACCGCGAGGTTGAAGGTGGCGCTCTCGGCTGCGTAACCGGCGTCCCCGGGCCGGAAGACCTCTCCCGCGACACCCGCCGCGAGCTCGGCGACGGCGTCGGCGGGGACGTGCGGATCCGGATCCTCACCGGAAGCGGGAAAAGCCAACTGGATCACCTCTGGACCCCGGGCCGCGGCCCGGTACAGGCGGTGCGTCCCCCCAGTCCATGAAACAACAGGTGCGACCGCGGCGCATCATCGGCCGCCGGGGGCCTGCCGGCGGCGCGGCACCCCCTCGATGGACAGGAAGTAGAAGGGCGGCAGCACGATGAATCCGGCCAGCGCGACCAGCGGTGTGACGAGGTAGCCCAGGACGCCGGCGACGGCGTAGATCAGGACGCCGTAGTAGGAGCGGATGACTCCCAGCCGTGTGTAGTCCGGCTCGATCGCGTCGTCCACCAGTTCGGGGTGGCGGCCCAGATACTGGAAGAGCGCCGCCCAGCTCAGGCACATCGCCATGGCGATGCCCGCGTAGAGCGCGACGGCGACGCGGGCGTCCGTGCCCGAGACGTCGGTCCTGAGCGCGTCGGCGACCACGCCGGTGGGGAAGGGGATCGCCGCGGTGGTGAACAGCAGGAGCAGGTTCGCCGCCTGGAGTCCGCGGTCCATGCTGCGGACCCGCGCGAAGGTCTGGTGGTGGTTGAGCCAGATCACCCCGACGTAGCCGAAGGACGCCACGTAGCCGACGTACGCGGGCCACTGGCGCGCGAGCGCGTGCCCGAGCGTGTCGGGCCGGTGCGGCGGGGTGGCCAGACCGAGCACCAGGATGGTGACGGCGATCGCGAAGACCCCGTCGCTGAAGGCTTCCGCGCGGGAGGTGTCCGACCGGGTGAACCGCGGTGCGGGGAGGCGCGGGTGCGACACGGGGGGCTCCTCACGGGGGAGTGGACGGACCTGCGGACCATCGGCTTGCGGACGTCGTCGCGCTAGGCGGCCGGTCCCTGGCGGCCGTGCCGCACGGGTCCCTCAGGCCTCCCCGATCCCGGGCTCGACTCCCTCCTCGGCGCTGAGCAGTTCGGCGATCGCGGCGAAGAAGGCGCTGATCCCCGGCCGGTTGGCGCCCTTGGCCCGGGAGGCGGCGAAGTCCTCGGAGGTCCGCCAGGTCACGATGTCGAGCCACTGGTCGTCATCGAGCCGGACCAGGCGTGCGTCGAGGAAGCCCGTGCGGTCGGCGCGGAAGTCGGCGAGCATGGCGGGCCGGGCCCGCAGCAGGTCCCCCACCCGGCTGGGCTCCACGCGGAAGCGGGTGAGCTCGACGGTGGGCGCGAAATCCTCTGATTCGGTCACGAAGGAAGACGATATAGGACGGGACGTGTCCCGCCCCGGCTGCAACAGGCCGGTGCGCCGGATCCTCCGCAGGGCGTCCGCGGTCGGCGGGGAGCGGAGCTGTCGCGGTGTCAGGGGGTGTCACCCGGGTGCGGCCCGGCCTGCCTTGATTGTGCCCTTGTGCCTGTCCTGGCCCGTTCGCATACTGGCCCCACAGTGTCAGGGTCATGCCGTGAATGGGGCGCCGCCGTGGCGCCCGTGCCCGGCGCACTCGGCCACGCCGCCAGGGCGACGAGGCCCGTCAACCCAGGAGGCTCCGTTGAGCATCGGACACCGCTCCACCGCCCGCCGCCCCGGCCTGTCGCGGATCGCGCCGCTCGCCGTCCTCGCGGCCTTCGCCATGGCCTTCGCCGCCCCGCCCGCCGTCGCGGGAAGCGCGGCCGCCGCGGCCGGCACGACCGGCACGGCGCGCCCCCAGGTCTCGGCCGGCGACATGATCTACGCCGACAACGGCACCGCCTGCCGGACCCAGGCCAACGCCCGCAACGCGAGCACGTACTACATCATCATGCCCGGCCACTGCACCCAGGGGACCTCGGCCTGGTACACCACCGCCTCCCTGACCACGTACATCGGCCCCACGGTGGCCACGTCCTTCCCCGGGAACGACTACGGGCTGGTCCGCTATGACAACCCGTCGGTGCCGCACCCGGGAAACGGCTTCACCTCCGCGGGCAACGCGTACGTCGGCGAGCGGGTCTGCCGCAAGAGCGCCGTCAGCGGCCTCCACTGCGGCAACGTCACCGCGCTCAACGCCACCGTCAACTACGGCGGCGGCCAAGTCGTCAGCGGGCTGGTCGCCACCACCGTCTGCACCGATCCGGGCGACACCGGGGGCCTGCTGTCCGCCGGGTCCACAGCCATCGGCCTGTTCGTCGGCGGATCGGGCAACTGCTCGTCCGGCGGCACCGCCTACTACCAGCCCATCACCGAGGTCCTGGCCGCGTACGGGCTGTCGCTGTACTGAACCTGCGCTCCCGCCGGCGCAGGACGGACCCCGGGCCTCAGACCCAGTCGCGGCGTCTGAAGGTCACGAAGAGCAGCAGGGACAGGACGACCACCAAGGCGCTCGAGATCCAGAAGCCGGCATGGGAGCCGGACCCGGGGTAGGGGACGTTCTGCCCGTAGAAGCCGGTGACGGCGGTGGGCACCGCGATGATCGCGGCCCAGCTGGTGACCTTCTTCATGATCAGGTTCATGCGGTTGCCCTGGACCGTCAGATTGGTCTCCATGACGGTGGTGACCAGGTCGCGCAGCGACTCGGTCCACTCACCGGCCCGCAGCACGTGGTCGTAGACGTCCTGGAAGTACGGCTGCATCGGCTCGCTGACCACGTGCAGGTCGCGGCGCATCAGGGAGTTGACGACCTCGCGCATGGGCAGCACCACCCGGCGCAGCCGTACCAGGCTCTTGCGCAGCTCGAAGGAGCGGCGCTGCACCGCCTGGATCTCGCCGGGGCTGTCCTCGAAGAGCAGGTCCTCCAGCTGCTCGATCCGGTCGTCGAGGTCCTGGACGGCGGCGAAGTGGCCGTCGACCAGGTAGTCGAGCAGCCCGTACACCAGGAACCCCACGCCGTGCGCGGCGAGGTCGGGGGAGCCGTCCCAGCGGTCGACCATGGGCTCGGTGCGGCAGTGCTCGCCCTTGCGGACGGTGATCAGGGCGTTGGACGTGATGAACGCGGACAGCTCGCTGGTGCCCACGGCGCCGCTGTCCGGGTCGACCGCCACCGCGTAGGCGCTCAGGAAGAGGTGGCTGCGGTAGGTGTCCAGCTTCGGGCGCTGGTGCTCGTGCCTGGCGTCCTCGACCGCGAGGGAGTGCAGCCCGAACTCCTCCGCGATCATGTCGAAGTCCGCCGAGTCGGGGTCGCACACGTCCAGCCACACCGTGCAGTCCGGCTTGTCGACGTAGTCGGAGATCTCCTCGACGGGGAAGTCCTCGCGTTCCAGGGCGCCACGCCGGTAGAGCCGGGTACGCGTCGTGCGCGAGCCGGTACGCGCCGTGTGCGGGCCGCCGCGGCGGCCCGCGGCGGTGGCCGGGGGCTCGGACGGCCCCGGCCGCGTCCCCTCGTCGGGCTCCGGGGCTGCCGTCCCGCCCGGATACCGCCTGTCCGTCACGTTTCCGTCGCCGCTCATGCCGTTCGGCTGTCCCTGAAGCGGCTTCTTCATGCACGGCGCCCCACCAGGGCGGTCCGAAGCCGTCCCGCTCAGCGGGCGTCCGGCTTCCGCTCGGCGGCCTGCGGGGCGTTGGGAGGACCGGTGAACACGTCGACGAGCGCGACCACCAGGGCCAGCGCGGCGAGCCCCGTCGAGGTCAGCACGCCGATCTTGAAACCGGCCGACCAGTCGGGGTGGGGCCTGCCGGCCTTGGAGAAGAAGACCGAGCCGACCGCGGCGATGCCGATGGCGGAACCGATCCGCTGGGCCGTCTGGAGAACCCCTCCGGCGCTGCCCGCGCGGTCCACGGGCACCTCGCTGAGGGTCAGCGTCTGGTTCGGGGCGATCGTCAGCCCGCTGCCGACCCCCGCGAAGAGCAGCGGGAGCGCGGTGGCCAGGCCCACCGAGCGGTTGTCGTCCAGCTGCACCGCCAACGCGGTACCGAGCAGCCCGATGACCACCATGCCGAGCCCGGCGGCCACCAGCGGGCGGCCGATCCGGGTGACCACCCTGCCGCCGATCGCGGCGGCCGCACCCGACCCCAGGGCGAACGGCATGATCGACAGGCCCGCCTCCAGGGCGGAGTAGTGCATGCCGCTCTGCAGGAAGAGGGTCAGCACGAAGAAGATCGACGTGAACCCGGCGAAGTAGAGCAGCGACAGGAGCGCCCCGAGGCCGTACGAGCGACGCCGGAAGAGCGCCAGGTCGACCAGCGGCTCGCGGCTGCGCCCCCTGCGGCGCTCCCAGCCCACGAAAGCGCCCAGCACGAGCAGGGCAAGCGGCACCAGCAGCCATTTCGCCGGCCCCCGCCACTGCTCCTCCTGGACGAAGGGCAGCAGGAGGATCGCCGTCCCCGCCCCGAGCAGCAGGACGCCGAACGGGTCCAGATCGCCGCGTGCGGCTCCGCCGGAGCGCGGCTCGGGCCGCCCGGGCAGCAGCCGGTAGGCGAGGGGCAGCAGCGCGAGACCGATCGGCAGGTTGACGTAGAACACCCACCGCCAGCCCTCATGCGTGCCGAACAGCTGGATCAGCACTCCGCCGAGCAGCGGCCCCACCGCGGTGGAGACCCCGATCGTGGCGCCGAGCAGCCCGAACGCCCGCCCCCGCTCGGCACCCCTGAACATCTGCTGGATGAAGCCGGACACCTGCGGGACGAGGACACCGCCTGCGACTCCTTGCAGGAGCCGGGCCGCGACGAGCCAGGTCTCGTTCTGCGCGGCGCCCGCGAGCGCGCTGGCGACCGTGAAAAGCGACAGCCCCACCATGAACATCAGCCGGCGGCCCCGGACGTCGCCGAGCCGCCCGGCCGGCACCAGCATCAGCCCGAAGGCGAGCGCGTAACCGCTGAGCACCCACTGCAGACCGCTCTGCGAGGCGCCGATCCCGGTGCGGATCGACGGCAGCGCCACATTGACGATGCTGACGTCAAGCAGCGTCATGAAGCTCGCCGTCAGGCAGACAGCCAGAGCGCGCCATCGGGAGCCGTCACCTCGCTCCTGCTGCTCGGTGCGGTGCCCTGCGGCATGGGTCGGGCCCACGGTGCCGGTCCCTTCTCGGTCGGACCGCCCTCGGGAGGTGAAGGCGTGCGTGTTGCGCCCGCCCTGCCTGCGACAGGCGCACACCTCCCCTTCGGGTGCCCATACCGGCGCATCGCGAACACGGCCGTCCGACGTGCGCCCCGGAGGACCACCCGGCCGGCGGATCACGCGCGGCGCGCCGCCTTCGTGACGCTGTGCATCACGGCTGTCTGCCCCAGCACGTACTCCGGGTCGTCGAGGGGCGCTCGCAGGATGAAGTGGGCCTGCGCCCTGTCACGCGGGACGACCCCCACTGGCTCCTCAGCCAGTCGATGCCCCTGAGGTGCACCTCACCGCCCGCGAACATCTCGTCCATGTGGCCGGCCGTGGTCTCCCCGGGGAGGGTCACGGCGAGTGAGCCCTTGTCTCAGCCTGCCGCGGTCCTGATGAGCGGCGCGTCCCGCGCGACTTCCCGGAACCCGACACCGTGGTAGAGCCCGCGCGCCCGCGGGTGTCCCGGCGCGCCCAGGCAGGCGACCGTGGCGCGGGCGGCCCCGGCCGCCCTTACCAGCCGCATCCCGTGCAGCAGCATCGCCCGCGCCAGCCCCAGCCGCCGGTAGGCCGGATGGGTGCCGACCGGCTCGAACTCGGCTGTCGCGTTGGCCTCGTCGAGCCACATGATCGTCGAGGCGGCCATCGTCCCGTCCGGCGCCTCCACCAGGAGGTGCAGATCGCCGCGGTAGGCGGCCGTCCGCCTGACCCCGTCGTAGGCCTCGGCGGTGTACGTCGAGGGCGCCCACGCGTCGAGGTGGGCCTGCACCGCGGCCCGCGGCCCGGCCTCCTCGGCCGTGCGGAACCGGAACCCGCGCGGCAGGACGGGCTGTTCCACCTCGGCCAGGTCCCGCTCGTTGAGCCGGGTCCACAAGCCGGTGTCGCCGAGCGACGCCGGATCGGTCCGGTAGCCGCGCGCCGCCCACCGCCCCAGGGCGAAGGTGTCGGCGGCACTGGGCACGACCGACCGGTCGACGCCCGCGGCCGTCTCGTCGTACCAGTCAATGACCTCGTCCACCAGCACGGCGTGGTCGGGATGGACCTGATACGTGAGACCGGCGCCGGTGACGTCCTTCACCGACCCGTCGCTCCGCGGCACCCGGTGCGGAAGGCACGCCCAGCCCCACGCCACCAGATCCCCGCCGGACCACCACAGCCGGCGCGGCCGGACCGCCCCGTCGCACTGCCCCTTACCCCAGTTCCAGGCCAGCTCGCCGAAGGTCGCCTCGCTGTTGACCAGGTCCAGGCGTGTGGCGCTGACACGCTGCGCCAACCCCTGCATGAGGTGCAGGTCCGCGGCGCTCACGAGCTCGGGGTTCGCCATGGCGAACCACTGTGGCAGCAACCCGGAACGGCCGTCGAGCCGTTTTCCCGTCCGCCCGCGAACCGCAGGGCACCTCGCCGCTCCGACTCCCGCCCCGCGGGCGTGAGGGACACCCTGACGGGTAGCCGAGCCGGCAGGAGACCGACCGGAGGCGACGCGTATGGAACCGGGGGACTGGCTGCTCAGCCCCGAGGAGCGGGGGAATCCCGCCACCGTGCTGGACCGTCGACGGGACGGCGGAGCGGCCTGGTCGGCGGACAACGAGGTGACCCCGCTGGTCCACGGCGCCGACTACTTCGCCGAACTCCTCACCGCCGTCAAGGCACAGCGCGCGGGCGACCTGCTGCTGTTCACCGACTGGCGGGGCGACCCGGACGAGGCGCTGGACGGCGGTCCCGGCAGCAAGATCGGCGAGGTGCTGTGCGGGGCCGCCCGCCGCGGGGTGGTCGTCAAGGGCCTGATCTGGCGCTCCCACCTGGACCAGTTGCAGTTCAGCTCGCGGGAGAACCGGCACCTCGGCGAGGAGATCGAGGCGGCGGGCGGCGAGTGCCTGCTGGACATGCGGGTGCGGCTCGGAGGCTCCCACCACCAGAAGTTCGTCGTCCTGCGGCACCCGGGCCGGCCCGAGCGCGACGTCGCCTTCGCCGGCGGCATCGACCTGTGCCACAGCCGCCGCGACACCTCCGACCACGCAGGCGACCCCAACCCGTTGCCGCTGGCCGCCCCCTACGGGCCGCGCCCTCCGTGGCACGACATCCAGCTGGCGATACGCGGCCCGGCCGTCGGCGACATCGAGGCCACGTTCAGGGAACGCTGGTGCGACCCCGCGCCGCTCAGCCGCAGTCCGTTCGGCCGGCTGCGGCAGCTCGCACAGCACGAGGACACGGTCGCCGACCCGCTCCCGGCCCAACTCCCCGACCCCGCCCCGCGCGGCAGCGCCACCGTCCAGGTCCTGCGCACCTACCCGGCCATCCGCCACGGCTACCCCTTCGCCCCGCACGGCGAGCGCAGCATCGCCCGCGCCTACCGCAAGTCCCTGGCGCGGGCACGGTCGCTGATCTACCTGGAGGACCAGTACCTGTGGTCCTCCGAGGTCGTCAGCGCTTTCGCCCAGGCCCTCGACACGCAGCCCGGCCTGCGGATGATCGCCGTCATCCCCGCCTTCCCCGACCAGGACGGCAGGCTCTCCGGGCCGATGAACCTCAGGGGCCGAGTCCAGGCGCTCGACCTGCTGCACCGCGCCGGGGGCGACAGGTTCGCCGTCTACAGCGTCGAGAACCACCAGGGCACCCCGGTCTACGTCCACGCCAAGGCGTGCGTCATCGACGACGTCTGGGCCTGCGTCGGCTCGGACAACGTCAACCGCCGCTCCTGGACCCACGACTCCGAACTCGGCTGCGCCGTGCTCGACACGCGCCTCGACCCGCGCGAACCCCGCGACCCCGCGGGGACGGGGGACGGCGCCCGCACCTGGGCCCGCGAGCTGCGGCTGCGCCTGATGCGTGAACACCTCGACCGGGAGCAACCCGAGGACCCGGCCGCCCAGGACCCCCTGTGCGACCCCGCCGCCGCCTTCGACGCCTGCTCCGACGCCGCCGCGGCGCTCGACCTGTGGCACCGCGAAGGCCGGCGGGGCCCGCGCCCGGCAGGGCGGCTGCGCCGCTACGCCACCCCGCACCTGTCCCGGCTGGCCGGAGCCGTCGCCGCGCTCCCCTCGGGACTTGTCGCCGACCCCGACGGACGCCCGCGGGCGCTGCGCAGGCGGAACGCCTACTGACACCCGCCGGAGGCGGCGGCGCGAGATCGGCTTTGTTGCGCCGCGAGCTGCACGCCTGGTAGGACTGAGACGCGCCGTACCGTCACATGTTCGATAGCGCGGGGGTTCATGTGGTCGACACGGCCGTCCTTTCTTCTGCGCGCCGTCGCCCGGGTGTTCCACCCCGTCCCCGGCGGCGCCTTCCCCCCGCTGCCAGGCGCTCGACGCAGCACGGGCTGGTCCTGGCCGCCGTCGCGGCGACCGTACTGCTGTGCGCGACGGCCCTTTCCGCCCTGGTCGCGCTGGCGGGCAACTCCGTCGAGTCCGACTCCGTGCAGCGGCTGGCGGCCGACCCCGACGCCCAGGTCTTCGTCAACGCCTCCTACCGCGCCGCAGGGATGGCCGCCGCCGACCGGGGCGTCAGAGACGCGGGCGCCAAGGCCTTCGCCGGTGTGCCCCAGCAGACCTACGTCGGGCTGCTGGGCACCTCGCCGGTCTCGGTTGTGGGTGTCGACGGGGCCGCGAACCCGCCGCGCGGCCCCGGCGGCAGCGGATTGCACCCCGTCGCGGTGCAGGGCGCGGGCAGGTTCGGCCGGCTGGTCGCCGGGCACTGGCCCGCAGGTACCGCGGACGCCCCCGCCCGCGCGTTCACCTCGCTGCCCACGGTCCGCGTCGCCACCGGCTCCACCGCCCGGGTGGACGCCGCAGTGCCCCGGCAACTGGCCCTGCGCCTCGGGCTCCGAGCCGGTTCCCTGCTCCGGGTGCAGGACGCCTTCAGCCGGACCATGACGGTGCGCATCACCGGCATTTTCCGCCCGGCCGGTGCCGTCGGGTTCTGGCCCGCGATGGCCGGGGACCTGACCGACGGCGAGAGCGCGAGCCAGGAACTGCTCGTGGTCCCACCTGCGGCTCTGAACGGCAGCGCCGTCCTGAACGGCCAGCTGGCCGTCCACTGGAGCGTGCTGCCCGACTTCTCCCGCCTCGACGCGGGGAGCCTGCCGGGGCTCCACGACCGGGTGCGCAACTTCACCGGCAGCCGGAGCGCCGTGTCGGTTTTCCGCGGCGGGCAGCCGTCGTTGGACGACCTGGCCGTGTCCTCCGGCCTTCCCGGCGCGATCGACGCCCTGGCGGTACCGAAGGTGGTGGCCCGGTCCGCGCTGTATCTGCCGAGTGTGATGCTGGCGGCACTCGCGCTCGCCGCACTGGTGCTGGCCGCCCGGCAGATGACCGTGCGCAGGCGTGACGACTTCGCGTTGCAGCAGGCGCGGGGCTCGGGCACGCTGCGCCTGCTGCGCGGTGCGGTGGCCGAATGGGCCCTCACCGGCGTGCCGGCCGCTGCCGCCGCACCGTACGCGGCCCGGCTGATGCACCCCGGCAGCCCGGGCCCCGACGCCTGGGCGGCGGTGGCTCTGACCCTGCTGGTGCACGGCGCGGCGGTGCTGCTGCCCGTACTTCCCGCCATGCGGATCAGAACGGTGCGAGGCGCGCGGGCCGCCGTCGCCCAGCGGCTGGGCGCCGATCTCGCGCTGCTGGCCGTCGCGGTCCTGGGCTACCTGGAGCTGCGGCGGCACCGCTCGCTGACAGCCGGCGGCTTCGGCGGCTCCGCGTCCGTGGACCCGGTGCTGGTCTTCGTCCCCGCCCTGGCGACCGGGGCCGCCGCGCTCCTGCTGCTGCGGCTCCTGCCGCTGACCTCCCGGCTGCTGGACGTCTTCGGCCGCCGCAGCCGCGGCCTGGTGGCCGCACTGGCCGGATGGCAGCTGAGCCGGCGTGCCACGCGCAACGCCGGTCCCGTGGTGCTGATGTGCCTCGCGGTGTCCGTGAGCGCGTTCGCCACCACCGCGCTGGCGTGCCTTGGCGGCCTGGCCTCCGAGCAGGCCGCCTTCACCGTCGGCGCGGACGTCAGGATCACCCCGGGCAAGCAGAACAACTACCCCTCCTCCGTGGTGGGCGCCGCCTACCGGGGACTGCCAGGGGCGACCGCCGCCACGCCGGTGACCCAGGCCACGGCGAACCTGCCCGGCGGGGGGACCGAGCAACTCATCGGCACCATCGGCGGTCCCGCGCCCCGCGAGGCGCCCCCCGCCTTCGGGATCACCCTTCCCGGGCGTCCGACCGCGCTGCTGCTCGACGAGAGGGTGACGAGCGACGGCAGCACCGCCGCACCCCGCCTGCAACTGAACCTCCAGGACGCCTACGGCCTGCAGAGCTCCGTCACCGCCGTCCTGCCCGCCGCCGACGGTGCCAGGCACACCGTCACCGTCCCCCTGGACGTCGCACTGAGCGGCGGCCACCCGCGTGCGTATCCGCTGACGGTCACCGCCGTCGCCGTCCTGCCGCAACCCAAGGTCCACCCGGCCCTGCTGGACCTGGAGGTGATACGGATCGGCGCACGCGGCACCTCGGACACCTGGGTCGTGCCCCCGGCCGGCGGGCAGGCCTGGGCCGACGGCACCGAGGGGGCCGCTGACGCCACCGCGGGGGCCTGCAAAGGCGACACGTCCGCCTACAGCGGCGCCCCTGGCGTGTGCGCGATCCGCGCCGGCGGCCCCGACGTGCTCCGTGCCACCGTCAGCACAGGCCTGCACGGTCCGCTCTCGCCCGACGCCGCAGCCGGCTACTTCGGGGACACCGACACCCAGGCGGGCAGCCAGGTGCGGATCGTGGCGCGCCCGGCCGGCGGACCCGCCCCGCTCCCGGTACGCGCCGACGCCAAGGTGCTGCGCGACGGGCACCTCGCCGTGGGCAGCACCGTCAGGCTCGACCTCGGCCTCGGCAGCCCGGTGACCGCCAGGATCGTGGGCCGGATCGACTCGTTGAGCGGGCTGGGGCGCGGGCAGGGGCATCTCGTCGCCGACCAGCGCCGGCTCGCCGCCGCACTGCTGCTCGCCGGAGGCCTCCAGCAGGACCCCGCCTTCTGGCGGGTCAGCAGCGCCGACAGCGCGCGCACCGCTGCCGCCGCCCGGGCGGAGCCCGCCCTGGGCCGCGTGACCACCACGGCGGAGACCGCCGCGGCACTCAGGGCCGACCCGTTCCGCAGCGGACTGCGCCGGGTGCTCGAACTGGTCCGGTATCTGGCCCCCTGCTTCGCGGTCATCGCCTTCACCGTCCACGCGGTGATCTCCACCCGGCAACGCCGCAAGGAGTTCGCCCTGTTGAGGGCGATCGGCGTGCGCCCCGGTAGGCTGTCCGCACTGCTGGGCGCCGAGCAGCTGAGCCTGGCGCTGTTCGCCGTCGTGCCCGGGGCGCTGATGGGGATGGCACTCGCCTCGGCGGTGCTGCCGCTGGTCACCGTGGACGACAGCGGCAACGCCCCCTACCCGTCGCTGCCACTGGTCGTGCCCTGGCACACCGTGGTGCTGACCACGGCGGTGACCGCGCTCGCCGTCAGCGCGGTCGTGCTGGGGCTGGCCCGGCTGCTGGCCCGCGTGAACCTCGTCCGTGTGCTGCGAGCGGGGGAGGACCGTTGAGGCGGCAGCAGAACACGACCGGAAGGGGCGGACGGTGACGCGACCCACCGGCGCCGGCGCGGCGATGACACTGCGCCTGATACGCAAGGAGACCCGGGGCGACCTGCCGCTGCTGGTCTGCCTGGCGTTGCTGGTCCTGATCCTGACCGGACTGTGCGCGTGGGCACCCGTGGCCGCCGGCCGCCAGGAGGACCGGGCGCTGCGCCAGCGGGTCGCCGCGCAGGACCCGGCACCCCTGGTCACCCTCAGCACCGTGCCCGAGGTCTTCGGTGAAGCGTCGCCCAACGTGGACATGGCCACCCTGCTGGGCGACGGCCGTCGTCTCGCGGACCGGCTCACCGGCTCCGCCGCGCGGCACCTGACCTTCGCCGGCAGCGGCAGCTACGACTACAACAAGGCGGCCCTCACCTCACCGCCGCCGCCCGAGCCGGGGATCACCGCCACCAAGCTGGCGCTCAGCCACCTGCCGGGCGCGCAGGCCCATCTGCGCTACGTCAGCGGTCACGCGCCGGCCGACCGTACCCCGACAGGTACGGCCCCGCAGGTCGGACTGTCGCAGACCACCGCGCGGGCGCTGGGACTTCGGGCCGGCAGCCGGCTCACCCTCGAATTCGACAGGGTGCCCGCCGTGCAGGAGGCACCCCCCTCGGTGGCGCTCCAGGTCAGCGGCGTCTTCCGGGAAGTCGCCGGAGCCGACGACTTCTGGAGCGGCCAGCCGACGCTGGCCCAGCCGTCGCGCTATCCGGACCAGAAGTCCATCGGCACCGTACTCGCCGCACGCGGCCTGGTCGGCACCGACACCGCCGACCTGCTGGCCCGGGCCGGGGTGTCAGGTCCGCTGGTGACCTGGCAGCTGCGGCCCGACCTGCGGCAGGCCGCGCTCGACCGGGCCCACGCGATGACCGGGTCCCTGTCCCACTTCGGCCCGGACCTGAACGCGGCGCTGTGCCAGGGGGTCGACTGGGTGACCGGCGACGTCGGCTGCCACGTCGGCGACCAGGCAACCGGCCCGCTCGTCGTGACCGACGGGCTGACCCCGCTCCTCGACGCCTTCACCGCACAGGACCGCCAGGCCCGCGGGCTCGCGTCGTTCGCCGTCGACTCGCTGGCCGCGGTCGCGCTGGCGACAACCGCCGTCGCGGTCCGGCTGCTGCTGCGCCGCAGGAAGGAGCACCTGCGGCTGCAGGGCGCGCGTGGCGCGTCGACGGCGCGGCTGGTCCTGCTGCGGTGCGCCGTCGCATGGCCGGTGGTGCTGGTCACCGCCCTGCTCGGCTGGGCGGGCGGCCGCCACCTCGCCCCGACCGGAACCTCCGGGTCTCCGCAGCAGTCGGCGGCCGCCGTCGCGGCCGGGGTTGTGGCGCTGACGGTGGCCGTCATGGCCTGGCTCGCGGTCCGCGAGCCGTCCGTGCCCAGGCGGCGCCGTCGCCGGCGCAGGACCGCGCTCGGCGGCCGGCGCGTCGTCATCGAGGCGACGGTGCTGCTCGCGGCAGCCGCAGGGGTGGCCGCCCTGCGGTCGCAGGGGCCCGACTGGGTGCTCGGCGCGGTGCCCGCCGTGGTGGCCCTGGCCGTCGTACTGATCCTGCTGCGGGTCTACCCGCTCGCCCTGCGGCTGCTGCTGCGGCAGGCACGGCGCGGCAGGGGAACAGTGGGCTTCGTCGGGGTGGCCCGCGCCGCCCACGACGCCCCGGCGACGGGGCTGGCCCTCTTCGTCCTCGTCCTGACCCTCGGCACGGCCGTGTTCGGCGGCCTCGTGCAGCGCACGGTCGGCGACGGCCTTGCCGCCGGCGCCGCATGGAGCACCGGCGCCGACGCCGGCGCGACCGTCGCGGGGAACACGACACCCGCGCCGGGCGCGCTCACCGGCTCCACCGGCATGCGTACGGCCCTGGAGCACCTGCACAGCCTCGACCTGGTGGGACAGTCCGACGGCGCCGTGATCTCCCCGGTCGCGGTGATCACCGTGGACCCCCGCCAACTGGTCGCCGTCGCCCCGCGATCGCGGCTGGCCGGCGCCCTGCTGTCCGCGTTCCCCGCCCGGCCCTCGTCGGGCGCGGCCGCCCCGCTCCCGTCCTTCGTGTCGCCCGACCTGCGGGCACGCGAGGCCGGCGGCGGCTTCACCACCACCGTCCAGGCCGACGGCAAGCCCCCCGCGCACCTGACCCTCGACCCGGTCGGCACCCTCTCCGCCGAGGAGCTGCACGACCCGCTGCTCGGGCCGGTCACGGCACGGATCCCGGCAGGGACGCCGATACTGGTCACCACCGCCTCAGCCGAGCCCCTGATGTCGCAGGCGGCTTCCGGAAGCACCGTCCTGCTGCTCAAGGGCGAAGGGCCCGACGCCCCCGACCCCGCGGCACTGCGGTCGGCCGCGGTCAAGGCGCTCGGACCGCTCGCGCAGATCCGCACCAGGACCCAGACGCTGAGCACGCTGCGCGAGGACGGCCTGACCCGTGGCCTCGGCACGATCTACACCGTCAGCTCGGTGCTCGCCGCCCTGCTCGGACTGCTCGCCGTCGCGCTGGAACTGATCCTCACCTCGTACGAGCGCAGCCGCACCACGTCCTTCCTGCGCACGCTGGGACTGGGCGGCAGGGAAGCGGGAGCGATGCTCTTCCTGCAACTGCTCCCGCTCGCCGCGGCCTCGGCCGTGGGCGGCACCCTGCTCGGCGTGTTCGAGCCCCGGCTCATGGAACAGGCGCTGGACCTGCGGCAGTTCACCGGCGGCCCGGCCCAGCCGACCCTGCGGACCGACTACTCGCTGACCCTCGCGCTCGTCGGCGGCGTGATCGTGCTGGTACTCGCCGCCGCGGCCACCGAGACCGCGCTGGCCCGCAGGCGCCGCCTGGGCGCCGTCCTACGCCTGGCCTGAAGGACCCTCGCCCGGGGGATCCCCGTCAGGAAGGCCTGCGTCCGAAAGGCCCTCCTCCGCCTCGGACTTCGCCTGCCGCGCGGCCGGGTCCGGCCACACGCCGACGTGGTCGGACTCCAGGGCCAGCTTCACCCGCTTGCGCATGTGCAGGCGCTCGGTGAACTCGCTCGGCAGCTGGAGCCGCCCGTTGCGGTCCAGGACCGCGTACTCCTCGGCGGTGAGGGCCTCGACGCCGTCCTCGTCGGTGGCGACCCGGCGCAGCACCTCGGTCGACGTGCGGCCGTTGCGGATCCGCACCGTGCGCTGGACCTGCTCGGACACCAGGGTGTCGTGGGTGACCACGACCACCGTGACGCCCAGCTCCTTGTTGGCCCGGCGCAGCGCGGCGAAGATCTCGTCGCTTGTGGCGGTGTCGAGTTCGCCGGTGGGTTCGTCGGCGAACAGGACCTGGGGCTCGTTGGCGTTGGCCACGGCGATGGCGACCCGCTGCTGCTCGCCGCCGGACAGTTCGTCGGGGTCCCGGTCGCCGCACTGCCCGACGCCGAACAGGTCGAGCAGCTCCTCGGCGCGGGCCCGGCGCCGGGAGCGGCTGACCCCGGTGTAGGTCATGGGGAGCATCACGTTCTCCACCGCCGTGAGGTAGGGCAGCAGATTGCGGGCGGTCTGCTGCCAGACGAAGCCCACGGTGGAGCGGCGGTAACTGAGCCGGTCGCGGCGTTTCATCGCCAGCAGGTCGTGTCCGGCGACCTCGGCGGATCCTGCGGTGGGCACGTCCTGGCCGGAGAGTATGCCCAGCAGGGTGGACTTGCCCGACCCTGAGGCACCGATCACGGCGATCATCTCGCCCTGGGCCACCGCCAGGTCGAGCCCCTGCAGCGCCTGGACCTCGACGCCTTCGGCCTGGTAGATCCGCACCAGGTTCTCGCAGACGATCAGCCCCTCGTCCCGCTCGGGGACGCCCGCCGCGGCGGCCCGGCGCCGCAGCTCGTGCAGGTCCGGTGCCCCGGCTGTCTGTCCGTGAACGGCCACGCGGTCCCCTGCTGGTGTGAAGTCTGCGAACGATTCTGTCGGGCAGGAGCCAGCGTAATGCGCGAGTCCGTGCGAGGGCGGCCCCGGCCGCCCCGGCGGCCGAATCGACCGCTACGTCGCGTACAGCCGCCTCCGGCTGTTCCCCGCGGCGGAGTTCGGGTAGGCGGACGGGACAGGCATCCGACACACAGGACCAGGGAGGTCACCATGGCCAGGACGAATGCCAAGGCATCGGGAACCACGCATCCCAAGGCGGCGTCGGCCGCAGGCAAGACGGTCAAGAGCGGCAAGGGCAGTACGTCGAAGAGCAGCAGGACCGCTGCGGCCAGCGCGCTTTCGCAGACCGGCGGCAAGAGCGGCGGCAAGACCGGCGGCAAGGGCAAGGCCGCCGCGAAGACGACGAAGGCCGCGTCGGCGTCGGCCGCGGGCAAGACGGTGCGGTCGCCCAAGCGGTCCAAGGCGGAGAAGGCCGCGGCGGGCAGCGCGCTGGCGCAGACCCCGGCGAAGTCGACCCGCATGCCCGGCAAGAAGGTGCTGACCGCGGCGGCGAAGGTGCTGGCGGATCGCAAGGCGGGCAAGAAGGCGCGCTCCGAGGCCGCCAGTACTCTCGCGCGGGCGGCCGCCCACGCCACCAAGTAGCGCCCGCGCCCCACGAAGCGGGTCGTGCGGCCCGAGGGCGGGGTGGGGGGGGGGGCCCCCCCCCCCCGGGGGGGGCGGGGCGGGCCGGCCCCCCCCCCGCCCCAGGCGGGGCGGGGGGGCCGTTCGCGCGCCCCCCCCCCCGCGGGCACCCCCGAGTGTGGGCC
>NZ_JBICTO010000010.1:211101-293165 GCF_043197715.1 Streptomyces sp. NPDC049040
CCCGGGCGCCGCGCGGGCCCCCCCCCCCCCCCCCCCCCCCCCCCCGCGCCCCCCCCCCCCCCCCCCCCCCCCCCCCCCCCCCCCCCCGCCCTCGCCCTTCGCGGCGCGGGCGGCCGTTCCGCGCTCCAGGCACCGGTCGGACAGCCCTTAGTCTGGGCCGATGGCACGATACTTCGACGTACATCCCGAAAATCCCCAGTCGCGCATCATCAGCGCCGTGGCCGACAGCATCCGCTCGGGCGCGCTGGTCGCGTACCCGACGGACTCCTGCTACGCGCTGGGCTGCCAGCTGGGCAACCGCGACGGCATCGACCGCATCCGGTCGATCAGGAACCTCGACGACCGGCACCACTTCACCCTGGTCTGCCAGAACTTCGCGCAGCTGGGCCAGTTCGTGCAGATCGACAACGACGTCTTCCGCGCGATCAAGGCGGCGACCCCCGGCAGCTACACCTTCATCCTGCCCGCGACGAAGGAAGTACCGCGCCAGCTGCTGCACCCCAAGAAGAAGACCGTCGGCGTCCGCATCCCCGACCACGTCGTGACGCAGGCGCTGCTCGCGGAACTCGGCGACCCGCTGGTCTCCAGCACCCTGCTGCTCCCCGACGAGGCCGAGCCGTTGACGCAGGGCTGGGAGATCAAGGAGCGGCTCGACCACGTGGTGGACGCGGTGGTCGACTCCGGCGACTGCGGCACAGAGCCCACCACCGTCGTCGACTTCTCCGGCGGTGCCGGCGAGATCCTCCGCCGCGGGGCGGGAGACGTCACGCGGTTCGAGTGACCACGCCGCGGTCCTGCGGGGCGGCAGGGCCGGCCGGACACCGCCCGGCCGGCCCGCATGCCCGCAGAGGGCGTCAGCTGTACAGGTTCGCCTCGGCGATCGACCACCAGCTTGTCGAGGTCCCGGTCTGGACGACCTTGACGTAACGGGCCGTCGTGGCGGGGAAGTTCGCCGTCACCTGGGCGCCGCTGCCGGTGCCGGTGGCGACGGCGCTGCCGAAGTTCGTGCCGTCGGTGGAGGTGAAGACCTGGTAGCCGTGCGCGTAGTCGTTCGCACTGCCCGCCGAGTCCATGGTCAGTTTGGAGAAGGTCTTCGCCGAACCCAGGTCGAGGGTGAAGGACTGCCCGTTGGCCATCGGGACCCCGGTGCTCCAGCGGGTGCCGGTGTTGCCGTCGAGCATGTTGGCGGGCACGTCCCCGCCGCCCGTGGACGACGCCGTCGCCGTCCACCCGGTCCTGGGCAGGACGGCACCGGTGCCGCCCGTTCCACCGGTGCTGCCGTCGGTGAAGACGTTCAGCTCGGCGATCGACCACCAGCTGGTGGAGGTGCCCGTCTGGACGACCTTGACGTAACGGGCCGTCGTGGCGGGGAAGTTCGCCGTCACCTGGGCGCCGCTGCCGGTGCCGGTGGCGACGGCGCTGCCGAAGCTCGTGCCGTCGGTGGAGGTGAAGACCTGGTAGCCGCGGGCGTAGTCGCTCGCACTGCCCGCCGAGTCCATGACCACCCGGTCGATGCTCTTGGCCGAACCCATGTCGAGCGTGAAGGACTGCCCGTTGGCCATCGGGACCCCGGTGCTCCAGCGGGTCCCGGTGTTGCCGTCGAGCATGTTGGCGGGCACGTCCCCGCCGCTCGTCGACGACCCGGTCACCGTCCAGCCGGTACGCGGCAGCGCCGTCTGGGTGCCGCCGGTGCCGCCCGTACCGCCGGCGACCGTGGTGGTGCCGGTGAGCCGGATGTCCCGCGACGACGAGCCGACGTAGACGGTGTTGGTGCCCGCCGCGTTGGTCCAGCCGTTGTTCCAGTACTGGAAGCTGCGCACGTCCAGGGTGATCGCCACGTGCCGGGTCTGCCCCGGGTCGAGGGCGATCCGGGTGAAGCCGCGCAGGTTCTTCGGCGGCTCACCGGTCGCGCCGGGCTGGCCCACGTAGACCTGCGGCACCTCGGCGCCGGCCCGCGAGCCGCTGTTCGTGACGTCGAAGCCGACCGCAACGCTGCCGCCGGCGTCCGGCTGCCCGACCGTCAGGTTCGCGTAGTCGAAGGTGGTGTACGACAGCCCGAAGCCGAAGGGGAACATCGGCGCGATGTTCTGGCTGTCATACCAGCGGTAGCCGACCTTGAGGCCCTCGGAGTACTGCACCTGCCCGTTCTGGCCCGGCCACTGGGCGGTGGAGGTGATCGGCCCCTGCGACAGCGCGGTCGGGAAGGTCACCGGGAGCTTGCCGCTGAAGTTCGTGTCGCCGAACAGCAGCGAGGCGATCGCGTTGCCGTCCTCCTGGCCCGGATACCACGCCTCGACCACGCCCTTGACCGAGTTGACCCACGGCATGGTGACGGCCGAGCCGCTGTTGACGACGACGACCGTGTTGGGGTTCGCCGCGGCCACGTCGGTGACGAGCGTGTTCTGCGCCGCCGAGAGGTTGATGCCGCTCAGGTCGCCGCCCTCGGACTCGAAGTTCGAGACGAACACGACGGCCAGCTTGGCCGCCCGCGCGGCCGCGACGGCCTGGTCGTGGGGGGACTGGCCGGGTACGGACCAGCCGAGCGTGGCGTTGCTGGCGCCGCCGCCGTTGTAGTAGTCGACCTCGATGCTGACGGGCTGCCCTGCGGTCAGCGACACGCTGCCGGTGCGGGTGGTGCTGCCCTGGTTGAACCAGTTGTTCACGACCTGCTGACCGTTGACGTACACCCGGGAGCCGTCGTCGCTGGTCAGCGACAGCTGGTAGGTGCCGGTCGCCGGCGGGTGCAGGGTGCCGGTCCACTTGGCCGACCAGTTGCTCGCGTTGACCCCGGGGGCCGGTGACGCACCGCCCCACACGCTGTCGACGCCGGACTCGTTGCGGGTCAGCACCGGGGTGCCGGTCAGTCCGGTGTTGTTGTAGTACGACGCGGTGAGCCCGGCGCCGGTGCCGGAACTCGGCGTCAGGTACGCGCTGTCCAGCGGCGGCAGAGCCCCGTCGGAGGCGGCGCTGCCCTGCGCGTAGGTGACGGTCACCCCGCTGCCGGCCCGGCTCTTGATGCCCTGGTAGGGCGTGACCAGGTAGGAGGCGTTGACCGCCGCGCTGCCGCCGCCCTGGGCCATCGCGTGGGTGCCGGCGTCGTCGCCGATGACGGCGATCGAGTCGGTGCCCGAGCCGACCGGAAGGACCGCGCCGGTGTTCTTCAGCAGCACCGACCCCTCCTGCGCGACCTGCTTCGCGGTGGCGTTGTGGGCGGCGCTGGTCACGACCGCAGTGGAGCTGCCGGTCTGGGTGCGGTCGAAGAGCCCCGCCTTGAACATCGAGGTCAGGATCCGGCGGACGTGGTCGTCGATCGTCGCCTGGGACACCTGGCCGTTGTTGACCGCGGTGGTCAGTGCCGAGCCGAAGTAGTCGCTGCCGGGCATCTCCATGTCCAGGCCGTTGTTCGCCGACGCGACGGTGGAGTGGGTGGCGCCCCAGTCCGAGGTGATGAACCCGGTGAAGCCCATGTCGCCCTTGAGCACGCTGTTCTGCAGCTGCCCGTTCTCGCAGGCGAAGGCGCCGTTGATGGCGGAGTAGGAGCACATGGCCGAGTCGGCGCCGCCCTGCTTCACCGACGTCTCGAAGGCCGGCAGGTAGATCTCGCGCTCGGTGCGGTCGGAGACGATCGCGTTGTCGGTGATGTTGTTGCGGTTGGTCTCCTGGTTGTAGACCGCGTAGTGCTTCACCTGGGCCATCGGCCCCTGGCTCTGGATGCCCTGGATGTCTGCGGCGCCCATCTGCCCTGCGAGATAGGGGTCCTCGCCGAAGGACTCGAACGCCCGTCCCCACTGCGGGTCGCGCACGATGTTGATGGTCGGGGCCAGCACCACGTTGGTGCCCTTGCCCCACTGCTCGGAGCCGAGCACCTGCCCGTACTGGTTCATCAGCGCGGTGTCCCAGCTCGCCGCGCCCGCGACCGGCGCCGGCAGCTGGGTGACGTTGGTGAAGCCGTCTCCCGCGCCGACCGGGCCGTCCTGGAGGCGCAGCGCCGGAATGCCGAGCCGGGTGTTGGCGTCGATGCAGCCGGCGTAGCCGCATCCCTGGCCGCCGTGCATCATGGCCAGCTTCTCCGCCTGGGTCATCGCGGCCAGCAGTTCGTTGGCGCGGTCCAGAGGGGCCTGCGCGGTGTTCATCCAGGGCTGGTCCGCGGCGGCGGCCTGCCCGGTGACGGCGGCGACGCCGGTCGACAGGACCAGGGCGACGGCTGCCAGCATGACTTCCAGGGTGCGGCGGCGTCCGTGGGTGCGGCGCCGGCGGTGCCGGAACCACTTCTCAGGGCGGGGCGGTGCGTTCATGCGTGCGCGCTCCGTTTCCGGTGACACGGTGTCTGCGCGACCGCCGGGTCACCCTCGGCCCGGCAGGACCGCAGGAGCCGTCCGTGCGCGGGCTTGTGTGGGGGGTGGGTGCACCCGGCGAGGGAGTTCGCCGGCCCCAACGGCCCCGGACGTAACCCCGCACGACGGGCAAAGCTATGGGAGAGCGCTCTCCGACGCAGACGAGACTCGCCCACGCGCGACCCGGTGTCAAGGATTCCGACCGCTTCTTTCACGCCGTGAACGAACCTGTGCCGGCGCGGTGTCGGGACGCGAGGCGGTACTTCGCGGCAGGCCCGGCGGGCAGGCCGGTCAGACCTCGATGTCCGAGCCCATGACGACCGTGCGGTCACGCGGCAGGCCGAAGTGCTCGGCGGCGTCGGCCGTGATGTACGAGGTGGCGATGAACAGCCGCTTGCGCCAGGGCCGCAGCGAGGTCGCCTTCCCCCGGCGCAGCTCGATCTTCGTCAGGAAGTAGGAGGCCTTGTCGATCTCGAGCGGCCCCTCGGTCCTCGCCGGGTCGAGCAGCGCCAGCGCGCCCGGCACGTCCGGCGTCTCCATGTAGCCGTACCTGGCCGTGACGTGGATGATCCCGTCGTCGGTGTAGCCGAGGTTGTTGATCAGGACCCGCTCCTCGGCCGGGACGCGGGGCACCGGCCTGGTCTCGATGGACAGGATGACCACCTGCTCGTGCCGTACGTGGTTGTGCTGCACGTTGGCCCGCATCGCCAGCGGCGTGGTGTGCTTGTCCCGGTTGAGGAAGACGGCCGTGCCGGGGACATGGAGCACCGGCGGGCGGCTGCGCCGCAGTTCGTCCACGAACTCGCGCAGCGAGCCCTCACGCCGTGCCCGCTCCGCGGTGACCATCATGCGGCCGCGCTGCCAGGTCGTCATCACCGTGAAGGCGGTGAGGCCGATCAGCAGCGGCAGCCAGGCCCCGTGGACGAGCTTGGTCAGGTTGGCGCCCACGAACAGCAGGTCGACGAAGAGCAGCAGGGTCGCTCCTGAGACCACCAGCCAGATCGGCGTCCCCCACCTCGTCCGGGCGACGTAGAAGAACAGCAGGGTGGTGATGGTGATGGTGCCGGTCACCGCCATGCCGAAGGCGAAGGCCAGCGCCGTGGAGCTGCGGAAGGCGAAGATCAGGGTGAGGACCGAGGCCATCAGCAGCCAGTTGATGAAAGGGACGTAGATCTGGCCGATGGTCGACTCGGAGGTGTGCGCGATCCGCAGCCTCGGCAGGTAGCCCAGCTGGGCGGCCTGCGAGGCGACCGAGTAGGCGCCGGTGATCACCGCCTGGGAGGCGATCACCGTGGCCGCGGTGGCCAGGATCACCATCGGCAGCCGGCCCCAGCTCGGCACGAGCAGGAAGAACGGGCTGCTGACGTTGCCCGGGTCGGCCAGCACCAGGGCGCCCTGGCCGAAGTAGCTCAGGATGCAGGCCGGGAAGACCAGCAGCACCCATGCGCGGGTGATCGACCGGCGGCCGAAGTGACCCATGTCGGCGTACAGCGCCTCGGCGCCGGTGACCGCGAGGACGACCGCGGCCAGCGAGAAGAAGGCCGTCCCGAAGTGGCCGAAAAGGAAGCCCAGGGCGTAGCTGGGGGAGACCGCCCTGAGGATGCTCGGGTGGTCGGCGATGCCGGAGATCCCGCACGCGCCGATCACCGTGAACCACAGGACCATCACCGGCCCGAACACCCGGCCCACCGCAGCGGTTCCCCTGCGCTGCACCAGGAAGAGCACCACGATGATCGCCGCCGTGATGGGCACGACGGCGTCGTTCAGCGACGGTTGGACGACCTTGAGCCCCTCGATCGCGGAGAGCACCGAGATCGCCGGCGTGATCATGCTGTCGCCGAAGAACAGCGACGCGCCGAAGATCCCCAGCGCGGCGAGCGCGGCGGCCGCCCGCTGGCCGCGTTTGGCCTTCCCTTGGCGCAGCAGGGTGATGAGGGCCATGATGCCGCCCTCGCCGTCGTTGTCGGCGCGCATCGCCAGAAGCACGTAGGTGACCGTCACGATGATCGTGACTGACCAGAACACGAGCGATACGACTCCGTACACGTTGCGCGCCGAGACCGGGACGGGGTGCGGGTCGTCGGGGTTGAAGACGGTCTGCAAGGTGTAGAGCGGGCTGGTCCCCAGGTCGCCGAAGACCACGCCGAGGGCGCCGACCACCATGGCGGGCCCGGCCATCTCCCGTGTGCTCGGGTGGGCACGCCGGATCTCCGGCCTCGGCGTCGAGTTGTCGTCGGACGCACTCTCCTGCCGGCGATCGGCCATGACAGTCCTCTCCGCGCGGTCCTCGTCGCCCGGTCAGCGCACCATAGGGACGATATCCCGATCACCCCGCGAGCCCTCGGCACGCGCCGAGGCGTGGTGGCCGGGTCGCATTTGCCGCGGTGTCCCGCACGGGTGGCCGGCCCGGTCGTGGCGGTGGTGCCATGGTGACACCGCCGGGGGCGACGTGGCGCCATCTCGTGTCAGGGTGGGCTCACAGGGGGCCATGCAGGCGTGTGTGCGGGACTGGTGCCACGATGGCGCCGAACTGCCGATGTGTATTGCCGCAGGTCAGAAGGGGGTAGGTCGGGGGACCTCCATCGTGATGCCATAGAGGCTTGCGCATGGCGCCAATGTGGTGCCACTATTGCGCCATGGACCTCACGCCGTATGTCGACAACCTTCGCCGCGAACTCGCGGTGGCCGCCGAAGCCGGCGGCGAAGAAGCCCGTGAGCTGGCCGAGCGGCTCACCGCTCCACTGGAGTCGGCGACCCGCCTGACCATGCTCAACGTGCTCTCCGCCGCGATGGACGAGATCACCCGCGAGCTCGCCCCCGGCTCGGTCGACGTGCGGCTGCGCGGGCTCGACCCCGACTTCGTGGTCACACCGCCGCCTTCCGGCGGCTCCGCGGAGCCTGCCGCACCCACCGAACCGCTCAAGGCGCAGGCCCCGGCGGAGAGCGACGAGGGCGGCACCGCCCGCGTCAACCTGCGGCTGCCGGCCCACCTCAAGGCGCGCGCCGAGCAGGCCGCGACCCGCGACGGCCTGTCGGTCAACGCCTGGCTGGTCCGTGCCGTGTCGGCCGCGGTCGACGGCGGCGGCACACCGCGTACGACGGAGAAGAGCCGAAACCTCGGACAGAGCTTCATCGGATGGGTGCGCTGAGGCGGGTCCGCCCCGGCCAGCGCCCACCCTGCTCCCGCCCACACCCACGTCCCCGCGAGGGGCGACCCGAGACCCACGAGGACGGTACAGCCATGCCTTCTTTCGACACTCCCGAACCGATCTCCGCCACCGCCCAGGTGGGGGCCGGCTCCATCCGGTTCACCGCGGGCGACCGCCTCGACACGGTCGTCGAGGTGCGGCCCCTGGACCCGAAGCGGGACAGGGACGTACGGGCCGCTGAGCAGACCGAGGTCGCCTACACCGGCGGCGTCCTGACCGTCAGGACGAAGCAGCGCCACCTCGTGGGACCCACCGGCGCCGTGGACGTGACGGTCGGCCTGCCCACGGGCTCGCACATCGACATGACCGGCTCCTGGGTCCAGCTGCTCGGCGAGGGCCGGCTCGGCGAGGTCCGGGTGAAGACCTCGTCGGGTGACGTCCGGCTCGACACGACCGGGCCGCTCCGGCTGACCGCCTCCCACGGCTCGATCACCGTCGACCGGGTCGAGGGCAAGGCCGAGATCACCACAAGCTCCGGCAGCCTGCGCGTCGGCTCCGTCGGCGGGCCCGCCGTCCTGAAGAACTCCAACGGCGGAACCAGCGTCGGCGTGGTGGCCGGCGACCTGCGGGTGAACGGCGCCAACGGTGACATCGACATCGCCCGCGCCGAGTCCTCTGTCGTCGCCACCACCGCCCACGGCGCCCTGCGTGTCGCCGAAGTCGTCAGCGGGACGGTCCGGTTGGAGACCTCCTTCGGCGCCATCGAGGTCGGTGTCCCCGAGGGCACTGCCGCCTGGCTCGACGTCAGCTCAGAACGCGGGCAGGTGCGCAACACCCTCGCCGACGCCGAACCCCCCGAGCAGGCCGAGGAGACCGTCGAGGTCCGCGCCAGGACCCGCTGGGGCAACATCGACGTGCGCCGCGCCCGCGTCTGAGCCGCCCCTGAGGCCTCGGGCTGCCAAGCCCGGACGGAACTGCCGGTGGCCGGGTTCTGCGATGCGCGCGTGCCCTCCTGCGAGGAGGGGCGCCGCAAGCCCGATCCGGAACTCTTCCGGCCGGCGCCCTTCGCACGGGGCTGCCGCACGGTCGACCGTGCGGCAGCCCCGCGGTGCGAATCGGTGACGGCACGGCGTGTGGGCCGGGGGAAATCCGGAAACGGCCGCATAATCGGACAGCCGATCACGTCACTCACAGGCGTACCTGTCACGCCTCGTCGCCACGGGAGCGCAAGGATGGCCGAAGTCGTCGCGGGTGTCGAGATCCCGGACAGCCGTATGGCCGTGGAAGCGACCGAATTGGTCAGGGACGTCTCGCCGCCGCTGCTCTTCCACCACTCGCGCCGCGTCTTCCTTTTCGGCATGCTCCAGGGGCGCTTTCGGGGCCTGTCGCCGAATCCCGAGGTGCTGTACGTCGGTGCCATGTTCCACGACCTCGGCCTGACCGACGCCTATCGCACCGCTGACCAGCGCTTCGAGATCGACGGGGCGGACGAGGCGCGCCGCTTCCTCGGCGCTCACGGCTTCTCGGCGGACGACCAGCGCAGGGTGTGGACCTCGATCGCCCTGCACACCACGCCCGGGGTTCCCGAATTCATGGAACCCGAGGTCGCGCTCGTGACGGCCGGGGTCGAGACGGATGTCCTCGGAATCGGCTACCACGACCTGGAATCCGCGTCGATCATCGCCGTCACCGAGTCGCATCCCCGCCCCGATTTCAAGCGGCAGATCCTCGCCGCGTTCACCGACGGATTCAAGGACCGTCCCGATACGACCTTCGGAACCGTGAACGCCGATGTACTCGAGCACTTCAGCCCGGGATTCCGGCGTACCGACTTCGTCGAGGTCATCCAGCAGAACCCCTGGCCCGAATAGGCGGCCCCAAGCCGTGGACCGTGCGCCTCGCGGGACCGGCGGGACCGGCGGGACCGGCGGGGCCGGCGCCGGCCGCGGTGGCCGCCGCCCTTGCCGGCATGGGCACCGACCGTGACGTCAAGAGGCTGAAGCGGGTCGGTTATCCGCCGTACAAAGGAAAATAACCTCACACCGGCGAGCCCGGGACCCCGTGGAGTGACGCGTGTTCACGCCAACGTTGTCATCCGAAGCGGGCGGGTCACATGTGCCGCAGAAGCGGTCAAATGCCCGGCGCCTGTGCGCCGGTTGACGGGTGTTTCGCCCCTTCCGGGTGGCTGCCAGGCGAGCCGTACGGCCATCTTCGGTTTCCTGCACGTCTGTTGACGGGCTGACTTTTTCCTTACTACGGTCGAACTCCGATGGATCGGGGCTTGCTCCGGGATCGGACAGCGAACCCTCCGTTTCAGTCCGCGCCGCGTGCGGCGTCGGGGAAGGTGCGTGACATGAGGCTCAGATCGACAACCCGAAGGCGCAGGCGTCTCACCTGCATGGTGACCGCCATGGCCGTGGCGCTCGGCGCCGCGTTGTACGGAGCGGGTGCCGCCGGTGCCGCGGGTGCCGCGGGTGCCGCCGGTGCCGCCGGTGCCGCCGGGACGACCGGGGCGGGGGCGGACGCCTCGGCGCCGTCGCTTCCCACGCTGGAGTTCGCCAACCCCGACAGCCAGGCCCGCTACGGCACCGCCTACCAGGCCGCACTGCGCAACCTGCTGCAGACGAACACGATCACCTGGGATCCCGCCGTCTACGACAAGAGCGGCCTGATGGACCCCGGCGTCGGCATCGTGCGCGCCGGCGGCGGCTACCCGCAGCCCTGGACCCGGGACGCCTCGGTGAACAGCTGGAACGCCACGAGCCTGCTGGACCCGGCGCTGGCCCGCAACACGCTCTGGTCGGCCGTCGACAAGGACGCGGCGGGCAATCTGCGGATCCAGCAGGACGATCAGCAGTGGGACCAGGTCGTATGGGTCACCGCCGCGTGGAACCACTACCTGGTCACCGGTGACAAGAGCTTCCTGGACGACGCCTACAGGACCGCTTCCGACACCCTGGCGATCCGCGAGCACGCCACCACGGCCGGCTACAACTCCACCTACGGCCTCTTCACCGGCGCTTCCTTCTTCAACGACGGCATCGCCGGCTATCCCGCGCCGCCCGCCGACGCCACCGAGTCGGTCAGCACCGGTTCCATGCCGTGGCCCGGCGTCTCCACCGGCATGTTCCTGAGCACGAACGAGGTCTACTACGCCGCCTACGTCCACGCCGCCGACATGGCGGCCAGGATCGGCCGCCCGGCCAAGGAGGTCGCCGGCTACCGGGCGAAGGCGGCGGCGCTCAAGTCGGCCATCAACAAGCGCTTCTGGAACCCGAAGACGGGTCTGTACAACTACATGCTGCTCGCGGACGGGACCACCGGCCCGTACCAGGAGGGCACAGGTCTCGCGTTCGCGCTGATCTTCGGGATCGCCGACAAGGCCCAGACCAGGTCGATCCTGGCGCACGCCACCGAGATGACCTGGGGCATGCCCGACACGTACCCCAACTGGGCCCGCTACTCCGACGACCAGCCCGGCCGGCACAACGCCATCGTCTGGCCCGTGGTGCAGGGCCTGTGGGCCAAGGCCCTGGCACAGCAGGGGTCGCAGCAGGGCTTCGCCGCCGAGACCGCGCGGCTGGCCGCACTGGCCGACGACAACAGCGGGTTCTGGGAGATCTACAACGGCCTGACCGGCGTGGTCGACGGCGGCTGGCAGCGCCTGGGCGACGAGGTGAAGTTCCACTGGGGTTCGCAGCCCGACCAGACCTGGTCGGCCACCGCCTTCCTCGACATGATCGACTCCGGGCTGCTCGGGCTCCGCTTCGGCGAGCACGGCCTGACGATCGCGCCGACGCTGCCGGCAGGGTGGGGAGACGTCACCCTGCGCGGACTGCACTACCGCGACGCCACCTTGACGATCGCGCTGCACGGCGCGGGTACGAAGGTGCGCTCGCTCACCGTCGACGGCAGGCGCGTGCACGGTGACACCATCCCGGCATCCCTGACCGGCAGGCACACCGTCGAGGTGACACTGACGGGCGCCGTCGACGGGGACCGGGACGGCGACCGGGTGCGCGACTCGGCCGACCGGTGCGCCGACACCGCCGGTACGCCCGCGCTGCACGGCTGCCCCGACCCCGGACACATCGAGGCCGAGGACGCGCTCAACACCGGTGGCGCCAAGACGAACGTGAACCACACCGGCTACAGCGGCCGGGCGTTCATCGACGGCCTGTGGTCGCAGGGTGCCTCCTCGTCCTACACCGTGCACCGCACGACGTCCGCCGCCGGGCGGGAGAGCGTCACCCTCCACTACGCCAACGCCAACAGCGACACCCGCACGATGACGCTGTCGGTCGACGGCAGGAAGGTCCGGCAGGTGACCTTCCCCAAGGTGTCCGACAGCTGGGACAGCTGGGGGAGCGTGACGGTCGACGACGTCCCCGTCAGCGGCCGCGACCCGGTGGTGACCGTCTCCTACGAGGAAGGCGACAACGGCTCGATCAACCTGGACGGGCTGGATTTCCACAGCCCGCGCGGCTGACGCCGGGGTGGAAACCCGGGTCACAGGTCCGGATCCGCAGCTCCCAGGCCGAGAGGAACGAGGCGCCCCGTGTCAGGAAACGTCGGTGAGCCGCAGCCGGGCGGCGGCGACCGCTGCCGCGACGGCGCCCCGTACCTCGGCCTCCGCCCCGAGCTGCCCGGTGATCACCTCGGCTGCCTGGGCGCTGGCCGGCTGGGCGTAGCGGGCGACGGACTCGCGGATGCCTGCGGCGAACGGCTCGCCCGCGGAGCCGAGTTCGCCGCCCAGCACCAGGGCGGCGGGGTTGAGGCAGTTGACGAGGTCGGCGAGTACGCGGCCGACCGTCCGTCCGGCCTCGGTGAGCACCCGGGCGGCGGCCGGGTTGTCGCTGAGCTCGCTGAGCGGGGGGATCGCACTCTCGTCCAGCGTCGTCTGGTGCGTGGCGAGCACGTGCGCGAGCTGCCGGCGCACCGTCGTGATGGACACGACCGTCTCCAGGCAGCCGCGGCTGCCGCATCGGCACCAGTTCACCGCGTCGGGGATCTGGGTGTGACCGATCTCCCCGGCGATACCGGTCGCCCCCCGGTAGGGGCGGCCCCCGATGACGATGCCGGCGCCTATCCCGTGGGAGGCCTTGATGTAGAGGAAGTCGTCGAGACCGTGAGCGGCCCCGTAGGCCTGCTCGCCGCGCGCGCCCATGTCGGCGTCGTTCCCGATCGACACCGGATGCCCGAGCCTGCGGGCGAGTTCGGCGGCGGGGGCGAGCCCCACCCAGTCGGAGAGGATCGTCGGCGGTCGGACGACCTGGGTGCGGATGTCCAGCGGGCCGGGAATGCCGGCGGCGATGCCCAGCACCTCGTCCATGGTGTGCCCGCTGCGTTCGACGCAGTTCCTGGCCAGCCCGGCCGCGACATCCATCACCGGGCCCGGGCGGTGGTCGACGTCGAGGACGTCGGTGCGCTGTTCGAGCACCTCGCCGCCGGTGGTGGCCACGGCGGCGGTCACATGCGCGTGCCCGAAGTCGATGCCGACGACGAGCCCTTCGTCGTCCACCAGGCTGACGACCGTCGCCCGGCGCCCCCTCCCGGTGGCGCTGCCGGCCCTGGAAGGGGACTCGGAGACCAGCCCGCTCGACCGCAGCGACGACACGCAGTCGCTGATCGCGCTCGCCGACAACCCCGTCACCCGGCTCAGGTCGGCCCGGGTCAGGCCGCTGCCGTGCTGCGCGAGTATCGCCAGGACCTGGTCGCGGGTGCGCTTGCGACGTGCCGAGAGCGATGCCGAGTCGATGCCGTCCACGCCGGAGAGTCTACGGCTTTCCTGCGGTAGGCGGCCGATACCTCTCATCTTTCGACCGCCTGCCGTGCGGCCGTCGGTATCCACCATGCGATCCGCCGGAAAGACAACGATGTCCAAGAGTCAAGCCCTGTCTGAGGAGTGCGAGTGACGAGCACCTTTCCAAGACCATTCCGCCGCCGGCGGAATTCTGCGCTGACCGTCGCAGTCGCGTCGGTTCTCTTCCTTTCGCTGGCTGGTGCGTCCCATGCGGCTCCGCCGCCCGCTGAGGCGTCCGCCTGCCCCTGGGTCACCTCGTCAGCACCGGTGGAGCACCGGGTCGACCAGCTGCTGAGCCGGATGACCCTGGACGAGAAACTCAACGAACTGCACGGTGACAACAGCAGCGACTACGCGGGCACGGTCCCGGCCGTCCCGCGGCTGTGCATACCGAAGCTGACGCTCGACGACTCACCCGCGGGTGTCGGGCACGGGATGACCGGCGTCACCCAGCTGCCCGCGCCGGTGGCCGACGCGGCGACCTGGGACTCCGGCCTGGCGCGGCAGTACGGCCAGGTCGTCGGCTCCGAACAGTGGGGCAAGGGCGACGACGTCGACCTCGGGCCGACGGTGAACATCGTCCGCGACCCGCGCTGGGGCCGCGCGTTCGAGTCCTACGGCGAGGACCCGTACCTCGCGGGCCAGATCGGGGCCGCCGATGTCTCGGGCATCCAGGACACCGGTGAGATGGCCCAGCTCAAGCACTGGGCCGTCTACAACCAGGAGGCCAACCGCAACAACTCCGACGACGACGCGATCATCGACCAGCGCGTGGAGCAGGAGATCTACCTCTCGCAGTTCGAGACGGTCGTCAAGCAGGCCAGGCCCGCATCGCTGATGTGCTCCTACAGCTTCATCAACGGCCAACCCGCCTGCCAGGACCCGTACATCATGAAGCAGGTCCTGCGCGACCAGTGGGGCTACCAGGGCTTCGTCACCTCCGACTGGGGCGCCACCCACTCCACGGTCGCCTCCGCCGACGCCCGGATGAACATGGAGATGCCCGACGGGCACTACTACGGTGCGCCGTTGAAGCAGGCCGTCGCGGACGGGCAGGTCACGCTCGCGACCGTCGACGACCTGGTGCGGCCGATCCTCACCGAGATGTTCCGATTCCACCTGTTCACCAAGCCTCCCACGGGCGACCCGAGTTCGGTGGTCACCACGCCCGCGCACGTGGCCGTCGCGAGGAAGGTCGCCGAGGACGGCAGCGTGCTGCTCAAGAACGCCGGCAACCTGCTGCCGCTGTCGCCGAACGCCAAGTCGTCGATCGCGGTGATCGGCCGCGACGCGGGCACCGACGCGCTCACCGCGGGCGGCGGCTCCGCAGCCGTCGCCGCCGACTCGGTCGTCACCCCCTACCAGGGGATCGCCGCGCGCGCCGGCAAGAACACCACCGTGCGGTACGCCGCGGGTGACAGCCCCTACGGCGGGCTCCCGACGGTGCCGGCCTCGGCGCTCACCCCCGCTTCCGGGACCGGCGCGGGCCTGACGGGCACCTACTACAAGGGCATGACGCTGTCGGGCGACCCGATCGCCACCGCGAACACCGAGCAGGTCGACTTCAACTGGAACGGCGGCTCACCCGCGCCCTCGGTCCCCACGAGCCAGTGGTCCGCGAAGTACACCGGCACGGTCGACCCGCCGGCCACCGGCACCTACACCTTCTCGGTGACCAGTGACGACGGCAGCCGGCTGCTCGTCGACGGCAAGCAGATCATCGACAACTGGCGCGACCAGGGCGGCAACACCGAGACCGGCACGGTCGAGCTGACCGCGGGGAAGCCGGTGAGCATCGAGGTCGACTACTACCAGGACGGCGGCGGCTCGCTGCTCGACCTGGGCTGGCAGCCGCCGGGCGGCCCCAGCACCTCGATCGAGCAGGCCGTCGACCTCGCCAAGTCCTCCGATGTGGCAGTGGTCTTCGCCGGCGACTTCGAGGCCGAGGGCAGCGACCTGCCCGACATCGACCTGCCGGCCGACAAGAACACGCTCATCCAGGCCGTCGCGGCGGCCAACCCGAACACCGTCGTGGTGCTGAACACCGGCTCCGCGGTGACGATGCCGTGGCTGGACTCGGTGAAGGGCGTGTTCGAGGCCTGGTACCCGGGCCAGGAGGACGGCAAGGCGATCGCGGCCCTGCTGTTCGGCGATGTGAACCCCTCGGGCAAGCTCCCCGTGACCTTCCCCAAGAGCCTGCGGGACGTGCCGGCCTCGACCACCGCCCAGTGGCCGGGTGAGAACGGCAAGGTCCAGTACTCCGAAGGCCTGAACGTGGGCTACCGCTGGTACGACGCGAAGGACATCGACCCGCTGTTCCCCTTCGGATACGGCCTGTCCTACACCTCGTTCCGCTTCGGCGCCCTCAAGGTCTCCGCGCCCACCACCACCTCGCTCGGCACCGTACGGGCCAGCGTGGACATCACCAACACCGGGCACAGGACCGGCTCCGACGTCGTACAGCTCTACGTGCACGACCCCGTCGCGAGCGGCGAACCGCCCGCGCAGCTCAAGGCGTTCCAGAAGGTGAGCCTCGCGCCGGGGCAGACCCGCCGCGTCACCTTCGACGTACCCGCCTCCGACTTCAGGACCTGGAACGAGACCACGCAGAACTGGCAGGTCGCCGACGGGAGTTACGGCCTGATGGTCGGCGACTCCGCGCAGCACCTGCCCGCCGCGGGTTCGGTGCGGGTGGTGCGCTCCTACGGTTCGCAGGGCGTCACCCTGAAGGCCCCGCCGATCGCGCCCTCCGGGCAGTTCACGCTGACCGGCACGTTCGTCAACGACGCCGACGTGGCCGTACACGATGTCACCGTCACCCCGGGAGTCCCCGCCGGGTGGACCGTCAGCCCTCGCGTGGTCCGGCTGCGGCAGGCCGCCCCGCACAGCACCACCGCACTCACCTTCACCGCGACACCTCCGTCCGCCGCCGTCCCCGGGACCGGCCGGCTCACCCTCGACGCCGCCTTCGACGAGGAGAAGGTCGGCCACGGCAAGGTCACCCAGGCCGTCAGGACCATCACCACCCCCTACGCCGGCTTCGCCGCCGCCTTCGACAACACCGGCGTCAGCGACGACTCCGACCCGACGTCGGCGGACTTCGACGGCTCCGGATACAGCTTCTCCGCGCAGCAGCTCGCCGCGGTGGGCATCAGCCCCGGCCGGCCGGTCACCGCGGGGTCGACCAGCTTCACCTGGCCGGACGTGCCGGCCGGGCAGCCCGACAACATCGCCACGCAGGGACAGGTGATCACCCTGCCCGGCAGCGGCAGCAAGCTCGAACTGCTCGGCGCGGGAGGACCGGGCAACCAGAGCGGTGACATCACCCTCACCTACACCGACGGCAGCACCTCCACATCGACGGTCAGCCTGGCCGACTGGTGGGCCAACTCGGCCACGCCGGGCAACACCCTCGTCGCCACCGCCGCCGACTGGAATCAGCCGCCGACCGGCACGGGACCCCACAAGGTGAGCGTCTACGCGACGTCCGTGCCCGTCACCGCGGGCAAGACGGTCGCCTATGTCAGCCTGCCGAACCTGCCCGGCATGCACCTGTTCGCCGCCACGTTCGACTAGGACGCCCACGGGAAGGGCAGAACGGGCGGGCCGCGCGTCGTCGCGGCCCGCCCGTCGCCGCGTTGCGGCCAGGCGGCAGCGGCCAGCCGTCAGGCGGCTGCCGTCGGGCAGCTCCGGTCGGGGAGCGGGGATCAGGTCGCGGAGATCAGGTCGCGCGCCGCGGCACGTACCGCGTCGTAGGCCTGCTCGAGCACCTCCGCCGAGGTCGTCACCCCGGGCGTGTCGTCGGGCGTGTGGAACTCGCGGAAGTTGCCCGCAAGGGACAGCAGCGGGACCGCCGGGCCCAGGGCCGCGTTCCACACCGCCCCCTCGCCGGGGAACTTCGCCGCCTGGTTGAACCTCGCGGCGGCGAGGTCGGCCGCGAGCCCGGGCACCGCGTCGAAAGCGGGGTTGCTCGCCGCGCCGCGCGGCGCCAGCTCGAAGTGCCCGTCCGGCCCGGCCGCGGCAGCCGCGAGCGCGGAACCCAGGTGGAAGACGGCGCGCGGCGCCAGGTCGAACTCCTCGGCCAGGTAGGCCCGGGCGCCGTAGTTGTTCAGCTCGTGGCCGGTGTTGCCGAGGAAGAACACCGGGTGCTCGCGCGACAACTCCGCAGCCAGCTCGAGCGCCAGCGCGACGCCGGTCCCGCGCTCGGCGGCGCAGGTGAACCATCCGGTCAGCGGAGTGGTGACGACGATCGGGTCGGCCACCGGCCTGCGGGTGCCGAACCAGCCCGTCAGGCAGTACGCATGGGCGCGGACGGTCCGCGCGGCGAAGTCGACGTCGGCGCCGTACCGCTGGATCCGGTCCGCGTCCCGTCCCGGGACGAGCAGCGTCGGGACGCCGGTCTTCGGGGCGTCGGGGTCGCTGTTGTAGCCCACGAGACCGTCGTACGACGGGTAACCGGCCGCCGTCGTACTGGTCGTGGGCAGCACCGCGACGTCCGCACCGGCCACGGCGGCCTCGGCCACCGCCGCGAGCACCGCCGGGTCGCTCCCGTCCTTGCTGGTCGTCACCGGCCGCACGAACTGCGCGCGGCCCCGTACCCGGCCGACGCCCTCGTAGTACAGCGGAACGGTCGGCAGCCGGACCCTGCCGACCCGGACCTCGGCCGACCACCGGTAGTGCGGGTAGTCGTAGCCCCACCGGCCGGTGAGCGCGCCCCGGCCGCGCAACTCGCGCTCGAGCCAGTCGAGCGCCGCCGACTCCTCCCGCGTCCCGGTCCGGTGGATCGGCCAGCGGCTGTAGCCCTCGACGACCGAGTAGAGCGAAGCGCCGAGGCCCCCGGGACGCGAGGCGCCAGCCGCACGGTGGCCGGCGGCGGCGCGCGCCGGGCCCGCGCCGAGGGCGCTGACCCCTGCGACCGCCGCTCCGGTGGCGAGCACCGCCCGGCGGGTCGGACGTCCGGGAAGGTTCGATCTGCTCGATGTCATGGTCTGCTCCGTGAGTTTCTCGACCGGCCGCACCTCGTGACCCCTGCGGCGGCACACCGCAGGAGCTGCAGCTCGGGGCTGCTTGATCGTCACCGGCCCTGGCCCCGACCTGCAATGACGGAGCCCGAGATTTCACGTGTTGGCAATGGTCTGGCCCGATCGGGCAATACGGCGGGTATGACCGACACACCGCGAACCCCTGAGACCCCCGACCCGCCGCTGCTCGACGACGCCGTGGAGGACGCGGCCATGGACGAAGTGCTCGACTCCTACACCGAGGCCATCGAGGAAGCGCAGCAAGCCGGGCGACCCGATCCCGAGGAGAGCTGAGGCTCTTTTTCCACCCCGGCCCGAACTTCCCGATTCGATTTCCGCTCAGCGGTCAGGAGATCAGCATGACGCACTTGAGGATGACGACACCCGGCAGCCACCAGTGGGGCGCCGACACGACTGTCGGCCACCCGCACAAGCACGCACGAGAGGGCAGGCCCAGCCACCACGCCGCGGGCTCGCTGCCCCTGCGCCACATCGTCCTGCTCTCCGCGGCCGTCCTGATCGTGATCGCCGCAGCGCTCGTGGTGGCGCTCGGCTGACGAACCGCCCGCCCTCGGACGCCCGGGAGCGGCCGCCTGCCGTGCGGGCCGCGCCGAACCCCCCGCCGAGGCAGATCGAGCGATGGAGGAACCATGACCCACGACTGGCAAGACCACGCCGCGTGCCGTGACGAGGACCCCGAACTGTTCTTTCCCGTCGGCACCTCCGGCCCCGCGCTGCTGAAGATCGAAGAGGCCAAGGCCGTCTGCAACCGCTGCCCGGTCATGGACCGGTGCCGCCAATGGGCGCTGGACACCGGCCAGGACGTCGGCGTCTGGGGCGGGCTCGGCGAGGAGGAGCGCCGCGCGCTGCGGCGTCGCGCCAGCCGCGCCCGGGTCCGCCAGGGCTGAGGGCCGCGCCCCGCACCGCCCGCTGCCGGTCCACCGCTGACCGGGATGCTCCCGAGCCGACCGGCGACCGCGGGCAGGAGACGATGTCGAAGGCTTTCCGGTGATCCAGCCCGGACCGCGGGAGCGGCATCCAGGCCGGCGCGGTGACGGGAGTTGCCGACGAGCCCTGATGTCGAGCCCGAGTCCGAGGCACGGAGCCCGTGGCGCCCGCGGGATTTCCTCCTGCTCTGGGGCGGCCAGGCGGTCAGCGAGATGGGCTCGGCGGTCACCACGGTCGCACTGCCGCTGGTCGCCGTCGTCGCGCTCAAGGCGAGCACCTTCCAGGTCGGCCTGCCGGCGGCCGCCGCCACGGCGGCGTTCGCGGTGGTCGCGCTGCCCGCGGGTGCGATCGTCGACCGCGGCACCAAACGCTCCATCATGATCGTCTGCGGCATCCTCCGCCTCCTGGCCATCGGATCGATCCCCCTGGTGGCCGCGTTCGGCACCCTGACGATGGCCCAGCTCCACGCCGTAGCGCGACCGCCGGTGTGTGCACGGTGTTCTTCGACGTCTCCTACCAGAGTTACGTGCTGTCGCTGATCAGCGCCGAGCACCGGATGGAGGCCAACGGCAGGCTGGGGACCACTCAGGCGTTCGCCCGACTCGGCGGCCCCGGCCTCGGCGGCGGCCTGCTCGCGGTGTTCGGCGCCGCGGGGGCGATGACGGCCGACCCGATCTCCTACGCGGTCTCGGTCGCCGCGATATCCGGGATCAGGAAGCGCGAGGCGCCGCCGCCTCGGCGGCAGGCGGACGAGACGTTGCGGAGCCGGATCGCCGAGGGCCTGGGCTTCGTCGTCAGGCACGACGTGCTGCGCAAGGTCGTGGCGTGCACGGGGACCGCGAACCTGTTCGGCGGCATGGCCTCGGCGCTGGGGACGATCTTCCTCATCCGGGTGCTGCACGTCCACGCCGGGCTGATCGGCCTGATCGTGGCGGTCTCCGCCGCCGGCGGGGTCGCCGGGGGAGTGTTCGCCGGTCGCCTCGCCGAGCGGATCGGCTCCGCGCGGATCATCAGGGTGTCGATGCTGGTGGTCAGCGCCCCGCAGGTCGTCGCCCCCGTCGCCTGGCGGGGCTGGGGGTGCTGCTCTTCCCGCTGGGTTCGGGCGCCGCGTCTTCGCCGGGGTGGTGTACGACGTCGCACAGCTCAGTCACCGGCAGTCGGTGACACCGCCGGGGCTCATGGGGCGGATGAGCGCGGCCGTCCGCTGGGTCGTGTGGGGGACGTTGCCGCTCGGCGCCGTGCTGGGCGGGCTGCTGGGCACGCGGATCGGGGTGCGGCCCACGCTCTGGCTGGCCGCCGCCGGGTCCATGGCGGCCGGCTGGTTCGTGTTCTTCCCGCCGCTCCGCCACATGCGCGACCTTCCCGCGCCGGCCTGAGGGCTGTCCCGGAACCGCAGCGAGGTGCCGTGGCTGTCGTAGTGCCCGCCCGGGATCGCCGGGCGGTCCTCAGCGTCCGTCGCGCCCCGGGAGCACTCCCGCGTCCGGTGTGCGGCGGCCCCCGCCCGAGCGATGAGTTCGGGCGGGGGATCCGGTCTGCCCAGGTATGACTCGAATCATCGCTGACATCTCCGTCTCCCTCGACGGCTTCGTCACCGGGCCGGACGCCGGGCAGGACAACGGGCTGGGCGTCGGGGGCGAGGCCCTGCACATCTGGGCGTTCTCGGACGACCCCGACGACCGCCGGGTCCTCAGTGAGGCCACGGCCCGCTCGGGGGCGGTCGTCCTGGGGCGCCGGCTCTTCGACATCGTCGACGGGCCGAACGGCTGGGACGACGAGACCGGCTACGGCGCCCGCGAGGTCGGCGAGCCCGCCTTCGTCGTCGTGACGAGTTCACCGCCCGAGTCGGTGCGGCTCACCGACCTCGACTGGACGTTCGTCACCACCGGCCTGGCCGACGCCGTCACCGCGGCCAGGGAGCGGGCCGAGGCGGCGTCGTCCCGCTGCGGCCGGGACCTCGACGTCGTCCTCATGGGCGGCGGGGCCACGGTCGGCTCGGCGCTCGACGCCGGGCTGGTCGACGAGTTGCGGCTGCACCTCGCCCCCGTCGTGCTGGGCGCCGGGACACGCCTGTTCACCGGCGGCGCACCGCACACCCTGGTGCGGCGAAGCGTGACACCGACGCCGAACACCACGCACCTGGCCTACGACGTGCTCCGACGGTGAGCCCCTGCCGCCCGTGATCCGCCGAGCCGGGTACGCCCCCGGTCAGCGGCCGCCCGGCGGCTCGCGGCGTGCCCTGCTCCGTACCCACCACACCAGTCGCCCGGCCAGATACACCAGCAGCGCGACGGCCCCGACCTTGACCACGGCGGTGTACCAGCCGGCCGGCTCGTCGTCACCGCCGCCCGCCCGCACCAGCAGTACTGCGCCCACCACGGTGGCGACCACCGCCAGGGCCACGGCGTACCGGGCGGCGGCGGGCAGCCGGCTCAGGTCGACACGGCGTCGCATGGGGCGAGTGTCGCACAACCACCCGCTGCCCCCTGGGCCGTTGCGGATGCCGGTTAGGGCAGCAAGTCTTCCCTTTCGGCCACACGCGCGGCGCTGGCCGCACCGGCGGCCGGCTGGGACCGTGCGGGGGTGACAGCAGGGACGCGCGGGCCCGGCCACGCCGACATGCCGGACGGCCCCGACCGGGTCCGCCCGTCCGCTCCCGAGCCCGCGTCCGCGCTGACCGGCGACCGGCCGGCGCCCGCACCCGCGCAACCCCCGACCGCAGCCGGGCACCGCGCAGGCTGGCTGCTCGGCCTGCAGCGTTCGGCAGGCAACAGCGCGGTCGCCGGGCTGGTCGCGAACCAGCGGCGCGCCCTGGACGGCGCCGGGCCGCAGGGCGCCGCCCCCCTCACCGTCCAGCGCGCCGGTGAGGACATGTCCGCCGCCCTCCAGGGCAGGGCCGAGCAGCAGATCGCCGCCGCCAAGGCCGCCCGGGCCGAGGACGGCGAAGGCGGCGGCGAACCGGACACAGCGGCTGAGCCCCCGTCACCGGAGGAGGTCGCGGCCGAGAAGGCCAAGCAGAAGCGCGCCATGTCCGGCGCGGTGACCCCCACCGACACCAGCGGCGCCCAGTCCTCGGCCGGCGCCGCGGCAGGCGAGGCCAAGGCCGAGGCAGCCAAGCCGCCCGAGCCGGTGGCGGCCGCGGGGGGAGCCCCGCCCGCCACCACCGGCGGCGGGGCCGGCGCCCCCGGCGCGGGCGAGGCCGCCGCGGCAGGGCAGCTCGCCGCGCGGGCCGCCGCACTCGCGCAGGAGGGGACACCGCCGGAGCCGCCCGCCCCCGTCGCCGTCGAACCCCCGCTGACCACCGTCGACGGCGGCGGGCGGGAGATCCCGGCCAACCCCGCGCTGGAAGGCGCGGCCGCCTCCGTGGCGTCGCGGGTGCAGGCCCTGCGCGCCGGCGCCCACCAGGTGCGTACCGCCGCCGCGGCCGAACGCTCCCAGGGGCACCAGATGGAGGCCATGCTCCAGGCCGGACGGGCCGCGGTCGCCGACAGCGACGCCGGTGTGGCCGCGCTCAAGGAGCACAGCGCCCACCGGCGGAGCGCGGCCGAGCAGGCCAGGGGCGCGCTCGGCGTCTCCAAGGAGAAGGCGGCCGCCGTCGCGGCCGGCGCCCCCCAGGTGACCGCGAAGAGCGACGAGGGCGCGCAGAAGTCCGGGCCGATGGCCGCCGAGTCCGGACAGCTGGCGGCGGAGAACGCGGCCAACACCCCGGAAGACGGCGAGGCCGCAGGCAAGTCAGCCGAGCAGGGGGGTCAGCTGACCCGGGTCGGCCACGACATGGGCACCGTCGACAGCACGATCGGGCAGACCAAGGCCCGCGCCGGCCAGTTGGCGGAGGAGGCCGCGGCGGCCGCGGTCTCCAACACCGCCACCGAAGGCAGGATCGGCGAGACCGAGGCGGCCGTCGCCCAGTCCGAGGCCAAGGCCGCGGCCATGACCGGGCAGAACGCCGCGGCCAAGTCCCGCCTGGACGGCTTCGCCGCGCAACCCGCCGCCCACCGCGCCTCGGCCGACGCCCTCGACGCGCAGGGCACGGCCCTGCACACCGCGTCCGCGGCCATGGAGGCGCGCCTGGCCGCCGCGCAGGCCGCGTACCTCAGCGGCATGTCCGCGATGCCCCCGCCGGTCCCCGCGCGCCGCGCCGGCGTCCCGGTGCAGCGCGCCGCGTACGAGGGGCGCACCCGCTATGACCCCTCGGGCGCGATCACCCGTACGCTGCCGCCCTGGCTGACCGGTGAGGACCCGCCAAGCGCGGCGTCGGCAGCGGCCCACCAGGCCAAGGAGGAACAGCGCAAGGCCGACGAGATCGCGGAGATCGACAGGGAGTGCGGCGGCCACTTCGAACAGCTCACTGCCTCCCAACGGGCCGGTATCGCGCTGCGCCTGACCGGCCGCCATCTGCTGACCGGCATCGGCGACACCGACTTCGCGAAGTTCGGCCTCGGCCTGCTGCGCGGCTTCGTCGACCCGCGGGCCTCGCTGATGGGCGTCGTCAACGGCTTCGGCCAGATCGCCTCCGGTGTCGCCAACCTCTTCAGCGCCGAGCAGTGGTCCAAGGACCCGCTCGGCAACGCCCTGAAGTCCTCGGCCGACATCGCCACCGGCGTCACCATCGTCCTGGGCTCCATCGCGGGCCTGGCGGTCGCGATCGGCATCATCCTCACCGCGATCGCCATCATCGGGTCCATCTTCTCCTTCGGCGCGGTGGGCGCGGCACTGGCCCCGATCATCCTGTTCTGCGGCACCGTCGCCTCGACGGTGGGGCCGTGGGCACTGTGGGCGGCGGGTGTCGCCCTGGTCCTGCACGGCCTGGTCTTCATCAAGAACCTCATCGACGCGTCCACCGCGTCGACGGCCACCCAACTCCAGCAATCCTCCGACCAGATGACCGAGGACGCGCAGAACGCGGGGGCCATGGCGCTCCAGATCGGCATGGCCAAGGCGATGGAGTTCGGCGGCAAGCTGCTCGGCGGCGGTGGCGGGCGTGGCGCACCGGCGGGCGAGGGCCCCGTGGTCGGCGAGGGCACCCCCGTCGCTGAGCCGGCTCCGGTGCCCGAGGGCACGCCCGTACCGGAAGCGGCCCCGGCGCCCGAGGCGGCGCCCGCCGCAGAACCGGCACCGGCGCCCGAGGCCGGCCCGACCGCGGAAGCCCCCGCACCGGCCGAGACGGCCGCGGGCCCGGAGTCGGCCGCGGGCCCGGAGTCGGCCGCGCCGGAGTCCGGCGGGCCGGCCAACGACAATGCCGTACCGCCCGCTGAGCCGGCGCTCGAACCCGTCGACCTCGATTCCGGGCCGCCCGCCAACGACAACGCGTACCCCGGGACAGAGCCTGCCGCCATGACCGCGGACGGCACATTGCCGACGACCGACGGCCCCCCGCGCCCGGAACTGCGCGTCATCGAGGGCGGCGCCGGCTCCCAGGGCCCGACGGGCATGGCGGGTGAAGGCCCGGTCGGGATGGCGGGTGAAGGCCCCACGGGCATGGCGGGGGAGGGCCCGACCGGCATGGCGGGCGAGGGCCGGGTCACGGGCAGCGAGACCGGCGGCTCGGGCGGGGGAGGGGGCTACGAGCCCCCCGTACCCGGCGAAGGCCCGTCCCTTGGCGAGCAGATCGCGGACGAATTCGCCGAGCACCAGGCGGGAGCCGAGGCCGCGGGGGACGTCGAAGCCGACATGCTGGAGTCCGGGCTCAGCGAGCGGGCGGCGTTCGAAAGCCCTTCGGCCGACTCCGAGGTCGTCACGCCGGAGTCCCCGGCGGCGAAGGCGGACGCGACCCTCCAGGCGCTGATGGAGCACGTGGACCAGGCGCAGGAGCGCTTCCACGCGGAAGGCTTCACCGAGGCGCAGACCGAGGCGATCGAACGGGCTCCCACCCAGGCGGCCAAGGACGGTGCCCGCGCCAGGTTCTACGGCGAACGCATCGACACCTTCGTCAAGGAGACCATCCAGGGCGACCGGCGGCTCGACCACCTCGGGGTGTCGGAGATCAAGCAACCCGGCCCGGACTTCTTCGACCCGACCATCGACACCTGGTACGACATCACCACCGCCAAGAGCTGGCCCGCGCACGTGGCGAAGTACGGCTCGGGAGGCGCAGGCGTCCACGTCCCCTCCGGCCGCTGAGCGTCCCCGTCCACCCCGACCAGCCCATGGGCCGGGTGGCGGTTTGCCGACCCCGCGCAGGGGCACGCGGCAGCCATGACACATGAGACGAGCGAGACCCCGGGCGAGGAGCACCTGCTGCTCAGCGCAGACACCAACGGCGACGGCAAGGCCGACGTCTGGATGGTCGACACCACAGGTGACGGCAAGGCCGACCTCTACCAGTTCGACACCACCGGTGACGGCACCGTCGACGTCACCATCGTCGAGGACCCCGACCACGGGGAAGCCGCACGCACCGTCGTGGAAGGCGACGGAGGTCATCCCGTCCCCTCCTGACCCGATCGGCCCCGGCAGGGGGCCCATCCGGGCAGCGCACAGCCCGCACGACGCCCACCGTCGGCTCAGGTGACCAGACCGAGGTCGACGGTGATGTGCTTCCCGCCCTCCGGACGGTGGGCGACGCTCAGGACGCCGCACAGGGCGACGACGATCTCCATGCCGTGGCGGCCCACCCGCGCAGGGTCGGGCGCGAGGATCGTCGGCAGCGCGGCGGAAGAGTCCCGCACGGTGATCCGCAGCCGGTCGCCGATGATCTCCAGCAGCACGCGGCAGGGGCCGGGGGCGTGCCTGACGGCGTTGGTGACCAGTTCGCTCACCACCAGTTGGGCGTCGTCGAGCGAGCGGTCGCTCACCGGCACACCGCGCTCGTCCTTCGCCCGCCGGAGGAAGCCGGCCGTCAGCCGCCGGGCCGCGGAGATCGCCGAGGTGGTGCCGTCGAAGTCACCGCTTGCCTGCACAGGCCGACACATCCTCTCTGACACGCGGACACGGAAGCCGGTACCGCGACACGACCGTGCGGCGTCCGGCTCCGTCTACCCCCTCCGGCACCGGTCTACCGGGAGGATCCGGGTTCGTACTTCTCGTGCTGTACGTGCTGTACGTGCTGCAGGTGCTGATCGGGCGGAGCCTCGGCGGGGTGCAGGAGCGCGGCGAAGACGATGATGTCGTCCTCCGCCTGCTCGCCGAAGCGCTCTATGAGTGTGTCGCACAGCGCCTCGGGCGCAGGCGGCCCCCCGGCTGTCACCTCGCTGAGCAGACGCAGGCGGTCGCGGAGATCGCTGGTGCGGGTCTCGATGAGCCCGTCGGTGATCATCAGCAGCCGGCTGCCGGGGGCTATGTCGTAGGCGATGGCCTCGGGCCGGTTCAGGTTGAGGCCGAGGAGCGGCCCGTGCCGCTCCAGGTAGGTCGCGGAACCGTCGGCGGTCACCACCAGGGGCGGCAGGTGCCCGGCATTGGCGATGCGCACGCGCCGGTTGCCGGGTTCGACCAGGATGATGCACACCGTGGCGGTCCAGCCGGGACGGTGCAGGTGGAGCAGGTTGTCCAGGCGTTCGAGGAGTACGTGCGGGGGGTGGCCTTCCGCGGTGTAGGCGCGCAGCGCGTGGCGCAGTTCGCCCATGACGGTCGCGGCCTTGAGGGAGTGGCCGACGACGTCGCCGACGGCCAGCAGCAGTCCGTGCGGGCTCTGGACCGCCTCGTAGAAGTCGCCGCCGATCTCCGTCGTGGACGTCGCCGGGAGGTAGCGGACGGCGAGCTCGACCCCCGGCACATCGGGCAGCGTCGTGGGCAGGAAGGTGCGCTGGAGGGCCAGGGCGAGTTCGTGCTCCTCGGCGTAGCGCTCCACGACCTCCTTGTGCTCCACGGTGAGTTCGGCGTAGAGCGCCATCACCCCGGCGTTGGTCTCGGTGAGCTCCTCGTTGAGCCGCTCCAGCTCGTCGCGCTGCGCGTGCGCCTCCTGGAGGGAGGCGAGCAGGTCCTGGGTCTGCGCCCGCAGGTCCTCGATCGCGCTGACCGGGGCCTCGGCGTGCAGGATGTCCCGGATCCGGGCGGGGTCGAGGACGGCGGCCGGCAGGGGATAGGCGATCTCGACGCGACCGCCCGCGGCAGCGGGGCGGTGGCGGGTCTCGGGCAGCAGGCGGGTGACGGCGTTCAGCGACTCCTCGCTGGGGACGCGGTCGTCCGTCCAGGAGAGGACCACCTCCAGCGCCGCAGGAGCCGGGTGCAGCGTGAAGACGGCGGTCATCGCGGCAGGACGCAGCAGGTCGCGGCCCAGCTCGCTCACGGCCGTGGCCAGGCGCACCTGGTCGCGGCTGTCGAGGCCGATGGCCTCGGCGAGCGACTTGGCGCGGCGGCGCAGCGTGAAGATGTCCTGCTCGGTCGCCAGAGTGGCCAGCAGCACCCTGGACGGCCCGTACGTGGAGCGGGAGTCGGCAGGCTGGTTCACCAGGCCCCCTTCGCGACCACCACGCTCGCGTCGTCGCGTCGCGTACCGGCGTGCCGGAGCAGGCCCGCGGCGGTCACCACGGGCCGGTGGCCGATCAGCCCCGCCAGATCGGCGGGCGTCCAGCGCTCCGTCAGCCCGTCGGAGTGCATCACCAGCGCCCCGTGGTCCGGCAACGGGTACTCGTAGGTGTGCAGCTGGCGCATCTGATGGCCCACGATGCCGGGATGCGACAGCAGGTTGGAGCGGGTGTCGGTGGTCACCAGCGCCGCGGTGATGTTGCCCACCCCGCAGAACAGCAGGCGCCGCCCCTCCGCTTCGATACGTGCGATGGCGACGGCGGCACCCCGGGTGCCGTGCAGTGCCCGGTGCACCTCTTGTATCGCCTGCTCCGGTGTGCGGGCCGAGCCGGTGCGGAAGGCCTGGACGGCGGCCTGTCCGGCCTTGGCCGCCAGCGGTCCGTGGCCGAGGCCGTCGCACAGCATCACCAGCACGCCCTCGCCGGATCCGGTCGCCGCCGACCGCAGGGGAGCGGACCTGCGCGGCCCGACCGCCCGCGCCGGGACCGCCGGGCGCTGTTCCGCGGCGCCGCGTCCGGCGTCCGAGCCGGGCCTGCGCATACCGGTCAGGGTCTGCCAGTCCAGGGCGTTGCGGCGTTCGCGGCCCTCCTGTGACTCCTGCTGCTCCCGCTCCCGTCCGCCGCTGTCGGTCCGCGCCGACCAGGCGTCACCGCACACCAGTTCACCGCCGATGGGGCGGGTGATCCCGGCGACCAGCGACTCTCCCGGCGCCGGCACCTCCGCGGAGGGCCGGGGCCAGAAACGCGCCATCTGGACCGTGCCAAGACCGGGCCGCGAGTGGATGTCGAAGATGTCGGCGAGCCGCCGGACCGCGCCGAGGCCGATCCCCAGCGTCCCGGCGGTCGAAGAGCCGTCCCGCAGGGCGGCGCCGATGTCGCTGATCCCGGGCCCGTGGTCGGTCACCACGACCTCGATCCCCGCGACCAGGGGAGTACGGAGCACGCGCAGCGCGAGGGCGCCGTCGATGGCGTGCTTGCGCATGTTCGTCACGATCTCGGTCACCGCGAGGACGACCTCGGCGCTGCGCTGCTCGGTGAAGCCGATCCGGCGCGCCAGCGCGGCGGCGCTGCCCCGGGCGGCCTCCGCGTGGTCCCGGAACCAGGCCACGTCCTCGCATTCCGTCAGGTGGATGCCGCCGCCCGCCGTCACCGTGCCCACTTGGTGACGGTGACCGTCGTGCCCTCTCCCGGCACCGTGTCGAGCAGGAAGTCGTCCACCAGCCGCTTGGATCCGGAAAGCCCGAGGCCCATTCCCGTCCCGGACGTCCAGCCGTCGGTCAGCGCCAGGTCCAGGTCGGGGATACCGGGCCCCTGGTCGGCGAAGACCAGGCGTATCCCCCGACGGCCGCGCTCCTGGACCAGGTCAGCGGTCATCGTGCCGCCGCCTCCGTAGATCAGGGTGTTGCGAGCCAGTTCACTGGCCGCGGTGACCAGCTTCGTCTGCTCGACCAGGGACAGCCGGCACTCCTGGGCCAGCGCCCGCACCAACTGGCGCGCCTGCACGACGCCGTCGTTGGTGGTGATCGCCAGGACCCTCGGGCCGGCGGGGCCCGGGGCTGTCACGACTCGGCCGGATCAGTTCGTGCAGACCTCGCGTCCGGCGATTCGCCGCTCACGTCGCGATCCTCGTCACCGAGCCGGAGCGCGCGGGCGCGGTCCAGTACCTGGAGACCCTTCTGCAATGTCAAGGCGGTCTTGACCCCGCCCAGCGACAACCCGAGCTCGACCAGGGTGATCGCCACCGCCGGGCGCATGCCCACCACGACGGTCTCCGCGTCGAGCATCCGGGAGATCGACGCGATCGTGGCCAGCATCCGGCCGACGAAGGAGTCGACGATCTCCACGGCCGTGATGTCGATCACCACACCGTGGGCACCGGTCTCCACGACCTTCGCCGCCAGGTCGTCCTGGAGGGCCATGACGGTGTGGTCGTCCAGGTCGGTCTGGATGGAGACCAGCAGCACCTGCCCGATCTGCAGGACCGGAACGCGGTCGGTCATCGGGCGGCCAGCGGGGTGGTACGCGACACGGTCACGCCGGAAGCACGCAGCGCATGGCGCAGCGCGTCGGCCAGGGTGGCCTTGGTGACGATGTCGCCGAAGTCGATGCCCAGCGCGACGATGGTCTGTGCGATCTGGGGGCGGATACCGGAGATCGTGCACTCCGCGCCCATCAGCCGGGCGGCCACGACCGTCTTCAGCAGGTGCTGGGCGACCTCGGTGTCCACGGCCGGGACGCCGGTGATGTCGATGATGGCCTGCTCCGAGCCGCTGTCGATCAGCGCCTGGAGCATCTTCTCCATCACCACCATGGTGCGGGCGGAGTCCAGGGTGCCCACCAGCGGCACCCCGATCACGCCGTCCCACAGCTTGACCACGGGAGTCGACAGTTCGAGCAGCTGCTCGGCCTGCGCGCCGATCAGCTCCTCCCGCGTGCGGGAGTAGACCTCGATGGTGAACAGGCCCAGGGCGTCCACCAGCCCTGCGAACGCCAGATACGCGGGCACATCGGCGTCGTCGCTGGTCAGCGTCGGCTCCAGCACCTGCTTGAGGGCCAGGACGCTCAGCGCGGTCTCCGAGGGGCTGAAGCCCTGCTGCGCCCGGCTGCGGGACAGCTCCGCCAGCAGCGCGCGCACCTCGCCGAACGCCTCCCCGTGCGCGTCCAGGCTTCCCTCGCCCAGCGCTGCCACCAGAGCGGCGTAGAGCTCCCCGAGCTCACGCTCGACCTCGGCCCTGCTCACCCGGCCGCCCAGCGAGCCGGACACCTTCGAACCCCAAGCGGGCGCCAGATCCTCCCCCCGTGTCGAGAGGAGATCCACTATGCGTCTCGTCATGTCCTGCGAAGCCATGGCACACACCCTTCGTCGGCGTTAGGCCAAACGGCCTCAGTCGAACACTAGATCATGCACCCCTTACCCCGCTGTGCCGACTTCGTGCATGAGTGTTCGGTCACCATGGGGACCGGCACCGGTTCATACGCCGGCGCTGCTGGACCCTCCGGCGTGAGCGGGCGGCGGCCGGCCGTCCAGGGGTGACCCGGCGGGCGGTGGAACGGCCCGCCGCCTGCGCCGCCCGCAGGTCACCGACCGCCGTGCAGGTCGGTGAGGACTTCGCGGGCGGCGCGGGCGCCGGAGGCCAGGGCGCCCTGGAGGGAGCCGGTGGCGCGGTGGTCGCCGCAGACGTAGCGCGCGGGGGCGACGCGGGTGCTGCGGATCAGCGGCCAGGGCGGGGGCATCGCCGGCAGGGCGTCGGCGACGGGGTACTCGGCGATCGGCTCCCAGCGGTCGGTGTCGGTCCCGTAGAGGTCGGAGAGCACCGTACGCACCGCGCGCTCACCTGGACCGCCGGACGCGCCGAGCACGGAGGTGGACACCAGGGCCCGCCCGGGGGGTGCGCAGGCAGGGGAGATCTCGCTGAGGACGACCGTGTTCAGCACCCGCCGGGCGGAGTCGACCAGCAGGGTCGGCTCGGCGAGCGGTGCGGACGAGGCCGCATGGTAGTAGGTCGTCACCGCCCGGGTGCCGGGTACGGTGAGCCCCGGCAGCAGCGCGGCGGCGGCGCCGGGTCCGGTCGCGACGACGACGGCGCGGCCCGCCACCTCCTCGCCGCCGGCCAGCAGCACACCGTCGTCGGTGAGCCGGTCCACCGGTGCGTCCACCCGGACGGTGCCGCCGGGCAGGCCGGCGGCGAGCTGGGCCGGCACCGCGCCGATGCCCGCGGCCGGCAGGCAGAGGGTGCCGCGCAGCATCGAGCGCCACACCAGGTGGAAGAAGCGGCTGGACGTCTCCAGCTCGTCCTCGAGGAACACCCCGGACAGGAAAGGCCGGAAGAGCGATTCGACCAGGTCCTCCGACAGGCCGGCCGCGGCGAGCGCGGTACGTGTCGTACGGTCAGGGGCCGCGCGCAGCACCCCGGGAGGTGCCAGCAGGTCCCGTGCGCTCAGCAGCGCGAGCGCCGCGACGTCCCGCGCCGAGCCCAGGCGCCCCGGCAGCAGATCGGCGCTCTGCCGCAGCCGCCGGGTGGGGTCGGTGAACCGCTTCCAGCCGCCGGGGGTGTGGATCAGCACGCCCGGCGTGAACGGCCGCAACCGGAGCGCCCGCAGCCGCAGTCGCGCCTTGACCTGCGGGTAGGAGGTGTTGAACACCTGGAACCCGCGGTCGAGCCTGAATCCGCCGACCACGTCGGTGCGCATCCGGCCGCCGACCGCGTCCGCCGCCTCCACGACCCGGACCCGGGCCCCGCCGTCGATCAGATCCCGTGCGCAGGCCAGTCCGGCGGCTCCCGCCCCGACCACCACCACGTCCACCCTGCCGGCACCCGCCATGGCCGCCACCGCCTTCCGCTCTCGCTGTGCGTACCCCGCCTGCCCCCGCGCCCCCCGCGGTTCGCACGGACGGCGGTACGCCGGTTCGACGTCCTTGACGTGTCGGGCCCGTACGGGTGCGGCCGGACGTAGGGTCGGCGTCCGGAGAGACGCGAAGGCCGCGGCCCGGCGAGCGGGTCGGACCGGCCGCGCGGTCACGCGGGAGACCGCGATCACTCAGGAGGCCGCGAGGTGAACGTGTTGCTGACGACCGACACGCACGTGCCGCTGCGCGCCCGGCGGCTGCCCGCCGGGTTGCTGGGCGCGATCGACGCGGCCGATGTCGTCTTCCACGCGGGCGACTGGGTGGACGAGGCCACGCTCGACCTGCTGGCGGCCAGGGCCGGGCGGCTGGTCGCGGTCCACGGCAACAACGACGGGCCCGCCCTGCGGGCACGGCTGCCCGAGGTGGCCAGAGCGGAGGTGGCGGGCGTCCGCTTCGCGGTGGTGCACGAGACCGGCGCGGCGCGCGGGCGCGAGGAGCGCTGCGAGCGCCTGTACCCCGATGCGGACGTCCTGGTGTTCGGCCACAGCCACATCCCCTGGGACACCACCGCCGCAGGCGGGCTGCGGTTGCTCAACCCGGGCTCCCCGACCGACCGCAGGCGCCAGCCGTACTGCACCTACATGACCGCGGTCGCGGACGGCGGCGCGCTGTCGGAGGTGGCCCTGCACCGGCTGCCGCGCCGCGGCGAGGGCTGACCACCCGGCGCCCGCGGCGGGCCGGCCGACCGCAGGGCCTATCCCGCGGCGACCGGTGCGGGGTGCGGGTCGCGGAAGGTGAAGGCGAGCGGCCCCGGGCCCTGCTCGCGCAGGGTCGCGATGCGCTCCATCGCCTCGGCCACGCTCGGGTGGTGGCCGGCCGGGACCCACCACAGCGCCTGGTGCGGGCCGTCCAGCCGCTGGAACCACTCGCGGCGGCGGCTCAGCACGCGCAGGTGGTCCGTGTGGTACGCGAAGTCGCGGAGGGCTTCGACCGACTCCCAGGTCGAACAGTTGATGAGGAGCATGCCGTCGTCGCCGTCCGGCCGCAGACCCGTCGAGTCCTCTCCGTCGTCGTCGACCATGCGCCATACGAACCCCGGCGAGTGGTCGGCCAGTGCGTTGATCTCGGGCAGTTGTGCGACGAAGTCGGCCAACTCGGGGCCGTCCAGGGGGGCGACGATGCGGCCGATGTTGACCTGCGCGACATGAAAGCCAGTCATGGGGCCAGCATGCCAAGGCGCGGTCTCTATAGTCAATCAGAATTGTTTTTAGAACAGAGGCTCACGCAGCACCCGCCAGGACACGGATCGAGGGCAGCCGACCACCCCTCAGGAGCCATGCCTTCGATCAGTGCCAGGTTCATCCCGCAGATCAGCGCGCGGAAGTCGTCCGCGAGGGCGTGGAAGGGGCAGTTGCCCAGCCGCAGCGTCCCGTCGTCCCAGAAGGGCAGGTAGCCGCGGGCGCGGAGCACCTCGACCATGTCACCCGCCGCGGCGTCCGGGTCCGCCGCGCCCGCGGCCCGCGCCGCGGCCTGCAACTCCAGGTCGAGCCCGGCGCGTTCCACGACCTCCGCGAGCAGCCTGCCGGCGGTGTCGTAGGACCGGGGCGGCAGGGACACGGCGTGCTCGCCCTCGACCCGCCGGTACATCTTCGCCGGCCGGCCGGCTCCGGGCCCCGTGCGCTCCGAGAGCCGCCGGAAGGACGCGGCCAGCAGCCCTGCCGCGACCAGCTTGTCCAGGTGGAAGGCCGCAAGCGACCGGGAGACCCCCACCGCCTCCGCGGCGGCGTCCCGCCCCACCTCCGACACGGCGGCGGCGACATGGCGGTAGAGCTTGCGCCGTACGGGATCGCTCAGCATGCCCAGCGCCGCGAACGCGTCGTCTTCAGCAGTCACCCCAGGGATTCTACGACCGCCGTGCCACCGGGTGTTTCCGTGAATCCGCAGGTCACACCGGCGGCTCGACGCCGGCGGCCCGCAGTGCTCGGTCCCGCGCCGCCATCGGCCCTTCAGCGCTCGATATCGCGCTCCCTGACCAGCCACACCGCCAGGATCGCGCCGAGGAAGCAGACCATCGAGCCCAGGAAGACCACCTCGTTGAACCCGTCGAGGAAGCCCTGGCGGGCCGCCTTCTCGACCTGCTGCCTGGCCTGCGGGGGAAAGGCGGCGAGTGCCTGGTCCAGACTCCCCGACGAGGCGGCCTCGACCAGCTCACGCGGGTGGTTGCCGCTCGCCGCGGGTGTCCCCGCCGTCAGGTCGCGGACCTCGTCGGCGCCGCGGCCCACGAAGATGGCCCCCCATACGGCGATGCCGACCGCGATGCCGACCTGCCGGAAGGTGTCGTTGATGCCGGCCGCCATGCCGCTCTGCTGTCTCGGCACCACGCTCACGGCCACGTCCGCGATCACCGGGTTGATCAGCCCCGTCCCCGCGCCGGCGATCACGAACCCGGCCAGCAGCGACGTCCACTCGTCGCCTGGCTCCGCGCCGCCGATCAGGTACAGGCCGATGCCGACCCCGGTCAGGCCGATGCCGAGCAGCGTCCTGGCCGGCACCCGCGACAGCAGGGTCCCGGCGATCGGCGCGGCCAGGAAGCTCACCGCGGTGACGGGCAGGTAGCGCAGGCCGGTCCCGAAAGGTGTGAGGCCCAGGTAGTTCTGCATGTAGAGCGTGATGTAGAGGAAGAGGGCGAAGAGCGAGCTCGACACGCCGAACGCCGCCAGTTGCACGCCGGTGAAGGCGGGCCGCCGGAAGAGCGGCAGCGGAAGCATCGGCTCCGGCACCCGGATCTCGATCCCGATGAACAGGGCCATCAGCGCGGCGGACCCCGCCAGCAGCGACAGGATCATCGTGCTCGTCCAGCCCTCGTCGTTGCCCCTCACCAGTGCCAGCACCAGCAGGAAGAGGGATCCGCTGAACGCCGCCACGCCGGCCCAGTCGACCCGCGTCGCGTGCGGATCGCGGCTCTCGCGCAGCCGCAGGAAGGTCACCAGGAGCGTCACCGCCCCGATCGGCACATTGAGGTAGAAGATCGACTCCCAGCCCAGCGAGTCGGTCAGCGCCCCGCCGATGAGTGGTCCGATCGCCACCGCCGCGCCGATCGTCGCCCCGTACCACCCCATCGCGACGCCGCGCTCCCGGCCCGCCGGGAATTCCTGCGCGACCAGCGCGAGCGACACGGCGAACATCGCGGCCCCGCCGATGCCCTGGATCGCCCGCGCCACGTTCAGGAACGTCGGGTCGGGCGCCAGCGCGCACAGCAGCGAGGCCGTGGAGAAGATCGCCAGCCCCCAGGCGAAGATCCGCCGCCGGCCCAGCCGGTCGGCGAGCGAGCCGGCGGTCAGTACCAGCGCGGCCAGCGTCAACGCGTACGCGTCCAGCACCCACTGCAGGTCGGTGAAGCTGGCGTCCAGGTCCTTCCGGATCGACGGCAGCGCCACATTGACCACCGTGATGTCGAGCAGCAGCATGAATGTCGCCACCGACACCGCGACCAGAGTCCACCACTTGCGCTCCACGCCCAGCCGCTCCCGTTGTCGCGTACGTCCCGTTTTGCACCCTCACGCTATGCCGAGAGGCGCGGGAGACACGGGATGTACGGACGCGAACCGCGGGCGATTCGCCGCGGTCAGAGCCCCGCGATCACCTCGGCGGACGTCAGCGGCAGGGAGAACATCGGGTAGTCGTACGCGATCGCGTTGTCGTGCTCCTCCTGGGACGTGGCGGCGAGGCAGTCCCGCACGGTGACGACCCGGAAGCCGTGCTCGTATCCGGTGCGCATCGTGGACTCCACGCAGCAGTTGGTGAGGAAGCCGCCCAGGATGATCGTGTCGATGCCCTTGCTGCGCAGGATGAAGTCGAGATTCGTGCTGGCGAAGGTGTCCAGGCCGCGCTTGCCCTCGATCACGATGTCGCCCTCGGCCGGCGCCAGGTCGTCCACGATCGCGGCGCCCCAGCTGCCCTTGACGAACGCGGAGCCGTCCACGACCCCCTTGAGGATGCCGTACGGGTGGCGGGAGAGCTCGCCGTAGCCGGGCGCGAAGGTGATGGGCGCGTGCATGACGGTGACGCCGGCGGCGCGGGCGGCCTCGGCGAGCGCCACGGTGTTCGCCAGCATCCCGGTCTTCGCCATCACGTCGGCCACGGCGCCGTTGAGCACGCCGCCGGGGCTGGTGAAGTCGTTCTGGTACTCGATCAGGACCAGCGCCGTCTTCGCGGGATCGAGGCGGAGGGTCTCGGACATGGCGGCTCCTCGTGTGAGCTGGGACACGGCGACTGCTCGGCCCAGCTTGCCCGAGGAGGTGCCCCGCGCGACAGCGTGCCGCCGGTGCGGCGGCGCTCGATGCCCCGGCAGGACGCTCTGACACACTGGGCCGCGGGGGCATGACCGTGCCCAGGGGTGCGCAGCGACGACAGCCGGCGGAAGGGCCAGATGAGCGCGAGGCGGGGCCGTTCGCCCGGCGGTCTCGAACGTGAGGTGGTCGCCTGCCTGGCCGCCTCGGGGAAGCCGATGACCGCGTCGGAGGTGCAGGCGGAACTGGGCGGTGGCCTGGCCTACAACACGGTGCTGACCGCCTTGTCCCGGCTGTACGCGAAGCAGGCCCTCCAGCGCTCGGCGCGGGGGCGCGCCTTCGCCTACCGGCTCGCGGGCGAGGGGGCCGCCGACGCCGAGGCGCGGGTCACCGCCCACCGGATGCACCAGCTGCTCGAAGCCGGCGCGGACCGTACGAGCGTGCTGGCCCGGTTCGTCGGCGGGCTCGACGACGCGACGGAGGACCTGCTGCGGACGCTGCTGGCGGAGTCGGAGCGCGAGGACAGGCCGTGACGGCCGCCGGGCCGCAGTGGCCCGCCCTCACCATGGCCGCCGTGCCCTTCGCCCTCGGCGCGCTGAGCGCCCGGCTCTCCCGCCGGGCCGGCGCCCGCCTGGCGCCGGCCGCCGCGACCGTACTGCTGACCGCCCTCGCCCTGACCGTCGCGCTGAGCACCGGACTGCTGCTCTGCCTGGCGGCGGTGATAGCGCTGGCCGAGGCGCCCGGCCTGTCCGGCCTCGACCACTGGTCACCGAGCGCGCTGCGCGCCGGTGTTCCGGTGCCGCCCGCCGTGGCCGCCGCCGGCGGGCTTGCCGCGGCGCTGCTGCTCGCCTCCGCGGGCCTCCACCTGGTGCGGGTCGTACGCGAAGCCCGGCGCGCGTCGGCGGTCGCGGCGGCGCTCCCGGAGCTCGGCGGCGCTCTGAGCGTCATCGAGGACGACGCCGCCATCGCCTACACGATCCCGGGCCGCCACCGGCGCATCGTGGTGTCCACCGGGATGCTGAAGCTCCTGCCTGCCGCCCAGCGCCGCGCCCTGCTCGCGCACGAGGGCTCCCACCTGCGGCACCGGCACCACCGCTACGTGCAGTTGGGGCGGCTGGCGGCGGCCGCCAACCCGTTCGTGCGTCCTGTCTCCAGGGCCATCGACCTGGCCGTCGAGCGGTGGGCCGACGAGAGCGCGGCGGCCGAGGTCGGCGACCGCAGGACCGTTGCCCGCGCGCTGGCCGCGGCCGCGCTGGCGTCCGCGGCGCCGCGTCCCGCGCCGCTCGGGGGCAGCCTGGGCGGCGCGCGCGGCGACATCGGCCGCAGGGTCGACTCCCTGCTGCGGCCGCCCGCCCGCCACCGGCTCGCGTGGGCGGTCGTCGCGGTCGGGATCGTGGTCTGCTGGACGTCGACCTTCGCCGCCATCGAGCACATCCACGCGCTGATGGAACTGGCCGAGGGGTAGCGGGAGCCGCCGGTCGGCGAAGGGGCCGCGCCCCCGACCCGCCGCCGGTTCTGCCAGGCGGCGGGCAGCCTTCCCGCCCTGCCGGACGCACACCGGATCACCCGGGATCACCCGGCTGCCGCCGCCCCGTTCTCCCGACCCGCTGCCCGCTGCCCGCTGCCCGCTGCCCGTCACCGCTCTCCCGACCCGCCGGACGTACGCCGGCGAGCGGGTCGCACCTCCCCGCCGCGAGGGGGCGGCGGACGCCCCCGTCTGGACAGTCCGTCAGGCCGGCCGCGGATCCGCCCGATCGGATGGCGGGCACACCCGGCCGCAACCGATCGGACGGGCCGGCGCCCCGCTGGCCCGCTCGCGGCCGCGGGCGTTTATTCGTGTGATGCCGTCATTTCTCCACCATGTCCGTGCGTCATGCACGAATCCCATTCCCGCTGGTCGCCTCCCGTTCCGGGAACGTTCAACTGGCCGTCCACGCCCCACATCGGGTCGCATCCCTACAGTCCTTGTAGGTATTCGGAGGAAGGGTTTCATGGATACACACCTTGCCGTCCGGGCTCGCGGGATCACCAAGTGCTTCGGTGACGTCGTCGCCCTCGACGGCATCGACCTGGATGTGGCACGCGGTCAGATCCACGGCCTGGTCGGACCGAACGGCGCCGGCAAGACCACGCTGCTCGGCCTGCTGCTGGGGCTGGCGGTCGCCGACAGCGGCGGCCTCGACATCCTCGGCACGCCGGTCGGCCGCGCGCTCAGCGCACCTGACGGTGTGGCGGGCTTCGTGGACGGACCGGGTCTGTATCCCTCGCTGACCGCACGGCAGAACCTCGCCGCGCTGGCCGCCCTGCGCGGCGGCGGCCCGGCGGGCGCGGGGATCGACGACGCGCTCGCCGAGGTGGGACTCACCGACGTCGCCGACGACCGGGCCCGCGGCTTCTCCCTCGGCATGCGCCAGCGGCTCGGACTCGCCGCCGCCCTGCTCACCAGGCCCCGGCTGCTGGTGCTCGACGAGCCGTCCAACGGCCTCGACCCGGCCGGCAAGAAGCACGTGCACGGCGTCCTGACCCGGCTCGCCGCAGAAGGCACCGCCGTGGTGCTCTCCAGCCACCGCATGGACGACCTCGAGGCACTGTGCTCCGAGGTCACCATCCTGGCCACCGGGCGGACCGTCTTCTCCGGGCCGCTGGGCAAGCTGGCCGCGGAGAACCGCGACCTCGACTACCGGCTGCTCACCTCCGACGCGCAGGCCGCGCGCCGGCTGGCCGCCGGCACCGAGGGGATCCGCGTCGTCGAGGACGCCGTGGAATGGCGCGGCGCCGAGGCCCTCGTCGTGCGCGCCCTCGTACCGGCCCTGGACGAGCTGGTGTCGTGCCTGGTGCGCGAGGGCATCGCGGTACGCGAACTCGCCCCCGTCGTCTCGCCGCTGGAGGCCGCGTTCCTCGAACTGACCGAGCAGCAGGAGACCGCCCGATGACCGCCACCGCACCCGCACCCGCGACCCTGGGCGAGGACGCCGCCCCCCGCGTACACCCCGTCTCGGTGGCCCGGGCCTACCGCTTCGAACTGGTCAAACTGGTCTCGCAGTGGCGGATCCGGCTGCTGGTCCTCGCCTGCTGGATCGCGCCCGCGCTCTTCGTCGCCGCCGTGAGCCGGCAGAGCACGCTGCCGACCGACACCCTCTTCGGCCGCTGGATGCACGCCACCGGGTGGGCGGGGCCGCTGGTGGTGCTCGGCTTCGCCGGTACCTGGGCGCTCCCGCTGCTCACCTCGGTGGTCGCGGGCGACGTGTTCGCCTCCGAGGACCGGCTCGGCACCTGGCGGCACCTGCTGGTGGCGGTCAGGTCACCCCGGCGGATCTTCGCCGCGAAGGCCCTGGCCAGCCTCACCGTGATCCTGCTGATGCTGGTGGGCCTGGCCGCCTCCGGCGCGGTCGGCGGCCTGCTGGCAGTCGGCAACCGGTCGCTGGTCGGACTCGACGGCCATCTGCTGTCGCCTTCGCACGCCGCGGGCGAGGTCTTCCTCGCCTGGGCATGCGTCATCGCCCCGACCCTCGCCCTCGCCGGGATCGGGCTGATCGGTTCCGTCGCGCTCGGGCGCTCCCCGATGGGGCTGCTGCTGCCCGCACTGGTCGCGCTCGCGATGCAGCTCGCCCAGATGCTGCCGCTGCCCGTCGCGGTGCGCGTGGCACTGCCCGGCTACGCCTTCATCGCCTGGAACGGGCTCTTCACCGGACCGCGGCAGACCGGCCCGCTGCTGATCGGCATCGCCGTCAGCCTGCTGTGGGCCGTGCTGGCGACGACGCTGGCCTACCTGCTCTTCCTGCGCCGGGACTTCACCAACCTGACGCAGGACGCCTCCGGTCGCCGTGCCGTCACCGTCGGATTCCTGCCGCTGCTCGCCCTGGCCGGTGCGACGGTCGCGGTCGTCGGTCTGGCGACCCCCTCGATGGGCTCGGGCATCGACAAGGCGAAGGTCCAGCAGTCGCTCGCCACGGAGTTCGCCCACCTCTACCGGATGCAGACCGACGAACTCAACCGCCCCGCCGTCACCGAGGCGCAGCTCCGGGTGTCGGCGGCGTGCGACAAGGGCGGCGACCGGACCGACGACAAGGGAGCCGGCAACGACTGGCGCTGCGTCGTCAGCTGGCACCTTCCCGGAGCGCAGGTCGCCGGCTCCGCCATCTACCAGCTCGACATCACCGCCGACGGGAGGTACGTCGCCGACGGCGACGGACCGAAGGAAGTGAACGGCTACTTCCTGGTGCGTACGGCCCATGGAGACGCACCCAACCCGTTGTGGCAGTTCGACGGCAACGTCGAACTGCTCCTCGCCACCTCGAAGGGATAAAGCAATGCAGGTAACACGGCAGCGTCGGATCAACGAGAAGGCCCAGGTCAGCCTGCTCGGCCGGCGAGTGGGCCGGCGAAGTGCCCTGGTGACGGCGTGCATCACCGTGGCCCTCGGTGTCACGGGCACCGCCGTCGCCTCGACGCAGCAGTTCGGATCCCAGCAGGTCGGCCAGGTCACCCCCAAGGGCCAGGTCGTCTCGGACGACCAGTACATCGCCCCTTACGGCAGCCGTACCGTCATCAACGACGGCAAGATCATGTCGTCCGCGGTCAGCCCGGACGGGAACACCCTCGCCGCCGCGGTCACCGACGGCGACGCGGCGCTGGTCATCATGGATCTGAAGACCGGCCAGGTGAAGCAGAAGGTCGGCACGAACGCCGCGGACACCCTGCGGATCAAGAGCGCGTCCGTCGGCCAGGAAGGGCCCTCGTACTCGCCCGACGGCTCCCAGCTCTGGCTGGGCCAGACCGACGGCTACACCAGGTTCACGGTGAACCCCGACGGCACCCTCGCCAACCCGGTGACCATCCCGATCCCGGCCGACGGCGCGAAGCACGCGCTGGTGGGAGCCGCGGTCTTCTCCGCCGACGGCGCGACCGTCTACTCGGCGGTCAACGGCCAGAACCGGGTCGTCGCCATCAACACCTCGACCGGGGCGATCCAGCAGAGCTGGGCCGTGGGCAACGCCCCGCGCGGCATCGTCATGGTCGGCAACAAGCTGTACGTCAGCAACGAGGGCGGTCGCCCCGCCAGGCCCGGCGAGACCACGATCAACTCGTACAACACCCAGGTGCCCGCCAACCCGGTGACCGGTGCCACCACCACCGGCACGGTCAGCGTCATCAACGTGGCCAAGCCCGACGCCGCCGTCGGCAGCATCGACGTCGGCCTGCACCCGACCGCGCTGTACGCCACGAAGGGGGCCGTGTTCGTCACCAACACGGCCACCAACGACGTGTCGGTCATCAAGACCTCCAACGACAAGGTCGTGCAGACCATCGCCACCCGCCCGTGGCCCGAGGCGACGGTGGGCTACGAGCCCGACGCGGTGACGCTCACCGGCGACGGCCACCTGCTGGTGACGCTCGGCCGCGCCAACGCGGTCGCCGTCTACCGTTACACGAGCCCGCAGGAGCCGGTCAGCTACGTCGGCCTGCTCCCGACGGACTACTTCCCCGCGGAGATCGCCACCGTGGGCAACAAGATCGTCGTCTCCAACACCCGCGGTGTCGACGCCCGCCGCCCCACCACCGCGGCCGGGCACGGCACCCACGACACCACCTCCAGCCTGCAGCAGTTCACGCTGCCGAGCGACAAGACCGTCAAGTCCGAGACGGACAAGGTCTTCAAGCAGAACGGCTGGACCAACGGCGCGGTCAAGGTGGCGAAGAGCAAGAGCAAGGCGGCGCCCGTGCCGGTGCCCGTACGGCTCGGCGACCCCTCGACGATCAAGCACGTCTTCATGATCGTCAAGGAGAACCGGACCTACGACCAGGTCCTCGGCGACATCCCGCAGGGCAACGGCGACTCCGCGCTCACCCAGTTCGGTGCGAACGTGACGCCCAACCAGCACGCCTTGGCGGAGCAGTTCGGGCTGTACGACAACACCTACGACATCGGCACGAACTCCGCCGAGGGCCACAACTGGCTGATGCAGGCGGACAACCCGGAGTACACCGAGTCCTCCGCGGGCGAGTACCTGCGCAGTTACGACACCGAGGACGACGCCCTCGGCCACCAGCAGTCCGGCTTCCTGTGGACCGGTGCCCAGGCGGCAGGCAACACGGTGCGGGACTTCGGCGAATTCCAGCAGTTCCTCACCAAGCCGGCCGACGCGACCTGGCAGAACCTCTACTGCGACTCCAAGAACATGGCCGCCACCGGTCAGGGCACCGCCTACCCGCTGGACTCCTCGTCGCCGATCCCGTCGCTCAACGACGTGTCGGTGCACGGCTTCCCGAAGTTCGACACCAGTGTCCCCGACGTCTACCGGGAACAGCTCTGGCAGCAGGACTTCGAGAAGAACGGCCCGGCGAACCTGAACATGTTCTGGCTGTCCAGCGACCACACCGGCGGGCCCGCGGGGCCGGCCGCGCAGGTCGCGGACAACGACCTCGCGGTCGGCAAGATGGTCGACGAGATCTCGCACAGCAAGTACTGGAAGGACTCGGCGATCTTCGTCGTCGAGGACGACTCGCAGGCCGGCCTCGACCACGTCGACGGCCACCGCGCCCCGATCCAGATCATCAGCCCCTACGCCCAGCACGGCGTGGTGGACAGCCGCTACTACTCGCAGATCACGATGGTCCGCACCATCGAGCAGATCCTCGGGATCCACCCGATGAACCAGAAGGACAGCGCCGCCACCCCGATGGCGGGGGCGTTCACCAAGAAGCCGAACCTCACGCCCTTCAACGCGCTGGCCAACCGCACGTCGCTGACCGACGGCCTGAGCACCGCGCCCTCCTGCGGCCTGGACATTCCCGCGCCGCAGGACCCGGCGGCGGCAGCCGTCCCGGCATCCAAGGTGCCGGCCGCGGAGAAGGCCGTCGCTGCGCAGTGGGACGCCTGGAAGTCCCAGCAGCGGCTGACCGGATCCACCGCGGTTCCCGACTACGCCAACCCCGAGCAGATGAACCGCTTCACGTGGTACCAGACGCACAACTGGGCCAAGCCGTACCCCGGCGACAGCAGGATCTTCGCTCCGGCGGACGTGCCCGGCGCCTACATCCCGTCGGCGGAGAACGACGGCTGACGCGGTTCCGATCGCGCGAGGCCCCTGCCGGGCGGTGACGCCTGGCAGGGGCCTCGGCCTGCCCCGAGCGTGTGCGCCAGGTCGACTCCCGCTGTGCGTCGAGCAGGTGGGGAGACCCGTCAGCCGCGGCCCGCCCCCGGGCGCCGCCGGGACCGCAGCAGGAGCACCACCCATCCGCCGAACAGGCCGCAGCCCATGGCGACCGCGCCGATCAGGCCGACCGGGTCGGTGCCGGTGGCCGCGAGGTCGCCGTCCGCGGCCCCGGACGCGGTGCCCCCGGTGCTGGAAGGACCGCTGCCGCCGGTGGACCCCGCGGCATGGGTGCCCGGGCTGCCGGCGTCGTGCCCGGAGCCGCCGCCGTGTCCTGTGCCGCCCGAGGTCCCGCCGCCGGTGGGCGTATCGCCGGTTTCCGCGTCGAGCACGATCCGCACGCGGTTGTTCGCCTGGTTCCTGTCGTACGCCGGCACCGGGTCGATGGCGGCGCTGCCGGCCGCGTTCGGTATGACCCTGTCGATCCGAAGCCGGAAGACCTCCACCCTGCTCTGGCCCGCCCACAGGTACGGGGTGACCGGGCAGGTGTAGCGGGCGCCGGGGGTGCCCGGCTCCGACTGCCTGCCGTGGGCGTCGAAGACCCGGCAGCCGTCGTCGGGGTCGATGACCGTGGTGCCCGGCGGCGGGCGGAAGTCGATGGAGGCCGTCGGCGTCTCGTTCCACCCGTCGAGGTGGTCGGCGGGGCCCTGGTTCGTCAGCGTCACCTCGGCCTCGACCACGGCGCCCTTCGCCCCTCGCAGCGGCGGCGGCGCCGTCAGCGCGAGCTCCGCGGTGTTGTCGACGTCGATCCGCACGTCGGCCCCGTCGTCGCCCGGCGGATAGTCCTGCGAACCGGTGGTGTACGGGGCCAGGTCCTCGCCGGTGCCCTGGACCATCGTGTGCTTCCCGCGCGCCGTGGCCAGCGCCTCGGGCGTGTACGGCTCCGTGGCGGTGTCCACGTCCTCGATCAGCGCGGAATTCCGCACCGTGAAGGGCAGTCCGCGGTAGGACGCCGAGGCGCCGGGGGCGACCGGCGGGAGCACGCAGACGATCCAGCTGACCTTCTCCGGGGTCTCCAGGCCGTTCGCCTCGTACAGGCAGTTGCCGTACCGCGGCAGGGTGTCGAGACCGGGCGAGGGGACGGCGGTCAGGATGCTGCCCGCGCCGGGATCGCCGCCGCGGTTGGTCAGTACGAAGGGCAGCGGCACGGTGTCGCCCGGCTTCGCGCTCAACCGCTGCGGCAGCTCGTGCATGTACACGTCGGCGCCCGACCCCACGGTCACCCGCGTCTGCCCGCGCACGTCGGGGGAGCCCGGCGCGTGCCCGGTGAAGCGGATCACCCCCGCGGCACCGGCGTGCGCGCCGGGCGCCGCCGTCAGCAGCAGCACAGCGGTGTCGTCCGGCTGCCCGGAGGAGTGCGGGAGGTCGCACTCGGCGCCGTCGCCTTCCGGCGTGCAGGCCGCGGGCCAGGTCACCTTGGCCACGCCTGACAGTTCCGAGGTGTCGACCGTCACCCGGCCCCGGGCGGTGGTGCGCGGGTCCGAGGGGTGCAGCCGGAGATCGAGCGTCCTGCCCTGGTCCTGCCCGCCGGCAGGTCCGGACGGCAGCACCAGCTGGTCGGGGACCTCCAGGACAACCGTGCTGTTCGCGTACGCGGGCGCGCCCGCCGCACCTGCCACGAGACCCGCACACACCAGCGCGGCGACCCCCCACCGCCCCCCGCGGTGTGCCGCACGGCGCCGGCCTCTCGTGCGCAGCATTGTCCCCCGCCCCCCGTCAGCTGTTCGACGCAAGCAAGACCGGCGCAGCCGAACAAAGGTTGTACGGGGCCGGGTCGGCGTCCGCGGCTCCTCCGGTCGAGCCCGGGAGCTCAGGTCCCGTCGCGGCGGCCGGTCCCTCGGGACCGGCCGTGCAGCAGCTCGACCACCTCTCCCGGGCGGCCGGAGTCCAGCAGGGTGCAGACGGCGGCCGCGACCTCTTCCGGCGGGACGAGCGGACCTGCCTCGGCGCGTTCCTCTTCCGACAGCCCCGCCCACTGCACGCGGGCGCGGTCGAGGCCGATCCATCCGGGCACCACGGCGGTCACCCGGACGTCGTCGCGTCCGGCGAGGCTGGTGGTGAAGCGGCGCAGACCTGCCTTCGCGGCGCCGTACTCCGGCGACCCGTAGGCGGCGTCGCCGAGTCCGCCGCTGGAGCCGATGTTGACCACCGAGCCGCCCGCGGCGGCGAGCGCGGGCCACAACATCTGGGTCAGCAGCATCGGAGCGGTGAGGTTCAGCACGAGAGCGGGCATCCACTGCTCGGGCCGTGCGTCGGGATACTGGCCGCCGGGGAGCCAGCCCCCGGCGTTGTTCACCAGCCCCGCGACATCACCGCGTGCCAGCAGGGCGCCGGCGGCGGCGCGGATGCCCTCGACGGTCGACAGGTCGGCGGTCAGACCCGCGGCACGGCTGCCGCCGAGGTGTTCGACGCCCGCCTTCAGCGCGGCCTCATCGCGATCGAGAAGGACGACGTTCCTGCCGCGGGCGACCAGCTGCTCCGCGATCACCAGACCGAGACCCGACCCGGCTCCCGTCACGGCGACGCTCGTACCCATGCCCTCCATCATGCTCCTCGCCGCGGACGGCGGACTCCGGTCCTGCCGTGGCCGGGGGGAGCGCGAGGGCGAGGAGCATCCCCGCCACCAGGCCGAGCCCCGCGATCAGGAAGGCCAGCGCGTAGCCGTCCGTGAGGGCGCGGGCGGTGCCGTCGGAGGCGAGGTGGCGGCTCGTCAGGCCGGAGGCGGCGGTGGCCATGACGGCGAGTCCGATCGCGCCGCCCACCTGGCGGGTCGCGTTGATCAGCCCCGAGGCCAGTCCCGCCTGGTCCGGCGGCACCCCCTGCGTGGCGCCCATGGCCATCGGCGTGAAGGACAGGCCCATCCCGCCGCCGAACATGATCAGCGGGACGAGCAGGTGCGCCGGGTAGGACTGCCCGGGGGAGAGGGTCGCCGCCAGCCAGATGAGACCGGCCGCCGCCACCGCGGGGCCCAGGACGAGCTGGTTGCGTACCCCGAGGCGGACCACCAGCCGGATGCCGGCCAGCGCGCCGGCGAAGGCGCTGAGGCCCACGGGCAGGAAGTCGAGTCCCGCGCGGAGCGGGGAGTAGCCCTCGACCTGCTGGAGGTAGAGCGACAGGAAGTAGTAGACGCCGAAGTTGGCCGCGCCGATGGAGATGGTCACCGCGTTCACGAGGGTGAGCGAGCGCCTTTTGAAGACCGAGAAGGGGACGAGCGGGTTCTTCGCGAAGCGCGTCTCGATGATCGTGAACAGGGCGAGCAGCACCGCCCCGGCCCCCAGCGTGACCAGGGTCCGCGCCGAACCCCAGGGGTGGCTGGTGGTGCCGACGATTCCGTAGACCAGGGCGGCCAGGCCCAAGGTGACGGTCAGGGCGCCCAGGGTGTCGAGTCGCGCCCTCGGCCCGTCCGGACGCGATTCGGCCAGTGCCAGGATCGCGAGGACCGCCACCGCGGCCCCGATCGGCACGTTGACGAACAGCACCCACCGCCAGTCCAGCAGATCGGTGAGGACGCCTCCGGCCAGCACTCCGACGGCAGCGCCGCTTGCGGAGGTGATGGACCAGGCGCCCAGTGCCCTGCGCCGCTCGTTCGGGGCGGTGAACCGGCTGGTGAGAAGGGAGAGGGTGGCGGGCGCGAGGACGGCGCCGCCGACGCCCTGCACGGCGCGGGCGGTGATCAGCCAGGCGCCGCCCTGTGCCAGGCCCCCCGCCAGGCTGCAGACGGTGAAGAGGCCGAGGCCGGCCAGGAAGACCCGCCGGCGCCCCCACAGGTCGGCGGCCCGGCCGCCGAGCAGCAGGAAGCCGGCGAAGGTGAGCGTGTAGGCGTTGACGACCCACTGGAGTCCGCCGGTGCTCAGGCCCAGGTCGTCCCGCATCCGGGGGAGTGCCACGTTCACGATCGTCACGTCGAGGATGACCATGAACTGGGCGACGCAGCAGACCGCGAGCGTCGCCCAGGCGGGTGTGGATCGTGGCTTCGATGACGCCATCTGTCGGCTCGCAATCTCTATGTTCGGTAATGCCGAACATAGCAGATGTTCGGGAGTGTCGAACATCTGCCGGGTACGATGAAGGGATGGCCAGCCGTACGTCGAACGAACTCGTCCACCCCGATCGCGACCACATGGTGTTCACCACCGTGCTGGCCGCGCTCAGCGATCCGGTGCGGCTCGCGATCGTCGCCCGGCTCGCCGAGGTCGGGACGAGCGGTGAGCCCGCGTGCGTGAGCTTCGCGCTTCCGGTGAGCAAGTCCACGCAGAGCGCCCACTTCAAGGTCCTCAGGGAAGCCGGCGTCATCCGCCAGCGCGACGAGGGGACCCGGCGGCTCAACCGCCTCCGGCGCGAGGACCTCGACGCCCGCTTCCCCGGCCTGCTCGACCTCGTCCTCGCGCAGGCACCCGAGTCGCTGCCGGAGCCCACCTACCGCTCCCCGACACCGAGCCCCGCCGCCTGACCGCCCGGCGGCCGGCCGCAGCGGTCGCTCCGCCGTCGCCGCGACCGCCATCACCGCGTCCGCCCCCTCACAGGGATCGCCGGAGGCCTCGGGCGTCCGCGACCAGGCGGCCGAGGCCCGAGGCGGCGCCGGTGACGAGCATTCCCGCCGGGCGACGATGCACCGGGACGAGAACGGATGGGAGGACCGCGGTGGACGTGGACCTGAGGAAACTGCGGTATTTCGTCGCCGTGGCCGAGGAGCTCCACTTCGGGCGGGCCGCGGCCCGGCTGCACATCGCCCAGCCGGTGCTCTCCCGGCAGATCAGGGCGTTGGAGACCGAGCTGGGGGTGCGGCTGTTCGACCGCGACCGGCGCGCCACCGCCCTCACCGGCGCCGGGGAGCAACTGCTCGGCGACGCCCCTGGGCTGCTCGCTGCCGCCGAGGCCCTGTGCCGCCGGGTGGTGCTCGCGGGGCAGGGGTCGAAGGTCTTCACCGTCGCCTTCATGCCGGGCATCACGGTGACCGGCCCGGTGCAGGCACTCCTGACCCGGCATCCGGGCCTCGACGTGCGGGTGCTGCGCACCGGCTGGCAGGACCAGGCCGAGGTGGTCCTCGACGGCAGGGCCGACGCCGCCTTCGTACGGATGCCCGTGGACCGCCACGGGCTGCGGCTGCTGCCGCTGTTCACCGAACCGCGCGTCGCCGTGCTGCCCACCGTCCACCGGCTGGCCGGCAAAGCCGCGCTGCGGATCGCCGACCTCGCGGGCGACACCCTGCTCCAGGACCCCGACGCGGTACCGGAGTGGCGGGACCTGCCCGAACGCCGCGACCCGGCGGCAGCTGGTCTCCCCGCCGGGCCGCCCGAAGGCGGCGGGGCGGGGAGACCGCAGCCAGCGCCGGTGTCGGTGGAGGAGAAACTGGAGTACGTGGCGGCGCTCAGGGGAGTGGTGGTGCTGCCGCTGTCCGCCGCCGAGTACTACACCCGCCCCGACGTCTGCCACGTGCCCGTAGGCGACATCGCCCCGAACCAGGTGTGCCTCGCCTGGGACGCCTCCCGGCGGGCGGCGTTGACCGAGGAGTTCGCGGAGCTGGCCCGGCAGCACTTCGGCGCCGGCCCGCGCCGGTAGCCGGAAGGGGGGCTGGGCGGCCGGCCCACGGTCAGCCGGCCCACGGGTCAGCCGGGCAGCGGCTCTGCCAGCTCGGTGAGCGCGTCCCGGTGGGACGGTGTCCAGCCGAGGTCGTGCCGGGCGCGGGCAGCGGTCATCCGCTGGTCGAGGGCGAACGCCTCGGCGACCGGGCCCATCCGCTCCACTGCCTCGGCCAGGGTGAGGGTCTCGAAGCTGCCGGGGTGCCCGACCGCCACCGACAGGGACCGGGCGATGGCGGCCAGGGTGAGATTCTCCGTGACTCCCGCGTACCTGGAGCCGGGTGCCGCGTTCAGCGCGCGCACGTACAAGTCCGCGATGTCGTCGACGTGGGCCACCGCCCAGTGGTTGGCGCCGTCGCCGATCACCGGGACCGCGCCCCGCTCGCGGCCGGGAGCCGCGAAGAACGCGGTGGGCAGGCCCGCGCCATGGCCGTAGACCACTCCAGGCATGACCACCACCGGGCGCCCCCCCTGCCCGGCCGATGCCAGCACCACCCGCTCGATGTCGACGAGCCAGGCCGCGATGGGCGGCGGCCGCAGCGGCGCGTCCTCGTCCACCACCCCGTCGGTGTCGCCGTACACCCACACCCCGCCGGTGTGGACGTAGGCCCCGCGGTCGCCCAGCCCCTCCTGCATGGCGCGGGCCGCGGCCAGCGCGACCGCAGGGCCGTCGGGGCCGGGGCTCGCTCCCAGGTGGATCACGCCGTCCGCGGCCACGGCGGCGCGGCGCAGCACTTCGGTGTCGGTCAGCTCGCCGCGCACGGCGGTCGCGCCGAGCTCCCGCACGGTCGCGGCCGACGCGTCGCTGCGGGCGAGAGCCGCGGCCTCGATGCCGCGCCGGGCGAGGGCCGCCAGGACGGCCCGGCCGAGGTAGCCGGAGCCGCCGGTGATGAAGACGCGCATGACGTGGCCTTTCGATACGTTCACGATGGTCGGCCGCCCACCGGACGGCCTCCCCCACTGTGGAGTCGGCCGGCGGCCGGGGTCCAAGACCTCTTCGCGCGCCTGTGATACTCACCGGGCAATACACCTGGTGGGAGTAGGCCTCCGTCCGGCGCTCACCGTGGATGTCCTCCCTCGCGCGGGTCGCACCGCTGTCGCCCGGCGCTTTCCCCGCGGCGGTCGCGGGCCCGGGCGGACAGCGGGGTCAGGGCCTCGTCCGAGGCGGATCCGGGAGCGGGCCGCGCTGACGGTGGCCCTCGGGATCGCAGCCCCCGCCGATGCCGGCGCCAGTCACGCTGGGTGATCAGCGCGGGGCGTCCTCGGGTTTCCACCCCCAGGCGGTGAGCATGCCGGCCGACAGCGCGGCGCAATCGTCGGAGTCCAGGTACCTGACGGCCGCGTCGACGGCCGCGCCGTCCACCAGCCCCGTGGCGAGCATTCCGGCCCTGCTGCGCTCCCATGTGTCCGCCCAGAAGCGGCTGATGGGGCTGCCGGGCAGCAGCGGCGGGACGTGGATCTCGGCGCCGACACGCGTGAGCCCTACCCCGCGCAGCAACTGCGGGTACGACGGCACCCGGGAGACGTCGGTTCCGATCGTCGCCAGCAGCCCCCGCCACATCGCGCGCATCACCTCGGTGTACGGCGTCCCCGGCGTACGGTCGCTGGTCAGGTCGACCGCGTCGCTGAGCACCAGCACACCGCCGGGGCGGACGCGTTCGGCCAGCGCCGCGATCAGCCGCTCGCGCTCCGGCAGGTGCATCAGCACGAAGCGCGCGTGGACGAGCCGGAACCGGCCGGGCACCGAGCCGGGCGCGGTGATGTCGGCTTCCAGCACCTCCAGTCCCGGCGGTGCGTCCCGCCCGATGAGGAAGCGCACGTCCCGGTCCACGGCCAGCACGCTCGCCACCCCCGCCTCGTCCAGCAGCCGGCGGGAGACCGTGCCGGTGCCGGCCCCCACATCGAGGCAGCGCCACCCCGGGCCCGCCCCGAGCGACCGCAGCCGCGCGATGGTGATGTCGTCGTAGGCGAGGGCGCCGAAGTCGATGCGCTCGCCTTCGCCCGCCTGTCCGGGCGGGAAGACGGCCTCGCCGTAGCGCCCGCCGCCCGCCGCGTCCCCGCGGGCGGTGCTCACCTCGCCACCGCTGTGCCGCGGCGGGTGCCGCCGTCGAACGGTTCCATGGGCCGGACCTCTTCACGCGGTGGGGCGGTGCCGGTCGGCCCGAGCCGGTGCCGCCGCGCCAACCATCCCGCACCGGTGGCCGCCCCGAGGGCCGGGGCACGCCGTACCTGAGCCGATCGGCCCAAGGGGCGCGGATCGCGAGGCGGCCGAGCCGGTGGGGTGCCTGGCCGGCGCCCGGTCGTGCGGGGCGAGCGCCGCGGTCGCGGCCGGACGCCCGGGGCCGGCCTTCCCCGGATGCGTCGCGGCCGTGCGCGGGAGCGGAGTTGAATGGGGCGATGAGCGACGAACACGCGGTGGCGGAGATGCCGGGGCCGCCCGCGCTTGACCCGATCGGGGCCCGGCACGGGCTGCGGCTGCGGCACTGGCGGGCGGATGACGAGCGCGATGTGGCGGCGGTGCTGGCCGGGGTGAGCGACCCCGAATTCCTGCGCTGGAACACCATGCCCCAGCCGATTCTCGACGAGGCTGCGGTCGTGGCGTTCATCCACCGCCGCGCGCAGGCCTGGCGGCTCGGGAGCGCCGTGTCCTTCTGCGTCACCGCCGCGAACGACGACACGCCGATCGGGCAGATCGGGCTGCACGCCATCGACCGGGCCGGGTGCAGTGCCACGGTCGGCTACTGGGTGCTGCCCGAAGCGCGTGGGCGGGGCGTCGCCACCGGATCGCTGGACATGATCACGAGCTGGGCGTTCGCCACGCTGCCCCTGCACCGCATCGACCTCAAGCACGCCGCCGGGCACGACGCGTCCTGCGCGGTCGCCGAGCGGTGCGGCTTCGCCCACGAGGGCACGCTGCGGGGCGCGATGCTCGCGGCCGCCCCTGCCCGCGGCTTCCGGGACGCGCACCTGCACGCCCGGCTCGCCACCGACCCGCGGCCCGACCTGCTGCCCGAGCCGTCGGAAGGCGGCGGCTCGTGAGCGGCGGTTCGTGAGCGGCGGTTCGGAGGCGCGGGCTCCTGTGCGACGGCCGGCCCGAACCGCGCGGCGGACGGCGGCGATCTTCGTCGAGGCCGGTTTGACGGGGCGTCGAGCGGACAGCCGCCGGTTCGTGGACCGCCCGCGGGCGGTAGGGGCGTGGGCCGGAAAGGACCTGGCGTGGAGCGTGGGGACGAAGCGACCGTACGAGTGGACACGGTGGCGGCAGTGGACATACCGGGCGCGTGGGTGGCGCTGGTGGCGGTCGAACTTCGCTATCGCTCGCAGGACCCGCTGGCGGTGGAGATGGTCATGCGCGCCCCCGGCGAGGAGGAGATCGCCTGGACCTTCTCCTGGGAACTGCTCGCCCGCGGCCGCCTCGCCGAGTCGGGCGAGGGGGACGTGCGGATACGCCCGGCCGAGGGCGTGGACGGGGTCCGCGGTGTGGAGGTGGCCCTCGCGCCGTCGTTCGCCGTATGCGTGCGTCTGCCGGAAAGGGACGTCGCGCTGCTCGTCGGCGCCTTGCAGGCGCGCCGGGAGAGCGACCTCGCCACGGTGGCCGCGGCACTGGACGCGGAACTCGCGGTCATCATGGCCGACGCCTGAGGGCCCCGCCGGCCGGATCCGGCGGCGCCCGGCGGCCCCGCGCCGCCCCGGCCGCCGCCGGCACGGGGCCGCCCGCTGCCACGGCGTCGGAGCCGCCCCCGCGCGACCCCTCCCCCCAGCCGTCCGGCGGGGGATGGCGCCCCTTGACGAGATCAACCGCCCTCTGCCGAGCCCCCGCCCTTCGACGCCGATCCGGCGCGGTCCGCCGGGGGACGGAAGCACGCGGTCACGTCCTTGCCCCTCGGGCACCGCCGGGCCACCCAGCTGTCGGCGAGCGCGTCGACGAGGAGCATCCCCCGGCCGCTCTCGCCGTCGTCCGTGGCCGGGCGGGCCCGGGGCATCCGCGGCGACGGGTCGTGCACGGTCACGTGCAGGCACTCGTGGTCCCAGGTCAGGACCAGCTGGGCCGCGTCGCCCGTGTGCAGATGCGCGTTGGTGACCAGCTCCGAGACGGTCAGAAGGACCGCGTCGACGGTCTCGGGCGCGTTGTCCTGCCACCCCAGGGTGGCCAGGTGCGCGCGGGTCCAGTCCCTGGCCGCCTTCGTCCGGCTGCTCAGCGGCAGCGAGCGTGCCCAACCCACGGCTCTCAGCGACGAGTCGTCCGCCATCGTCCCTCCTTTACGGCTTCGATACGGGCCTGCTTCTTGTCTGCCCCGCCACCACGGCCCGCGCTCTGCCGTGAAAGGAACTCCGCTCTCCGCTGCGGGGAGCCGTTTCCACGGTGACGGCGAGCACCACCGGGGACGAGGGACAGATCGTCCTGCCACCCGGCTACCCGGAAGCCCGCTCCTCATGGCGGAATCCGGAAATCACCCTCTACCGCACCTTCGTCACCGGTGACCCGCCACCCGGCCGGTGGCTGCCGCGACGGGTCCGCGGCGCACCTTCCTCCGGTCGCGGCCTCCCCTTCCGCCGCGCCCTGGTGAAGGATGGCGGGGCCGTCCGGAGCCGGCGGCGGTCCCGGCTGGGGCGGTCAGCGAGGCAATGGGAGGCGGCCGTGGTCGCAGGCGGCGAACCGTTCACGGTGACCGAGCGCGTCTACCGTACGGTCGACGGCACCGGACTTCCTGCGACGCTGTACACACCCGCGGCGGAGGGCCCCTTCCCTGCCGTGGTGTACGTGCACGGCGGCGTCTGGGTCGGGGGCTCCCGATTCGGCGACGAGGCGACCGTGCGCCGGCTCGCCGCGAACCGGGTGGCGGTCCTGGCGATCGACTTCAGGATGCCTCCCGCCGCCAGGTACCCGGACCCGGTGGCCGACGTGTCGGCGGCGATCACCTGGCTGAAGCGGCACGCGGGCGAGGCCCGGACCACACCGGGGCTGGTCGGCGGGCTGGGCGTCTCCAGCGGCGGGCATCAGCTGATGCTCGCCGCGATGCGGCCGGATGACCCCCGCCACCGCGACCCGGACGGCGGCGGCTTCGACGCGCGGCTGGCCTTCGCGGTCCTGTGCTACGCCGTGCTGGATCCGGTGGCGCGCCACCGGATGGCCCGGCGCGAGGAGAGGGCGGATCTGCTCGCCGGGCACGCGGCCTACTGGCCTGGCGAGGCCGACATGGACGAGGGCAGCCCGCAGCGGATCCTGGAGCGCGGCGAGCGGGTCGCCCTGCCGCCGGTCCTCGCCCTCCAGGGGCGCGACGACCGCAACCTCCTGCCCGACATGGCGCAGAGGTTCGTCGCGGCGTACCGCGGGCGCGGCGGGAGCGCCGAACTCGTCGACTACGCCGGCGCCCCGCACGGTTTCCTGCAGAAGCACCCGGAGTCGGCGGCTGCCGTCGACGCGGATCGGCGGATCACACGGTTCATCCGTGGCTTCGGCGACACGCGCTGACGGCGACACACCAGCCTGGGCCTCTTCCCCTCGGCGCTCCCTGAGGCCGGGAAGAATGCGGTGCAGGAGACACAGGAAGGCGATCCACCATGGCGAAGCAGGAATCCCAAGGCCGCCCGACCACCGAACTCGACGGCCGCTACAGCTCCGCGGTCAATCCCCGCCCGGGTGCCGCGGACGTCATCGCCACCGAGTGGGCGGAGGCCGAGCGGCAGTTGGGCGACGCGGAGATCTTCTGGGTGTCCACGGTGCGCCCCGACGGCCGGCCGCACGTCACTCCCGTGATCGCCGCCTGGCAGGACGGAGTGCTGTACTTCTCGACCGGTCCGGACGAGCAGAAGGCGCGGAATCTCGCCGACAACGGGCACTGCGCGCTGACCACGGGAAGGAACTCGCTGACCGAAGGGCTCGACCTCGTCATCGAGGGTACGGCCCGGCGGGTGACGGAACCGGCGGCCGTGGAGGACGCGATCAGGGCGTACGAGGAGAAGTACGGGCCGCACATCACCTCGCCCGAGGGCACCTTCCACGGGATCGGGGACGCGATGCGCAAGGGGTCGGCGGTGGTGTTCGCGGTGGCACCGGCCACGGCCTACGGATTCGGCCGGGACAACGGGGTCTACTCCCACACGCGGTGGGCCTTCTGACGGCTGTCCAGTGCACCGGCCCATCCCAGCACGCCGAGCGCATCCACCGGAAACGGCACGGGAAAGCCCTCGGGTGCCGGCCTGTGCTCGGGGGGCTGGTTTCGGCAAGGCTGTTGTGCTTTCGGCAAGGCTGCCGGGCGCGGATGGCCTGGTGATCCGCGAAGGGGTCTCGACCATACGGGTACAGCGACACCCGGGGCCGCGCAGAGGCATTGACATGACTCCGCCATGCGCGTTGACTCGACGCTCGTGCAGGCCTGGCAACGTTGTCATCGCATCGCAGGGCCCAACTGCCCCATCCGCCCCGATTTCTTGGGTCGCCTGGGTCGGTTGAGCCGCAGGTGGCGAACGCGCGGCGGCGTTGCCGGCCGAGGACGCCGTCCGTCCTCCCTGGGCACACCGTGCGCACGAATCGCGGAGGCAGTCTCGATGATTTCCTTGCGTCGCCCGGATCACCCTCGTTCCGGCAGGCGTTCCCGAACCGGCGGTGCCGCGCTGCGGCGCCTCGCCGTGGCGGGGTCCCTGCTCGGCCTGGCAGCGCTGCCGCTCCAGTCCATGGACAGCGCGGCGGCCGCTGCTGCGCCGTCGCCGGTCACGGACCCGGCGTCCCTGGTCAACCCGCTGATCGGCACCTCGGGTGCGGTCAACACCTTCCCCGGCCCCGATGTGCCCTTCGGCATGATGCAGTGGGGTCCGGACACGAGCCCGCACCGCGCGCAGGGCGGCGGCTACGAGTACGACAGCACCAAGATCTCCGGCTTCAGCCTCACCCACGTCTCGGGGCCCGGCTGCGACGTCGCCGGTGACGTACCGATCCTGCCGGTCTCCGGGGCGCTGTCGGGCAACCTGTCCGACGCCATGGCCCAGTTCTCGCACAGTGACGAGAAGACGGCCGTCGGCTCGTACACGGTGACCGACGCCTCGGGCGTCACCACGGAGCTGGCCGACACCGCCCGCGCGGGACTCGGCCGCTTCACCTTCCCGGCGGGCTCCGCCGGCAACCTGCTGCTCAAGCTGAGCGGCGGTGCCACCCAGGTCGACGGAACCCGGGTGCGCGTGGTCAGCGACCGCGAGGTGAGCGGATCGGTCGACAGCGGGCACTTCTGCGGTGCGGCCAACCGCTACACGCTGCACTTCGACATCAAGTTCAACCGCCCGTTCACCACAGGCGGCACCTGGGTCGGCGGCACGATCAACCCCGGCGCCACGGCGCTGACCGCGGGCCGTACCGCCGCGCCCGACTCCGGCGCGGGCCAGGACGCCCCGCTGCGCGAGAGGCACTTCACGGTGCCGGCCTCGCCTTCCCCGGTCGTGCACCCGGCGGCAGGCGCCTCGGCCCCGGCAACGGCGGGCACTTCGGCCAGGGGCGCCGCCGCGGCGCCGGTCACCGGTGCCAACGGGATGTATCTGACCTTCGACACCGCCTCCTCCACCGCGGTGACCGCGGCGGTCGGCATCTCCTACACGAGCGACGCCAACGCGGCGGCCAACCTCTCCTCCGAGGTGAGCGGTTGGAATCCCGACACGCTGCGCACCGCCAGCCACAAGGCCTGGAACGACGTGCTCGGCCGCATCGCCGTCGGCGGCGGCAGCCACGAGCAGCAGGTGCAGTTCTACACCGCGCTCTACCACGCGTTGCTGCACCCGAACGTCTTCTCCGACGACAACGGCCAGTACATGGGCATGGACGACCAGGTCCACAAGCTGGCGAAGGGCCAGAAGGCGCAGTACGCCAACTACTCCGGCTGGGACACCTACCGCTCCCAGACCCAGCTGATGGCCGTCGTGGCCCCGAAGGTGACCGGCGACATCGTCACGTCGATGCTCAACGGCTACGACCAGACGGGCCTGTTGCCCAAGTGGGCGTCCGACAACGGTGAGAGCTACGTCATGGTCGGCGACCCCGGCACGTCGATCATCGCCGACGCCTACGCCTTCGGGGTCCGCAACTTCGACTCCGCGCACGCCTTCGAGGCGATGGAGCACGAGGCGACCACACCCAACCAGGACCGGCCGGGCGAAGCGGTACGCGACGCCAAGGGCTACCTCCCGCTGGACGAGAACGACTACGGCTGCTGCAACTTCTACGGCCCGGTGTCCACCCAACTGGAGTACGACAGCGCCGACTACGCCCTGGCGTCGTTCGCGAAAGCCCTCGGCAGGACGGCCGATTACACCAGGTTCGCCACCCGCGCCCAGGACTGGATGAACGTCTTCAACCCGCAGACCGGTTACATGCAGGGCCGCAACAAGGACGGCAGCTTCGCCGGCGGCTTCACCCCCGGCACGTCCAACGGCTTCGTCGAGGGCACCTCGGCCCAGTACACCCCGATGGTCCCCTTCGACCTCCGGCAGCTCATCACCGCGCGCGGCGGTGCGGCCGCCTACTCCTCCTACCTCGACAGCCTGCTGGACAGCATCGACAAGCCCGGCGGCACCGACGCCGACCTCTCCAACGAGCCGAGCCTGGAGATCCCCTGGGAGTACGACTACCTCGGGCAGCCGTGGAAGACCCAGGCCGCGGTCCGGCAGGCGCAGACGAAGCTGTACTTCAACGCGCCCGTGGGCTCGTTCGGCAACGACGACCTGGGCGCGATGAGCTCCTGGTACGTCTGGTCGTCCCTCGGCATGTACCCCGAGACACCCGGCACCGACACCCTGGCGCTGGGCAGCCCCGCCTTCCCGGTCGCCCGGGTCACCTTCGGCAACGGCAAGCAGGTCACCCTCAACGCCCCGCAGGCCGCGCCGGACGCCCCTTACGTCCAGGCGCTCGACGTCAAGGGCAAGGAGTGGAACACCGCCTGGCTGACCTTCGACCAGTTCCGCTCGGCCAAGACGCTGGACTTCGCCCTCGCCACCCAGCCGAGCACCTCGTGGGCGTCGGGCCAGGACGCGGCACCGCCGTCGGACACCACCGGCGGACAGCGGGTGCTCGCCGCGACCGGCCCGACCAGCGACGGGCTCGTCGTGGCCCCCGGTGCGGGCGGTGACGCCACGCTGCGGCTGACCAACCTGGGCAGCAAGGCCGTCACCGTCGACTGGACGGCCACCGCCGACCCGGGAGTGACCGTCGGCACCGCCTTCGGTTCGCTGGCCGTGCCGGCCTCGGACACCGCGCAGGCCGAGGTCCCGGTGACCGCAGGCGACAAGGAGGGTGCCTACTCGGTCTCCTTCGCCCTCACCGACCACACCAGCGGCGCCGATCTGGGCAGCGCCACCCTGCGGGTGGCCGTCGCGCAACCCGGCGAGCTGTGGCCCTACGAGTCCAACGAGGGCGTCTACCCCGATGGCACGCACTTCGCCGGCGGGTTCGACGGCGGCGGCTGGGCTTACTCGCAGAACGCGCTGACGGCCGCCGGGGTCTCCAGCGGCGGCAAGGTCACCGCGGACGGGATCACGTACGACTGGCCCACCACCGCCTCGGGACAGCCCGACAACCTCGAGGTCGCAGGCCAGACCGTCCCGCAACCGGCCGGCTCCTCCGGCGCGTTCCTCGGCCTGCTCGGCTCGGCCACCAACGCGCCGACCGACGGCAGCGGCGTGCCCGGCGAGCTGACCGTCACCTACACGGACGGCAGCACCGCGAAGGCGACCGTGGCCTTCTCCGACTGGACGCTCAACGGCGGTTCCAGCAAGGCCCTTCCGGGCAACACGGCAGCCGCGGTCAGCGCCTACCGCAACACCGCGAGCGGCGGCAGGGACGGCGTGAAGGCCTATGTCTTCTCGGTGAAGGTCCCGATCGACCCCGCCAAGACGGTGGCCTCCCTGACGCTGCCGGTCACCGGCGCCTCGGGTACGGTCCACCTCTTCGCGTTCGGCTACGGCAGCTGAGTCCCCGGCCGTACCGCCCCGGCACCGGGGCGGTACGGCCGCACCGCCCGGTGCCGCGGCGTGCGGATCAGGCGATGGCTCGAATGTGCCACCCGTGGGCGAGTGCGCCCTGGACAGCGGGGGGAGGGCGGACTATAAAACGCCGTACGCGTGGGGCCCTTTTTTGCGGAACCGTTGTTACCGCTAACATCCCGGAGGCCGCGATGCCGACGCACCGCCCCGGCCGCAGAGCGAGGTTCGCCGTCCTGACGGCGGCCGTCGCGCTGCCGGTCACCCTGCTCAGCACGCCCACCGGCGCCACCGCGGCCACCTCGCTCAGCATGCGCGGGGCCGACCTGTCGACCACGCAGCGCGCCCTCGACCTCGGCGCCACCTACCACGACGCGAACGGCACCGCCCGCGACCCGCTCGACATCCTCAAGGACGACGGCGTGAACTACGTCCGCCTCCGGGTCTGGAACAACCCGGCCGGCGGCTACAACAACAAGGCGAAAGTGCTGCAGTACGCCAAGACGGTCAAGGCCAAGGGCCTCAAGCTGCTGGTCGACTTCCACTACTCGGACACCTGGGCGGACCCGGGCAAGCAGAACAAGCCCGCCGCCTGGGCCGCCCACGGCATCGGCCGATTGCAGACGGACGTCTACGACTACACCTACGACGTCTGCACCAGCCTCAAGGCCCAGGGCACCGCACCGGACAGCGTGCAGATCGGCAACGAGATCAACGTGGGCATGCTCTGGGACGACGGAAAAGTCATCAACAACGACTTCACCAACCTCAGCCTGCTGCTGAAGTCCGGCTACAACGCGACCAAGGCGTGCAACGGAAGCACCCAGGTGGTCATCCACACCGCGGACGCGGACAGCGACGCCCACGCCCGCTGGTTCTACGACGGCATCAAGGCGAAGGGCGTCACCTGGGACCTCACCGGGCTGTCCTACTACTGCATGTGGCACGGCGCGCTCTCCACCATGGGCGGCGTCGTCTCCGACATGAAGTCCCGCTACGGCAAGGACGTGGTCATCGCGGAGACCGCCTACCCCTTCACCTCGGCGGACGCGGACCGCACCGGCAACTCGGTCACCACCGGATGCTCGGGCTACCCGCTGACCTGGCAGGGCCAGGCCGCCGAGTTCACCGCCGTGCAGAACACCGCCCGAAGCGCGGGCGCGATCGGTGTCTTCTACTGGGAGCCCACCTGGTACGCGGTCCCCGGCAACGGCTGGGACCCGGCGGACATCGCCGGCAGCGGCGACGGCTGGGACAACATGGCCGTCTTCGACTGGACCGGCCACGTCAACCCGAACGTCAGATGGACGCCCTGAGGGCCGGGGTCACCCACGTCCCCTTCCCAGGGGCGGTGCACACGCCGGGTCGCGTGCCGGGCGGAGCAGCCGCAGGACCTCCCGCAGGTCCGTCACCACGTGGTCGGCCCTGGGCTCGCTCACCGACGGCCGATCGCCGGTGGCCCCGGGCTCGCGGAAGAGGCAGGAGACGGCCCCGGCGTTCCTGGCCGCGCCCACATCGGACTCGGCCGAGTCGCCCACCATGAGAATGCGGGCCACCGGCACCCCGAGGGCGTCCGCGACCGTGCGCAGGGCCAGCGCGTTCGGTTTTCCCAGGGTCACCGCACGCTGCGCCAGGATCTCCTCCGCGGCGGCGACGATCCAGCCGGACGCGGGCAGCCGCCCGGTCTGCGCGGCGTACCAGCGGTCGCGGGCTGTCGCGTAGAGCCCGTCGACGTGCTCGGAGACCCGCAGCAGCATGGCGGCGTCCTGATATCCGAAGTCCTCGGTGTAGCCGACGACGACGCTGCACGGCGATTCCGGCGCCCGGGGCGTGTACGAGGAGAGGGCCTGCGCGGACATGCCGAAGGAACGGAGTTCACGGGCGAGCGTGTCCCCGTCCTCGATGGTGACGTACTGGTGCTCGCCCGCCCGTGTCGCATGCAGGTGCCGCGCCGCGAGGAAGGAACTGGTGAAGACATCGGGGACCTCGGCGGGGATTCCGATGTCCGCAAGCCGTCGGCACAGGTGGGAGCGCTCGCGGTTCGCGTAGTTGCTCAGGAAACACACCCGCAGTCCGGCGGCACGGATCTGCCCGATCACCTCCCGCACGTGCGGGATCGGGTCGAAGCCCCGCCACACCACCCCGTCGAGGTCGAAGGCGACCGCCTCCACCTGTGCGGACGGGCGGTCCTGACGGGCCCCCACCGCGCGGGGCAGGCCGCTGCCGAAAGCCGCCGCCCTCACCACCGGCGCCGCCGGGCGACGGGGCGGGAGCCGCCTTTTCGGGTGTCCTTCACTCTGTCGGTCTCCATTCACACCTTCTGGTCAATCAGCGAGGTACAGGGGGTCGGCGGTGTCGAAGATCCGGTCTGCCGCGTGCTGTTTCCCGCTGTTCTGGAAGCTGAAGATCTTGCAGTGCCCGAAGTTCTGGTCGACCCGGCTCCGGTATTCCACCGCTCTTTCCGACGCCAGAATCCGGACCAGCGGATCACTACCCAGGTCGCCCAGTATCCACGCTTCGTCCACCGGCTTCCCGTGGTTGTCCACCGCCCACGGTGAGGCGAGCAGGGTGCCGTCGGTGAGCAGGCCGAAGGACTCCCGTACCAGGTCGCAGGGGTTGATGCCGTCGCTGGTCCCACCCAGATGCCGCAGGGCGCACTGCAGTCTGACCTTCGGATGACCGTATGCGGCCTCCAGTCCGCGCAAAACCGCTATCGCCTCGCGATACTGCTCTCTGCTGGGCACCATGTCACGCCGCAAGCCGCCGCGCCCGACCGGGAACAGCCTCATCAACAGGAGGCTGCCGATTCCCCGTTCCCTGATCGCCATATAGATGCGTTCGAGAATTTCCGGAGCGCAGTTGGCCGTGGTGAGCGGACATTCCGCGCGCACCTTGACTCCCGCGTCCGCGAAGCGCGAAGCGTGTTTGAGATTGCGGTCGGCGTAGTGCCGCGGCCTGAATCGGGGATCGCCGTAGCCCGCGGAGTCGAAGGTGAAGTTGAGTTCGCCGACCAGCGGCGCGATGCGTTCCACCGGCCAGGTGATCAGCCCTGCGCCGGTCGCGGTGAGGGTGACGTTGTCCCTGCCGAAACGCGCCGCGGCCTCCGCCATCACCGTGACGTTCTCGGGCAGGACCATGGGGTCCCCGCCGGAGAAGTCGATTTTGGCGTCGTAGCCGTCGAGGTGGTCCAGGACCCGCAGCTTTCCCGGCAGGTCGAGCTCCAGGCCCTGCCGCTGCCGCCAGCTGGCCGCCTGGACGTAGATGCTGCCGGCGGCGGGCTCGGCCCCGATCCGGTCGGTGACCGTGAGGCCTTCCGATCTGACCTCGGTCACCCCCTGCCGCCGCCGGACGTGGACGGCGTCGACGCTGCACATCGGGCAGTCCCACGGGCACACCAGTGTCAGGGTCCAGATGAGGTCGATGTGCGGTGGGCGGTCGTCAGCCGGGGTGGACTGCGGTCGTGCCGGACGGTCGGTCGGTAAGCGGCGTTCCCGGTCGGTCATGGGGCTCCCGGTCCTTCCTGCCTGCGGATTGGTGATCGCCGTCCGGTACGGCGGCGCTCAGCCACTGCTCGGAGCGGTCGATGAAGTAGAAGACCTCGTCGCCGCAGGGCTCCCCCCGCACGGCCTCGGCCGCACGCAGCCGGCCGAGCAGCGCCGCCGCGGCCGGAGCCTGGTCGGTGCCGCGGAATTCCGCCAGGCCGTTGGCGACCTCCCGGCGCACCCACCAGTGCGGGTCGTGCGCGAGCCGTTCCAGGCCGGCCATCCGCACCGACTCGGTCAGCAGCACTCGCGAGCTGTAGCGCACCAGGAAGAGGACGAGTGCCCAGCGGATGGCCTCGTCCGCGTCCTGCTCCAGCAGCTCCATGAGCTCGCCGAGCGCCGCAGGCGTGTCCTGGAGCGCCGTCATCGCCGCCACCGTCAGGCTGCACATGGTGTCGACGAGGTGCATGTACGGGTCCTCGCCCAGCGGGGTCTCCGTACGGTCGGAGATGAACTTCTGGAACGTCGAGAACTGCGAGTGCGCGAGGTCCATGTTGCGGCGCGCCACCCGCTCCCTGAACACCTTCAGGACGAGGGCCCGGCCACCGGCGGTGGTCAGGGTACGGTCCCGGTCGGTGATGAGGCCGAGGCTGTAGCGGGCGGCGAACGACACCTCGGGGCTGGAGTCCTCCGCGAGGAGTTCCAGCAGGGTCCGGCCCGCGGCGGTCCCGCCGAGAGCGGAGAGTTCTCTCGCCGTTTTCAGCCGGACGGTGTCGCTCGGATCACCGGCGAGCTGCGCGAGCAGCGGCCCGATGGCGTCGGCGTCCTGCTCCGCGAGCCCGACAAGGGAGGTCACCACGCGGGCCCGTACCCAGCCGGACGGGTCGGCCGCGAGGACCGAGCTCACCGTCGAGGAAGCCGCGTTGGTGTAGCGGGACAGGTAGTTGGCAACGCACCACCGCACTTGGGGGTTGTCGTCGAGGCTCATCGCCTCGATCGCCGCGGTCTCCTCGGAGGCGACGGCGAGATCGCAGCCGAGCATGCCGACGCAGACGGAGTGCCTGCGCCGCCAGGACATCGCGTCGAGGTCGCCGAGTTCCTCCCGTACGACCTTCCGCACGACGTCCTTCTGCCAGTTCCGCAGCAGCGAGTAGCCGCTCGCCCGCCGGACCCGCCAGTGGTAGTCGTCGGCGAGGCGCCACAGTAATCGCGTCGACTGCTCCGACGGGCTGCCGGCCCGCCCCAGCGCCTGGGCGACGGTCTCGCGTGACTCCCAGTCGCTTCCCTCGGCGCAGGCCAGCACCTCGCGATCGGCCCGCCGGTCGATCCACTGGACGATCGTATCCGCCGACAGATTCCTGACCAGGTAGTTGTCGGAGGCGGCGAGCGTGCGGACCGCGGGCAGCAGGCGGCGCGGCGGGAGGTCGGTCTGGGCTGCCACGGTGCAGGACACCGCGCGCCAGCGGTCGTCCATCGTGGCGAGTGCCTCGAGCCCCCGCACGATCACGGCGGGTTCTTCGCGCAGCAGGAGCAGCAGGTTCTCCACGATCCCGGGCGCGTTCACGAGCCGGCTCGTGGTGAGCCCGGACACCGCTGCGGCGACCTCCTCCTCGGTGGGCCGCTCGGGCAGCTGCTGGCGCACGTGCTTGGCGACGACGTGCTCCAGCATGATCTCGAAGCGGAAGCCAAGGGCGCCGTGCTTCTCGGCCAGGATCCCCTCGGCCAGCAGCCTCCGGCACATCGGCAGGGACTGCGGCGGGAATTCGGACACCGGGACGGAAGGGCGTTCTCGCTCCAGGATCGCGGACGACAGCCGGAAAAGGAGGGCCATCATCTCCAGATGGTCGGCCGAGTCCTGGAAGCGCTCGTCGAGGAACTCGTCGATGAGCGTGTGCCGGGTGACCGTGCGTTCGGCGGCGACCGAACCGCCCCTGTGGGTCTCCGCCACGAGCCGCAGGAAGATGGGCTCCCGGCACAGCGCGCGCAACTCCCGGGTGAGGGTGCCGGTCACCCCGAATCCGCGCCGGTATCGCGCCCAGGCCGCGTCGAGTTCGGCCGGCTGGAAGGTCGGGACGGGCGTGCCCGGCATGGCGCCGTTGGGCAGCGCCTCGTCACGGTAGACCGCGCGGCCGAAGTGCCCCAGCATGTGGCGGGCGTTGCGAACCCAGAAGAGCCAGTCGCCTGTGCGGCAGCTGACGACAAGGCGCACCGGCCATCCGTGCACCCGGATCGAGCGGCCCGCCTCGTTGAGTTCGGCACGCAGGTCCTCGCGCCCGAGTTCGCGTTCGTTCAGCGCGTCGATGACGACGTAGAGGGTGTGGCCCTGGCGGCGGGCGACGGCCGCCGCCGCGGCCAACGGGTCGCCACCGGCCGGCGCCAGCGCCAGATCCTGCCGCAGGGCGTCGGCGAGGCGGCCGTTGAGCTGGGAGCCGCTGTAGAAGAGAACGGGTGAGGTCTCGCCGAGCTCCGCCGCCAGGGTGCAGAGCAGGCTGGTCTTGCCCCGGCCCGCGTCGCCCACCGCTGAGAACACCGGTGCATCCGACTCCAGGAAGGACTGCCAGGCGCGCCTGACCGCCGGCCGGTCCACGTACATCTCCGGCAGGTGCTGGTGGTCGAGCGCCTGCCGTGCCTCGTCGGAGGAGCCGACGAGGAGTTCCAGCTCGCGTTCCCGCTGGCGCCGTGTCAGGAGGAGCAGGTCGACGGACTCGGGCGGTCTCGCGGGGGAGTCCGGCATCGGCGGGGAGTCGCCGTGTGACGCCTCCGGCGCGCGGGCCAGCGCGAGCTGGTCCACGGTTCCCGTGCCGCGGCACATGGGGGCAGGCAGGTGGTGCGACGTCATCGTCCGCAGCAGTTCGCGGTAAAGGACGGAGAAGGTGAGGTATTGCGAGCCGTCGGGCGGTCCGTTGCGCAGCAGGGTGAGCAGTTCACCGGTGAAGGCGGTGTAGGTCGCGCCCTCCGGTGCGAGGGCCACCGCGTTGGCAGCTGTCGACGTCAGGACGTAAGTGCCCTCGATGGACAGCTGCCCCGCCAGGGTCGAGCCCGGGTCGCTCATGCCCTGGATCGCCCGGCCGCTGAAGCAGCAGTCGAGGATGACGACGCGGTTGGCCGCGGGACTCTCCACCACGACATCCCGCACCAGGGCGTACGGCAGTCCGCTGACCGCGAGTTCGTCGTGCTCGGTCTCCGCGAGGCTCAGGTACAGCTCGTTCTGGGTGCCGGTCAGGCCGTGGCCCGCGTAGTAGACCAGCAGCGTGTCGAGTGGTTCCGCCGCGACCCGCCGCAGCGTCCGGTAGACGTCCCGCGGCGAGCCGGGGTCGGCCAGCACCTCGCACCGGTCGGCGGAGAAGGCCCCCTGACCGGGCGCGCAGAGCCCTTCGAGCAGCGCGGTGAGGTTGTTGCGCACCGCCGGCAAGTCGGGAAGCGCCGCCGATTCGTAGCGGCTGACGCCGATCAGTACCGCCCGCGAGGACTGCTTGTGCGGCAGGCGCATCGCAACCGGCTACGCGGTGGGTGTGGGGTCGGTGCCGGTGGCCTGGTCGGCGGGCGCACCCGCGGGCGCCGCCTGCGCGATGCCGAGCAACTGCACCGCCAGCGCCGCGTTCTGCGCGGTGAGGACGACCGTGTGCCCGCTCGGCGTGGTCACCGTGACCTCCACCTCCCGGGCCCCGCCGGAGCGGGAACGGGTGAGCCAGGAGGTCAGCGCCTGCCCGAGCTGGGCGACGACGGTCTGCACGGCGCCGCCCACCAGGGCTTCGACCACGAGCTCCTGCAGGGAGCCCATCGACCCCGGGACCGGCGCGGTGGTGCGCTGCTTGACCATGCCCCGAAGGCCCGGCTCGTGCCGCAGCCAGTCCGACAGGGAGCTGCGATCGGCATCCGTCCCGGCGACGTCGACGATGAACTCGACCACGGCCCACAACCCTTCCGCCCACAGCGCAAGACGAGATCAAAAGGACGTTCGCGTGCAACTGCCCTCAGATTAGCGACCGCGGTCGTCACTGTCTGCTGATCCCGCCATGCCGTCGATGCTCCGCTTCACGGCAGTGCGAGGACGCAGAACTCGTGGCCCTCGGGGTCGGCAAGGACCGTCCACGGGACGTCGCCCTGGCCCACGTCGAGGTCCTTGGCGCCGAGGGCGCGCAGCCGGGCCACCTCCGCCTCCTTGTCGTCGCCCGGGTACGGCAGCAGGTCGAGGTGGACGCGGTCCGGCACCGTCTTCATGTCCGGGGTGCGGAGGAACTCGAGATACGGGCCGGCGCCCCTGGCGGAGCGGAACACCACGTGGTCGTCGGTCACCTCGCCCAGATCCCAGTCGATCACCTCGTCCCAGAACCGGGCCATGGCCCGCGGGTCCGTGCAGTCGACGGCCACCGCGGCGATCGGCCCGGTGTCCCGGTAGACCTCCCTGGGCTCCAGCACGCAGAATTCGTTGCCCTCGGGGTCGGCGAGCACCGTCCACGGCACCTCGCCCTGGTCCACCTGGACGGGGGTCGCACCGAGAGCCCGCAGGCGCGCCACCAACTCCGCCTGCTGGGCGGCGGATCCGGTGGCCAGATCGAGGTGGAGCCGGTTCTTCACCGTCGTCTTGGCTTCCGGGACGGTGACGACGTCGACGCAGACGGAGACCGGGTCCGGCCAGACGAGGGGGCCGCCGGGCCCGACGTAGGTGGTCACACCCGAGCTCCCCCGCGAGGCACTCCAGCCGAGTGCCTCCGCCCAGAACCGGCCTACGGCCCAGTCGTCGAGAGCCTTGATGTTCACCTGAACCGGTCGCAGCGCCATGGCCGCGATCCTACGGCCGCCCCTGCCGCGGCGCCTGCGGACCGTGCCACCCGGCAGGGTCGGACACTCCGGCGGCGCAACGGCCGCCCTGCTCGTCCAGGGCGTGGCGAGGAGAGGGCGCCACCGCCCGGGAGGCATGGAATTCCCTTGCGGCCAAGGGAGTTGGCCAGAGCATGACTCAAGGACCAGCACCCCGCACCCTGTCCGACGAAGCCCTCTCCGCTCTGCTCGCCGGGCAGCAGTTCGGGACCCTCGCCACGGTCAGGCAGAGTGGCCACCCGCACCTGACCACCATGCTCTACACCTGGGACCCCGAGGCCCGCATCGTTCGGCTGTCCACCACGGCCGACCGCGTCAAGGTCCGGCACCTGCGGCACGACCAGCACGCGGCACTGCACGTGCGCGGCGACGACGTCTGGTCCTTCGCCGTCGCGGAGGGCGTGGCGGAGGCCTCCGGGATCACGACGGCTCCCGGCGACGAGGTCGGGCGGGAACTGCTCGCGATGATCCCGGCGGCCGCGAGGCCGGACGACGAGGAGGCGTTCTTCGAACAGCAGGTCGCCGAGCGCAGGATCGTCATCCGGCTGCGGGTGGAGCGCCTGTACGGCACGGTCCTGGACGTCGGCTGAGTACCGCCCCGCGGGTTCCGTGCGGTTCGCCGCCGCAGGACAGGCCCTGACCTCGGTCACCTCCGTGGTGCGGCCGCCCGGTGGTGGTCCGGCCCGGTGGAACGTGCCGGCGCCGGACGCGGTCCCGGCCGCTCCCCGGGGATCGGCTCAACGGATGGCCGGCTCTTCCTCGGGCCGCCGGCAGGTGCTCAGAAGTCCAGCTCGATGTAGTCGATGTCGGTGAACTCCACTTCGAGGTCCGCGGCGCGGCGCCCGCGGTCCTTGAAGTAGATCTCCTGGAGGCCTTCCGCGGCGATCCGCCGCAGCTGCTGCTCGCCCGCGCCGCCGGCCTGCGCGTCGAAGAGCCGGGCGGCGTAGGCGGCGGGCAGGTGCTGCGTGATGCGGCGCATCCGGCCGTCGTCGGTGCTGCCGGGCGCGGCCGTGAACCCGAAACGCGCCCGGGTCTCCACCACGATGCCGCCCGTGGTGGCGGCGCGCTTCTTCGCCCGCTGCCGGACCCGCGGCTGCCAGTCACGGCGGACCTCCCGCTCCAGGCGTGCGGCGAGTTCCTTGCGGGGCTGCCGCAGTGTCCCCTTGAGGTAGCGCTCCACGGTCCGCCGGGAGATCCCGAGACGCGTCGCCACCGCAAGGGTGGAACCCTTCTCGGTCTTGAGCAGGAATCGCATCCGCGCCCCCGCGGACTTCGGGATCGGCCGGGTCGCGGTGCTCGCGGCCGCCCGTTCCAGTGCGTCGTCGATCTCGCCCACGGTCGATTCCTCCTGTCGTTCCCGGCGCCCTGCCGATGTGCGCCGTCAGTGCCGTTCAGGACCGCCGTGTCCTCACGCCGGATGCAGCACGGCCGCGGCGATCTCGCGCACGCGGTCATGCGTGATCCCGTTCCGCTGCTCGAGAGCGAGCGGGTGGTCGGTGGGCTCCAGCTCGATGAAGGGGCGCCTGCCGACCGGTCGCGTGTGGGCGTTGGTCTTCAGATCGGTGGTGCTCTCGGAGTAGAGCGCCAGTTCGGTGCTGAGCCAGCCGAAGTACGGCCTCTCCGCCTCGCGGCCCTCCGTGTTCCACATCTCGACGGCGCGGGCGAAGTTGTCCTTGCTCAGCGAGACCCAGACGCCCCACGAGAAGACCTCGTCGCTGCCGATCACGGGTATCTCGATCAGCCCCCTGACGAAGAAGTGCAGGCCCCTGATCACGCACTGGTCGGACGACAGCATGCTGTCCGGATCGGCCTCGAAGGCGGGGTCCCAGACGTCGGGAGCCATGGCCGAGTAGCCCATGGGCAGTTCTGCGTGGTGGTCGCCGCAATGCGAGCACGTGAAGCCGGGATCTTCAGACATGGCGCGAGCCTAGTGGTGCGGTCGCACGGGTTCGTCGCGAGCCGGTGAACTCCGGGCCGGAGTCTGCGCCGCGGGCCGCACGTACCGCGAACGGGCCGGTGCGGCGCGGTCGACCGAAGGGCGCGGGCACCGTCATCCGGCGCCCGGACCCGGCTCGTCGCCCTTGATGTGCCGTGCCGGGTTGTGCTGCTGCTCCAGCAGCTCCACCGCCCAGTACAGCTCGCGGGTGCCCTCGTGCTTGACCATGCCGGGCGAGACGCCGAGCCGGAAGCCACCCGGCGCGGGCTTGCCCGCCGCGTCGTAGGGCAGCACGTCCAACGGCGACGGGCCGGCCGCCGGATAGACGGCGCAGTCCGACAGCACCGCGACCGGCAGCAGCGCGTCCTCGCCGAAGTGCACCGAGCCGGCCGGCGGGGGAGAAGTCTGCGTGGCCAGCGCGGTTCTGACCAGCTTGCGGTGCATGTTGACCCGGGCGGCGGCGATGACGGCGGCCCTGATGTCGGGCCGCCAGGTGGGCCGTTCCAGTGCCGGCCACCGCTCGCCGGGCCGGTAGGCGCTGCCCTGCGGGCGCTCGCGCAGCTTGCCGATGCCGCCCTTGACCGTCGACTTGATCGCGGACAGCACGGCGGCCAGGCCGGGGTCGGCCTGCTTGTGGCCGGCCATCGCCTCGAGGAACCCGGCCGCGGACAGGTCGGCGGTCACCCCGAGGTCGGCCATCGTCGCTTTGTACGCCTCGGCCAGGTGCTTGTACCAGGGGTCCAGGTAGGGGCCCGCCTCGCGCCGCAGGTACGCCTCGACCGGCCGGAGCTCCACCGGCAGCCGGTAGGTGTCGATCAGCTCCGCCGCGTACGCCACCGTCGGGGTGGCATACCAGGCGGGCCCGGTCGGGGGGTGGCCGTGCGGGGTGAACGGCGAGGGCAGGCGCGGGTCGATGCCGATACCGGACAGGTCGACGAGCCACGAGCCGGGCACCGCCTTGTCGAAGCGCGGCGCCTTCACGTGCTCGGGTTCCGACAGGCCGACCACGAGGCGGTTGGCGGCCGCCAGGAAGGCGGTGTTCACATCGACGCCGACCGCGAACGGCTTCGCGCACTCCGGGTCGGTGAGCAGTTCGGGCTCCCGGATCCAGTCGAACGCCTCCTCCTCGATGACCTCTTCCGGGGTCCGCTCGTGCGTGCGCGGGAACAGCGCGGCCACGACCGGGTGTTCGTCCGGGGCCTCCGGCGGCGCCGGGTCGACTGCCCGCGTGAGCGAGCCGGGCACCGGCCCCGACACCCAGGTGCCGGTCGGGTCGTCGAGCACCGCGCGGGTCGGCGGCCGCAGCGCGGACATCAACTCGAGGCCCGCCACCGCGGTGGAGCCCCTGGGGGTGAGCACCCGGGAGGCGTAGGCCGTCAGGACCCGGGCGAGCTCCGGCGGCGGCAGCAGGCCGGCCTCTCCCCAGGCGCGGGAGTCCAGTGCTCCCCAGGGCAGCACCGCCAGCTGCACGCACCGCCGCTGCTGCCCCTGCGCGGGGCGGTAGACCCGTGCCCACGGACCGAAGCCGCGCTGCGTCAGCTGCCACTTCTCGCGGGCGATCTGCTTGACGACCGGGTGGTCGTCGGGCAGCCGCATCGCCCGCCGGTCCTCCAGGCGCTCCGGCAGCCCCAGCCGCACCGCGGCCGCGGCCGTCACCGCGACCAGCGGGTCGGAGTCCTTGCCCGAGCGGTGCAGCCGGGCCGCCCCGAGTCTGGCTTCTGCGAGCGTCCACTCGACCAGCTCGGGCACCGACCCGGCCTGGCAGTCCAGCACCAGGCCGCCGGCGCAGTACAGCGACCCGTCGCCGTCGAGCACGCCGAGCGGGCCGTGGGCGAACCGCGGATCCGCAGCGGCGGGTTGCGCGGCCGCCTTCTTCGCCGCCGGGCGGCGCCGCGACGTGGGCGCGGATCTCGCGGCGGCTGCCGGGCGCGTCAGCGGGGAGGGCGGCGTCTGCACGGTGGCCGGGAGGTCGGCGGCCGGCTGCGCGGGTCCGGCGACCGGCTGCGGCTCGGGCGGCCGGGGCGCGGGGGTCTGCGGTGCCGGGGTCTGCGGTGCGCCGGGCGGCTGTGTTTCGGGGATCACGGGTGCCGGTGCCGCCGTGGTCCGCGGGGGCTCCGGGGTCCGCGGGGCTGGGGGCTCGGGCGCCGGCGCGGGGAAGCGTGCGGCCAGGCCTTCCAGCAGCCGGGCGTACGCGGCGCGTTGTGGGGGGCGCGGCTCCGTGCGGCCCGCCTCCCAGTTCCCGACCGCTTCCCTGCGGGTGTCGACCGCCCTCGCGATCTGCGCCTGGCTCAGCCCGGCGGCCTCACGCAGCCGTCTTCGCTCCGCCGGCGGCGGCAGGGCCTCGGAGGCCGCGACCTCTTCCAGCAGCGCGTCGACCGCGCTGAACAGCTCGTCTTCCGTGGGCATGGTTCGCCTCCCCGCCTGACCCTATCGCGGATCGCGCCGCGAATGACGCGCGGATCGCGCATGCGGGCGGGCCGCTCCCGGCGTGTCCGCGGCACCTCAGGCGGTGAAGCGGGCACGCCGGGAGCGGAGCCGGCGTCAGCCGTCGTTGGCGGCCATCCACAGCTGGAGGTCGGTCATGATCAGCCGGCCAGGGCGCTGGGACGAGGTGTCGGGGACCTCCGCGCGCACCACGGGGTGGTCGCCCTTGTCCACCGTCACCTCGGTGCCGGCGAACCTCGGTGCCTTGTCCTTGACGACCGCGCGGAGCTTGGCCGCCACGCGGTCCGCCGTCGCCTGGTCCTTCACCGTCAGGCACAGCACCTCGGTGTTCTTGCCCGAGTCGTCCGCCTGCTGGCCGAGAGCCGAGAGCCGCACCGACTTGGCGGTGGTGAGGGCATTGAAGTCGGCGCGGTACACGTCCCCGAGGCAGTCGGCGACGAGCTGGTATTCCTTCTTGCCGGCCAGCGAGTCGCCGCGCTCCGGGTCCTTCGCGGAGAAGGGCGTGTCACCCGCGGCCCACCTGATCTCGTCCTTGGTGACGACGAGCCGCGGCTCGGAATCGCCGTCCGACTTCCAGACGTCCTGGCCGTCCTGGTCGAGCGAGGTGTAGCCGTTCTTCTTCAGCGACGCGGTGATGGCCGCCACGTCGAACGTGCCGTTCCAGTGGCCCGCCACGCTGGAGTCGACCTCGGTGTCGATCTGCGCCGGCTTGAGGCTTTCTCCCCACGGGCCCGTGCGGTAGCTGCCCAGCAGCGCGCCGCCGGCATTCCCGATGGTCGCGAAGCGCTTGGAGTCGGCGGCGCTCAACTTCCTCACCCGGGCGGCGTCGAGGTACGTCACCGGCTTCGAGGCGTTGGCGTCGGCCCCGAGATGCCGCAGCGACTTCAAGGCCGCCGAGTCGCCGCCACCGCCGAAACCTGACGAGCAGCCGGTCACGGCGGCCAGGAACGCGGTGGCCAGAATCGCGGCGGCGACCGGGACGGCGGGGCCGCGGGCGGGAACGGAGTTGTCGGTGGATCTCGGTGCTATGCGCATGACAGCGGAGTCTATGACGCGCCGGCCGCCGCCCACCCGGCGTGCCCGGCAGGCGGACCACCGCGACGGGCGGGGCCCGGAAGAGTGCAGGGGGCGTAGCCGGACAGGTCGGGGCGGCCGCTTCCGCGTCGAAGGCCGCGTGCCACGCGGGCAGCAGCGCGGGCGCGAAGGACCGCCGGTCGCCCGGGCCCGGCAGGATGTCCTCGTCCCCTGCCGGACGGATCGTCAGTCCCGCCTGCCGTAGAGGTGGAGGGTGATCGGCGCGCAGACCAGGGTGATGGCGGCGGTCGCGGTCAGGGACCAGAGGACCGCGCCCCCGGTCCCGCCGCCGCCGTTCATCAGGCCGCGGGCCGCGGCGGCGACGTGGCTGAGCGGGTTGACCTTGACGACCGCCTGGAGCCAGCCGGGCATGGTGCCGGGCTGGACGAAGATGTTGCTGGCGAAGGAGAGCGGCATCAGTACCGCGTTGGCGATGCTGATGACGACGGCCGGGTCGTGGACCGCCAGCGCGACCGCGGCCCAGAGCAGCGACAGCGAGAGCCCGAAGGCGATGACCACGGCGACGGCGGCGGACACTCCGAGCGCGCCGTTGCCGGGGCGGTAGCCCATCGCCATGCCCAGGACCACCACGATGGCGGAGGCGAAGAGGTAGCGGGCGGCGTCGCTGAGCAGCCCCCCGAGTACCAGGGCGCCGCGCCACACCGGCAGGCCGCGGAAGCGGTCGAACGCACCGCTGCGCACGTCCTGGGCGAGACGGGCTCCGCCGTACATGGTGACGATGGCGATGCTCATGCTGAGTACACCGGGCAGCAGGACCTTGAGGTAGGCGCCGGTCGAGGTGCTGATGGCCCCGCCGAACAGGTAGGTGAACAGCACCGTGAACAGGATCGGGATGGCGGCGGAGTCCACGAGCTGCTTGGGGTCGTGCCTGAGCTTGAGCATGGCGCGCCTGCCGAAGGCGGCTGACGCGGCGAGTGCTCCGGCTCCTAGGCGGGACCGTCCCGAGGCGAGCAGGGCGTCGATCGGATCGGCCTGCGCCGCGTTCGGGCGCGTGGTGGCGGGGGAGCTCATGCGCTCACGTCCTCGTGGTCGACGGTGGCAGTACGGGCCCGATGGCCGGTCAGGGCCAGGAAGGCCTCGTCCAGGCTGGGTTGGCCGAGGGAGAGGTCGGCGACGCCGACCCCGGCGTCGGCGAGCCGGGTCGCGGCGCGCCCGACCAGCCGGCCGACGTCCGTGGCGCCGGGCCCGGTGGCGAGCAGGACGGACAGGGCGAGCGGGTCGGCCGCGAGCTCGACCGTCCCCTCCAGGGCGCCGGCCAGGATCCGGTGCGCCTGCGGGCGCTGCCGGCCGTCGAGGAGCCGCAGGCGCAGGGTGCCTGAGCCGACGCGGGACTTGAGCTGGGCGCTGGTGCCTTCGGCCACGATCAGGCCGTTGTCGATGACCGCGATCCTTTCGGCCAACCGGTCGGCCTCGTCGAGGTACTGGGTGGTGAGCAGTACGGTCGTGCCGGCGGCGGCGACCCGGCGGACCAGGTCCCAGACCTGGTTGCGGCTGCGCGGGTCGAGGCCGGTGGTCGGTTCGTCGAGGAACAGCAGGTCGGGGGTCACGACGAGGCTCGCACCGATGTCGAGCCTGCGGCGCATGCCGCCCGAATAGCCGCCCACCGGCCGTCCCGCCGAGCGGGTCAGGTCGAACGCGGCGAGCAGGTCGTCGGCGCGGCGCTTGCAGGCGGCCCGGGACAGGCCGTGCAGCCGGCCCAGGATCAGCAGGTTCTCGTAGCCGGTCAGGTCGTCGTCGAGGGAGGCGAACTGGCCGGTCACCGCCACCCGGGCCCGGATCGTCCCGGCTTCGGTCAGCACGTCGTGGCCGAGGACGCGGGCGGTGCCGCCGTCGGGCCGGGTCAGCGTGGCCAGGATCCGGATCGTGGTGGTCTTTCCCGCCCCGTTGGGGCCGAGGAACCCGAAGACCTGACCGCGCCCGATCGTGAGGTCGATCCCGTCCAGCGCGCGGTTCTGTCCGTAGACCTTGACCAGGCCGCGCGCCTCGATCGCGGGGTGGTCCCCGCTCGGCTCTTTTTTTGACATGCTGTAAGAGTTAGTCATCTCTTACAGCATGTCAAGATTATGGCGCCCGCCTATCATTCCGTGAATGGCCGACTCGCACGACACCCCCTCGCCGCCACGCCGCCGCCGGTCGGACGCCCGGCGCAGCATCGACGCCATCCTCAACGCGACCCGGATCGTCCTCAGTCAGCGGCCGGACGCGAACATGGAGGACATCGCCGCCGCGGCCGGTGTCACCCGGCAGACCGTCTACGCGCACTTCCCTTCGCGCGACGCCCTCGTCGCCGCCCTCGTCGAGGTGGCGGCCGCCGAATACACCGCACTGCTGGACGACGCCGACCTCGACACCGCCCCGCCCGTCGTCGCGCTGACCCGGTTCCTCGGTGCCGGGTGGCGTTTCCTCGACCGCTACCCCCTGGTGCAGAACGCCGCGGCCGCCGGCATCCCGCGCCCGGAGAACGACCCTCACGACGTCGTGCCCCCGCGGCTCGAACGGCTCATCCGGCGAGGCCAGCGCGCTGGCGACTTCGACGCCTCGGTGCCCGCCGGCTGGCTCACCGCCGCGGTCTTCGGCCTCCAGCACACCGCCGCGGCGCAGATCGGGAACGGAAGCCTCACCGCGCAGGAGGCGGAAGACCTGTGCCTGGAGGGCACCTTGCGCCTGTGCGGCGCGGTGGTGCGGCCCGCCGGCTGACTCACAACAACTCTTTCGAAACAACTGTTGTGGGTTTAGGCTCGACCGCATGACGACCCCGCCCGCACCTCAGCCGGTCCCCGCCTCCGCCGCGGAGGCCGACGTCCTGCTCGGTACGGCCGCGTTGCGCGTGCTCGCCCACCCGTTGCGCCTCCAGGTGCTCGGCATCCTCCGCCAGCGCGGCCCTTCCACGGCGAGCCGGATCGGCGAGGAGCTCGGCATCAACCCCGGTGCGGCCAGCTACCACTTGCGGCGCCTCGCGGCCGGCGGGCTGATCGAGGAGGAGCCGGATCGCGGCACGGGGCGCGAACGGTGGTGGAAGTCCGTACACCGCCAGTCGATCCACGACCCGGCCACCGCTCCTCCCGAGCAGCGGGGAGCCGGCCGCGCCTACGTCCATGCGCTGGCCCTCGCCTACGCCGACCAGCTCGGCCGGGCCGCACAGGAGATCCCGCTGCTCCCCGAGGACTGGTTCGACGCCAGCAGTTACAGCGACTTCCTGCTGCGCGCCACCACGCAGGACCTCGCCCGGATGCGAGCCGAGATCTTCGAGGTGATCCACCGCTACCGCAGGAACGGGCCCGCGTCCGACGAGGACTCCGCGGCGGTGGCGGTGCAGATGCAGGTTTTCCCGGTGCCCGGCACGATCCCGCCCCGGGCGGACGACTCATGACAGCAGAAGGCGTGCTCGCGTCCGCGCCGCCCGCCTACCGCGACGCCAACGTCCTGCGCTGGCTGGCCGCTTACACCGCCTCGGTCAGCGGTGACCTGGTGTACTTCCTGACCCTGACCTGGGCCGCGACCCGCATCGCCGGTCCCTCGGAGGTGGGCCTCGTGGTGGCGGCGGGCGCGCTGCCCCGGGCGCTGCTCATGCTCGGCGGGGGAGTGGTCGCCGACCGGTTCGGGCCGCGCCGGGTGGCGGTCGCAAGCGACGCGACCAGGTGCGTGGTGATCCTGGCCGCGTCCGCCGCGATCGCCCTGTCCTCGCCGAGCCTGCGGCTGCTGATACCCGTCGCGCTGGTCTTCGGCACGGTCGACGCCGTGTTCATGCCCGCGGTGGGCGCGCTGCCGCGCCGGATCACCGCTCCCGGGCAACTCGCCCGGGTGCAGGGGCTGCGCGGGCTGTCGATCCGGCTGAGCAACGCGGTGGGGCCGCTGATCGCAGGACTCGCCCTCGGGACGGGTGGCGCGGGCGGAGCCTTCACCGTCGCCGGGGCGCTCTTCGCCGGCTCGCTGGTCCTGCTGCTCACCGTGCGGACCACCTCCCCCGCCGCGTCCGTGGAACACGCCTCCGCCTGGGGGGAGTTGGTCGAGGGGATCCGCTACGTCCGGCGGCAGCGGATCCTCGTACCGCTGGTCGCCGTGATCGGTCTGAGCGAGATGTGCTTCAGCGGTCCTGTCGCGGCCGGCCTGGTGCTCCTCGCGGACGCGCGCGGCTGGGGCGCCTCGGGCATGGGGTGGATCGCCAGCGCGTTCAGCGTCGGCGGCGCGGCCGCCGCACTGCTGCTGACCGTCACCGCCCGCATCCCGCACGCGGGGGCGGCGATGGCGGGCTCGCTGCTCGTCACCGCGGCAGGCACCGCCGCACTGGCCGGCGCGCCTGCACTGCCCGCCGCCGTCCTGTTCGGCGGGCTGATCGGCCTGAGCAGCGGAGTCACCGCCACGGTGACCGGCGCCCTGGTCCAGACCCACGCCGACCCCCGTTACCTCGGCCGCGTCACCTCGGTGACGACCCTGTGCACCATGGGCCTGTCCCCGGTGCTCCTCCCGGCCGCAGGCTTCACCGTCGCCTTCTGGGGAGCCGGCGCCTTCTTCGCCGGCTGTGGGGCGATCTGCCTGCTGGCCGCTGGAGTCGCCCTCTGCGCCCCGGTGTTGCGGCGGGCCGAGATCCTCCAGCCGGGCACCGGAAGCCCGGCACGGCGGTAGGCCCGGGGCGTCGCCTCCCGGGCGACGCGGGCCACCGGACTCGCCGACGCCCCGACAGGTCCTGAGCGCGGATCGCGGCAGCGACTACGGTGGGGGAGCGGTCGTGGATTGGACGGGACCATGAGTGATTTCCCCGCTGTGCCGGTGTCGGTCATCGAGACCCGCCTGGTGCACGACTCGCACCGCCGCGCCTCCGTGCTGCTCGCCGAAGCAGCGGCCCGTTCCTCGGTCCCGCCCGCCGCCGTAGCCGCGCTGCGCGACTTCCTGGTGGCCAACGTCCGGCACCACCACGAGAGCGAGGACGAGGTCCTGTGGCCGATGATCGGAGCGGTCTCGCCCGCGCACGCCGTCGCGATGGCAGAACTGACCGGTGAGCACAAGCTGCTGGAGACAGCCCTGGACGATCTCGCCGCGGTCGACATCAGCGAGGGAGCCGACCGCGCCCTCTACACGTGCGCCTCGGCCATCCTGCGGGACCTGGTCCACCGGCACCTCGACGACGAGGAGCCCGTCCTCTTCCCGGCGCTGCGAGACTACATCACCGACGACGCATGGCGGGAGTTCGCCTTGCACGTCAAGACGACCTCACCGACGCTGAATCTGCACTTCATGGTCGGTTTCGTGGATCTGGCGGGTGACGCGGGAGAGGCCGACCTGATTCTCGGCGGCCTTCCCACCGAGGACCTGGCGGCCCTCCGCGCGCAGGCCCGCGACGCCTTCCGGGAGCTCGAGGCGACGGCGTGACCGTCGGTGCGCGGCCCGTTCCGTGACGGGCCGCGCGCGGTCACAGCGGCGGCAGCCGGGTGCGCAGGAGGCAGAATTCGTTGCCCTCGGGGTCGGCCAGGACGTACCAGCTCTCGGTGCCGGTCTGGCCGACGTCGGCGCGTGTGGCGCCGAGGGCGAGCAGCCGCTCCAGCTCGGCGTCCTGGTCGCGGTCGGTGGCGTTGACGTCGATGTGCAGCCGTAGCTTCCTGGGCTTCGGGTCTTTGGAGGGGCTGAGGATCAGGGTGGGCTGCGGGCCGCCGAACCCGGCGCCTGGCGGCCCGATCTCGATGCTCCCGTCATCCTCACGACCGAGTTCGACGTAGCCGAGGACCTCGCTCCAGAACGCGGCGAGCCGGTCCGGATCCGCGGCGTCGACGACCAACTCACTGATGCGGCATGCCATGCCCTCCAGTGTACGGAGCCCGCCCGGCCGGGCCCGCTCCTCCGGGGCGCCGGCCGAGGGGAGAAGGCCAGGGGAGACGGCCGGGGGAGACGCCGCGGACCGCGGTCAGGCAGCGGCGCCGCCGTCGATGACGAGGTCGGTGCCGACCACGGAGGCGGCGTCCGGCGAGGCCAGGTACAGCACGGCTGCCGCGACCTCGGCCGTGGAGGAGATCCGCCCGAGCGGCAGTGTGCCCTTGATGCGGGCGGCACGGTCCGCGGGGGTCTCGCCCGGGCGCAGCGACATGGCGGTGTCGGAGGGGCCGGGGCTGACGGCGTTGATGCGGATCCCCTCGGCGACGTGGTCGAGGGCGGCGGCCCGGGTCAGCGCGGAGACGGCCGCCTTGGTGGCGATGTACCCTGCCACGCCCGGGATCCGGGTGTGCGCCCCGAGGTTGGAGGCGATGTTGACGATCGCGCCGCCGGTGGGCTGTTCGCGCATCCTGGCGACCTCGGCCTGGAGGCTGAGGAGGACACCGGTGACGTTGATGTCGAGCAGGGTGCGCCAGTCCTCCTCGGGGAGTTCGGCCACGGGTGCGCCGCCGCGGAAGACGCCCGCGTTGTTGACGGCGACGTCGAGACCGCCGAAGTGCTCCACGGTACGGCGCACCAAGGCCCTGACCTCCGGGGAACGGGTCACGTCCGCGACGGCCGCGAGCGCGGAACCGCCCTCCTCGGCTATCAGGGAGACCGTCTCGTCGAGCGAGGCGGCGGTCCGTCCCGCCACCACCACCGAGGCGCCCTCGGCGGCGAAGGCGAGAGCGGTGGCCCGGCCGATGCCGGAGCCCGCGCCGGTGACGAGGACGGCCTTGCCGGTGAAGCGTGCGGACATGGCGGGGACTCCCTTGGTCGGTGTTTCGGTTACCTGGAACGGGTGTGGAGAACCGCGAGGGCGGCGAAGGCGACCGCCGTCGCGGCGAGCGAGGTGGTGTCGGAGCCGAGGGCGAGCAGGGCGGCCATGACCACCGTGGGCCCCAGCTCCATGGCGGTGTTCATGACGCCGCCCGCCAGCCCGGTCTGCCGCGGCCCCACCCCGTCCGTCGCCAGCACGGCGGCACCCGCGAAGCCGGCGGCCGCACCCGCGGGCAGCAGGAGCAGCCCGGGGAGGAGTCCGTACGCGTACGGACCGTGCGGTGCCAGACCGGTGAGCGCGAGCACTGCCAGTCCGGCCGCGGCGACCGCGAGCCCGGCGGTGGTGAGGTGCGGCGCCCCGTACCTGGCGATGAGGGGGCCCGCGGAACGGCCGCTGACGAGCAGGGAGGCCGCGAAGGGGACGAAGGCGGCGGAGACGTGGAGTGCCGACCAGCCGCGGTCCTGCTGGAGGTGGAGCGAGAGCAGGACGAAGGTCGTGGCGGTGCCGGCGGCGGTCAGGCCGATGGCGGCGAGCGCGAGTCCCCGCTGCCGGTCGCGGAGGAAGGCCGGCGGAAGCAGCGGGTCGTGGGTGCGGCGCTCGACGACCACGAATCCCGCGAGCAGCCCCGCCCCGGCGAGCAGGGGGACCTGGACGGCCGTGGAGGCCCAGGAGTGGGCGTCGGTGCGGACGAGCCCGTAACTGGCCAGGCTGATCCCCGCGGTGGCCAGCAGCGCACCCGGCAGATCCAGCGAGCGGCTGCCGCCGGCCGGAGTCGCCGGGAGCAGCCGCGGTGCGAGGGCCAGGGCGGCGACGGCCACCACGACGGGGACCGCCAGGGCCAGCCGCCAGGACGCGACCGCCGAGATGACGCCGGAGAGCAGGTTGCCCGCGGTCGCGCCGAGGACCGAGAGCCCGCCCCAGGTGGCCATCGCCCTTCCGTAGGCGGCAGGCAGGGGGAAGACCGCGCGCAGGACGGCCATGGCGGCGGGTGCGGTGAGCGCGGCGCCCGCCCCCTGGGCGAAGCGGGCGGCGAGCAGCGCCGCGGGGCCCTGCACGAGAGGCGCGGCGAGCGATGCGGCGGTGAAGACGAGCAGCCCCGCGGTGAGGGCGCGACGTCCGCCGAACCGGTCGGCGACGCGGCCGCCGAAGAGCAGGAGGCCGGAGAAGGCCAGGCCGTAGGCGGCGCTGAGCAGGATCAAGTCGTCGCGGTCGAGGAAGAGTTCGCGGCCGATCCTGGGCAGCGGTACGACGAGTGAGGTGAGCGTGAAGATCAGCGTGATCTGGACTGCGCCGAGCAGCGCGAAGGCGGGGCCGGGCGCGGGACCTGCCACGGCGGCTTCGGCCGCGGCGTCCCGGCTCTGCGTGGCGGCCATCTTCCCCCCTGATATTGGACCGAACATTCCATAATTTGGCCATGAAAGAAGGACCCCGCAGGGGGTCGACTCCGCGTACTCAGTCCAGCAGCCGCAGCGCCTGCTCGGCCGCGTCCCGCACCCGCCCCGGGTCGCCCGACGCCTTGCCGACCACCCGCAGGCCCTGCATCAGCACCAGCAGCATCCGCGCGAGCGCGCGCGGATCCCGGTCCGCGGGCAGTTCGCCCTGCGCGTGGGCCCTGACCAGCGCCGAGTGCAGCATGGTCTCCAAGTGGTCCCAGCTCGACTCGACCCTGCGGGCCGCGGCGGAGTCGTGCGCGCCCAGCTCGGCCGCCGTGTTGGTGATGAAGCACCCTTTCAGCCGACCGTGTTCGGTGCTCGCCTCGGCCGCGAAGCGCCGCACCACCGTACGCACGGCCGGCAGGGCGGGGCCCGGCTGGGACAGTTCGCACAGCAGGCCCGGATCCTGGGCCCCGTTGTACCGGTCCAGCGCCTTCAGGTAGAGCGCGTGCTTGTTGCCGAAGGTGGCGTAGATGCTGGCGCGCCCGACGCCGAGGTGCTCGACGAGGTCTGCCATCGACGTCGCCTCGTAGCCGCGCTGCCAGAACAGCTCGAGGGCTGACTGCAGGGCGGCATCAGGGTCGAATTCCTTGGTCCTGGCCACGCTCGAACCCTAGGGGATAGTGAAACGATCGGTCAAATATCCTCGCGACGAGGGTGTCGAAGCGGCCGATCGGTTCCTCTGAGGTCCGACGGCCCCGATGTTCGCGCTCACTGGCGAAGGATCAGCCGGGTCGGGCTCCATGCGGGGGCCGGCAGCACGTCGGACTACGTCGAGCACGACGACTTCGATGACCTCGTGGTCACCGCGCCGGTCACGTCGGGCAGTTCGGCCATCGACAAGCAGGACGCCACCTGGGCGAGCAACGGCGGGACCAATCCCCAGGACGCCACGGCGTCGTGGGCCGACGATTCGAGCTGGATCGCCGACCCGCCGTGGGCCCAGGCCCCGTGATGGCCCCGCCCGCGGCGGCCGATCGGGTTCACGCCGCCTGACCCGGCCGCTCGCCCGGGGTGGCCCCCCGTCCGCCGCGGGGCCCCCCCGCCCGGGCCCCCCCCCCGGGGGGGGGGCGGCCCCGGCCCCGCGCGGCGCCCGCCGGGGGCCCCCCAAGCAGTCCCCCGCCCG
>NZ_JBICTO010000010.1:293175-306037 GCF_043197715.1 Streptomyces sp. NPDC049040
TCGCCCCCCCGCGGGGGGCCCCGGCCCCGTGTGGGCCCCGCCCGGGGGGGCCGTGGGGGTTCCCGCCGCCTGCCCCGGCCGCGCGCCGGGGGGGCCCGCGGTGCCGCGGGGGGCACCCCGAGCCGGTCACCAGGCGCCGTGCTGGAGCAGTCCCAGGACCAGAGCGGCCACCGCGGTGGCCAGAAAGACGATTCCGCCGACGATGTTGCGGGAGCCGACCCGCAGGTGGGCGGTGATGGCGCCGATGAAGTACAGCACCAGGCCGGACGCGGCCAGCGTGCCAAGGAACGGCACCGCGAGCCCGGCGAGCAGCCCCGCGGTGCCGGCCGCCAGCAACGCGCCGAGCACGGGGACCCACGTGCGGGGCAGGCCCTTCATGTCCGCCTGGGTCTTGGGGTATTCGTGGCCGATCAGGTAGGTCACGGCGGCGGCGCCGTTGAAGACCGCGCCGATGACGATGACCGTGATGTACGCGGCGTGCACGCTCTCTCCGCTTCTCCGGTGATGCCCGGCTGGGTGCGCGCACCAGGCGAGGGTGCTGTCGGAGTGGGGGAACCGCCTGCGCACCGATGATCGTACCGCCGTGGCACCTCCCTTGCTGTCCCCTCCCCGCCGCCGGTCGTCGCACTGCCGCACCCCGGGTCAGGGCCGCCGGATGACGAGGTTCGGCGTGCCGGCCGGGCAGGCGTGCAGGGCGCCCCGGCCGGGGGAGCCGTCGGAGCGGGCGGGGTCGGCGTCCACGACCAGGACGTTCCACGGCAGGCGGCTGTCCGTCTCGACGACGATCTCACCCGGTGAGTAGCGGGTGGTGAAGGTCGCCGCCGTTCCCGACCCGTCGGGCGAGGGGACGAAGGTCACGCGCTCACCGCTGTCACCGGGCGCGTACAGCCGCAGGGTGACGCCGTCCGCCCAGTCCTGGACCGGCTCGTCGTCGCGGGCGCCGAAGGGCACGGCCGCGCCCTCGCGGGCGAGCAGCGGCAGGGTGTCGAAGCCGTGGGTCTCGCGCACCCAGCCGGGGCCCGGCACCCGGGCACCGGTGAGGACGTTGGTCCACGTTCCTGCCGGTACGTAGTACTCGACGCTCCCGTCCTCGGAGAAGACGGGGGCGACCAGCAGGTCGTCGCCGAGCATGTACTGCCGGTCCAGCGTCCGGCAGGCGGGGTCGCCGGGGAACTGCAGCACCATGGCACGCATGACGGGCGTCCCCGTGGCGTGCGCCTGCTCCGCGGCCCGGAAGAGGTAGGGCATCAGCCGGTGCTTGAGCCGGGTGAAGGCACGCGTGACGTCTACGGCCTCCTCGCCGTAGTCCCACGGCACCCGGTAGGACCTGCTGCCGTGCAGCCGGCTGTGCGAGGACAGCAGGCCGAACTGCACCCAGCGTTTGAAGACCGCGGGCGTCGGGGTGCCTTCGAAGCCGCCGATGTCATGGCTCCAGAAGCCGAATCCGGAGAGCCCGAGCGACAGCCCTCCGCGCAGCGACTCGGCCATGGCCTCGAAGGAGGACTCGCAGTCGCCGCCCCAGTGGACCGGCATCCGCTGGCCGCCGACGGTCGCCGAGCGTGCGAAGACCGCCGCCTCCCCCTCGCCCCTGACCTCGCGCAGCAGCTCGAAGACCGTCTCGTTGTACAGCTGCGTGTAGTGGTTGTGCATGCGCTCCGGGTCGGACCCGTCGTGCCATTGCACGTCGAGGGGGATGCGCTCGCCGAAGTCGGTCTTGAAGCAGTCGACGCCCTGGTCGAGCAGGATGCGCAGCTTCCCGGCGTACCAGGCCCTGGCCTCGGGGTCGGTGAAGTCCACCAGGCCCATGCCGGCCTGCCACAGGTCCCACTGCCACACGCTGCCGTCGGGCCGCCGCACCAGGTGGCCGCGCTCCGCGCCCTCGGCGAACAGGGCCGACCTCTGGGCGATGTAGGGATTGATCCACACGCAGACGCGCAGGCCGCGCGCCTTGAGCCGGGCCAGCATCCCCTCGGGGTCGGGGAAGACCTCCGGGTCCCAGGTGAAGTCGCTCCACCGGTAGGCCCGCATCCAGAAGCAGTCGAAGTGGAAGACGCTCAGGGGTATCCCGGCGTCGGACATGCCCGTCACGAAGCGCATCACGGTCGCCTCGTCGTACTCGGTGGTGAAGGACGTCGACAGCCACAGCCCGAACGACCAGGCGGGAGGCAGGGCGGGCCGGCCGGTCAGGGCGGTGTACCGGGAGAGCACCTCCCGGGGGTCGGCGCCGTCGACGACGAGGAATTCCACCGACTGGTCCTCGACGCTGAACTGGACCTTGCCCACGGCCTCGGAGCCCACCTCGTACGACACGCGGCCCGGGTGGTTGACCAGCACACCGTAGCCGCGGCTGCTGAGGTGGAAGGGGATGTTCTTGTAGGCCTGTTCGCTGCTGGTGCCGCCGTCCTCCTGCCAGATGTCCACGCTCTGGCCGTTCTTCACGAAAGGCGTGAAGCGCTCTCCCAGCCCGTAGATGTGCTCGCCCACGCCCAGGGCCAGTCGCCCGACCATGAAGTGGCGGCCCTCCGCGTCGGTCGCGAAACCCAGGCTGCGCTCACCGAGCGAGGTCAGCGGGCGGCCGCCGGAGGTGAAGTCCAGCTGCCAGGGCTGCTCGGTGTCGATCCGCAGCGTCAGCTCCCCCGAGTTGAGCTCGACGACAGAGTCCTTGCGGACCACCTGGCCGTGCGCCGTGTCCTCATGGAGCCTGAACTCCGGGCGCGCCCGCACCCCGCCGGCGTGATGGGTGACCCGCACCGCGATCACGCCCTCGGCGGGGGACCGGCACTCGACCCTGAGCAGCGGGGAGTTGAGGGTGTCGCCGCGATGGCGGACCTGTCTGACCGCCGCGTCCACGGCGATCGTGTGGTCGGTGGCCTCGACGTCGGCGACGTCTTCCGCGAAGTGCGTCTCGACGCCGGGCCGAAGCCGCCAGTAGCCGTCGGTGAACTTCATCGTGCTCCTTGGATTGGCGTCCGCAGGGGTCAGGCGGAACGCAGTTCGAACCAGTCGAAGGCGGCGCTGCCCTTCGTGGCGTACATGCCGACGACCCGGCCGGTGAAGCCGCCGGCGACCTCGGTGGTGAGGTAGCGGCCGTCGAGTTCGGCGAGGACGCGGAAGCCACCGGCGGCGTCCTCGTAGCCGAGGCGGAGGGTGTCGGGACCTCCGGCGCGCAGACCGGGCGGCACGGGTGTGCGCGGGTCGCGGGCGGTCACGGTGGGCGGCAGGACGTCGGCCGTCGTGATGTCGATGCGCAGGGTCACCGGGCCGGGCGGCACCGGGAGTTCGGCCACCACCGCCGACAGCGGGCCGATACGGGCGATCGCGCGGACCGTGCCGCCGCCGGTCTCCACCTCGTAGTGGTGTGCCTCGTCCAGGCGGACCGCGAGACCGCCCACGCTGTCGGCGCCGATGTCGGCCGAGACCCGGGCCGTGCAGTCGGGGTCGCGCTGCCGCCGCCCCACGAAGAGCGCGCCGGGCCGGGAGAGGCTGTCACCGCGGGCGTGCAGCACCAGGTGGCCGGGCCGTTCGTCCAGTCGTACGGCGGGTGGATCCTGGCGCCGGAGCGACACCCAGCAGGGCGCGAGGGCCCCGGCGTCGAAGTCGTCCAGGTCCGGCTCGACGGGCCAGGGGTGGTCCGCCAACGCGGGGGACTGGCAGCGCAGTTCGAGGGGACCCGGCACCGGCCAGCTGTCCTCCCAGCGCACCGGCACCAGGAAGGTCTCCCGGCCGAGACCGTGGTAGAGCGGGGTGTCCCCGCGCGGCCGGGTGCCCAGCAGGACCATCCACCAACTGCCGTCGTGCGCCTGGACCAGGTCGCCGTGGCCCGTGTTCTGCACCGGGTGGTTCGTACTGCGGTGGGAGAGCACCGGGTTGGCGGGGCACGGCTCCCAAGGGCCGGTCGGCGTGCGGGCCCTGGCCAGCGAGAGCGCATGCCCGCGCTCCGTACCGCCTTCCGACAGCAGCAGATACCACCACTCGCCGATCCGGTAGAGGTGGGGCCCCTCCGGATACTGCAGCCCCGTCCCCGACCACAGCGCCACCGGTTCCCCCAGCACTTTGCCGCTCTCCGGGTCGAGGCGCACCGCGCGGATCCCGTCGTGGGAGAAGGCGCACCAGCACGTCCCGTCCTCGTCCCAGGCCAGGTCGGGGTCGATGCCTGGGATGCCGACGGGCACCGGGTCCGACCAGGGACCCGCGGGGTCCTCGGCGGTCAGCAGTACGTTGCCCGCCCCCGCCACGACCGTGGTGATCAGCCAGAATCTGCCGTCGTGGTGGCGCAGCGTGGGCGCGTACACGCCGGTGGAGGACGCGGCTTCGTCGGACAGCGCCATCTGCGAGGGCCGGTCCAGCGCGTGCCCGACGAGCCGCCAGTGCACCAGGTCCCTGCTGTGCCACAGCGGAACCCCTGGCACGTACTCGAAGCTGGAGGTCGCCAGGTAGTAGTCCTCCCCGGCCCGGCAGATGCTGGGGTCCGGGCTGAACCCGGGGATCACGGGGTTGTCGAAGAAGGCCATGTCCGTCCTGACTGGTGCGGAAGCGGTACGACAGCGGTCGGCCGGCGGCGGCAACCGCACGCGAAAGCATCGCCTCCTGAGGGTCCTCCACGACAGTCCGTTGAAGCGCTTCGAAGCTGCCAGGTGCCCTGCGCGTTGTCAACGAGTTGTCGAGGATTGCTGCTGGTCCCGGGCGTCTGAGGGAGAGAAACTTTCTCACAACCATTGCGAGGGCAGGAGCGCGCCGCTAGCGTCGCCGCCACATCGAAGCGCTTCGAACGGAGGCGATCCACCATGGGCAGTGAGCTGAACCGCAGAACCTTGCCTGCGGACGCTGCCGCCGCCGGCACAGATGTTCCGGTGGGCACGCGGACGTCGACGACCTGGTCCAGGAGACGATGCTCCGTATCGTCCGCGGGCTGCCCGCACTGCGCGAGCCGGACCGCTTCCGGTCCTGGTCCGTCACCATCGCCTACCGGCAGATCCAGCTCCACCAGCGGCACCGGGCCGCCGTCCCGCTGCGCCGGCACGACGTCCAAGACGTGCCCGACCCGCGGGCCGACTTCGCCGAGCGCACCGGCGCCGAGCTGCTGTTCAGCGGCCGGCGGCGTGAACTGGCCGAGGCAGCACGCCGGCTGGAGCCCGTCGACCGGCAGCTGCTCGCCCTGCGGCGGCGGGAAGCCGCAGGCCGGCTCACCCGGGCAGAACTCGCCGAAGCGCTCGATGTCGAGGCACCGCACGCGGCGGTCAGGCTGCGGCGGATGACGATCGAGTTCGACGCCGCCCGGGCCGTGGTGCGGGCACTGGCCCCGTTGCCCTGTTGCCCCGGCTGACCGCGCTGTCCGGTGGCTGGGACGGCCTTCCCACCCCGTTGTGGCGCAGGCGCCTGACCCGGCACACCGAGGAGTGCCCGCGGTGCGGCGCGCTGCGCGCCGGGCTCGTCGCCCTGGAAAGCCTGCTGCTCGCCATCGATCGGCGTGGTCGCCGTGCCCGCAGCGCTGCTGCTGGGTCTGCGGCATCTGATGGGCGCCGCAGCCAGGGCGGCCCGGCACGGGCCGCGCGCCGGGACGTCCGGCGCCCTGCACCGGTTGAGTGCCAGGTCTGCCGCGGCCCTCGGCGCCGCGGGCCTGGCCGTGGCCGGGGCCCTCATCCACGGGGTGTGGCAGTCCCCCGCGCCCGGACGGCGGGGCGGGGCGGTCACCCGCTTCCTGGCCACCGGCACTCCGGCGGGCGCAGACCTGACCGGCCGGTCGCCACGGTGATCGTGACGACCGGCCGCATCCACCAGGACGGGGAGGCCCGCCGTACCGCGCCGCGGCTCAGCGGGTCCCGCGGGTGCGCGGCGGCCGGTTGCTCGGCCGCGGAGTCTTGCTGACCCGGAAGTTCGCCATCATGCCCATGTCGGCGTGGTCGAACATGTGGCAGTGGTAGACGTAGGTGCCCTCGTAGCCGGTGAAGGTCGCCTGCAGTTTCACCGTGTGGCCCGGCATGATGGGGACGGTGTCCTTCAGCCCGCTCTCGGGACCCGAGGTGACGGGCTGGCCGTCCCGCTCCAGTACCCGGAACTGCACCAGGTGCATGTGGAAGTTGTGCGGGGTGTACACGTTGGCGTTGGTCACGGTCCAGATCTCCGTGGCCCCGTACTCGATCTCGGTGTCGATCCGGTCCATGTCGAAGGACTTGCCGTTGATGAACGCGTCCCCGGTCGCACCGGTCTCGTCCATGCTGAGCACGAAGCTGCGGTTGACCGTGGCGGTGCCCAGGGCGGGCAGCTTGCGCAGGGTCGCGGGCACGCGGCTGGTGTCCGTCGCGGTACGGGTGACCCGGAACTGGAGGACCCTGCCGACCTGGTCCGCGGGGTCGCCGGGCAGCATCGGCGAGGCGTTGGCGAGGATCAGCTGGGTGCCGGGGGCGTAGCGGGAGAAGTCGATGACGATGTCGGCACGCTCGCCGGGCGTGATGGCCACCGAGGTCACGTCGATCGGCTTCTCCAGCAGCCCGCCGTCGGAGCCGATCTGCTGGAAGCTCGAGCCGTCGGACAGCTGCAGCTTGAAGAACCGCATGTTGGCCGTGTTAAACAGCCGGAAGCGGTACTTGCGGGCGGCGACCTCGAAGTAGGGCCACGCCTTGCCGTTGGCCATGATGACCGTGCGGTGGGCGTAGTCGCCCATCGTGTAGACCAGCTGGGCGTCGGCGTCGAGTTGCGCGTCGCGCAGCGCGATCGGCACGTCGTACGCACCCGAGGGAAGGTCCAGCGTCTGCTCCACCAGGTCGGTGAGCAGGTAGGTCGCGGCCAGTCCGCGGTAGACCGTCTCCGACTCCTGGTGGTGTGCGTGGTCGTGGAACCACAGGTTCGCATGCGGCTGCGTGTTGGGGTAGGTGTACGTCTTGGTGCCGCCGCCCGGAGCGATGAGGTCCATGGGGGAGCCGTCACTGCTGTCCGGCACATGGGCGCCGTGCAGGTGGACCGAGGTGGACACGCCCAGCTCGTTGGTCTGCTTGACCACCACGCGCCGGCCGGAAACCGCCTTGATGACGGGGCCGGGGAAGGCCCCGTTGAAGGTGTTGACCCGGGTGAGGTGCCCGGGCACGATTTCCGCGTCTGCCTCCTTCATCGTCATCTCGTAGTAACTGGTGGTGGTCGAGACCGACTTGGGTCGCAGCACCTCGGGGACGGGCATGGCCTGCTGGAACTGCGGAATGCTGGTCGGGTCCAGGTCGGTGGCCCGCGCGGGGCTGGATGTGGCGGGAATCAGTAAGCCCGCACCACCGAGGGCGCCGGTGAGAGCCGCCCCCGTCTTGAGGACGGTCCTGCGCTCGATCATGTCTTCTCCCCGATATGTGCCGCAATGTGACGGAAGCATCGCCGTGATGGCTGTGCTTCGGACACGATTGCAGTGCGGCGCTTCGGCGGCCCTGGAGCGCGGCTTGAGACCGGGAGTCGTCGCGCCCGGCGGCCTGCCGGACGTGCGGGCCGGCGATCGGCCGGCGGGACGCCGCCTTCCCGCCGGCCGACCACGCCTGACGTCGGGCCGCGGTCAGCTGACGTAGGGCCAGCCCGCGGAGTCGTAGCCGAGCCAGTTGATGCCGAGCAGGGGCGCACCGTTGTTCGCGTAGTAGTGGTAGACGAGGATGTCGTGGTCCGTGTCGGTGAAGACGCCTTCGCCACCGGGACCGTGGATGCTTCCGTGTCCGGCCAGGATCTCGGTGCCGCCGCCCGAGGTCATGGCTGCCCCGTTGCGGTCGGTGTAGGGGCCGGTGACGCTGGTGGAGCGGCCGACCATGGTCCGGTAGGTGCTCGACGCGCCGCGGCAGCACAGGTCGAAGGACACGTACAGGTAGTAGTAGCCGCCGTGTCGGAAGATGTACGGGGCCTCGATGGCGCCGCCGCCGCGTCCCGCGATCGAGCGGATGGTGCTGTCCGCCCGCAGCCCGGTGCCCGGGTTCAGCGCGATGAGCTTGATGCCCGACCAGAAGGAGCCGAAGGACAGCCACCACCCGCCCTGCGCGTCCACGATGAGATTGGGGTCGATGGCGTTGAAGTCGTCGGACGACTGGGAGGACACCACCAGGCCGCGTTCGGTCCAGCTGCCGGGGTCTCCGCTCGGGCTGGTGGCCAGGAAGATCGCCGAGTGGTTGGAGCCGAAGGTCGAGGCCGCGTAGTACATGTAGTACTGCCCGTTGCGGTACGACAGGTCGGGCGCCCACAGGTTTCGGCTGCCCCCGGTGTACGCGGACGTCCAGGGCGCGCCACCGGGGAAGGCCGCGCCGGTGTTGCGGAAGGCCGTGCGGTCGGTGGAGGTCTTGAGCCCGATGTTGTCGCCGGTGTAGGCGACCAGGTAGCCGCCGGAGGGCCGCTTGGCCATGCTCGGATCGTGCACCCCGGTGTCACCGGTCACGGTCCCGGGGTTGGGGTACGAGGCGGCGGCGGACGGGGACTGCCCGGTGGCGCCGACGAGGATCGTCAGCAGTACCGCCATGGCCAGGGCCCCGGTCAGGCCGCGCCGGCCCGGGGGACGGGTGCGGGTACGGGACCACGCTGGTGGGATCATCTGGCTGTCTCCTTGTCGGTGGGTCACGGGCGATGCTCCACTCCCGGGCGTTAGCGCTAACAATCGACCGGGGGAGGATGCACGCGGATCCGCGGAAGCGACGACGCGGCGAGAGCGCGGTGTGGTGAGAAGGACACGAGCCCTCCATGGGGGGAGGAGCCGCGGCGGGCCACGGCATCCGGAGGCGGCAGGTAGCTGGGTTATAGCCCTCCCGCCGTGCGGTGTCCAGGGACGGCCCCGGGCCGGCGGCGCGGAGCCCGGGACCGGCCGCCGGCGCCTGCGCCGCGCCGACCGGTCCGACGCGGCTCCGGCGGCCCGCCGCGGCCGTCCGGCCGTCCGGCCGTCCGGCCGAGCGTTCTTCCAGCGAGCCGAAAGTCCCTCTTGAGCGCGATGCCGGACGGTTGCCGAAAAGAGGAGGTGGCATGGGCGATACGGACTGCGGGTTCGACGACGGGGACGCCGACCGGACGAGCGGTGCGCACGCAGTGCTCCAGGTGGAGCGGGGCCGGGCCACGGACGCGGAACTGGCCGCGGTCACCGTGGTGCTGTTCTCCCTGCTGGCCGCCGCAGGCGAGGAGACGGACGCGGGGCGCAGCCCCGAGGTCCCGCGGTGGCGCCCGGAGCGGGCCTCCGCCGCCTACCGCTCGCCGTACGACTGGCGGTAGAGCCGCCGGCACCCATGACCGATCCGTTTACGGCCCGTATCCCGCCTGGATCAACCGCGCTTGCCGGTCTGTCGTGACGGGAGTTCCGCACCTCCGGGCCTCATCATGAGGGAGGAACACGCCGTGACCACTGTGAATGACCTTTCCCCGATCTCGGGGGAGGCGGCAGCCACCCGCGTGCGCGTTGCGGAACTGCAGGTGGTGCGTGCTGAGGCAATGGCCGGACCCAGCCGGCGAGCGACCGAGACCCAGCATGCCAAGGGCAAACTGACCGCGCGAGAACGGATCGAGCTGCTGCTGGACCCCGGGTCCTTCCAGGAGGTCGAGCAGCTGCGCAGGCACCGGGCGACAGGCTTCGGGCTCGAGGCGAAGAAGCCGTACACCGACGGTGTGATCACCGGGTGGGGAACCGTGGCGGACCGTACGGTCTTCGTCTACGCCCACGACTTCCGGATCTTCGGCGGAGCACTCGGCGAGGCGCACGCGACGAAGATCCACAAGATCATGGACATGGCCATCGCGGCGGGTGCGCCGCTGGTGTCGCTGAACGACGGCGCGGGCGCCCGTATCCAGGAGGGCGTCAGTGCTCTCGCCGGATACGGCGGCATCTTCCAGCGCAACACCAAGGCGTCGGGCGTCATCCCGCAGATCAGCGTGATGCTGGGCCCGTGCGCGGGCGGTGCGGCGTACAGCCCGGCACTGACGGACTTCGTCTTCATGGTCCGCGAGACCTCGCAGATGTTCATCACGGGCCCTGACGTGGTCAAGGCGGTGACCGGCGAGGAGATCACCCAGAACGGCCTGGGCGGCGCGGACGTCCACGCCCAGACGTCCGGCGTCTGCCACTTCGCCTACGACGACGAGGAGACCTGCATCCAGGAGGTGCAGTACCTGCTCTCGCTGCTCCCGCAGAACAACCGCCAGTATCCGCCGAGCGGGCCGAACACCGACCCGCCCGCGCGTCGCAACGAGATGCTCCTCGACCTGGTGCCCGCGGACGGCAACCAGCCGTACGACATGGCGAAGGTCATCGAGGAGATCGTCGACGACGGCGAGTACCTGGAGGTCCACGAGCGCTGGGCGCGCAACGTCATCTGCGCGCTGGCCCGGCTCGGCGGCCAGGTCGTCGGGATCGTCGCCAACCAGCCGCAGACGCTGGCCGGCGTCCTGGACATCGAGGCGAGCGAGAAGGCCGCCCGGTTCGTCCAGATGTGCGACGCCTTCAACATCCCCATCGTCACCCTGCTCGACGTGCCGGGATTCCTTCCGGGCGTGGACCAGGAGCACGGCGGGATCATCCGGCACGGCGCGAAGCTGCTGTACGCGTACTGCAACGCCACCGTGCCGCGCATCTCCCTCATCCTGCGCAAGGCCTACGGCGGCGCGTACATCGTCATGGACTCCCAGTCCATCGGCGCGGACCTCACCTACGCCTGGCCGACGAACGAGATCGCCGTCATGGGCGCCGACGGCGCCGCGAACGTGGTCTTCCGCCGGCAGATCGCCGACGCCGACGACCCCGAGGCCATGCGTGAACGTGTGGTGAAGGAGTACAAGGCCGAGCTGATGCACCCGTACTACGCGGCCGAACGCGGTCTCGTCGACGACGTCATCGACCCCGCCGACACCCGCGAGACCCTCATCCGCTCGCTCTCCATGCTCCGGACCAAACATGCCGACCTGCCGTCCCGTAAGCACGGCAACCCCCCTCAGTAGTGGAGTACATGACGGCCAGGTGTCTTTTCGAGGTCTTCTTCGCCGCGGGAAACGGGACGGCCTATTACCCAAGGACAAGCTTGTCCATCCCTATTTTCTGCCGGGGTTTCGCGCCGCGCCGGTGGCCGGATCAAGTCGCCGGTATAGGTATCGTCGCATCTTGTCCGGCTGAGGGTTGATTCACCGGTTTGAATTCGGAGTGACCCTTTCCTGCCCATGCGGGTCGTGTTGAGCTCCGACGCCCCTGGTGGACGGGGGCAGCCGTGCACCGCTTGACCAGCCGCGACGCCCGGCTCGGGCTCGGGCCGCCCGATCACGGCCGGGTGCGGAAGGCGGCCTTCGACCGTTGCCACGCGTGGTGGCGGTCCGCTCCCCGGAAATCCCCCGCCGACCTCGTGGCGGCCCGCAGGCGCGTGCCGCGGGCCGCCACGAGCGGGTGAACTCCCAGCTCAGCGCCTATGGACGGCTGTTCGAGCCACCGAGCAGATACAGTAGGTAACTGCTGGTTGTCGAGGCGCGGTCAATATTCAGGACTTCCCCCGGACCATGTTTTGGCTGCTCGGTGCCCTGCTGAAGTGGAACTTCAGGGTCAGCCTGCGCTTACTACCGGCTGCGGTTGGCCGGATGTCGCCGTTCCGGTCGTGAGTGGACTGTCCTGTAATTGACAAAACCGACCGTGCTGTTTTTTTATCGGGGTGTCCAGTATCAAGCAGAGCACGGGCCCGGCTGCGGAAGCGTGTACGGCCATAGACCGGTCTCTTGCCTGAACTCACGGGGGAGAACATGGACATTGAGGTTCTGGGTGCGTTGTCGGTGCGGGTGAACGGTGTGTCGGTGGTGCCGACGGCGCCGAAGTCGCGGCAGGTGTTGGCTCTTCTGGCTCTTCTGGCTGATCAGGTGGTCACGGTGACTGCTTTGGTGGAGGAGTTGTGGGGGAGCAAGCCGCCGCGGAGTGCGAGGACCACGTTGCAGACGTATGTGCTGCAGTTGCGGGAGTTGATTGGTGAGGCTCTTGTGCGTGGTGGGAGTGAGGGGTGCGGTCCGAAGGGTGTGCTGGCGACGGTGCCTGGTGGGTATCGTTTGGAGACTCGTTCGGGGAGTGTGGACTTCCGGGAGTTCGAGCGTCGTGCGGGTGAGGGTTACCGGGCGATGGATGCGGGTGACTTCGGTGGTGCTGCTCGTCGGTTGGCGGATGCGTTGGCGTTGTGGACGGGTCCTGCGTTGACGGACATCCAGGCGGGGATCCGGATCGACATGGAGGCGCGGCGGTTGGAGGAGGCGCGGTTGTCGGTGTTGGATCAGCGGGTCGAGGCGGATCTGCGGTTGGGTCGGCATCGGGAGTTGTTGCCTGAGTTGACGGTGTTGGTGAATCAGCATCGGATGCATGAGAGTCTGCATGGTCAGTTCATGTTGGCTTTGCATCGTTCGGGTCGGCGTGGTGAGGCGTTGGATGTGTATCAGCGGTTGCGGAGCACGTTGGTGTCGGAGTTGGGGTTGGAGCCGTCGCCGCCGATCTGCCGGCTTCAGCGGTCGATTCTGATGGCGCGTCCTGAGGGTCCGGTGGTGCCGCAGCAGGGTGTGGCGGGTCGTCGGTTGGTGGCTCGTCCGGTGTGATCCGGTGTGTTCCCGGTGTGGGTTGATGTGCCGGGTGTGACGTGACAGTGGGCGACACATGAACGTGTGTCGCCCACTGTCATGTGTGGTGTGTGCCCGCACATGTGTCGTTGGCGGTCGTGTGTGTCGCCCGCTGACAGTGGTGTGGGTTGCTGTCGGCGGGCGACGGTGTGTGCGGGTGTGGGTTGGTGTCGGCGGGCGGCGGTGTGTGCGGGGTGGTGTCGAGGGCTGGTGTGTGTGTCAGGCGGAGTAGAGGTCGAAGGTGGAGGTGCGGCGGGGGCCGGCGACGATGTCGAGGCGGGGGTCGACGGCGAGCATGGCTTGG
>NZ_JBICTO010000011.1:0-73661 GCF_043197715.1 Streptomyces sp. NPDC049040
CGCCCCCCCCCCCCCCCCGCCCCCCCCCCCCCGCCCCCCCCCCCCACCACCCCCCCCCCCCCCCCCCGGCCCCCCCCCCCCCGCCCCCCCCCCCCCCCCCCCCCCCCCCCGCGCGCCCCCCCCCCCCCGCCGGCCCCCGGCCGCGCGGGGGCCCCCCCCCCCCCCCCCCCCCCCCCACCTCCCGCTTTGCGGCGGGCGTAGCCTGGGACGGGCAGCGACAGTCGCCCCCAGGAGGCCGGTATGTTCAATCTCTTCGAGGAATTGTTCACGCCGAGCCGCAAGCACACCGAGGACGAGCGCAACCGGCTGGCGCTGACCCGTGAGGACGAGGGCAGCAGCGACCCGGCGCGAGGTCCGATAGACCTCGCCTCCGGCATGGTGACCGTGCGGCCGCCCCGTAAATCCGAGGAGGGGAGCGCCGGGAGCGCCGAGCCCGGCGAGCCTGCCGAGGCCGGCGAGCTCGCCTGAGCCGGGCGGCGCCGCGTACTCCTTGGGGCGGTGCCCGTACCGCCCGCTGGCGGTGCTGAGAGCGCCCGCGGCACTGTCGGTGCTCCGGCGCGGTGTGCCGGGGTCCTTCAGACCGCCTGGCGGCGCCTGTCGATGATCGCGGCCCGCAGCGCCGCCGGCGAGGCGCCGAGTGCGGAGAGCACCGAGCGCACCACCTCCCCGTTCACGGCCACCAGGCCGAGCGCCAGGTGGTCGACACCGATGTGGTCGTCATGCAGTGCCCGGGCCTCGCGGACGGTGTTCGCCAGGCCTTCCTTGGCGCGCGGGCTGAACCTGATGTGCCCGGTGGGGCGGGTGCCCGCGGCATGGTGGAGGCCGGTGGCGGCGGGTGCGGAGGCCGGTGCGGTCAGCAGGGTCCTGACGTGGCGCCGTCTGCGCCAGTGGCGCGAGGCCTTCGGTCCCGCCGGGCGGTACTCCCGGTGCACGCTCCGGTCGGCGCGGGTGAGCGCCTCGGGGCCGAAGGACTCCTCGGCCCTGGCGCGTACGGCGTCGAGGTCGATTCCCAGTGAGGCCAGCGCGTCGCGGTTGAGGGTGCCGAAGAGCCGGGACGCGCTGCCGAGCCCCACCTGGCGGACGATCTCCTCCTCGACGCGCTCGGGCGTGGCGCCGTGCTCGCGCAGCACGGCGCCCGCCGGCCGGTCGAGGGAGGCGACGGCCAGCAGCAGGTGCTCGCAGCCGACGTGGTCGTGCCCGAGCCTGCGCGCGTGCTCCTGGGCATGGATCACGGCGGTGCGGGCGTCGGGTGTGAAGCGTTCGAACATCATCGCCCTCCGATCAGGCGGCCGTACTTGCGGTGGACGGTCTGCTTGGTGACGCCGAGCCGCTCGGCGATGTCCTGCCAGGACCACCCGAGCTTCCGCGCGTTCTCGATCTGGAGGACTTCCAGCCGTTCGGTGAGTTCTCGCAGGGCGGCGACAGCGCGGAGCCCGACGTCCGGGTCGTTGCTGGCGGCACCCTCGGTGATGTCGAGTGTGCTCTGCATGGGCGTCAGCATATGCTGACGTATGATGTGGCGTCAACATATGCTGACGCTCCGGATCGTGGAACCCGCCGCGGTCTCCGGGAGTCGGCGGTGGGTCGCCGCCCCGCCGTCAGGCAGGGGTCAGGCACACCGGGCAGCGGGTCGTGTCGTCGAATCTCAGCATGTCCGGACCGTCGAGGCCGTCGAGCAGGGGCGTGACGCGCCGCCAGCGCACATGGCGGCGCAGCTCCCAACACGTCTCCAGGTGCAATTCCGCGGTCGGCGGGCTGTCGCGGGTGTCGACGGCGAGAACGTATCGCGGGGCGTCCGGGGTCGCCGGCTCGCGCGGCACCGCGGCGTAGTCCTCGCCCGGGAGCCGGTTCACGGCACCGCCCGGGACGTACAGCTCGACCTGCGCCCACCACAGGCCCCGCTTGTCCTGGCGCCAGCGGATCAGGCGCCCGGGGACTTCCCGGCTTCCGGGGAGGATGACCCGGATGCGGGGCGGCTCGGATTCGGTCACATGTTCGAGCCTAGGGCATGCTGCCGGTTCGTCGGCCCGGGCCGCCGCTGTTCCGCGGCGACGGGACCAGGGCCGTCCGCCGGGAGCCGGACCTCCGGGCCGCGGTCAAGGGTCCGGGCTGTGCGGTCAGTACTCGATGGCGTTGACCGCGTGGCCGCCGCGGGCGGTCTCCTTGTGCTTGACCTTCAGGGCGACCGCCGTCATTGGGGTGCCGCTGACCTGCGGTTTCAGGACCATTTTCGAGAGCCTCAGGTGTGCCGAGGATTTCCCGGGGACTTCCCGGGTGTCGACATCGGCGCCGGCCGCCCGTGGGCGGCGTAGATCGGCAACCCAGGGTGCATGCAAAATGCATGCATTGCTGCTAGATTAAAAACATGAGCGCACTCACCATCAGGGACGTCCCCGAGGACCAGATCCAGACCCTGAAGATCCGCGCCGCCCAGGCCGGAAAGTCTCTCCAGGCATACTTCCTCGACCTCATCGAACGCGAGACGGCGAAGCCCACCATGGCCGAGATGATGGAACGCCTCAACCGCGAAACCACCGCCGACGTCAGCACCGCCGACATCCTCAGTGCCATCGACGAAGGGCGGGCGGGCCGTTGATCGTCCTTGACTGCTCTGCCCTCGTCGCTGTCCTCACCGCTCGCAACGCCGACGGTGACCTGATCCGCAACCGTGTCGCCCAAGTCACCGATGTCTACGCCCCCACCCTTCTCGACTACGAGGTCCAGTCGGCCCTCCTCGGCATGCGGCGCGGCGGAAAGCTCACCGAGAGGGAGGTCGGCAGGGCGATCACCGCTTACCGGCTGCTGCCGATCACCAAGCGGGAGACGCTGCCCTTCTGGGAGCGAATCCAAAGGCTCCACGCCAACCTGAGCGCCTACGACGCCCAATACGTCGCCCTCGCAGAAGCGCTCGGCATCCCCCTCATCACCTGCGACGCCCGCATCGCCCGCAGCGGCGCGGCAAAGTGCGCGATCGAGGTCTTCGAGAGCGCCACCAGGTAACACGGGCCTGGGTGATGCCACGCCACTCGGTCAACGCGACCCCCTACGGGGCACCTTGCGCTGTCTGTCGGCGAGGGTCTGTCCCGTGTGCGGGGCGTCGTCGGGGCAGGTGCACGGCTATCACCTGCGGACGGTGGCCGACGTGCCGGTTGACGGGCGGCGTGTAGAGGTCGGTGTGCGGGTGCGCCGCCTGGTGTGTCCCACGCGCGGCTGCCGGCAGACCTTCCGCGAGCAAATGCCCGGAGTACTGGAGCGATATCAGCAGCGAACTACCCGCCTGACCAGGCAGGTCAAGGCTGTGGTCAAGGAGTTGGCGGGCCGGGACCCGTTTGCTGGCGAGCCTCGCGGTGGGCGCGTCTCGCCACACGGCCCTGCGCGTCCTGCTGCGCATCCCGTTGGGGAACAGGCGGACACCTCGTGTGATCGGCGTCGACGACTTCGCTCTGCGCCGCCGGCACCGCTACGCCACCGTGATCATCGACGCCGAGACCCATGAGCGGATCGACGTCGTGCCAGGCCGCACCGCGGACACACTGGAAGTATGGCTGCGCGAGCACCCGGGCGCCGAGGTCGTCTGCCGCGACGGCTCCGCGACCTATGCCGAAGCCATCCGCCGCGCCCTGCCCGACGCGGTACAGGTCGCGGACAGGTGGCACCTGTGGCACAACCTGTGCGAAAGCCGCCCTGAGCGAGGTGAAAGCACACAGCACCTGCTGGACCACCGTGCTGGACGCACCGATCTGGGACGGGCCGCGCGCACAGACCACCCTGGAGCGCTGGCAGCAGGTCCACGGCCTCCTCGACCAGGGCGTGGGCCTGCTCGAATGCGCCCGCCGCCTGCAACTGGCCCTGAACACCGCAAACGCTACGTCCGGGCTCGAAGCAAGGGCATGCAGTTGACCGGTGCCGCTGCTCGTTCCGGCGGTGGGCTGGCCGAACGCCGGGAGGCCAGGAACGGTGTCCGGGCGCCCGCGAACCGGGAACGCGAGGTCTCGGCCGCGCCGCGCGCCTACGCGGCGATGGCCACCAGCGCGGACAAGGGCGCGTCCGGGACGTGTCGCTGCTGGGCTGACCGGGCCGGGCGCTACCTCGTACACCGCCGCCACGTGCGGCGGACGTCGAGGACATGGACGACTTCCGGCGGGACTGTCTCCCGCACGTCGCCCGGGAGATCGCGGACGTGGACCTGAACCTGGTCGCAGATGCCTGTCGGCTCCCCAGGGCCCACCCCGGACGCCCGGGTCAGTCGTTCGTGACCGTCCCCTTGGTCTGTGTGAACCTCTTCAACAGTTCGGGACGGCTCTGGGCGGAGAGGGCGAGAGTCTCGTCGAGAGTGGAGGCGATCGTCGTACCTGCGAGAGCAGCATCGGCCGCGCGCTCTGCGGCGGCGTAGACATCGGTCAATTCGGTGCGGATGCTGTAGCCGATTGGACAGTTGGGTGATGGGGCTGAACTGTGCAGGCCGAAGAGGGGGCCGTCGTCCAGCGCGGTCCTCACGTCGAGCAGGGTGATGTCCTCGGCGGGTCGAGCGAGGCTCCACCCGCCGGGGGCGCCGCGGTGCGAGACGACGAGCCCTGAGCGACGCAGCTGACCGAGCAGACGGCGCACGACGACGGGGTTGGTGCGCACACTGCCGGCGATCCCCTCAGAGGTGGCAGGGGCACCTCCTATGCGCGCACGCAACTCAACCCATTGCAGGGCGTGGACTGCGATCGACAGGCGACTGTTCGCGCTCATCTTCCCCTCGGATCTCGGATTCTCGTGTGCACTCTGCGACTTTATGCCGACGGCTTGAACAGCTTTGCCGCGCCCCAAAGCGAGCCGGGGTTGGCCCGTCGCGGGTGGCGGGCCAGCACCGTCCGGTACAACTCAAGCGCGCTCGCTGTGGCCGAGACGGCCTCCTCGACGTCCAAGAGGTAGGCGATCGACTCCTGGATGTTGAACGGGTCGTCGTCGCGGTCGGGGTGCTTGTGGCCGGCGACGACGTGTTCTGCGCCGAGGTCCTGGATTGCCCGCAGTGCGGCGATCCACTCACCGCGTGAGGCGGGGTCGGTCTCGGCGAGATACATATGGGTGTTGTTGTAGACGACGTCTCCGGCGACGACGAGCTTGGCGTCGGGAGCCCACAGGACGCTGGACCCCGCGGTGTCGGTGTGACCGGTCTCGACCACCCTCAGCTCATGGCCTTCGAGGAGGATGCGGTCGCCTTCGAGCTCATCGGGGATGACCGCGGCCGGGATCTGGCCAGGGAAGAGCCGGCCCCAGAACCCCTCCCGGTAGTCGTCCGATGTCTGGACGCGCGCGCCGGCAACGGCTCCGGGGGTCGCAACGGCCTGCGCCGCCGGGAAAGCCTCGAGCAACTGCCCGATCCCGTACATGTGGTCGCCGTGGCCGTGCGTGACGAATATGTGGGTGAGATTCCGCTCGTGCTCCTTGATCCAATCGACCAGGATCTCGTTCTGGTCGATGGTCGTGAAGGTGTCGACGAGTACGGCGTCGCGCTCGCCGAGGATCATGGTCGCCGAATTCGTCACCCAGCGCAGGTCCTCGTTGTCGCCTTCCGGGAGGTCACGGACGAGCCCCTCTCGTCGGGCGAGGAGCGTGTCGTATCGCAGGTCAGGCACAGTGTCCGCTCGGTTCAATGGATGTAATTATTATTGTTACATCGACCGGGTGCGTGGGCAACCCCGCCCGTCACGTCGTAGGTGATGTGGGAGGCCGCGGGCACGCCGTCATCTGGACGATGAGAGCCGCGATGAGAGCGCCTCGTCGAACCGCATGACATCGAGTAAGCGGATCCGAGGTCGGCCGCGTAGCCGAAGGCATCAGCACCGCGGCGCCGTCGGCGAGACCCTCCTCGAAGGCTGTGTCCCACCGTGTCGGTACGGAAACGTCAGTCGCAGCTACTCAGTCCGCTCCACCACGGGATAGCAGAGCTTGAGCAGCGCAGCCTTCGCCTCGCACTCGGGCAGCGGGGACAGCGACGCGCGAGCGTCCTGCGCGTACCGCAGTGACTCGCTGCGCGCCCTCTCCAGCACAAAGTGGGCGCCTAGACGTCGCAGCGTTTCTGCGTGACGCTCTGGGGTCGGTCAGATCTCCGTCGACCAAGTCGACCAATTCGCGGTCGACGGGGCGGCCGTGCTTCTCCGCGGTCATCCGCAGGAGCAGCACTGGAAGAGTGGGCACGCCTTCACGTGGATCGGTCCCTGGGGTCTTTCCCGACATCGTTGCCTGGACCGACGGTCTCCGAGATTTGTCCGGTGGTGAGACGATCAAATGCCTCTGCCTGTATGTGGACAGCCTCAGGTCTCCCGGTCGGCCACGATTTGTGTGGCCCGGGCGAAGGGGAAATCGCCGATACTCGTTCCGAACGGTCCTGTGCCTATCACGATCCAAAATCCTGTCAGTTTACGGTTGCACTTCCTCGAAGGACGCGAGGCGTTGAGCAGGTAGGCCGTGTCTGCTCACCGCAGCGCATCACATGCTCGATCCGGCACGCCTCCGGAAAGTACTGCGTGCGTCGAAACCGGACAGGCCTCGGACAGCGATGTACGCCTTCTCGTGCGCCGCCAGTGAGACCCGGCCGCGCAGCACTGCCTCGGGCTCGAGCTCGAAGCGGTCGAGAAGCCTGCGATATATTCCCGCCATTGCGGCCACGCACGCACCACTGCGCCGGTCGAGCATGGGCAGGAGACGAAATCCCTTTTCGTACAGCTCACGGGCCCGGCGGGCTTCGAAGCGGACAAGCTGGGCGAAATCGGCGTCAGGGGGCAGTACGCTACTGCGGAAACCCGCCCCGCATCCGAACATCCTCAAATCCTCAGCAGGCAGATATGTACGTCCCATGGCCGCGTCCTCGTGCACGTCCCGGAGTATGTTCGTGAGCTGAAGCGCGAGTCCCAGTGTGTCGGCGTACTCGGCTGCGCGTTCCGCCCCGGGCGCGCCGGGTACGGTGCCGAACACGCCGAGTGAGAGACGTCCCACGGCTCCCGCGACCCGTCGGCAGTAGAGCTTGAGGTCATCCCAGGTCTCGTAGGTGGTACTACGGACATCCATGAGAACGCCGTCAATTATCTCTTCCAGTCCGCTGAGGGGAATCGGAAAGCGCCGCGCGGCATCGGCCAGTGCCACGGCTATCGGATTAGCGTCGAACTCATCCACCTCCCCAGCCTGCACGTGCTTTATCACTGCGCGGGCTGATTCCAGCTCTTCCTCCTTCCTGTCTCGTTCCAGGACGCCGTCGCCGATGTCGTCAACCAGCCGAGAAAAAGCATATAGTGCGGACATGGCACGCCGTTTCTCAAGAGGTAGCAACCTGATGCCGTATGAAAAGTTCCGGGCCTCATGGTCGGTGACGACCTCGCAGTACTTGTAGGCTGCCAGCACTCGAGCGGTTGTGGGCTGTTTCGTTCCCATGTCTTGCCTAATCTTTCCGATGTGATCTCAAACTATTGACTTCACTGCGTGTCACCTGGTCGGTCGCACCCCACATGCACCAACCGGGCCAGCCAACGGCCATGGCGAGCTCATACGGGGCCGGCCAGGAAGACGATCACGGCCGCTACGTCGTCCGGGGAGACGGCGGCTCTCGTCGCGGCATGGTCGCCGAGACCGGCTGCAGCGCTGCCTTCTCCGGTGACTGAGCCCAGGTTGATGATGCGCTCACCGTCAGGCATGTTCTTGGCCGCTTCTCGCGTAGTCGCCACCAGGCCCTGCACATTCACGGCCCACCGGCGCGAGATCTCGTCGAGCGACGGTGCCCCGAGCGGGCGGATGTGCTGGCCAGGCTTTGCCCGGCCGGCCTGGAAGGCCGCCGCTCGCACCCCGAGGCTCTTCAAGTCACCCGCTACGGCCTCGGCGACGTCCTTCGCGTGCAGGTACGTGATGGCGACATCGGCGCCCTCCTGTGCGAGTCGACGTGCCGCGGCGGCGCCGAGACCGCGGCTGCCCCCGTCACCAGCGCGATTGTGCCTTCTGGTTTCTGCTCCGCCATCAAGGCTGCTCCTCTTGACATGGGCACCACTCACCAAGAGGCGAGCTTTGTCCTCCCCTCGGGCTGATCATCCCGAGGGGAAGTTTCGGGACTGAGTCTCATTCTGGATGGCCGTAGTGTCAAATTTCTAGACCTTCATCTACCTTCCGGTAACCTGATGAACATGACTGAGGTGGCGTCGTCGGAGCGGGTCAGCAAGCGGCAGCGCACTCGTGAGCGGATCGTTCGCGAGGCTGTTGCGCTCTTCGCCGAGCGCGGGTTCGACGCGGTCACCGTGGCGGAGATCACTGCTGCGGCCGGCGTGGCGCGCAGCACGTTCTTCCGTCATTTCCCGGACAAGGCGGACGTGCTCTTCGAGGACGACTCCGCCTCTCATCTCCTGCTCGCCAAGGCTGTGGCCGGAGCGGCCCGCACCAAGGCACCGCTCGGGGATTCACTGGCCGATGCGCTACGAGCCGCCCACTCCGGCTGCCTGGTGCTCGCCGACTCCAAAGCGGTCCAGGCCCTGCATTTCCCGATGCGCGAGCAGCTGATCGCCGAGACAGCGCAACTCCAGGCGTGCAGCCTGGTCAAGGAACGTGGGTACACCGACGCCCTGGAGGCGGCACTGATCGAGCAGGGCGCCGAACCGCTCATCGCCCGGCAAGCCGCCCACCTCGCGACCGCGTGCTACGACGCCGGCTACGCGGAAGCCTTCACAACTCCCGATCTGCTGCCGTCGACAGTCGACCGCGCCTTCAAAAGGCTCTTCGCCGTCGGCCTGGATCGGGACTCCAGCTGAGCGCAGCCCGATCCACCACTTGAGCAATGTAACCAAAATGGTTACGCTTCTTTCGTGTCATGAGTCATCGGTCGTCCGACCGATGGACGGGGCCGAGGTGAGGAACGAACCATGCGCGCCATCGAATACGACCAGTTCGGCGGGTATGACGTACTGGAGTTGCGGGAGAGGCACCTGCCGGTGCCCACCGAGGGACAGGTGCTCATCAGGATGTCGGTGGCCGGGGTCAACCCACTGGACGAGACGGTGCGTTCAGGAAAGCTCGCACCCGCCCTGCACAAGCCGCTGCCGATCCGGCCGGGTGGCTTCGGTGTGGGGCGGGTCAAGGAGCCCGGCGCCTCGGGACTGGCCGCAGGTGACCGTGTCGTGCTGAGTGGAGGACGGTACGGGGTGAGCGCCGACGGTTCGTGGGCCGACTACATCGCGGTCGACGCGGCTCATCTGGTGCCGATCCCGGACGGCGTCGACGACGAGACCGCCGCCGCGCTGACCACCGGCGCCGGTTACCTGACCGCTTACCTGGCGCTGAAGGAATTGGCGGGCTTCCGCGCCGGCCGGAGCGTACTGGCGCCGGGTGTCGGAGGTGCGGTCGGTCAGGGCGGCGTGGAGGTCGCCCGCGTCCTGGGCGCGGCGCAGGCCATCACCACGGCCACTACCACTGAGAAGGCAGAGTTGGGCCGATCCGCAGGGTATGAGGTCATCGACCTCACGCACGAGTCGCTGCGTGAAGGGGTGGCGCGGCTGACCGATGGTAAGGGCGTGGACGTCGTGCTGGACGGCGTCGGGGGTTCGGTCACCGGGGAGGCACTCGACTCGTTGGCCGTGGACGGCACCCTCGTCAGCATCGGTTACGCGGCCGGAGTGGGTGCCGAGATCAACGTGACCGACCTGATATGGAAGAACGCCCACGTCCACGGATTCAGGTTCGCCTTGTTCACCCCCGACCAGGTCAACGCCGCCAACGCGGCCCTGCTCGACCTGGTCTCGCAGGGTGAGCTCCACCCGAAGGTGGCGCAGGTCTTCCCGCTGGAGAAGGCTTCCGAGGCGCAGCGCCTCCTGGCCGAGGGCGGCCCCTTCGGCCGCATCCTGCTCGCTCTGTGAGCCGGCGCGCCGCAGCAGGGTGGGACGGGGGCGTATGCCCCAGCACCAAGGGAGGTCCTGAGGCGCATGTCGGCAGTGCGGACGAGTCCGTTGGGAGCCTCGGACACACCGTGTGGGTGCTGCGTAACGCCAGGGGATGTCGTGTCCCGCTCCTGCTGTGGACCTGACCGATCGTGACTGCGAGGCGCTGCGGGATCCGAGATGGGCTCTCCGCAGGCCTCTCTCCTACCAGAGTGACGGCGCCGAGGCCATGTTCTTCCACCAGCCTCGCCCGTCTGGGTCGTCGTGGTTGACCGGGTCTCCGTTGCCGTAGGCGTTGGCGCTGCCGCCGGGGACGGGGTCGATGGACAGGAATCGCCCGGAGCCCGGGTCGTAGATACGTATTGCCCATGAGGACGAGGCCGGTGGGGGTTCGTCGGAGCGTTGCCTGCCGCCGAGCCAGGCGTAGCGGGCGGCGGGCTGCCCAGTGCGGGGGTTTCCATTTGCGTCCAGGTGCCGGCGGTGTTGCTCTCGGTGGTGTATCCGCGGTAGCGGAGCGCGGAGTCGAGGGTCCAGGTCTGGCGTCGGGTGCCGGCGGTCTGTTGCTGAGTCAGGTCGTTGGCGTAGTAGGCCAACGTGGTACCGCCGGTGGTGGTGCAGTCGGCGTTGGGCGCGGCGGACGCGGTGCCCAGGGATTTATGGGACCTGCCCCGGCGACCGCCCCCGCGGCCGATGGAGCAGCGAGTAGCCCCTGGTGGAAGACCTTCTGCTGCGCGGAATCCCAGGGACTTTTCAGGGACTTTCAGCTCTGTCGGAGGGACTTCCCGGGGACTTTTCCCTGTGCAAACCAGGAAGGCTCCGACAGAGCTGGAAGGCGGGAGGTCGCAGGTCAGGGCCTACGTGGTCAGCACTCGATGACGTTCACGGCGAGGCCGCCGCGGGCGGTCTCCTTGTACTTGACCTTCATGTCGGCGCCCGTCTCCTTCATGGTCTTGATGACCTTGTCGAGGGAGACGTGGTGGCGGCCGTCGCCGCGCATGGCCATGCGGGCGGCGGTGACGGCCTTGACCGCCGCCATGCCGTTGCGCTCGATGCAGGGGATCTGGACCAGGCCGCCGACCGGGTCGCAGGTCAGGCCGAGGTTGTGCTCCATGCCGATCTCTGCTGCGTTCTCCACCTGCTCCGGGGTGCCGCCGAGGATCTCGGCGAGGCCGCCGGCCGCCATGGAGCAGGCGGAGCCGACCTCGCCCTGGCAGCCGACCTCGGCGCCGGAGATGGACGCGTTCTCCTTGAACAGCATGCCGATGGCCCCGGCCGCGAGGAGGAAGCGGACGACGCCCTCGTCGTCGGCGCCCGGGATGAATTCCAGGTAGTAGTGCAGGACGGCGGGGATGATGCCGGCCGCTCCGTTCGTCGGGGCGGTGACGACCCGGCCGCCGGCGGCGTTCTCCTCGTTGACGGCCATCGCGTAGAGGGTGATCCACTCCATCGCCCGCGCTGCCGCGTCGCCCTCGGCACGCAGCTGGCGGGCCGAGGTGGCGGCCCTGCGGCGGACCTTGAGGCCGCCGGGCAGAATGCCTTCGCGGGACATGCCGCTGCGCACGCACTCCTTCATGACCTGCCAGATCTCCAGCAGGCCGGCCCGGATCTCCGCCTCGGAGCGCCAGGCCTTCTCGTTCTCCAGCATCAGCGCCGAGATGGACAGGCCGGTCTCCCGCGACAGCCGCAGCAGCTCGTCGCCGGTGCGGAAGGGATACCGCAGCACGGTGTCGTCGAGCTTGATCCGGTCCGCACCGACGGCGTCCTCGTCGACCACGAAGCCGCCGCCGACGCTGTAGTACGTCTTCGCCAGCAGCACGCCACCGTCCGTGTCATACGCCGACAGCGTCATGCCGTTCGCGTGGTAGGGCAGCGAGCGGCGGCGGTGCAGCACCAGGTCGGCCGCCGGGTCGAAGTCCACCTCGTGCGCGCCGAGCAGCGCCAGGCGCCGGTCCGCGTGGATCGCGGCGACCTCGGCGTCCGCCGTCCCGACGTCGACCGTGCGGGGGGAGTGGCCGCTCAGGCCCAGCAGCACCGCCTTGGGGGTGCCGTGCCCGTGGCCGGTCGCGCCCAGAGAACCGAACAGCTCGGCCCTGACGGCCGCCGTGCGGGTGAGCAGGTCCTCGGTCTTCAACCGCTGCGCGAACATCCGGGCGGCCCGCATCGGTCCCACGGTGTGGGAACTGGAGGGGCCTATGCCGATGGAGAAGAGGTCGAATACGGAGATAGCCATGCGTTCAGTGCTCCTGGTCGACCGCGGACGCCGTTGTCCGCGGGGGGTGTCGCCGTACCGTCCGCGGTGTGCGGCGGGCGGCTGCCCGCCGCACACCGCGGGGCGGTCATGGCGCGAGTGTCGGATACAGCGGGTGCCGTTCGGCCAGCGCGGTGACCCTCGCCCGCAGGGCGTCCGCGTCGAAGGTCGGCTGGAGCGCGGCCGCGATGATGTCGGCGACCTCGCGGAAGGCGTCCGCCTCGAAGCCGCGGGTGGCCAGCGCCGGGGTGCCGATCCGCAGGCCCGAGGTCACCATCGGCGGCCGCGGGTCGTCGGGGATCGCATTGCGGTTGACGGTGATGCCGATGTCGTGCAGCCGGTCCTCGGCCTGCCGGCCGTCGAGGGCGGACTCGCGCAGGTCGACCAGCACCAGATGCACGTCGGTGCCGCCGGAGAGCACCGCCACGCCCGCGGCGGCCAGGTCGTCCCCGCCGAGCCTTTCCGCGAGGATCCTGGCGCCCTCCAGGGTGCGGGCCTGCCGGTCGCGGAACTCGTCGGTGGCCGCGGCCTTGAAGGCGACGGCCTTGCCTGCGATGACGTGTTCGAGCGGGCCGCCCTGCTGGCCGGGGAAGACCGCGGAGTTGATCTTCTTGGCGAGGTCGGCGGTGGACAGGATGACACCGCCGCGCGGGCCGCCGAGGGTCTTGTGGGTCGTGGTGGTGACCACGTGCGCGTGCGGGACGGGCGAGGGGTGCAGCCCGGCCGCGACCAGCCCGGCGAAGTGCGCCATGTCGACCATCAGGTAGGCGCCGACGCTGTCGGCGATCCGCCGGAATTCGGCGAAGTCCAGCTGCCGCGGATAGGCCGACCAGCCGGCGATGACCAGCTGCGGCCGGTGCTCCTTGGCCAGCCGCTCGACCTCGGCCATGTCGACCCGGCCGGTGTCGGCGTCGACGTGGTAGGCGGCGGCCTTGTAGAGCTTCCCGGAGAAGTTGATCTTCATGCCGTGGGTCAGGTGGCCGCCGTGCGCCAGGTCCAGGCCGAGGATGGTGTCGCCCGGCTTGAGCAGCGCGAACATCGCGGCGGCGTTGGCCTGGGCACCTGAGTGGGGCTGGACGTTGGCCGCCTCGGCGCCGAACAGCGCCCTGACCCGGTCGATGGCCAGCTGCTCGATGACGTCGACGTGCTCGCAGCCGCCGTAGTAGCGGCGGCCGGGATAGCCCTCGGCGTACTTGTTGGTCAGCACCGAGCCCTGGGCCTCGAGGACCGCCACCGGGGCGAAGTTCTCCGAGGCGATCATCTCCAGGGTGGACTGCTGGCGGTGCAGCTCGGCGTCGACCTCGGCGGCGACCTCGGGGTCGAAGTCGTGCAGGGACTGATTCAGGAGCGACATGGGCCCTTCCTGGTGTGCGGGTGGGGACGAGGGTCAGACCGCGGTGAAGGCGTCGTACTCGGCCGCGGTCAGCAGGTCCGCGCCCTCCTCCGAGACCTTCACCTTGAACAGCCAGCCGTCCTCGAACGGCGAGGAATTGACCAGCGCCGGGTCGTCGGCGACGTCCTGGTTGATCTCGGTGACCTCACCGGACACCGGGGAATACAGCTCGCTGACCGACTTGGTGGACTCCAGCTCGCCGCAGCTCTCGCCCGCCGTCACCGTCGCGCCCACCTCGGGGAGCTGCACGAAGACGACGTCACCGAGCGCGTCGGCGGCGTGCGAGGTGATGCCGACGGTGGAGACACCGTCCTCGGGGGTGGTGAGCCACTCGTGCTCCTTGCTGTAACGCAGCTGCTCAGGATTGATGCTCATGACGGAATTCTCCCGGATGCGAAGAGATGATGACGGAGCCGACGCGGCAGCCTGTGGACAACCCCGCGCCTGTGGAAAACCTCGGAGGGTCAGCGCTCGCGCTGGTAGAAGGGCAGCGCCACGACACGGTACGGCTCCCGGCTGCCCCGGATGTCGACCGCGACCCCCTCGGTGCCCGGCGCGGCGTGGGCGGCGTCCACGTACGCCATGGCGATGGGCACGCCCAGGGTGGGCGACGGCGCGCCCGAGGTGACCTCGCCGACGACCGCGCCGGACGCGTCGGTCACGCCGAAGCCGGCCCGCGGCACGCGGCGCCCCTCGGCGACCAGCCCGACGAGCTTGCGCGGCGGGATGTCCGCGGCCCGCGCCGCGGCGGCGGTCAGTGCCTCCCGGCCGACGAAGTCACCGGGCTTGTCGAACTTCACGACCCGCCCGAGCCCCGCGTCGAAGGGCGTCACCTGCGCGGTCAGCTCATGCCCGTACAGCGGCATGCCGGCCTCCAGGCGCAGGGTGTCGCGGCAGGACAGCCCGCACGGCACCAGCCCGGCGCCCGCGCCCGCCTCGAGCAGCGCCTGCCACAGCCGCTCGGCGTCCGCGGGGTCCACGAACAGCTCGAAGCCGTCCTCGCCGGTGTAGCCCGTCCTGGCGATCAGCGCGGACACGCCCGCGACGGTTCCGGGCAGGCCGGCGTAGTAGCGCAGCCCGTCCAGGTCCGCGTCGGTGACCGCCTTGAGGATGCCGGGGGCCGCGGGACCCTGTACGGCCAGCAGGGCGTACGCGTCCCGGTCGTCGCTCACCCGGGCGTCGAAGTCCACCGCGCGCAGCGCGACCGTGTCGAGCACGGTCTGCGCGTTGGAGGCGTTGGCGACGATCAGGTAGCGCTCGTCGGCGAGCCGGTAGACGATCAGGTCGTCAAGAATGCCGCCGTCCGGGGCGCAGATCATCGTGTAGCGGGCCTTGCCGACCGCCATCGCCGACAGATGGCCGACCAGGGCGTAGTCCAGAGCCTGCCCGGCCTGCGGCCCGGTCACGGTGATCTCGCCCATGTGGGACAGGTCGAAGAGCCCGGCCCTGGTGCGTACGGCCTGGTGCTCGTCGCGCTCGCTGCGATACCGCAGCGGCATGTCCCAGCCGGCGAAGTCGGTCATGGTGGCGCCGAGCGCGCGGTGCACCGCGTCGAGGGCGGTGCGGCGCGGGGACGTGGCGGGCGGTGCGCTCAGCGGTTCGTTCGACGTTTCGCTCATCGAAAGGGCTCCCAAAGGCGGCGGACGGGGACACGGAATCCGGCCGGGGCTGACCCCGGCCTCCCCATCTGTCATCGGAACCTGAGAGGTTCACCGTGACCCCTGCGGGTCACGGTTTGCACCTTGGGTGGGGCGGGACCGGTGAACGACGGCCCGCCCGCTTTTCAGATCTGCCTCGCCCGCGCGGTATCTGTGCCTGAGAGATTCAAGGGAGGACTTGCTCCTTCGGCGCCCTGCCCCCCGGGAGGGGGCCGGAACTCTCCCGCGCGGCCTCCAACGGCCGGTATGCGTATTGTGCCGCCATCATTGCATGCCGAGGCGTCCTGGGCGCTCAGCCGCTAGTGTTTCCGGGCAGGACACGGGCGCCGACAGTGGCACAAGCGCGGACAAGGGTGGACATGGAGAATCCGGCACCTTACATATGGCCGGCGAACGAGCTGGAGGAAGTCCTCGCGGCGAGCCTCGGCAACCCCTCGGCGACCCCCCGGCTGCTCGAGGTGCTCGGCCGCTCCCACGTGTGGGTGCCGCTGCCCAACGGCGGCCCGCCCGGATCGGGGGGCCTCGACCTGCCCACCCTCGAACTGGGCGGCGCGCCCTACGTGCCGGTCTTCAGCTCGGAACAGCAGTTCAGGAAGGCCGCGGAGGGCATGTCCTGCACCGTCGCGCCGGTACGCGAGTTCGCCCGCGGGCTGCCCCCGCTGATCGGCATCGCCGTCAACCCCGGCGGAGCCGTCGGGGTGCCGCTGCCGCCCGCGGCCGTCGCTGAGCTGTGCCGCACCGAGCGGGTCGGCGCCTACGGCGAGCAGAGCCCCAGCGGCGCCAGGGTGCGGCTGTGGGAGCCCGCCCCCGACGAGGAACCCGTGGACTTCCTTGCCGTCGCCGCCGCGGAGTACGCCGTCACCCCGGTCGTGCTCAGCGCCCGGCGGGCCATGGCCGCGGTCGAGGAGGACCCGCCCGCGCTCTTCATCGGGGTCGAGCTCGACGGCTGGCAGGAGCAGGACAGGGCCGCCGCGATGGACGCGCTCGGCCGCGCCCTGGGCGCCGCCCCGCTGCCCTGGCCGGTGCACCTGATCCTGCTCGACATCGCCCAGGACCCGGTGGGGGACTGGATGCTGGAGGTCGTGCGCCCCTTCTACAGCCGGGACTGACCACCGCACCCGAGGCCAACTCGCGCGCGCGGCCCCGAGCTTGCGTATACCCGCCGTATACGCGCCATTTAGCCGGCGGCGCTTGAGTCGGTCAGCATTCCACCGGGAACAGCCGACCTGGTTTGATGGCGGTACACCGAACGACGGGAAAGGGGCGGTCCGACGTGATCGCGGGCGCGCAAGGCGGCGCGGCGGCCGGCCATGTGGAGCAGATGCTGCTCCGGGTGGCGCCCGGCCGCTTCGACGCGTACGAGAACCTGCTCGCGTCGCTGGCCGACGGCCAGGTCTGGATGCTGCTCTGGCAGGGCGCACCGGGGACGCCCGACGCGCAGTACGCGGCGATGGAGGTCGGCGGGCACCGCTACGCGCCGTGCTGCACCTCACCGCGGGAATTGGCCGCCAGCGGCTGGAACCGGGACCACGAGATCGTCTCCGGCCGGGACATCGCCCTGACCCTCTTCCCCGACCACTGCGGGCTCTGGCTCAACCCGCACGCGAACGGCGGCGGCGTCGGCATCCCCTGGCCCGACCTGCGCCGGGTCGCCGGCGGCCTCGACCTGCTGCCGGCCGGGCCGCTCCAGATCGGCGAACCGTCACTGCAGATCCCGCAGTTCTACGCGCTGCTGGCCAAGGCCGCGCACCGCACCGGCGCGGTACGCGCCCTGCGCCAGGCCTGGGTCCAGCCGTCCGTCGGCGAGCCCTACCTCGCGATCGGCGTCGAGGTCTACGACTCCTCGCCGCAGGCCGTCGAGTCGGTCCGCCTGATGATGCAGCAGGCGGTGGCCGGCGTGCCCGAAGGCCTCCCGGTCTCGACCGTCGCCATGGCCGACGGCTACGACCCGGTCGCGATGTGGCTGCGCGCCAACACGCAGCCCTTCTTCGACCGCGAGGCCTTCTCGGGACCGCCCGCGTGGGGCTCACCGCCGCGCACGTACTGAGCTGCCGCCCGCGTGGGGCTCACCGCCGCGCACGTACCAGCCGCCGCCGCGCGGCGCGGATCCGCCCTACGTCGCGAGGAGGCCGAGCGGAGGGGCGCCGAGCGCCAGCAGGTCGGCGTGGAAGGCCGGAAGCGTGAAGGACGGGGAGCGCTCGGCGCGGGCGCGGGCCCGCATGATCTCCAGCTTGCCCCAGGTGTAGCGCCCGTAGCCGGCGTCGAAGGTGCCGCGCCTCGCCTCCGCGGCGGCCGCCGCCGGGGCCAAGTGGGCGTCCCGGATGAACAGGCGGGTGGCCTCGGCCACGTCCATCGCTCCGGTGTGCATACCGATCGCACAGGTCAGCCGGGTGACCCGGACCAGCGCCTCGAGGGCGACCCCGATGGCGAACCGCGGGTCGCGGGCGCGGAAGCCCTCCTCGAGGCAGACCTCCTCCACGTAGTGCGCCCACCCCTCGCAGAAGGACAGGCTGTGCAGGACCCGCCGGACCGGGCTGGTCGCGTGCCGCAGGGCGCGCCCGTGGGCGAAGTGGCCGGGGGCGACCTCGTGCACGGTGATCGACGGCAGGCTGGTCCTGCTGAAGACCGTCAGCCACTCCTCGCGCTCCTGGGCGGGCCACTCCGGCTGGGGCGGGGTCACGTGGTACCAGGACGGCGACTCGGGCTCCTCGGGGCCCGCCCAGGTCATCATCGCCATCGCCCAGCGCCGCGACGGCGGCGCCGGCCCGACGAGGCACTCGCCGTCCAGGTATGGCGCCAGGCGGCGCTCCCGGGTGAAGGCGATGGCCTCCTCGGTGAGCCGGGCCGCCGCCGCAATGACCCCGTCGGGGCCTGGGTGGTCGGCGAGCAGTTCGGGGATCAGCTCGTCGACCGACCGGTTCCGGTCCAGCGTCCTGCACGAGTCGACGAGCAGCCGGTCCAGCCGGGCCCGCTCCCGGTCCGCCGCCTCGGCCAGCGCCGTGAGGTCGACCCGCATGCCCTCCTGGGCACCCATCAGCGCGGCCAGCGCGGGCCCGCCGAGCCGCGGGTCGGGGTCGCCGTTCACGGCTGCGTGCTCCATCCGCGCGATCAGCCGGGAGTGCGCGGCGAGTGCCGCGGCCTCGACCCCGTCCCGGTCCGGGTCGAGGTCGGCGGCCAGCCCGTGCGCGGTGCCGAGCAGCGCGGTGGCCACCGGGGCGCTCACCCGGTCGAGGGAGGCCAGCGCCGCGTCCACCGCGTCCGGCCACTGCTCCAGGTGCCGCCTGCGCGCCGTGGCCCGCTCCTTGCGGGGCGCGTACTCCCGGTCGTAGCAGGCGAGTTCGAGATTCGACAGGTGCGGGTAGGGGTCGCGCCTGTGCAGTTCGAGGTCCCCGTACTGGACCCGCAGCGACTCCTCGAAGACCGCCAGGTGCGCCTCGTCGTGCGGGTCGTCGAGGGGGGCGGAGGCGCGCTTGGCGCTGCCGACCGCGGCCAGCGCCCGGCGTATCCCGTCGGGGGAGAGGTCCTGCACGCGGCCGTCGTAGTCGTGCAGCCCGGCCATCTCGCGGACGGTGGGCATCATCAGGTCGCACACCGCGCGAAGCCGATCATCCATCCCACGACCGTAGCGTCGTGCACGCCGTCCGTCTGCCCGGGGGCGGCAGCCGGGTCGGCGCGGGTGTCAGGTCTGGCCCGCGGTCCTGGCGCGGGTGACGGCCGGACCGATCGCCCGGATGACGTCGGAGACCTCGTCCGCGGTCGTCGTGTGGCCGAGCGAGAACCGCAGGGTCGCCCTGGCGTGGGTGGCCGGCTGGCCCATCGCCAGCAGGACGTGGCTGGGCTGCGCCACACCCGCGGTGCACGCGGAGCCGGTCGAGCAGGCGATGCCCTGGGCGTCGAGCAGCAGCAGCAGGGCGTCGCCCTCGCAGCCGGGGAAGGTGAAGTGCGCGTTCGCCGCGAGGCGGCCCGCGGCGGTGGGGTCGCCGTTGAGGACGGCGTCGGGCACCGCGGCGCGTATGCCGCGCACCAGCTCGTCCCGCAGCGCGCCGACCCCGGCGGTGAACTCCTCCCGCCGCTCGGCGGCCAGGGTGCCCGCCGTGGCGAAGGCCGCGATGGCCGGCACGTCGAGGGTGCCGGACCTGCTGCGCTCCTGATCGCCGCCGTGCAGCAGCGGCACCGGGGTGTCGTCCCTGCGCAGCACCAGCGCGCCGATTCCGTAGGGGCCGCCCACCTTGTGCCCGGTCACCGTCATCGCGTCCAGGCCGCTGGCGGCGAAGTCGACCTCGGTCTGGCCGAAGGCCTGGACCGCGTCCGAGTGCATCGGCACGTCGAACTCGGCGCAGACCGCCGCGAGTTCGGCGACCGGAAGGATCGTGCCGACCTCGTTGTTCGCCCACATGACGGTGACCAGCGCCACGTCCTGCGGACGCGCTGCCAGGGCGGTGCGCAGCGTCTCGGGCAGCACCCTGCCGTACGGGTCCACCGGCAGCCACTCCACGACGGCGCCCTCGTGCTCGGCCAGCCAGTGGACGGCGTCCAGCACCGCGTGGTGCTCGACCGGGCTGGCCAGGACACGGACCCGGCGCGGGTCAGCCGCCCGGCGCGCCCAGAACAGGCCCTTCACGGCCAGGTTGTCGGACTCGGTGCCGCCGCCGGTGAACACGATCTCGCTCGGGCGCGCGCCCAGTGCCGCCGCGAGGGCTTCCCTCGACTCCTCGACGGTCCGCCGGGCGCGGCGGCCCGCCGCGTGCAGTGCTGACGCGTTCCCCGTCACGGTGAGGTGGGCGGTCATCGCCTCGACCGCCTCCGGGAGCATGGGCGTGGTGGCGGCGTGATCGAAGTAGGCCATGATCCCCCGATTCTACGGTCCGCCACGCTCACCTCGACCCCCTCGCGCACCCTGCGCACCGTCCCGGTGCCGCTTCCCGCCGGCTCCGGGGTGCGCCGGACACGCGCGGGCCCGCAGGTGCGGGGGTCGTGAAATGGCTCACGCGGCGCCGGGGGCGGGTGCGGCCCCCGCACGCGGAGCCGTAGGGGAGGGCCGCGCGGGAAGGGCCGGGGCCCGGGCGGCTCAGGGGCGCGGGGCGCGGGCCAGCTGGCGGGCCTGGGCCACCAGGCGATCCGCGGAGTCCCAGACCTCCGCGTCCTCCTCCAGCAGGCCGCCGGCCAGGTTCCTCGTGGTCAGGGAGACCCGCAGCGGTCCGGGCGCGGGACGGCACCGCAGGTGCACCGTCAGTTCGAGGGTCGGCACCCACCCGGCGAGCCCCAGGTCGAATGCCGTGGGCGGCAGCGCGTCGACGGCGAGCAGCAGCGACAGCACGTCGTGGTCGCGCCCGTCGGCCAGTCCCAGCCACCCCCGCATGTCGCCCGCGCCGGACGGCGCGCCGATCGCCCACCCGGCGGTGGCGGGGTCGAGACGCAGGTCGAGCCGGTCCAGGATCGCGGTGGAGCCGGTGACCGGTCCGCCGTCGGGCGCGTCCGCGGAGCTGACGCAGTCGTCGTAGGCCGGCATCGAGGGCGGCAGCGCGCGGGTGCGGACGTCGTCGGGCAGTGCGGCGAGGTCGCCGTACGCCGCCATGACCCGGATCCGCTCGACCTCGCGGCCCTCGTCGTCGTGCTGGTAGAGGGAGGCCTGCCCGGTGGACATGGTGCGCCCGGCGCGTACCGTCTCGGTCCTGATCACGGCGGGACCCGGCTCCGAGGCGGTCAGGTAGTGCGCCGTGATGGTGATCGGGTCGGGGTGGGGCAGCGCGGCCCGCAGCGCGCGGCCGACGACGGCGAGCAGGTAGCCGCCGTTGACGGCGCGGATGATCGTCCAGCCGGCCGACAGCTCGGTGTCGTACGCGCCCGGCTCGTCCGGCCTTGCCGCCACCGCCGTGTCGCGGTCGAACTCGCTGTCCCCGATGGCCGCACGGGCCGCTGCATATGCCATGAATTGATGTTACCCATCGGTAGTCGACGGTTCCAGCCCCTTCGGGCTCCTCACCGGACAACGCCGGGCGCTTGCTCGTCTCTTCCGTCCCGGCGCCGGGAAATGCCTGGCGGACCGCCGCAGCCGGGCCGTTACCCTGGACGGGTGAACGACTTCCCGCACCCCCCCGAGCCCAAGCGGCTGCGCGTGCTCGCCGCCATGAGCGGCGGCGTGGACTCCGCCGTCGCGGCGGCCCGCGCGGCAGAGGCCGGGCACGACGTGACCGGGGTCCACCTGGCGCTGTCGGCGAATCCGCAGAGCTTCAGGACCGGCGCCCGCGGCTGCTGCACGGTCGAGGACTCCAGGGACGCCCGCCGCGCGGCCGACGTCATCGGCATCCCCTTCTACGTGTGGGACCTCGCGGAGCGCTTCCGCGAGGACGTGGTCGCGGACTTCGTCGCCGAGTACGCGGCGGGCCGCACCCCCAACCCCTGCCTGCGGTGCAACGAGAAGATCAAGTTCGCCGCCCTGCTCGACAAGGCGCTGGCGCTGGGCTTCGACGCGGTCTGCACCGGGCACTACGCGACGGTCGTGACCCGCGAGGACGGCTCCCGCGAACTGCACCGGGCGAGCGACGCGGCGAAGGACCAGTCGTACGTCCTCGGCGTGCTCGACGAGCGGCAGTTGGCGCACGCGATGTTCCCGCTCGGCGACACGCTGACCACCAAGGACGAGATCCGCGCCGAGGCCGCCCGCCGCGGCCTGGCGGTCGCGAAGAAGCCCGACAGCCACGACATCTGCTTCATCGCCGACGGCGACACCCAGGGCTTCCTGGCCAGGAGCCTCGGCAGCGCGGAGGGCGCCATCGTGGACGAGAGCGGCACCCGGGTCGGCACCCACGAGGGCGCGTTCGGCTTCACCATCGGCCAGCGCAAGGGCCTGCGCCTCGGCATCCCCGCCGACGACGGCAAGCCCCGCTACGTGCTGGACATCTCGCCGGTCGACAACACGGTCACGGTCGGCCCGGCCGAAGCGCTCGACGTGACGGCGCTCACCGCGATCCGCCCGCGCTGGTGCGGCACCCCGCCGGCCGGCCCCGCCGCGTACACCGCCCAGCTGCGCGCCCACGGCGAGGACGTGCCGGTGACCGCGGAGGTCGTCGACGGCGAGCTTCGGGTGCGCTTCACCGCACCGGTCCGCGGTATCGCGCCCGGACAGGCCGTGGTGCTCTACGACGGCACGCGCGTCGTCGGCTCCGCGACCATCGCCACCACCGACCGCGCCACCGCGCGCGACGAGGAGAAGTCCACGGTGACCGTATGAACATCGGAGTCTTCCTGTCCGCTGCCGACCTCAGCGAGCAGTACACCGTGCCGGCCCGCGAGTTCGGCAAGCTGATCGGCGACGGCGGCCACGCCCTGGTGTGGGGCGGCTCCGATGCGGGCCTGATGAAGGTCGTCGCCGACAGCGTCCAGGAGGCCGGCGGCCGGCTGGTGGGCGTCTCGGTGTCCTTCCTCCAGCACAAGGCGCGCGCCGGCGCCGACGAGATGATCGTCGCCACCGACCTGGCGCAGCGCAAGGCAGAACTGCTCCGGCTGTCCGACGCGATCGTGGTGATGGTCGGCGGCCTGGGCACCCTGGACGAGGCCACCGAGATCCTGGAGCTCAAGAAGCACGGGCTGCACGGCAAGCCGGTGGTCCTGCTCAACAGCGGCGGCTTCTACGACGGCCTCGAACAGCAGCTGCGCCGGATGGACGCGGAGGGCTTCCTGCCCCTCCCGCTGACCGACCTGGTGTACTTCGCCTCGGACGGCGCCGACGCCCTCGCGCACATCCTGGAGCAGCTGTGAGCGACCCGCGCATCCACCTGGTGACCGGCGCCGGGTCCGGCATCGGCAGCGCGGTCGCGCGGCGGCTGCTGGAACGCGGCGACGAGGTCTGGCTGCTGGCCAGGGACGCCGGGCGGGCCAGGGAGCTGGTGGACCGCCACCCCGGCGCCCGCACCCTGGTCGGCGACCTGGCCGAGCCCGCCAGGCTGTCCTGGGCGCTGGGCCACCAGGCGCCGCCTGACCGCCTCGACTCGCTGCTGCACATCGCGGGCACCGTCGAGCTGGGACTCGTCGGCGACCTCACCCCGAAGGTCTGGCAGGAGACGCTGGCCGTCAACCTGCTGGGCCCGGCCGAGCTGACCCGCCTGCTGCTGCCCCAACTGCGGCTTTCGCGGGGGCACGTGGTCTTCGTCAACTCCACGTCGGGGCTGGCCGTCAGCGCCGAGTGGAGCGCGTACGGGGCGAGCAAGTTCGGCCTGCGCGCGCTGGCCGACGCGCTGCGCGCGGAGGAGCACGCCGCCGGTGTGCGGGTCACCTCGGTCTACCCGAGCAGGACCGCGACCCCGATGCAGCAGAAGGTCCACCAGCAGGAGGGCAAACCCTACGACCCGTCCCGCTGGATCGCCCCCGACTCGGTGGCCACCACCGTCCTGACCGCCATCGACCTCCCCGCCGACGCCGAGATCACCGACCTGACCGTCCGCCCCGGCCGGTAGGGGCTGCCGGCCGTACCTCCGCGGCGCCCGGCACTGTCCGGGCGCGGCGTCCGCGCCGGAAGGACGGCCCGGCGCGGAAGGCTACCCTTCCGGCGTGAGCAACGATCTGCACCTCCCCGAGGCCACCGCCACCGGCGTGGGCTCGCTGCCCGGCGGCGACGCCCGCGAAGCGGCCCGGGTCGCCACCGAGGCGACCGCGGGCATGGCCTTCCTCCCCGAACTTCCCGCCCGCGGCCCCGGCGCGGACATGATCGGCCGCAGCCTGGGGCTGCTGGTCGAGATGTACGCGCGGGTGGAACCCAGCGGCTGGCGGTTCGGCGACCGGCCGGGCCGGGACAGCAAGCGGGCCAGGTCGTGGTTGGGCGAGGACCTGGACGCCGTCGAGGAGTTCACCCAGGGCTACGACGGCCTGCTCAAGGTCCAGGCGGTCGGCCCCTGGACGCTGGCCGCGTCGGTGGAGACCCGGCACGGCGAGGCCGCCCTGCGCGACCCCGGCGCCTGCCGGGACCTGGCCGGATCGCTGACCGAAGGCCTCACCGCCCACCTCGCCGACGTCCGCCGCCGGGTGCCGGGCGCGACCGTCGTCCTGCAACTGGACGAGCCGTCCCTGACGGCGGTGCTGCACGGGCGGATCAGGACCGCGAGCGGCTACCGCACCTACCGGGCGGTCGACCGGGCGGTGATCGAGTCGGCGCTGCGGGAGCTGATCGCGGCGGCGGGAGTGCCGGTCACCGTCCACTCCTGCGCCCCCGACGTCCCCTTCGCGCTGCTGCGCAGGGCGGGCGTGGCCGGCATCTCCTTCGACTTCGACCTGCTCACCGAGAGTGACTGGGACGAGTTCGGTGAGGCCGTGGAAGCCGGCACCGCCCTCTTCGCCGGTGTCGTGCCCGGCAAGGATGCCCCATTGTCGGACCCTGCCGGTAGCGTGAGGGGTGTTCGGGCGTTGTGGCGCAGGCTGGGGCTGGCGCCGGGGGCATTGGGGTCCTCCGTCGCGGTGACCCCGTCCTGCGGTCTGGCGGGGGCCTCACCGGCCTACGCCCGTGCCGCTCTCGTGCACTGCGCGAAGGCGGCACGCTCGCTCGTCGACAACCCTGAGTAGTGAGGAAGGACGGGGTCGTGGAGGACACGGAGATTCCCGCGGAGGCACGCGAGGAGCACGCGCGCGTCGCCGAGCAGGTCGAGGAGCACCGCTTCCGTTACTACGTGAAGGACGCGCCGGTCGTCAGCGACGCCGACTTCGACAAGCTGCTGCGGCGCCTCGAAGCCATGGAGGAGCAGCACCCCGGCCTGCGCACCCCGGACTCGCCCACCCAGAAGGTGGCCGGCGCGTACGAGACGGAGTTCACCTCCGTGCAGCACCGGGAGCGCCTGCTGTCGCTCGACAACGCCTTCAGCGGCGAGGAGCTGGCGGTCTGGGCCGACCGGGTGGCCGCCGAGCTGGGCCCGCCGGACAACGCGCGCAGCCCCTACCACTTCCTGTGTGAGCTGAAGGTGGACGGCCTCGCCGTCAACCTCACCTACGAGCAGGGCCGGCTCACCCGGGCCGCGACCCGCGGCGACGGGCGGACCGGCGAGGACATCACGCCCAACGTGCGCACCATCCCCGGAATCCCCGACCGGCTGGCGGGCGAGCGGGTGCCCGCGCTGGTGGAGGTCCGCGGCGAGGTCTACTTCCCCGGTGAGGAGTTCGAGGAGCTGAACGCGCGGCTGGTCGCGGGCGGCGACAAGCCGTTCGCCAACCCCCGCAACGCGGCAGCCGGTTCGCTGCGCCAGAAGGACCCCAGGATCACCGCGTCCCGCCCGCTGCGGATGGTGGTGCACGGCATCGGCGCCCGCGAGGGATTCGACATCGACCGCCAGTCGCAGGGGTACGAGCTGCTGCGCGAATGGGGGCTGCCCACCGCCCGCCACAACAAGGTGGTCGGCACGCTCGACGAGGTCCGCGAGTTCATCGACCACTTCGGCGAGCACCGGCACGACGTCGAGCACGAGATCGACGGGGTGGTCGTCAAGGTCGACGAGATCCCGCTGCAAGGCCGGCTCGGCTCCACCTCCCGCGCCCCGCGCTGGGCCATCGCCTGGAAGTACGCCCCCGAGGAGGTCAACACCAAGCTGCTGGAGATCCGGGTGGGCGTCGGCCGCACCGGGCGGGTCACGCCCTACGCGGTGGTCGAGCCGGTGACGGTCGCCAGGTCCGAGGTGGAGTTCGCGACCCTGCACAACCAGGACGTGGTCAAGAAGAAGGGCGTCCTGATCGGCGACACCGTGGTGCTGCGCAAGGCCGGCGACGTCATCCCGGAGATCCTGGGCCCGGTGGTCGACCTGCGCGACGGCACCGAGCGGGAGTTCGAGATGCCCACCGAGTGCCCGGACTGCGGTACCGCCCTCCAGCCCATGAAAGAAGGGGACATCGACCTCCGGTGCCCCAACGCCCGCTACTGCCCTGCCCAGTTGCGGGAGCGGGTCTTCTATCTCGCGGGCCGCCGCAGCCTCGACATCGAAGGGCTCGGCTATGTCGCGGCGACCGCGCTGACCCAGCCCCTCGAACCGCACGAGCCGCCGCTGGGCGACGAGGGCGACCTGTTCGGCCTGACGATCGAGCAGCTGCTGCCGATCCGCTCGTACGTCCTCGACCAGGACACCGGACTGCCCAAGCGCGACCCGGAGACCGGTGAGCCGAAGATCGTCACCTTCTTCGCCAACCAGAAGGGCGAGCCGAAGAAGAACGCCCTGGCGATGCTGGAGAACATCGCGGCCGCAAGGGAGCGCCAGCTGGCCAGGATCATCACCGGCCTGTCCATCCGCCACGTCGGCCCGGTCGCCGCCGCCGCGCTGGCCCGCGAGTTCCGCGACCTGGACCGGATCAAGGACGCGGCCGAGGAGGAGCTGGCGGCCGTCGACGGGGTGGGCGGCACCATCGCCGCCTCGGTGAAGCAGTGGTTCGCCGAGGACTGGCACCTGGAGATCATCAGGAAGTGGCGGGAGGCCGGGGTGGTCTTCACCGAGGAGGGCTCGGACGAAGGGCCGAGGCCACTCGAAGGGCTGACTGTCGTGGTGACCGGAACTCTGTCGACCCATACCCGGGATGGCGCAAAAGAGGCGCTGGGCAGTCGAGGTGCGAAAGTCACCGGATCGGTGTCGAAGAAAACGGACTTCGTCGTGGTCGGCGACAACCCGGGTTCCAAGTTCGACAAGGCCGTGCAGCTGAAAGTGCCTGTCCTGGACGAGGAGGGCTTCGCCGTACTGCTCGCAGACGGTGCGGAGGCCGCCCGCCGAAACACGGTGAATCCCGCGGAAGCGGACACATCGGCCGATGCCTCACCCGACGCCGAAACGGGCGGTGAATCCGGCTGAATGGACCGGGGATGTCACCCGATCGGCCTATATCAGAATACGTCGATGTGCCTGGTCGCATTCGGGCAACCACTGCCGATCGGTGCCCGGGACGGCACAAGGCGGCCTAGTGTTGAGGCGCGCACCCTCCGGGGATGAACGTTCCGGCAGCACTTGCGGAACTCCTCTGCAGGCAGGGCGCGATGGACCTGACGGCCACACCGGGCTGCGAGAGGGACGGGCATGCGACCGACGGAGAGTGCTGGAGCGGGACCCCCGCCGCGCAGCGCGCCCGCTCCCGCGCCACCGCCCCTGTCCCTGCCACCGTCCCTGTCCCCTTCGCTGTCCCGGACCCTGGTGCGCGGCGTGGCGCCGCCCGCGGCGGCGATCTGCCTGGTCGTCGGCGTCATCCGGGTACTCGACCGCGGCCACGCCCTGTTCCCCTGCGGCACCGCCGGCTGGGGCTTCGCGATCCTCACCGGCATCATCGTCGGCCATCTGGTGGCGATGGGCCGCGACCGGTGGTGGGGCGGCACCGGTTCCGGTGCCGCCCTCACGCTCGCCATGCTGATGGTCCACGGCTGGGTGCCCGCCGTGATGGTCAGCCTGGCCGTGGTCACCCTGGTCGGCGCCGCCCGCAGGCACCGTTGGCGGCAGGCCGTCCTCTACGGCTCCATCGACATCCTCGGCATCGGCGCCGGCGCCCTGGCGCTCGAAGTGTGCGGCACCCTCCCCACCGTCGAGCGGCCCTGGGCGCCCCAGGACTGGGCCGTGACCTCCGTCCCGATCGTCGCGCTGGCCGCACTGACCTATCTGTTCGCCACCCGCGCCCTGCTGTGGTGCGCCTTCGCGCCGCGCACCGGCGGGCTGCCGACCGTGGCCAGGTCCGCGCTGATCCGGCAGGGCATGTTCGGCGGCGCGCTGCTCGGCATCTCCCCGCTGATCCTGGTCGTCGCCTGCGACATGCCGGTGCTGCTGCCGCTGTTCTCGGTGCCGCTGATCGCCCTCGACTCCACACTGTGGATCGCGCACGCCCGCGCCGAGGAGCAGCTGCGCGACCCGCTCACCGGGCTGCCCAACCGCCAGTGGCTGCTGGAGCGCGCCTGGACCGCGCTCGACGACGCCCAGGAGGACTACGAGCGGGCGGAGCCCGGCTTCCTCGCCGCGGCCGGCGGCGCGGGCTCCCACCCGCCGGAGGGCTGCGGCAGGGTCGGGCTGATCCTGATCGACCTCGACAAGTTCCGTTCCGTCAACGACACCCTCGGGCACCTGGCGGGCGACCGGCTGCTGCTCCAGGTCGCCGACCGGCTGCGGCTCGCCCTGCCGCGCGGCGCCGAGGCGGCCAGGCTCGGCGGCGACGAGTTCGCCGTACTGCTGCCCGGCTGCGACTCGCCGACCCGCGCCCAGCGGATCGCCAGGACCCTGGTCGCCGCCCTCGCCTCGCCGCTCAGCCTCGACGGCCTGTCACTGGTGCTGGAGGCCAGCGCAGGCGTCGCGGTCTTCCCTGACCACGCGTTGGACGCCGAAGGGCTGCTGCGGCGGGCCGACGTGGCGATGTATCAGGCCAAGCGGGACCGCAGCGGCGTCGAGGTCTACGAGGCCACAAGGGACGGCAACACCCCCGACCGGCTCGGCCTGCTCGGCGACCTGCGCAGGGCGCTCGACGCCGGTGAGGTCGAACTGCACTACCAGCCCAAGGTCCGCTTCGACGGCCGGGTGGCGGGCCTCGAGGCGCTGGTCCGCTGGGAGCACCCGGAGCGCGGCCGGGTCAGCCCCGACGAGTTCATCACGATGGCCGAGACGTCGGGCCTGATGCCGCGGCTCACCGAGTACGTCCTGGACACCGCGCTGGCCCAGGTCGCCCTCTGGCGCCGCGCGGGCCTGGACGTCCCGGTCGCCGTCAACGTCTCGCCGCGCGATGTCCACAGCCCCGGCTTCGCCGGCACCGTCGCCGCCCGGCTGGCCAGGCACCAGGTGCCGCCGGGGTCGCTGCAACTGGAGATAACGGAGCACGTGCTGCTGGAGGACCCGCAGCGGGCCGCGGACACGCTGAACGGGTTGACCGGGCACGGGGTGAAGATGTCGCTCGACGACTTCGGCACCGGCTACTCCTCGCTGGTGCACCTGCGGCGGCTGCCGGTCAGCGAGCTGAAGATCGACCGGTCGTTCGTGGCCCGGCTGGTCGTGGACACCGAGGACGCCGAGATCGTGCGCTGCACCATCGACCTGGCGCACTCACTCGGGCTGATGGTCGTCGCGGAGGGCGTCGAGGACGACGAGACCTGGGAGCGGCTGCGGGACCTGCACTGCGACGCAGTGCAGGGCTGGCTGGTCGCCGCCGCGATGCCGCCGGACGAGGCCACGAAGTGGCTCCTGGCGCGCGGCGAGCGGGGCGCCCTCCCGGCCGCCGCCGCGCGCGCCCTGCCGGCCCTGCCGCCGCTGGCGGAGCCCCCGACCGTCCCGGCCACGGAGCTCGCCTGACCCTGCGGGCCGTGCGGTCCCCGCACCCGGCGGATGCCACCGCGCCCGCGCCGGCCGGTCGCGCGGCCACCCGCGGTCCCGAACGGCGCTGCCCCCCGCGGCGGCGGCCCGCGCCCGGGTGTCCGGGAACGCGGCGGAGGCCCCGGCGGGGGGAAGTGTTTCGCGGTAGGGGGGCGGGGGCCCATAGGATTGGGGCCCACACCGTCATCTCACCCCCGCAGAGGATCGAAACCGCATGCCTGGCATCACGCGCGAGGAGGTCGCTCACCTCGGCCGGCTGGCACGTCTGGAACTGTCCGGTGAAGAGCTCGACCACTTCGCCGGACAGCTCGACGACATCATCGGCGCGGTCGCCCGCGTCACCGAGGTGGCCGGCGAGGACGTACCGCCGACCTCGCACCCGCTGCCGCTGACCAATGTGATGCGGCCGGACACCGTCCGCCCGTCGCTGACCCCGCAGCAGGCGCTGTCGGGTGCTCCCGCGCAGGAGCAGCAGCGCTTCAAGGTGCCGCAGATCCTGGGGGAGGACTGATCACGATGACGGACATCATCAGGCTGACCGCCGCACAGACGGCGGAGAAGATCGCGTCGGGCGAGCTGACCGCGGTCGAGGTCACCGAGGCGCACCTGGCCAGGATCGAGGCCGTGGACGAGAAGGTGCACGCCTTCCTGCACGTCGACCGGGAGGGCGCGCTCGCCCAGGCCCGCGCGGTGGACGCCAAGCGGGCCGCGGGCGAGCCGCTCGGCCCGCTGGCCGGTGTGCCGCTGGCGATGAAGGACATCTTCACCACCGAGGGTGTGCCCACCACGGTCGGCTCCAGGATCCTCGAGGGCTGGATCCCGCCGTACGACTCCACGGTGACCAAGCGGCTCAAGGCCGCCGACGTGGTGATCCTGGGCAAGACCAACATGGACGAGTTCGCCATGGGGTCGTCCACCGAGAACAGCGCCTACGGGCCGACGGGCAACCCGTGGGACCTGACGCGCATCCCGGGCGGCTCGGGCGGCGGCAGCGCCGCGGCGCTCGCCTCGTACCAGGCGCCGCTGGCGCTGGGCACGGACACCGGCGGTTCGATCCGGCAGCCCGCCGCGGTCACCGGCACGGTCGGTGTGAAGCCCACCTACGGCGGGGTGTCCCGCTACGGCATGGTCGCCTTCTCCTCGTCGCTCGACCAGGGCGGCCCGTGCGCGCGCACCGTGCTGGACGCGGCGCTGCTGCACGAGGCGATCGGCGGCCACGACCCGATGGACTCCACGTCGATCGACGCCCCGGTGCCGCCGGTGGTCGAGGCGGCCCGCAGCGCGGACGTGCGCGGCATGCGGATCGGCGTCGTCAGGGAACTCGGCGGCGAGGGCTACCAGCCCGGCGTGGTGCAGCGCTTCGAGGAGTCGGTCGAGGTGCTGCGCGAGCTGGGCGCGGAGGTCGTGGAGATCTCCTGCCCGTCGTTCGTGTACGCGCTGGCCGCCTACTACCTGATCGCGCCGTCGGAGTGCTCGAGCAACCTGGCCCGCTTCGACGCGATGCGCTACGGCATGCGGGTGGGCGACGACGGCACGAAGTCCGCCGAGGACGTCACCGCGCTGACCCGCGAGGCCGGTTTCGGCGCCGAGGTCAAGCGCCGGATCATCCTCGGCACGTACGCGCTCAGCTCGGGCTACTACGACGCCTACTACGGCTCGGCGCAGAAGGTCCGCACCCTGATCACCCGGGACTTCGAAAAGGCCTTCGAGTCGGTCGACGTGCTGGTCTCGCCGACCACTCCGACCACCGCCTTCCCGCTCGGCGAGCGGGTGGACGACCCGCTGGCGATGTACCTGGTCGACCTGTGCACCATCCCGGTCAACCTCGCGGGCAACGCGGCGATGTCGCTGCCCTGCGGCCTCTCGCCGGAGGACGGTCTACCGGTGGGCCTGCAGATCATCGCCCCCGCACTCAAGGACGACCGGCTCTACCGGGTCGGCGCCGCCGTCGAGGCCGCCTTCGTGAAGAAGTGGGGCCACCCGCTGCTCGAGGAGGCACCCCAGCTGTGAGCACCAAGGACAAGGGCAAGAAGAAGGGCAAGGCCGGTACGTACCTGGCCATCGGCAGCACGCTTTTCGCCGCGTTCAGCAACGTCAAGAAGGTGCGTTCCGCCCGCGGCGAGGACGACACCCTGCAGCTGGTCGACGGTCTGATCCGGGTGGCCGCGGTGGCCACCGGTGTGGCCCTGCTGATCCGCGAGCTGCGCGAGCGCGACGACAACCCGCTGACGGACTGACAGACCAGGAGGAAGAACGACTGTGACCGTCACGGACCTGCTGTCCTACGAGGACGCGCTGGCGTCCTACGACCCGGTGATGGGCCTCGAGGTCCATGTCGAGCTGGGCACGAGGACGAAGATGTTCTGCGGCTGCTCCACGGAGCTGGGCGCCGACCCCAACTCGCAGACCTGCCCCACCTGCCTCGGCCTGCCCGGCGCGCTGCCGGTGGTCAACGAGATCGGCGTGGAGTCCGCGATCAAGATCGGCCTCGCGCTGAACTGCGAGATCGCCACGTGGTGCCGCTTCGCGCGGAAGAACTACTTCTACCCGGACATGCCGAAGAACTTCCAGACCTCGCAGTACGACGAGCCGATCGCCTACAACGGCTATCTGGACGTCCAGCTGGAGGACGGCGAGGTCTTCCGGGTGCAGATCGAGCGCGCCCACATGGAGGAGGACACCGGCAAGTCCACCCACATCGGCGGCGCGACCGGCCGTATCCACGGCGCCTCGCACTCGCTGCTGGACTACAACCGGGCCGGCATCCCGCTGATCGAGATCGTCACCAAGCCGATCGAGGGCGCGGGCGAGCGGGCCCCCGAGGTCGCCAGGGCCTACGTCGCGGAGCTGCGCGAGCTGATCAAGGCGCTGGGCGTGTCCGAGGCCCGGATGGAGATGGGCCAGATGCGCTGCGACGTCAACCTGTCGCTGCGCCCGCCGGGCCGGGAGAAGTTCGGCACCCGCAGCGAGACCAAGAACGTCAACTCGCTGCGCAGTGTGGAGCGGGCGGCCAGGTTCGAGATCCAGCGGCACGCCGCGGTGCTGTCCTCCGGCGGCACGATCGTGCAGGAGACCCGGCACTTCCACGAGGAGGACGGCTCGACCACCTCGGGCCGTATCAAGGAGGAGGCGGAGGACTACCGCTACTTCCCCGAGCCCGACCTGGTGCCGGTCGCCCCGGCCCGCGAGTGGGTCGAGGAGCTGCGCGCCGGGCTGCCCGAGCTGCCGCGGCTGCGCCGCAAGCGGCTCCAGGAGGAGTGGGGCATCGCCGACCACGAGATGCAGTCGGTGCTCAACGCCGGAGCGCTCGACCTGATCCTCGCCACCATGGCGGAGGGCGCGGACGCCGCGTCGGCCCGCAAGTGGTGGATGGGCGAGCTGGCCAGGCACGCCAACGAGACCGGCGTCGAGCTGGCCGCGGTGCCGATCACCCCGGCGCAGGTCGCCAGGGTGTCCGCGCTGGTCGCCGCGGGCGACCTCAACGACAAGCTGGCCCGCCAGGTCATCGAGGGCGTGCTCGCGGGCGAGGGCGACCCCGACCAGGTGGTCGACGGGCGCGGCCTGAAGGTCGTCTCCGACGACAGCGCCCTGGGCGCGGCGGTCGACGACGCCATCGCGGCGAACGGTGCCATCGCGGACAAGATCCGCGGCGGCAACCTGGCCGCGGCCGGTGCGCTGATCGGTGCGGTGATGAAGGCCACTCGCGGGCAGGCGGACGCCAAGCGGGTTCGCGAGCTGGTGCTGGAAAGGCTCGGCGTGCAGGGCTGATCCGCCCGGCGGCACAGGGCAGTTGCAAAGGACGGCACCCCGCGAGGGGTGCCGTCCTTATGTGCTTTTTACCCCTTGTGAGGAAGGGCACGAAAGTCCCAAAGGATCATTTCCTCCTGTCACAGTGGGGCGAACGTCGAGCACACAGGAGCAGCTGGTTCATGGCCGCACTCGCACGGTGGTGTCTGCACCACCGCATCACCGCCGTGCTCCTGTGGATCGCCGTGCTGCTCGGCCTGACCGCGGCCGCGGGCGCCGCCGGCTCCGCCTACTCCCGGCACTACGAGGCCCCCGGCACCGAGTCCGGCCACGCCTCCGCGCTGCTGCGCGAGTCCTTCCCCGACCAGGCGGGCGACACCGACACCATCGTCTGGCACACGGGCCACGGCACCGTACGCGCCGCCGCCGTCGAGCGGGCCATGGCCCACGTACTCGACGAGGCCCGCGACCTGCCGGGCGTCACCTCCGTCGACAGCCCCTACGTCCCCGCGGGCGCGAGCCAGATCAGCGCCGACGGGCACACCGCGTACGCCGTCGTCGGCTACGCCCAGGACGCCGACAGCATCCCCCGCTCGCAGGCCCAGGCCCTGGTGGACACCGCCAAGGCGGCCCAGGGCCGCGACCTGCAGGTGGAGCTCGGCGGCCAGGCCGTCGGCAGCACCGAGAGCACGGGTGCCCACCTCAGCGAGGTCGTCGGGGTGGCGGTGGCGGCCGTCGTGCTGCTGATCGCCTTCGGCTCCTTCGCCGCCATGCTGCTGCCCATCGCGACCGCACTGGTCGGCTGCGGTACCGCGTACATGGCGATCGTGCTGCTCGGCCACGCCATGACCGTCGCCGACTTCGCGCCCATGCTGGGCATGCTGATCGGGCTCGGGGTCGGCATCGACTACGCCCTCTTCATCGTCAGCCGGCACCGCAGAGGCCTCAAACGCGGCCTGAGCGTGCCCGAGGCCGCCCAGGAGGCGGTGGTCACCACCGGCAGGGCGGTGGTCTTCGCCGGCGGCACGGTCTGCGTGGCGCTGCTCGGCATGCTGATCCTGCACCTGAGCTTCCTCAACGGCGTCGCGGTCGCAGCCGCGCTGACCGTCCTGCTCACCGTGGCGGCGTCCATCACGCTGCTGCCCGCGCTCCTCGGGCTGATCGGCCCGCGGGCGCTGAGCCGCAGGGAGCGCAGGGCGCTGGCCGAGCACGGGCCGCGGCCGGAACCACCCGCAGGGCTCGCCGCCCGCTGGTCGGCCTTCGTCGAACGCCACCCACGGCTGCTGGGCGCGCTGGCCGCCGCGGTGATGATCGTGCTCGCGCTGCCCACCTTCACCCTGCACCTGGGCACCTCCGACCAGGGCAACGGCCCGGCGACCGCCACGACCAGGCAGGCCTACGACCTGCTCGCCGACGGCTTCGGCCCCGGCACGAACGGCCCGCTCACCCTGGTCGCCACGACCGACGGCGCCCAGTCAAGGCTCGCCCTCGACCAGCTGCCCGCGACCCTGCGGGAGACCCCGGGCGTGGCCGCGGTGAGCCCGGTCGAGCTGTCCGGCGGCATCGGTGTGATCACCGTCGTCCCGGACAGCGCCCCGCAGTCCCGCGACACCTCCCACCTGGTGGAACAACTGCGGCACCAGGTGCTGCCCGCCGCGGAGAAGGGCGGCGGCCTGGAGGTCTACGTCGGCGGCCCCACCGCGAGCTACGACGACTTCGCCGGCGTCGTGATCGGCAAACTGCCGCTGTTCGTCGGCAGCGTCGTGGGCCTCGGCTGCCTGCTGCTGCTGGTCGCCTTCCGCTCGATCGGCATCCCGCTCAAGGCCGCCGCCATGAACGTCGCGGCGGTCGCGTCCTCCTTCGGCGTGGTCACCACGATCTTCCAGTGGGGCTGGGGCAGCGAATGGCTGGGCCTGGGCAGGGCGGGCCCCATCGAGCCCTTCCTGCCGGTGATCATGGTCTCGGTGCTCTTCGGCCTGTCCATGGACTACCAGGTCTTCCTGGTCAGCCGGATGTACGAGGAGTGGCGCGAGACCCGGGACAACCGGCGGGCGGTCAGGGTCGGCCTGGCCGAGACCAGCCGGGTGATCAGCTCCGCCGCGGTGATCATGATCGCGGTCTTCCTGGCCTTCGTCCTCAGCGGCGACCGGGTGATCGCGATGTTCGGCATCGGCCTTGCCGCCGCCGTCGCGCTGGACGCCTTCGTGCTGCGCACGCTGCTGGTGCCCGCGCTGATGCACCTCCTGGGCGACGCCAACTGGTGGCTGCCGGGCTGGCTCGACCGCCGGCTGCCGCGGATCAGCATCGAGGCGCCGGCCGCGCCTTGCCCCGCGCCAATGCCGCTGCCCGCGCCCGCGGCGGCCAAGACCCCCGCCAAGACCGGCTGAAGGGCCCCCGCGCCCTCCCGCGGGACGCGACCGCCTTAGGGCCGCGGAAAACCGCGCGACCAGGCACGACGCACCCGCGTACGGCATGGGCGGGGCACCGCCTAAGGCATCCCGCGCGGCGCACCCTCGCGCCTAAGCACATCGGGGGCGCGAAGTTCGGGAAGGTGCCCGATGTGGCGGGGGTACCTGGGAGACGAAGCTGAGGACATCGGGAAAAACGTCTCCAAGGAGAACACGATGTTCGCGTACGAACTGCACCAGGTCCACCGGGACGAACTCCAGCGCAGGGCCGACGAATGGCGGCTCGCCCAGCAGGCCAAGGCGGCGCGCGCCGAGCGGCGCGCGGCCGGCCGCCGCTCCACCGCCAGGTCGGCGGTACGCACGGACTTGGAGGCCGCGGAGAGTCCCGCCGGCGGCAGGCGGCACGCACTGCGCCCGCACAGCGCGGCATGACCGTCGAGGTGGTGGCGGCCCAGCCCCGGGCCGCCACCGCGCGGGGCACGAGGCGGCAGGTAACCGGTGTCGCGTCAGGGGCAAGGCGTGAAATGCTCGGAAGCGTGCAGACCCAGTCGCTCAGCCCCGTGTTCATCGGCCGAGACGCCGAGCTGGCACGGCTTGCCGAGGTGCTCACCGCCGCGGACGCGGGTGAGTCGCAGGCGGTGCTGATCGGCGGTGAGGCCGGTGTCGGCAAGACCCGGCTGACCGAGGAGTTCCTGGCAGCGGCGCGCGCGGCCGGAGCCGTGACCGCCGTCGGCGGCTGCGTGGAGATCGGTGCCGACGGCCTCCCCTTCGCACCGGTCTCCGCCGCGCTGCGCGACCTCTACCGCGCCCTCGGACCCGAGCTGACCGCCGCCGCGGCCGGCCAGCAGGCCGAGCTGGTGCGGCTGCTGCCCGAGTTGGCCGGCCCGGACGGCGCCCGCAGGGAACCGCACGACGAGGACGGCAGGGTCCGGCTGTTCGAGCTGACCGCGCGCCTCCTCGAACGCCTCGGCGCCGACCGTACGATCGTCGTCGTCGTGGAGGACCTGCACTGGGCGGACCGCTCCACCAGGGAACTGCTGGCGTACCTCTTCCGCTCGCTCCAGCGCTGCCGGGTGCTGGTCGCCGCCACCTACCGCGCCGACGACATCCACCGCAGGCACCCGCTGCGGCCCTTCCTCGCCGAGACCGACCGGCTGCGCCGGGTGGAGCGCTTCGAACTGTCGCGCTTCAGCCGGGCAGAGGTCCGCAGCCAGCTCCACTCGATCATGGCCGACGAGCCGGAGGACTCGGTCGTCGACCAGGTCTTCGCGCGCTCGGACGGCAATCCCTTCTTCGTCGAGGAGCTGGCCTGCAGCCTGCGCCGCGGCTGTTCCACCGGGCTCAGCGACTCGCTGCGCGACCTGCTGCTGGTAAGGGTGGAGGCGCTCTCCGAGGACGCCCAGCGGGTGGCGAAGTTCGTCGCCGAGGGCGGCAGCACCGTCGAATACCGCCTGCTCGCCGCCATCACCGGGCTGTCGGAGGACGACCTGCTCGGCGCGCTGCGCATCGCGGTCGGCGCCAGCATCCTGCTGCCCACCGACAGCGGCGAGGGCTACCGCTTCCGGCACTCGCTGGTCCGCGAGGCGGTCGGCGACGACCTGCTGCCGGGCGAGCGCAGCCGCATCAACAGGCGGTACGCGGAAGCCGTCGAGGCCGACGCCACGCTGGTCCCCGCCGACGAGCGGGCCGCCCGGCTGGCCAGTTACTGGTACGCCGCACACGACCCGGCCAGGGCGCTGCCCGCCGTGCTGAGCGCCGCCGTCGAGGCCAGGCACCGGCACGCCTACGCCGAGCAGTACCGGCTGCTGGAAAGGGCGCTCGAACTGTGGGACAGCGCCCCCGAGGACGTACGCGCCGCGCTGCGCCCCGCCGACTACACCGAGGCGTACCCGCCCTGCGACTGCGAACCCGGCACACCGCTGGACTTCGTCGACCTGCTCGCCGAGGTCACCGTCGCCGCCCGGCTCAGCGGCGAGCGCGAACGCGCCTACGCCATGGCCAAGCGGGCGCTGCGGCGGCTGGAGCGCAGCGGCGGCTCCGACCCGCTGCGGGCCGCGTGGTTCTGGGCGCAGCGCTCCAAGGTCACCGAGGTACTCGGCCGCGGCAACGGCTGGGAGGAGCTGTCCAGGGCCCGCGAGCTGGTCCGCGGCCTGCCGCCGTCCGCCACGCACGCCGAGGTCCTGGCGATGATCGCCGGATGGATCATGGTCCACAAGTCCGGTGCGGAAGGCATCGCCATCGCAGGACAGGCCGTCGAGCTCGCCAGGACCTCGAACGCCCTCGACACCGAACTGCACGCCCGCGTCACCCTCGGCCTGCTCCAGGCCGACAGCGGCGACATCGACGGCGGCATCGCGGGCGTCGAGGCGGTACGCGGCCAGGTCAGCGACCAGCGGGCGCCACTGATCGTCTCGCGCACCTACGGCAACCTGGCCTCGGTACTCGAAGCCGCGGGCCGCTCCACCGAGGCGGTACGCGTCAGCCGTGAGGGCCTGAGCCTGATCGGCGACCAGGTCGTCAACGCCACCAGGGCGTGGCTGCTCGGCAACGAGGGGGAGTCGCTGTTCACCCTCGCCCGCTACGAGGACGCCGCCGTCCGGCTCGCCGCCGCCCGGCGCGCGGTCGAGGGACCGCTGCTGTGCGCGGGCATCGAGATGTTCCAGGGATTCCTCGCGGTCGCCGTCGGCGACATCGAGGCCGCCGCCGAATACCACGCCGCCGCCGCCGACGGCTTCCGCTACGACACCCAGCCGCAGCACCAGATCCCGCTGCGCGGCCTCGGCCTGCGGGTCGCCGTCGCCCAGGGACGCTACGACGATGCCCGGCGCACCCTGCTCGGCGCGATCGAGGCCGGCTTCCCCAACGGCACCGCGCGCTACGCCTGGCCGATCCTCGCCGGCGGCGCCGCGGCCGAGGCGGACGGCCCGTGGCCGGTCACCGGCGATCCGGCCCGCGGCCAGGTGCTCGACAAGATCAGGACCGCCGCCCGCGAACTGGCCCGCCCGGCACCGCTGTACGAGGCGTACGCGCTGCTCGTCGACGCCGAGCTGGCCCGGGCGGAGGGGCGCCACGAATCCGATCTGTGGGCCGCCGCGGAGGCCGCCTTCGCCGCGCAGGAGCGGCCCGCCGAACTCGCCGCCATCCGCTACCGGCACGCCGAGGCGCTGCTCGCCCGCGGACCCGACGCCCGCGAGGCGGCCGGCTGCCTGCTCGCGCAGTCCCACACCGCCGCCGTCGCCGCCGGGGCCAAGCCGCTCGCCGCGGAGGTCGCCGCGCTGGCGCAGCGGGCCCGGCTGCCGCTCGACGGACCCCCGGTCGAGGCACCGCTCGACCCCGCCGACCCGGCTGACTCCCTCGGCCTCACGGCCCGCGAACGCGATGTGCTCCGCCTGGTCGCCGACGGCCGCACGAACCGGCAGATCGCGGAGGAGCTCTTCATCTCACCGAAGACGGCGAGCGTCCACGTCTCCAACATCCTGGCCAAACTCACGGTCTCCACCCGCGGTGAAGCGGCGGCGCTGGCCCACCGCCTGCACCTCTTCGCGCCCGCCCGCTGACCCATCCGTCCGGACCCGTCCTGGCAGACGGTTCCGTCCGGACCCGTCCTAGCTGACGGTGAGCTGCAGGATCCGGTCGTCGCCGGGCTTGGGGGTGCCGCGCCCGTCCGTGTTGCTCGTGCTCAACAGGATCGTGTGGTCGTCGACCGCGACCACCGTCCGCAACCGCCCGTAGGTGCTGGTGAAGAAGGCCTGCGGCGGCGCGGCGGCCTTCGTCCCGTCGAGGGGGATGCGCCAGAGGCGCTGCCCCTTGAGGGAGGCCATCCAGATGGAGCCCGCCGCGTAGGCGATGCCGCTGGGTGACGCCTCGTCGGTGTGCCACTGGACGACCGGGTCGACGTAGCCCGCCCGGTGGGCGATGCCCTCCACGACCGGCCAGCCGTAGTTCTTCCCGGGCTCGATGAGATTCAGCTCGTCCCAGGTGTCCTGGCCGAACTCCGACGCCCAGAGCCGCCCCTGCGCGTCCCACGCGAGGCCCTGCACGTTGCGGTGGCCGGGGGAGTAGACGAGGGATCCGGAGACCGGGTTGTCCGCCGGCACCTGGCCGTCGGGCGTCATCCGCAGGATCTTGCCGCCGAGCGAGGTCATGTCCTGGGCGAGGCCGCGCTCCGCGGTCTCGCCGGTCCCGGCGTAGAGCATGCCGTCGGGGCCGAAGGCGATCCGCCCGCCGTTGTGGATGGCGCCGGTCGGGATGCCCCGCAGGACCGTGTCCGGCGCCCCGAGCTGGTCGCCTGCCGCCCGGGTCGGGTCGAACACCATCCGCGCGATGCGGTTGTCCGACTCGGTGCTGAAGTAGGCGTAGAGCAGGTGGTCGGTGCCGAAGTCCGGTGAGAGGGCCAGGCCGAGCAGGCCCGCCTCGCCGCCCTGCGTGTGGGCGACGCCGGGGACGGTGCCGATCACGGTGGACGTCTTCTTCGCCGGGTCGACCCGGGTGATCTTCCCGGTGTCGCGCGAGCCGACCAGCAGCGTGTCGTCGGCGAGCCGCACCAGGCCCCAGGGCGAGGCCAGGTTCGTGGCGAGCGTGGCGGTGACCTTCGCTGTGCCCTTGGCGGGCGCCGGGGTCGCCGAGGCGGTGGTGGTGGCCGGACCCGACGTGGGCGGCGCGGCGGGGGCGCCGGAGGTGTGCGGTGCCGTGGTGGCGGACGGCGCCTTCATGGGCGGGCCGTCGCTGCAGCCGCCGACGAGCACGGCGGCGAGTACGACCGCGGCCGCGCCTCCCGCGGCGCGGCGGCCGCTGCCCGGCCTCCCTGAGCCCACCGTCAGACCTCGCAACGTCGACACCCCTTCTTCCCGCCCCAAGCAGATCACATCACCGCCCGGCTCCGCAGCCGGAGTCGCGCGCCCGGGACCCGCCGGGCTGAGGCGCGTGTGCACTGCGGGGAACTCCCCGAGACCCCGGGCACGGGCTCGACAGGCCCTAGTCCCAGGAGCCCCGCGCCGGCGGCAGCGAGGCGATCTCCGCGAGGTCCGCCGCGGTCAGGGCCACTTCCGCCGCGGCGGCGTTCTCCGCGGTCCTGGACGCCGAACGGGTGCCGGGGATGGGCACGACGCCGGGCCCCTGGGCCAGCACCCAGGCGAGCGCCACCTGCGCCGGTGTCGCCCCGTGCCTGCGGCCCACCCGCCGCAGCCCCGCCACGATCGGCTGGTTCGCGGCCATCATGTCCGCGGTGAAGCGCGGATGCCTGGCCCGCAGATCGTCCGGCTCGAAGCCCTCGCCCGGCGTGAGCGTCCCGGTGAGGAAGCCGTTGCCGAGCGGCATCGCGGCCAGGAAGCCGACGCCGTGCGCGGTGCACCACGGCAGCAGCGCGTCCAACGCCTCGGCGGCCCACACCGACAGCTCCGCCTGGACGCAGGCGACCGGGAAGACCTGCTGGGCGCGCACCAGCTGGCGCAGCGTCTCCTCGTGCAGCGGGGCACCGGCCCTGCGGTGGCCGCGCGCCCCGACCGCGCACAGGCCGAGGGCGCGCACCTTCCCGGCGGCGACGAGTTCCGCCATCGCGCCCCAGGTCTCCTCGACGGGGACCTCGGGGTCGACCCGGTGCAGCTGGTAGAGGTCGATCCTGTCGGTCTGCAGCCGCCGCAGCGACGCGTCGCACGCCCGCCTGACGTACGACGGGCGGCCGTTGGCCACGATGTGCTGCTCACCGGCGAGCAGCCCGCACTTGGTGGCGACGAAGGCCTCGCGCCGCCGCTCCTTCAACACCCGCCCCAGCAGCAGCTCGTTGGTGAACGGGCCGTACATGTCGGCGGTGTCCAGCAGCGTCGTGCCGTGGTCGAGCGCGCCGTGCACGACCCGCAGCGACTCCTCGCCGTCCCGCCGTGAGGCCGCGTACCCCCAGCTCATCGGCATGCAGCCGAGCCCGACCGCCCCTACCGCAAGTGCCGTCGCGCCGACCGCTCTGCGCTCCACCGTGCCGACCTCCCTGAGACGCAACACTGTGCCATAGCCTCCTGACCATGACCGACACGACCCAGGACCCCGCCACCGGCTCCCGCCCGCAGGTGTGGGTATCCCTGCCGCCCGAGGAGATCGACGGACTGCCCGACGCGTTCGACTACGTGTACTGGGACGGCACCGGAGACTTCCCCGCCGATCCCGAAGCCGCCGCCTTCTACGTCGTCCCCTACATGAAGGGGCCGACCGCCGGCGCACTCCCGCTGCCGCGCATGACCGGTGTGCGCGTCATCCAGACCCTGAGCGCCGGTGTGGACCACATCGCGCCCCACCTCGACCACTTCGCGCCGGGCGTGCGCCTGTGCAACGCCCGCGGGGTGCACGAGGCGAGCACCGCGGAGCTCGCCCTCGCCCTCATCCTCGCCTCGCTGCGCGGCATCCCGCGCTTCGTGCGCGGCCAGGACGCCGAGAAGTGGTACTCCGGTTTCTACCCGGCCCTGGCCGACCGCCGGGTGCTCATCGTCGGCTACGGGTCGATAGGAGCCGCGGTCGAGGACCGCCTCACGCCCTTCGAGTGCGAGGTGACCCGGGTGGCGCGCACCGCACGCGACACGCCCCGCGGGCCCGTGCACGCGCTGGCCGACCTTCCCGGCCTGCTGCCGACCGCCGACGTGGTGGTGCTCACCACCCCGCTGACCGAGCAGACCAGGGGCCTGGCAGGGCCCGCCTTCCTGGCCGCGATGAAGGACGGCGCCCTGCTGGTGAACATGGCCCGCGGCGCGGTGGTGGACACCAAGGCGCTGCTGGCGGAGACCGAGTCAGGCCGGCTGACCGCGGCACTGGATGTCACCGACCCGGAACCGCTGCCCGCCGGGCACCCGCTGTGGCACGCGCCCGGTGTGCTGATCAGCCCGCACGTGGGAGGCAGCACCTCCGCTTTCCAGCCCCGCGCGAAGCGTTTGATCCGGTCCCAGCTGGTCAGATTCGCCAATGGCGAGGAGTTGGCGAACGTCGTCCGGGTGACCGGCTGACCGCGACGGCCGGCCGCGGCGCGCAAGCGGCGCCCCGCCAGGAGGCCCGGCCTGCCACCGGCTGGCACCGGGTGACTCCGCGGGGTGTCCGGCGACCCCCATATGGTTACGCTCAGTAGAGGGCACCTATCCCTGAGTGACGGATCTGGTGTATCGTCCCGAAACGGGGGCGCGCCGCAGTGCCGAAGCCGGCGACGCGGCGAGTGAACGACGAGCGAGTAAGGGGGGCGACGGGCGATGCACGGACCGAGGCGGTTCCCTGGCAGGCGCACCCAGCGCACCGCACGACCCGACCGGCCGCAGACCGGGCACCGGCAGCGCTCCGCGCACCGGCTGCGCCGCCCGGCCCCACCGCACGGGACAGCGCGGTGACCACCACCGGCGCGGTGCTCGGCAGACCGCCGTCCCGGGACGGGAGCGCGGGCCTGCTGCCGCAGCTGCTGCTCGCGCTGCTGTGCGGCGGCTACACGACGGGGGCGGTGCTGGGCTGGGGCGCGGGCGATGTCGCCGCCTTCATGGGGGACTTCGGCCTCTCGGCCGCCGCTGCCGCCGCCGCGGTCTCGATGCTGCTCTACGCCCGCAGGACCGCCGCGGGCCACCGGGCCGCCTGGCTGCTGTTCGCCGCCTCCTCCACGATGGTCGCGCTCGGCAACGGCATCTGGGGGTGGTACGAAGTCGTGCTGCACCGCCAGGTGCCGCAGACCTCGCCCGCGGACTTCTGCTTCCTGCTGTTCGCGCCGCCCGCCGTGATCGGCCTGCTGGTGCTGGCCAAGCGGCCGGTGACCAAGGCCGGCTGGGTGTGCCTGGGTCTGGACACCTGGCTGATCGGCGGATCGCTGCTGACCTTGTCGTGGAGCCTGGCCCTGGCGCGCACCGCCCGCTTCGACGGCCCGAGCACCGCCAAGGTCGCGCTGTCGCTGGCGTATCCGCTGCTGGACATCGTGCTGGTCAGCATGGTCCTGGCACTGCACTTCCGGCGCTCGTCCGCCAACCGCGCCGCCGTCAACACCGCACTGGCCGCCTTGGCGCTGACCGTGCTGTGCGACGCGCTGTTCACCTCACCGCTGCTGCGCGAGCACTACCGCTCGGGCCAGATCCTGGACGCCGGCTGGTTCGCCGGCAGCATGCTGATGGCCTACGCCCCCTGGGTCGGGCGCAGGGAGCAGCCGCTGCTGCGCCCTGGCACCGCCACCCGCAAGGTCACCGGGTCGCTCTCCGCGCTGACCCCGTACCTCGCCGCCGCGGTGTGCACCCTCGGCATCCTCTACGACGTGATCACCGGCGAGAAGTGCGACAAGGTCGTGCTGCTCACCGGCAGCACCGTGGTGCTCGCGCTGGTCGTCAGGCAGGGCATCATGCTGCTCGACAACATCGCGCTGACCCAGGAACTCGCCCAGAAGGAGAACCACTTCCGCTCCCTGGTCCAGGGATCGAGCGACGTCATCATGATCGCCGCCCCCACCGGGGTGCTGCGGTACGTCAGCCCCGCATCGGTCGGTGTCTACGGCCGCGACCCCGAGGAGCTGATCGGCACCGAGCTGTCCGCGCACATCCACCCCGACGACCTCGGCCGGGTCGTGCACGAGGTGCGCCGCTTCCTCGCGGCGCCCCCCGGCGAGGAGCCGGCCACCAGGATCGAGTGCCGCATCAGGTCGGGGCGGCAGGGCGGCCCGCAGGGCGAGGACGGCTGGCTCAACGTCGAGTCCAGCGTCAACCGCTACCAGGGCGGCCTGATCTTCAACAGCCGCGACGTGACGGAGAGGGTCCGCCTCCAGGCCCAGTTGCAGCACAACGCCTCGCACGACCCGCTCACCGACCTGCCCAACCGGCTGCTCTTCCTCGACCGGGTGGGCAGGGCGCTCGGCGGCCGGCGGTCGGGCGACTGCAGGGCGGCGGTGCTCTACGTCGACCTCGACGGCTTCAAGGCGGTCAACGACTCCATCGGCCACCAGGCAGGCGACCACCTGCTCACCCAGGCGGCCCGCCGGCTCCAGGAGGCACTGCGGGCCGGCGACACCGCGGCCAGGCTCGGCGGCGACGAGTTCGCCGTCCTGGTCTGCGGTGCCCTGGAGCACCAGATCAGGGAGATCGCCGAGCGGCTGCGGTCCGCGCTGTGCGAGCCGTACCGGGTCGACGGCGGCGAGGTGCGGGTCGGTGCCAGCATCGGCATCGCCTTCGCCGAGCCGGGCACCTCGGCGAGCGATCTGATGCGCAACGCCGACCTGGCGATGTACCGCGCCAAGCAGGCGGGCAAGGGCAGGGTCGAGCTGTTCGCACCGCAATTGCAGGCCGACGTCGTACGGCGTACCGAGCTGGCCACCCGGCTGCACCGCGCCCTGCACGACGGCGAGTTCACCCTGCTGCACCAACCGGTGGTGGAGCTGTCCTGCGGCCGCATCGCCGGCGTCGAGGCGCAGGCCCGCTGGCGGTCCGCCCAGGGCATCCTCTTCACCCCGGCGGAATTCCTGCTCGCGGCCGAGGACGTCGACCGCACCTCGGAGCTGGGCAGATGGCAGCTGGAGCAGGCGGTGGCGCAGGCCGCGCTCCGCTACGGCGCCGGCCACCGGGTCCCGGTCACCGTGAAGCTCTCGGCCCGCCGGCTGCTGCACCGCGACCTGCCGGCCGGCGCCGTCGAAGGCCTGCTGGAGCGGCACGACCTGCCTCCCGGCGGCCTGGTGGTCGAGCTGACCGGCGGTGATCCGCGGATCTCGCTGGACGAGCTGGAGCGCAGGCTGACCGAATTGCGCCGGGCAGGGGTCCGGATCTCGCTCGGCGGCTTCGGCTCTGGGCACGCGGCCCTCAGCGCCCTGCGCAGCCTGCCGGTGGACGCCGTCAAGCTCGACAGGGGCTTCGTGGAGGGAGTGGTCGAGTCCGCCCGGCTGCACAAGATCACCAGGGGGCTGCTGCGGATCGCCGCCGACCTGGGGGTGCGTACGGTCGCCGACGGGGTGGACCGGCCCGAGCAGGTGCACGCGCTGCGCGAGATGGGCTGCGGCCAGGGCCAGGGGATGGCCTTCTCCGGGCTGCTGGACGAGCACCGGCTGCGCGGGTCGCTCACCCGTGGGGGTTATCCCGTACCGGGTGAATCCGGCCGTTCCGCGGGGAAGCAGGACGGCGGCAGGCCCGTACCGCAGGAGGCGTCCCCCAAGGCCTCGGGCCTGGGAGGTTCCGCCGGGGAGCAGGTCGCGCCCAGGACGGTGCAGCTGCCGTCCTGCCGATCACATAGTGAGACGCGTGTCCCACCCGCTTGACACCCCCCGGGGTCCCGGAGGAAGGTCGTCGCCATGCGCACCCGAATTCTCGTACTTGGAAAGCGCGTCGGCTGACCGAGGCCTCCACACCGCCTCGCACACGCACCGGCGCGCTCCCCTCGCTTGCCTCACGGCACGAGGGGTTTTTTGTTGTCCGGCACCCGTCCGGCGCCGGGCCACAACCGGGCGAAACCCTCACCACCTCACCACCCTCATCTTCGAGAGAAGAGACGCAGATGACCGAGCAGGCCACCGGGTCCCACCATCCGCAGCCGCGGACCCGCCACGCGGTCCCCGCCGCCACCGCCGAGCGCATGACGGGCGCGCAGGCGCTCATCCGCTCCCTCGAGGCCGTAGGGGCAGACACCGTGTTCGGCATCCCGGGCGGTGCGATCCTGCCGGCCTACGACCCGCTGATGGACTCGGCCAAGGTCCGGCACGTGCTGGTCAGACACGAGCAGGGCGCCGGGCACGCCGCCACCGGCTACGCGCAGGCCACCGGCCGGGTCGGCGTCTGCATGGCGACCTCGGGCCCCGGTGCGACCAACCTGGTCACCCCGATCGCCGACGCGCACATGGACTCGGTGCCGATCGTCGCCATCACCGGCCAGGTCGCCGCGAAGTCCATCGGCACCGACGCCTTCCAGGAGGCGGACATCTGCGGCATCACCATGCCGATCACCAAGCACAACTTCCTGGTCAGGGACGCCGCCGACATCCCGCGCACCATCGCGGAGGCCTTCCACATCGCGGCCACCGGCCGACCGGGCCCGGTCCTGGTGGACATCGCCAAGGACGCGCTGCAGAACCAGATGACCTTCTCGTGGCCGCCGCAGCAGGACCTGCCCGGCTACCGCCCGGTGACCAAGCCGCACGCCAAGCAGATCCGCGAGGCCGCCCGGCTGATCAACGAGGCCCGCCGCCCGGTGCTCTACGTCGGCGGCGGCGTCGTCAAGGCAGGCGCCACCGCGGAGCTGCGGATCCTCGCCGAGCTGACCGGCGCCCCGGTCACCACCACGCTGATGGCGCTCGGCGCCTTCCCCGACAGCCACCCGCAGCACGTCGGCATGCCCGGCATGCACGGGGACGTCTCCGCGGTGACCGCGCTGCAGAAGTCCGACCTGATCATCGCGCTCGGCGCCCGCTTCGACGACCGGGTCACCGGCCGCCTCGACACCTTCGCGCCGAACGCCAAGGTCGTGCACGCCGACATCGACCCGGCCGAGATCTCCAAGAACCGCATCGCCGACGTGCCGATCGTCGGTGACGCCCGCGAGGTGCTCGCCGACCTGATCGTCGCCGTCCAGGCCGACCACGACGCCGGCCGCAAGGGCGACTACACCGAGTGGTGGAACCACCTGAACTTCTGGCGGAACACCTATCCGCTCGGCTACGACGTGCCCGGTGACGGCAGCCTGTCCCCGCAGCAGGTCATCGAGCGGATCGGCCAGCTCGCCCCTGAGGGGACGCTGTTCGCCGCGGGCGTCGGCCAGCACCAGATGTGGGCCGCGCAGTTCATCAAGTACGAGCGTCCCGGCACCTGGTTCAACTCCGGCGGCGCCGGCACCATGGGCTACGCGGTCCCCGCCGCGATGGGCGCCAAGGCCGGTATGCCGGACAGCACCGTCTGGGCGATCGACGGCGACGGCTGCTTCCAGATGACCAACCAGGAGCTGGTCACCTGCGCGCTGAACAACATCCCGATCAAGGTCGCCATCATCAACAACGGCGCCCTGGGCATGGTCCGCCAGTGGCAGAACCTCTTCTACGGCGAGCGCTTCTCCAACACGGTGCTGCACTCGGGCGCCGAGCACGTCCCCGGCTCCACCCAGGGCGTCGGCTCGATCCAGAACCGCGGCACCCGCGTCCCGGACTTCGTGAAGCTGTCCGAGGCCATGGGCTGCGTCGGCCTGCGCTGCGAGTCCCCCGACGAGCTGGACAAGGTCATCGCCGAGGCGAACGCCATCAACGACCGCCCGGTCGTCGTGGACTTCATCGTCCACGAGGACGCGATGGTCTGGCCGATGGTCGCGGCGGGCACCTCCAACGACGAGATCATGGCGGCCAGGGACGTGCGCCCCGACTTCAGCGACGATCTGGATGACTGACGCCCGAGGTCCCGGAGTGGCCGGCCGAGGAACGAGGCCGTCCGCGGTGGGACCGAGCAGGAAGGCAGCCGGAATGAGCTGGATGACTGACGCCCGAGGTCCCGGAGTGGCCGGCCGAGGAACGAGGCCGTCCGCGGTGGGACCGAGCAGGAAGGCAGCCCGAATGAGCTGCCATTCGACTGACCGAGGCCGGTAGAGCGAGAGAAGGAACCACAGAAAATGTCCAAGCACACGCTCTCCGTCCTGGTGGAGAACAAGCCCGGCGTCCTGGCCAGGATCACCGCCCTGTTCTCCCGCCGCGGCTTCAACATCGACTCCCTCGCGGTGGGCACCACCGAGCACCCGGAGATCTCCCGGATCACCATCGTCGTCAACGTCATCGACGAACTTCCTCTCGAACAGGTGACGAAGCAGCTCAACAAGCTGGTCAACGTGCTGAAGATCGTCGAACTCGACCCCTCGGCGGCCGTCGCGCGTGAACTCGTCCTGGTGAAGGTCCGCGCCGACAACGAGTCGCGCTCGCAGATCGTGGAGATCGTCCAGCTCTTCCGTGCCAAGACCGTGGACGTCTCGCCTGAGGCCGTCACGATCGAGGCCACCGGCGCCGCCGACAAGCTGGAGGCCATGCTGAAGATGCTGGAGCCCTTCGGCATCAAGGAGCTGGTCCAGTCGGGCACCATCGCCATCGGCCGCGGCGCCCGCTCCATCACCGACCGCTCGCTGCGCGCGCTGGACCGATCCGCATAGCGAGACCCCGAAACCCGTATCCGCCCGCCCGTCGTACGGTGGGCTGCACAACCCGATCCAAGGAGAACCCGAAGTGGCCGAGCTGTTCTACGACGACGACGCCGACCTGTCCATCATCCAGGGCCGCAAGGTCGCGGTCATCGGCTACGGCAGCCAGGGCCACGCCCACGCGCTGTCGCTGCGCGACTCGGGCGTGGACGTGCGGGTCGGCCTGCACGAGGGCTCCAAGTCCAAGACCGTGGCCGAGGAGCAGGGCCTGAAGGTGCTGCCGGTCGCCGAGGCGGCGGCCGAGGCCGACGTCATCATGATCCTGGTGCCGGACCCGATCCAGGCCCGCGTCTACGAGGAGTCCATCAAGGACAACCTCAAGGACGGCGACGCCCTCTTCTTCGGCCACGGCCTGAACATTCGGTTCGGCTTCATCAAGCCGCCGGCCGGCGTCGACGTCTGCATGGTCGCCCCCAAGGGTCCGGGCCACCTGGTCCGCCGTCAGTACGAGGAGGGCCGCGGCGTGCCGTGCATCGCGGCCGTCGAGCAGGACGCGACCGGTGCGGGCTTCGCGCTGGCGCTGTCGTACGCCAAGGGCATCGGCGGCACCCGCGCCGGCGTCATCAAGACCACCTTCACCGAGGAGACCGAGACCGACCTCTTCGGCGAGCAGGCGGTCCTCTGCGGCGGCACCTCCGCCCTGGTCAAGGCCGGCTTCGAGACCCTGGTCGAGGCGGGCTACCAGCCGGAGATCGCGTACTTCGAGTGCCTGCACGAGCTCAAGCTCATCGTGGACCTGATGTACGAGGGCGGCCTGGAGAAGATGCGCTGGTCGGTCTCCGAGACCGCCGAGTGGGGCGACTACGTCTCCGGCCCGCGGATCATCACCGACGCCACCAAGGCCGAGATGAAGAAGATCCTGGGCGAGATCCAGGACGGCACCTTCGCGAACGCCTGGATCGCCGAGTACAACGCCGGCCTGCCGAAGTACAACGAGTACAAGAAGGCCGACGAGAACCACCTGCTGGAGACCACGGGACGCAAGCTCCGCAAGCTGATGAGCTGGGTCGACGAGGAGGCGTAAGCCTTTCGCGCCCCCGCGCGGCCTCCGTGGCGGCGTCGCTTCGTACCCGGGCTGACCGGCATCTGGTACGCACTTTGTACGAAGCGACGCCCCCCTCCGGGTGATCCTTCCATTTCGGCGAAGGCGCGGAAACGGCCCGCCGATACACTGCCTCAACAAGCGCGTTCAGGCTCACAGCGTCGTGCGTCTTCCACGCGGCATGCAATTCCCCGCCTCCCTGGAGCGGTCGGACGAGCCGCCCATGAAGGACAAGTGAGGACCACGTGAGCCAGAAGCCTGTCGTACTCATCGCAGAAGAGCTGTCGCCCGCGACGGTGGACGCCCTCGGCCCGGACTTCGAGATCCGGCACTGCAACGGCGCGGACCGAGCCGAACTGCTGTCCGCGATCACGGACGTCGACGCCATTTTGATCCGCAGCGCCACCAAGGTGGACGCGGAAGCGGTGGCCGCCGCCCGCAGACTCCGGGTCGTCGCCCGCGCCGGTGTCGGCCTGGACAACGTCGATGTCGCCGCCGCCACCAAGGCCGGCGTGATGGTCGTCAACGCGCCGACCTCCAACATCGTCACCGCCGCCGAGCTGGCCTGCGGTCTGCTCATCGCCACCGCCCGCAACATCGCGCCGGCCAACTCGGCGCTGAAGAACGGCGAGTGGAAGCGCAACAAGTACACGGGTGTCGAGCTGAGCGAGAAGGTCCTCGGCGTGGTGGGCCTGGGCCGGATCGGCGTCCTGGTGGCCCAGCGGATGTCCGCCTTCGGGATGAACGTGGTCGCCTACGACCCCTACGTGCAGCCCGCGCGCGCCGCCCAGATGGGCGTCAAGCTGCTGACCCTGGACGAGCTGCTGGAGCAGGCGGACTTCATCACCGTCCACCTGCCCAAGACCCCCGAGACGCTGGGCCTGATCGGCGACGAGGCCATGCACAAGGTCAAGCCGTCGGTGCGGATCGTCAACGCCGCGCGCGGCGGGATCGTGGACGAGGAGGCACTGGCCTCGGCGCTCAAGGAGGGCCGGGTGGCCGGCGCGGGCCTCGACGTCTACGCCAAGGAGCCCTGCACCCACTCGCCGCTCTTCCAGTTCGACAACGTCGTGGCCACCCCGCACCTGGGCGCGTCCACCGACGAGGCGCAGGAGAAGGCCGGTATCGCGGTCGCCAAGTCGGTCCGCCTCGCACTGGCCGGCGAGCTGGTCCCCGACGCGGTCAACGTCCAGGGCGGTGTCATCGCCGAGGACGTCAAGCCCGCGCTGCCGCTCGCCGAGAAGCTGGGCCGGATCTTCACCGCGCTGGCCGGCGAGGTCGCCGCCCGCCTCGATGTCGAGGTCTGCGGCGAGGTCACCCAGCACGATGTGAAGATCCTCGAACTCAGCGCGCTCAAGGGCGTCTTCGAGGACATCGTGGACGAGACGGTGTCGTACGTGAACGCCCCGCTGTTCGCCCAGGAGCGCGGTATCGAGGTGCGGCTGACCACCAGCTCGGAGTCGCCCAACCACCGCAACGTGGTGACGGTGCGCGGCACCCTCGGCGACGGCACCGAGGTGTCGGTCTCCGGCACGCTGGCAGGCCCCAAGCACGTCCAGAAGGTCGTCGCCGTCGGCGAGGAGGACGTGGACCTGGTGCTCGCCGACCACATGGCCTTCCTGCGCTACACCGACCGCCCCGGCGTCGTCGGCACCATCGGCCGGATCCTCGGCGAGGTCGACGTCAACATCGCCGGCATGCAGGTCGCCAGGGCCGCCGCCGGAGGCGACGCGCTGGTCGCCCTCACGGTCGACTCCACCATCCCGGCAGGCGTGCTCGCCGACATCGCGAGCGAGATCGGCGCCACGTCCGCCCGCGCGGTGGACCTCACCGACTGACGGTTTCCCCGCCCGCGCACCGGCGCCGCCTCCCATCAGGGGGGCGGCGCCGGTGCGTGTCAGAGCCTGGCCGCCTTGAGCGCCATGTGGAGCAGCAGCCTGGCCTCGCCGTCCGCGAGGTCGAGGCCGGTCAGCTGCTCGATGCGGGACAGCCGGTAGTAGAGGGTCTGCCGGTGGATGGCCAGCGCGGTGGCGGTACGCCCGGCCTGGCCCGCGTGGTCGAGGAAGACCTCGGCGGTGTGCGCGAGCTCCTGGTGCGCCGAGGTGAGCAGCGGGGCGACCGCGGGGTCGGGCGCCGCGTCGGCGGGCAGTGCGGTCAGCAGCCGGTAGGGGCCGAGGTTGGACCACTTGGCGATCGGGCCGAGCATCGGCTGGGCGTGTGCGGCCCTGGCCGCGGAGGTCGCCTCCTGCCAGGCCCCCGGCAGCCCCGCGAGCGAGCGGCTCGAAGCGCTGAGTCCTGCGACCATGCCCTGGCTGCCGACGGCGTCGAGCAGCCGGGCGGCCGCGGTGCGGGCCGGCGCCAGCACCTGCGGCGACCGCAGCCGTACCAGCAGCGCGATCAGCTCGCCGCGGCCGCGCTCCGGCACCTGGGCAAGCGCCGCAGCCGACGGGATGGTCCGCAGCCCAGGCAGCGCGCCCGGCGCCCCGTCGGCGGGCGCGCGGACGCACACCAGCGCGTGCGGCTCGTCCGCGTCCCGGTCGAGCGCGAGGCGCAGCGCGTCCTCCGCCGTGTCGCGCTCGGTCCTGGTGACCGCGGTCAGCAGCGCACGCAGCGCCCGGCCGGTCTCCGCGCCGGCCCGGGACATCGAGGCCAGCCGCTCGCCGATCCTGGCGGCCACCGCCATGGCGGCGGCCAGTTGCGCGGGGGAGTGCTCGGCCTCGTCCAGGAGCCATACGTAGCCGTAGACGAATCCGGCGTGCCGCACCGGCACGCACAGCCGGCCGCGTACCACGCCCGCGTCGGGGGCGGCGGGGATGCGGACAGGACCGGTGGCGCGGGCGATGCCGAAGCGCTCGAACCAGGCGCGGACCTCCGCGGTGGACTGCCTGGTCAGGATGGAGCGGGTGCGGACCGGGTCGGTGGCCGCGTCGTCGTCGCTGTCGTGGACCCCGAAGGCGATCAGCCGGAAGTCCCGGTCCTCCAGCGTCGCGGGGGCGCCGAGCAGCGCCGACACCTCGTCCACCAGGTCCTGGAATTCGCCGTAGTCCCCGTACTCAGCACGCACGAGACCATTCTCCCTCATACATCTGTATGAGGGAGAACGGGTCGATGCGTGACAGGTGTCCGTGGTCCAACGGGTAGGCGAATCCTAGATTCGCGGTGTCGGAGCCCTGCGCACCGGCAACCGCTCCGAGAGATCCGCTGTGCCCCGCCCTGGAGGACACCCCGTGTTCGGTCCCGTGTTGCTCGCCGCCTCGCGCAGCGACCGTATGCGCCGCGTCGTCGCCGCCGCGCCCGTCACCCGCCCGGTCGTCGACCGCTTCGTCGCGGGCGACGGCCTGCACCCGGCTCTGGACGCGGTCCGCGCGCTCACCGCGTGCGGCCTGGACGTCACCCTCGACCACCTGGGCGAGGACGTCACCGACCGGGCCACCGCGCGGGCCACCAGGGACGCCTACCTGCGGCTGCTCGAGCGGCTGGGCGACGACCTGCTCGGCACCCGTGCGGAGGTCTCGGTCAAGCTGTCGGCCTTCGGCCAGGCGCTTCCCGACGGCGGCCACGACATCGCGCTGGCCAACGTGACCGAGGTGGCGGAACTCGCATCGAGCATCGGCACCACGGTGACGCTCGACATGGAGGACCACACCACCGTCGACTCGACGCTCGCGGTGCTGGCCGAGCTGCGCAAGGAGCACCCGCAGACCGGCGCGGTCCTGCAGTCCTACCTCTTCCGTACCGAGGACGACGCCCAGGCGCTGGCCGTGACCGGCTCGCGGGTACGGCTGGTCAAGGGCGCCTACAACGAGCCGGCCAGGGTCGCCTTCCAGAACAAGCGGGATGTCGACAAGGCCTACGTGCGAGCCCTGCGCACCCTCTTCGCCGGGGACGGCTACCCCATGGTCGGCTCGCACGACCCGCGCATCATCGCCATCGCCCAGGAGCTCGCCGCCCGCAACGGCCGCCCGGCCGGCAGCTACGAATTCCAGATGCTCTACGGCATCAGGACCGCCGAGCAGCGGCGGCTCGCGGACGAAGGGGAGCGTATGCGGATCTACGTGCCCTACGGCGCAGACTGGTACGGCTATTTCATGCGGCGCCTCGCGGAGCGCCCGGCCAACCTCGCCTTCTTCCTGCGTTCCTTCGCCCCCGCCGGTCGCTGACCCCCGACTCACCAGGAGACACGCTTCATGGACGCCGTGACCCAGGTCCCCGCGCCGGTCAACGAGCCGGTGCACTCGTACGCCCCCGGCAGCCCCGAGCGCGCCCGGCTCGAAGCGAAGCTCAAGGAGCTGGCCGGCAGCCCGGTCGAGCTGCCGATGTTCATCGGCGCCGAGCAGCGCATGGGCGGCGGCGAACGCTTCGACGTCGTCCAGCCGCACAACCACGCGGCGGTCCTCGGCAGCTACGCCAACGCCACCACCGGCGACGCCCGGGACGCCGTGGACGCGGCCCTGGCCGCCGCGCCCGCGTGGCGCGCCACCTCCTTCGACGACCGCGCCGCGATCATCCTGCGCGCCGCGGAGCTCCTGGCCGGCCCCTGGCGCGAGACGCTGGTCGCCTCCACCATGCTGGGCCAGTCCAAGACGGTGCAGCAGGCCGAGATCGACAGCCCCTGCGAGCTGGTCGACTTCTGGCGCTTCAACGTCCACTTCGCCCGGCAGATCCTCGCCGAGCAGCCGGTCGCCAACTCGCCCGGCGTGTGGAACCGGCTCGACCACCGCCCGCTCGAAGGCTTCGTCTACGCGATCACGCCCTTCAACTTCACCGCCATCGCGGGCAACCTGCCCACCGCGCCTGCGCTGATGGGCAACGTGGTGGTGTGGAAGCCGTCCCCGACACAGACGCACTCCGCCGTACTGCTGATGCGGCTGCTGCGCGAGGCAGGGCTGCCCGACGGTGTGATCAACCTGGTCACCGGTGACGGCCTCGCCGTCTCCGAGGTCGCGCTGGAGCACCCCGAGCTGGCCGGCATCCACTTCACCGGCTCCACCAAGACCTTCCAGCACCTGTGGCGCACGGTCGGCCAGAACATCGAGCGCTACCGCTCCTACCCGCGCATCGTCGGCGAGACCGGCGGCAAGGACTTCGTCGTCGCCCACCCCTCGGCCGACCCGGCGGTGCTGAAGACCGCGCTGACCCGCGGCTCCTTCGAGTACCAGGGCCAGAAGTGCTCGGCCTCCTCGCGCGCCTACATCCCGCGCTCGATCTGGGAGAACGGCTTCAGGGAGGAGTTCGCCGCGGAGGTCGACGGCATCACCATGGGCGATGTCACCGACCTGTCCAACTTCGTCGGCGCCCTGATCGACGAGCGGGCCTTCGCCAAGAACAAGGCGGCCATCGACCGTGCCAAGGCCGACCCGACCGTCGAGGTCGTCGCGGGCGGCACGTACGACGACTCGGTCGGCTGGTTCGTCCGCCCGACCGTGCTGGTCTCCACCGACCCGGACAACGAGATCTTCCGGCAGGAGTACTTCGGCCCGGTGTTGGGCGTCCATGTCTACGAGGACGCCGACTTCGAGGCGATGCTCACCCAGATGGAGTCGGTCTCGGACTACGCGCTGACCGGCTCCGTGGTGGCGCGGGACCGGGTCGCCGCGGCCCATGTGATGGAGCGGCTGCGGCACGCGGCGGGCAACTTCTACATCAACGACAAGTCCACCGGAGCGGTCGTCGGCCAGCAGCCCTTCGGCGGCGGCCGGGCGTCGGGCACCAACGACAAGGCGGGCGCGGCGCAGAACCTGCAGCGCTGGACCTCCACCCGCTCGATCAAGGAGACCCTGGTGCCGCCGACCGACTACCGGTACCCGCACCAGGGCTGACCTGCGGCGATCTGAGACAGCACGAAGAGATCACCCGTTCACGGGCCTGCCGGGTCCGCGAACGGGTGATCGTCTGTCTCAGATAGTAGGAAGTCCGAGTAATTGTGGCGACAGGACGACCGCACTGTCCTAACTTTGTAGGGAGCCGAACGTCTCGCCTCATCGGGCGAGCGGCGGATGCGCGTCCTGAGCACTTTCGAGCGGGTCACCCCCCGCCGCCGGGACCCCCGCCCCGTTCCGCGGCAGTGCCCTCTTCGCCCGCTTTCGGCTTTCGCCTGCTTTCCCCAGGAGTTGATCCCCATGGACGACACCGCCCGCCAGAACGCCCAGCGCGCCCTCCAGCGCAGCCTCGACCGCCGTGACAACGGCGGCAGCACCGGCCACGAAGCGCGCTGACCCCCCGGATCCCCTCTCCCGCGGACGTGGCGTCCGGCATGCGGACACGCGGTGTCACCCGCTGGGATGCGGAGTAGCGTGCTTGGCATGTCTCGAAGCCTCAGCCTCGCAGTGATCCCCGGTGACGGAATCGGCCAGGAAGTCGTCGCGGAAGGTCTCAAGGTCCTCTCCGCCGTGCTTCCCCAGGACGTGAAACTCGAGACCCGGGAGTTCGACTTCGGCGCGAAGCGCTACCACGCCACCGGGCAGACCCTCACCGACGAGGACCTCGACCGGCTCAAGGAGCACGACGCGATCCTGCTGGGCGCCATCGGCGACCCCTCGGTGCCGTCGGGCGTGCTGGAGCGTGGCTTCCTGCTGAAGCTCCGCTTCGCCTTCGACCACCATGTGAACCTGCGTCCCAGCAAGCTCTACCCCGGCGTCGGCACCCCGCTCGCGGGCAGCCCCGACATCGACTTCGTCGTGGTCCGCGAGGGCACGGAAGGCCCCTACACCGGCAACGGCGGGGTGATCAGGTCCGGCACCCCGCACGAGGTCGCCACCGAGGTCAGCCTCAACACCGCCTTCGGCATCGAGCGGGTCGTACGCGACGCGTACTCCCGCGCGCAGGCCCGCCCGCGCAAGAAGCTGACCCTGGTGCACAAGAACAACGTGCTGGTGCACGCCGGCCACCTGTGGACCCGCATCTTCCAGGAAGTCGGCAGCGAGTTCCCCGACGTCACCACCGACTACCTGCACGTGGACGCGGCGACCATCTTCCTGGTCACCCAGCCCGAGCGGTTCGACGTGATCGTCACCGACAACCTCTTCGGCGACATCATCACCGACCTCGCCGCTGCCGTCTCCGGCGGCATCGGCGTCGCGGCCAGCGGCAACATCAACCCCGGCCGCGAATTCCCCTCGATGTTCGAGCCGGTCCACGGCTCCGCGCCGGACATCGCGGGCCAGTCCAAGGCCGACCCGACCGCGACCGTGCTGTCCGTGGCGCTGCTGCTCCGGCACCTGGGCCACGACGCCGAGGCCGACCGGATCGACAGCGCGGTGCAGGCCGACCTCGCCGGGCGTGCGGACCTCCCCGTACGCTCCACGGTCGAGATCGGCGACGCGCTGGCCGCCCGGGTCTCCGGCTGACCGGACACCAGAGGTAGGTACCCGGCCCCGCCGCTGCGATAATCGTCAGAGGCGGGGCCGCTTCACGGCGGGAAAGTCGGACGTCCTAGCAGTGAGGGACGGCACAAGCAGGCAGCGAGAGACCAGACACGGTGAAGGACACACACATGACGACGCCCACGATCGAGCTGAAGCCGTCCGCGAACCCGCTGTCCGCCGCCGAGCGTGACGCGATCCTGGCCCGTCCGGGTTTCGGCCGGTACTTCACCGACCACATGGTCACCATCAGGTGGACCGAGGGCCGCGGCTGGCACGACGCCCAGCTCACGCCGTACGCACCGCTGTCCATCGACCCCGCGAACATGACGCTGCACTACGCCCAGACCATCTTCGAGGGCCTCAAGGCCTACCGGCAGCCCGGCGGCGGTGTCGCGACCTTCCGCCCCGAGGCCAACGCCGAGCGCTTCCGGGCGTCCGCGCGCCGGCTGGCGATGCCGGAACTCCCCGTCGAGACGTTCGTCGAGGCCTGCGACGTGCTGGTCAGGCAGGACAAGGACTGGGTGCCGAACGAGGGTGAGGCGTCGCTCTACCTGCGGCCCTTCATGATCGCCACCGAGGTCGGCCTCGGGGTGCGGCCGGCCGACGAGTACCTCTTCCTGGTCATCGCCTCCCCGGCAGGCGCCTACTTCTCCGGCGGCGTCCAGCCCGTCTCGGTCTGGCTGTCGGAGGAGTACGTCCGCGCCGCGCCCGGCGGCACCGGAGCGGCCAAGACCGGCGGGAACTACGCCGCCTCCCTCGTCGCCCAGGCCCAGGCCATCGCGCACGGCTGCGACCAGGTGGTCTGGCTGGACGCGATCGAGCGCTGCTGCATCGAGGAGATGGGCGGCATGAACCTGTACTTCGTGTACGGCGACAGAATCGTCACTCCCGAGCTGTCCGGCTCCCTGCTGCCCGGCATCACCCGCGACTCGCTGCTGACCATCGCCGCCGACCTCGGCTACGAGGTGGGCGAGGGCCGCATCACCGTCGACGACTGGCGCCGCCAGCACGAGGAGGGCACCCTCACCGAGGTCTTCGCCTGCGGTACGGCCGCGGTGATCACCCCGGTCGGCTCGGTGAAGTCCACCAGGGCGAGCTGGCCGGTGGCCGACGGGGCGCCGGGCCCGGTCACGATGCGGCTGCGGTCCGCGCTGCTCGACATCCAGACCGGGAACGCCCCCGACCCGCACGGCTGGATGCACCCGCTGGGCGTGTAGACGCGAGGCGTCCCGCGGGACGCCGGGGAGAGCCCCGGCGTCCCGCCTGGTAGCGCCGGACCGGATGGTGAGACCGCTTACCGGATGGGCTCGCCCGTATGCCAGACTGACGGCGTGCACCTGTACGCCCGCATTATTGGCAGCAGGCACGCCGGTCCGCAGTGACGCCCCCCTGACCCCAGTGGAACGTCACCGTGTCCCAGACCCGCGTGCAGACCTCTCGCATCCGCGAGAGGTTTTTTCGTTTCCCGGACCACCCGCGCCGGAGGCGAAACCGCACGAGGGATGATGGGGGCAAGTGGAGCTGGACCCTCCGGATGTCAGCGCATCCGGCGGCAACCCACTCACCCGACAGGAGTTACGACAGCCATGACCGCCGAACCGGACGACAGCTTCCATGTCTTCGACACCACGCTGCGCGACGGCGCCCAGCGTGAGGGGATCAACCTCACCGTCGCCGACAAGCTGACGATCGCCCGGCACCTGGACGACTTCGGGGTGGGATTCATCGAGGGCGGCTGGCCGGGAGCCAACCCCCGCGACACCGAGTTCTTCGCCCGTGCCGCCAAGGAGCTGGACCTCCGACACGCCACGCTGGTCGCCTTCGGCGCGACCCGCAGGGCCCATGCCAGCGCCGCCGACGACCCCCAGGTCAGGGCGCTGCTCGACTCGGGTGCCCCGGTGATCACCCTGGTCGCCAAGTCGCACGACCGCCATGTCGAACTGGCGTTGCGCACCACGCTGGAGGAGAACCTGGCGATGGTCGCGGACACCGTCTCGTACCTGGTGGCCCAGGGCCGCAGGGTGTTCGTGGACTGCGAGCACTTCTTCGACGGCTACAAGGCCAACGCCGGCTACGCCACCGCGGTGGTACGGGCCGCGCACGAGGCGGGCGCGTCCGTCGTGGTGCTGTGCGACACCAACGGCGGGATGCTGCCCGCCCAGGTGCAGGCCGTGACCGGCCTGGTGCTGGCCGACACCGGGGCCAGGCTCGGCATCCACGCCCAGGACGACACCGGCTGCGCGGTCGCCAACACCCTGGCCGCGGTGGACGCCGGCGCCACCCACGTGCAGTGCACCGCCAACGGCTACGGCGAGCGGGTCGGCAATTCCAACCTCTTCCCGGTGGTCGCCGCGCTCGAACTCAAGCACGGCCGCCGGGTGCTGCCCGAGGGCGCGCTCGCCGAGATGACCAGGATCTCGCACGCCATCGCCGAGGTCGTCAACCTGCCGCCGTCCACCCACCAGCCGTACGTGGGGGTGTCGGCCTTCGCGCACAAGGCGGGCCTGCACGCCTCCGCGATCAAGGTGGATCCCGACCTCTACCAGCACATCGACCCCGAACTGGTCGGCAACACCATGCGGATGCTGGTCTCCGACATGGCCGGCCGGGCCTCCATCGAGCTCAAGGGCCGCGAGCTGGGCATCGACCTCGGCGAGGACCGCGAGCTGGTCGGCCGGGTGGTGGCGCGGGTCAAGGAGCGCGAGCTCAAGGGCTACACCTACGAGGCCGCCGACGCGTCGTTCGCGCTGCTGCTGCGGGCCGAGATCAACGGCAGGCCGCAGCGCTTCTTCCGCACCGAGTCCTGGCGGGTCATCACCGAGGACCGCCCCGACGGCACGCACGCCAACGAGGCGACGGTCAAGATGTGGGCCAAGGGCGAGCGGATCGTGGCCACCGCCGAGGGCAACGGCCCGGTCAACGCGCTGGACCGGGCGCTGCTCAGCGCGCTGGAGCGGATCTACCCCAAGCTCGCGGAATTCGCCCTGGTCGACTACAAGGTCCGCATCCTGGAGGGTACTTCGGGCACCGACTCGACCACCCGGGTGCTCATCACCACCACCGACGGCGAGGCCGAGTGGTCCACCGTCGGGGTCGCGGACAACGTGATCGCCGCGTCCTGGCAGGCGCTTGACGACGCCTACACCTACGGGCTGCTGCGGGCGGGTCTCGACCCGCAGGAGTAGCAGGTCCGGCGCTCCGGTCGCCCGGCGGGAATCCTCCCGCCGGGCGACCGGTGTGTCATGTTCATTCGCAAAACACTGGCGACGCGCGTAGACCTCGGGCACACTCCTCCTGCGCCACCTGCACCACGCCCACCCCAGCGGAACCAGCAGGAGGAAAACGCATGCGACTGCGCATCCGTACCGTGATGAGCACCCTCACCCTCGTCGGCACCGCACTCTTCGCCCCCGGCGTCGGACTGGCCGCGTCCACCGACGCGTTCGCCGTCACCAAGCTCACCCACGCCCAGGCGACCGCCATGTTCAGCGCCGCGGGCATCACCTGGTCGTCGTCCGGCGGCTGCTCCAACCGCAACGTCTCGACCTGTACGTCCTTCGACCAGCTCAACCAGGCGACCGCCCAGGGCGCGGTCACCCTCAAGCACGCCAGCGGCTGCGCCATCAACATCACCGGCGGCACCGAGACCGGCCACGCCAGCGGCACCTACTCGCACTGGAACGGCTACAAGCTCGACTACGGCAAGAACACCTGCCTGACCAACTACGTCCACAACGCCTTCAGCTACATCGGCCTGCGCGGCGACGGCTACCCGCAGTGGCAGGCCGCGTCCGGCAACATCTACGCGGACGAGGGCACCCACTGGGACGCCCTGTACTACAGCTGCGGCTGCTGAGGCCCGTCTTCCCGCGCCCCTGGTCTGCGCCCGGCCGCCGCGTGCGGCGCCGGCCGCCAGGGGCGCGGGAGGCGCCCCGGCCGCCGCACGGGCCGAAGGCCGGTGCCCGCCCCGGGCGCCGGGACCCGCGGGGGCCGCGGCCGCCGGAGATGAGTACGGGTGCTCAGGCGCCGGCCCTGCCGCCGCGAATAGCCTCGGCGCAGCCGAGGTCGCAGGGGGCGCGCGATCATGATCGTTTCCGCCGTCACGCCGCTCGGCGTGCGGCCGCTGCCCCTGCCCGCGGCCGCGGCGGACCGCGCCTTCCCGGCCGGCTCGCGATGATCCCGGCGCGGCCCCGCTTCCCCGCTTCCGGCGGCGCCGGGATCGTCCGCGAAAGGGCTGTCACCCGGCCCGTGACAGCCCGTAGGGTGCCGCGGTGACCGCAACCACCTTCAGCGTCCGTGCGGCCGAGCCCGCGGACGCCGCCGCCGTCGCCCATGTCCACATCGCCTCCCGGGAGGCGACCATGCCGTATCTGCCGCCGCGCCGGCGCAGCGACGCCGAGGTCGAGGCCTGGGTGCGGGACGTGATCATGCCGACGGCCGCGGTCTGGGTCGCCGCGGCGGACGACGGCCGGGTGGTCGGCTACGCGGCCGTCAGGGGGGACCGGCTGGACGCCCTCTACCTGCTGGCCGGGGTGCTGCGGCAGGGCGTCGGCAGCGCGCTGCTGTCCGCGGCGAAGGCGCACCGCCCCGGCGGCCTGACGCTCGCCGTCTTCCAGCGGAATACGGGAGCCAGGGCTTTCTACGCGCGCCACGGCTTCACGGTGGTCGACACGAACGACGGATCGCGCAACATGGAGAACGAACCGGAACTGACGATGCGCTGGCAGCCGGTGACCAACAGCACACGTACTGACGGGTAATCTGCACGCCCCGGCGGTCTTAGGGTGAGCGGCGAACCCTCGACCCGACCCTCCGGGAGATCGCATGCGCTCGGCGAAGGACTTCTTCCGCCCGCTGGCTGTGGGGGCACCCGCGCCCCTGCGCGAGGTGCCGTTCAGGCCCTCGCGGATGATCCATTTCTTCGATCCGGGCAACGAGCGGATGGCCGCCAAGGTCCCCGCCCTCGCCCCCCAGGTCGATGTACTGCTGGGCAATCTGGAGGACGCCGTCGCCGCGGACCGCAAGGAGGCCGCCCGTGCGGGGCTGGTCGCCGTCGCGAAGTCCACCGACTTCGGGTCCACCCAGCTGTGGACCCGGATCAACAGCCTGGACTCGCCGTGGGCGCTCGACGACCTGGTCACCCTGGTCGGCGGGATCGGCGACCGGCTCGACGTCGTGATGGTCCCCAAGGTCGAGGGCCCGCACGACATCCACTACGTGGACCGGCTGCTGGCCCAGCTGGAGGCGAAGGCGGGCCTGAGCCGGCCGATCCTGGTGCACGCCATCCTGGAGACCGCCGCGGGTGTGGCCGCCGTCGAGGAGATCGCCGGGGCAAGCCCCCGGATGCAGGGCATCTCGCTCGGCCCCGCCGACCTGGCCGCAAGCCGGCGGATGAAGACCACCAGGGTCGGCGGCGGCCACCCGGGCTATCTGGTCCGCGAGGACCCCCAGGGCGACGCCCCGCGGGTGACCCACCAGCAGGACCTGTGGCACTACACGATCGCGCGGATGGTCGACGCGTGCGCGGCGCACGGCATCCTGCCGTACTACGGCCCCTTCGGCGACATCCAGGACGTCACCGCCTGCGAGGACCAGTTCCGCAACGCCTTCCTGCTCGGCTGCGTCGGCGCCTGGACGCTGCACCCGGTGCAGATCGCCATCGCCAAGCAGGTCTTCTCGCCGGCGCCCGAGGACGTGGCCTGGGCCCGGCGGGTGATCGAGGCGATGGGCGACGGCACCGGCGCGGTGATGATCGACGGCAAGATGCAGGACGACGCCACCTACAAGCAGTGCCGGGTGGTCGCCGGGCTCGCCGACACGCTCGCCGCCCGGGACCCCGAACTCGCCGAGGCCTACGCCGCGGCGGACAAGGCGGCCAGGCGATGACCGAGACCCCGCGCCCGCGCCGCTCCGTCCTCTACATGCCCGGCGCCAACGAACGCGCCCTGGAGAAGGCCCGCACCCTGCCCACCGACGCGCTGATCCTCGACCTGGAGGACTCCGTCGCCCCCGACGCCAAGAAGGAGGCCAGGGACCGGGTCGCCGCCGCGGCCGCGAGCGGCGGCTACGGCCACCGCGAGGTCACCATCAGGGTCAACGCGCCCGGCACCCCCTGGCACGCCGACGACCTGCGGGCGGCGGCGGAGGCGGGACCCGACGCGGTCGTGGTGCCCAAGGTGGACGACCCCGGCACGGTCACCGCGGTGGTGGCCGCACTGGAGGCGGCCGGCGCACCGGACCGTACAGCCGTCTGGGCGATGATCGAGACGCCCACCGCGATGTTCGACGCCCGGCGGATCGCCGCGGCCTCCGAGCGGCTCGCCGTGCTGGTCATGGGCACCAACGACCTGGCGAAGGAGCTGCACGCCGAGCATGTGCCCGGCCGCGCCCCGCTGCTGACCGCCCTGTCCATGGCCCTGCTGGCCGCACGCGCCACAGGGAAGGTCATCTTGGACGGTGTCTACAACGACGTCCAGGATCTGCCCGGCTTCGAGGCCGAAACCCTCCAAGCGCGGCAGCTCGGCTTCGACGGCAAGACCCTCATCCATCCCCGCCAGCTCGAACCCTGCAACCGGGTCTTCGCCCCCGCCGCGGCGGACGTCGAGCGCTCCCGGCGGATCATCGACGCCTTCGATCAGGCCACGTCACAGGGCCGCGGGGTGGTCACGGTGGACGGCAGGATGATCGAGAACCTGCACGTTGAGGAGGCCAGGAGGCTGCTCGCGCTGGCCGCCGCGGTCGAGGGCCGCTGACTGTTACATGCACATGTCGCCCAGGTGCGGCAGATGAACGGCGGGGTACCGGGGCCGGGGCCCGGCACCCCGCCGCCGGGCGTTTCTGTCGGGATCCGCCATGAAGCGGCGACGGACACTGTACGAAGTCGATGGCCTGTTTTTCGTGCCGCGGCTCGTACTGTCGATGCATGACCACATCGCAAGAGGTGCCCGTCGAGGTGAACGACGCCCGCGGGCGGGTGGCCGAACTCCACGCCATCCGCGCGGAGGTCGTCCGCGGCCCGAGCGAGAAGGCCACCGAGGCCCAGCGGGCCAAGGGCAAGCTCACGGCCCGCGAGCGGATCGACCTGCTGCTCGACGAGGGCACCTTCCGTGAGGTGGAGCCGCTGCGGCGGCACCGGGCGACCGGCTTCGGCCTCGAGGCCAAGCGGCCCTACACCGACGGAGTGATCACCGGCTGGGGCACCGTCCACGGCCGCACGGTCTTCGTCTACGCGCACGACTTCCGGATCTTCGGCGGCGCCCTCGGCGAGGCCCACGCCACGAAGATCCACAAAATCATGGACATGGCGATCTCGGCGGGCGCCCCGCTGGTGTCGCTGAACGACGGCGCCGGCGCCCGTATCCAGGAGGGCGTCTCCGCGCTGGCCGGCTACGGCGGCATCTTCCAGCGCAACACCCGCGCCTCCGGCGTCATCCCGCAGATCAGCGTGATGCTCGGCCCGTGCGCCGGCGGCGCCGCCTACTCCCCGGCGCTGACGGACTTCGTCTTCATGGTCCGCGAGACCTCGCAGATGTTCATCACAGGACCGGACGTCGTGCAGGCCGTCACCGGCGAGCAGATCACCCAGAACGGCCTGGGCGGCGCCGACGTCCACTCCTCGGTCTCGGGCGTCTCGCACTTCGCCTACGACGACGAGCAGACCTGCCTCGAAGAGGCCCGCTACCTGCTCTCCCTGCTGCCGCAGAACAACCGAGAGAACCCGCCCGCCGTCGAGAGCCACGACCCGGCCGACCGGCGCGGCGACGCGCTGCTCGACCTGGTGCCCGCGGACGGCAACCGCGGATACGACATGCGCAAGGTCATCGAGGAGATCGTCGACGACGGCGAGTACCTGGAGGTCCACGAGCGCTGGGCCACCAACATCATCTGCGCGCTGTCCCGGCTCGATGGCCAGGTGGTCGGCATCGTCGCCAACCAGCCCGCGTCGCTGGCCGGAGTGCTCGACATCGAGGCGTCGGAGAAGGCGGCCCGCTTCGTGCAGATGTGCGACGCCTTCAACATCCCGATCATCACCCTGTTGGACGTCCCCGGCTTCCTTCCGGGCGTCGCACAGGAGCACGGTGGAATCATCAGGCACGGTGCGAAGCTGCTCTACGCCTACTGCAACGCCACCGTCCCGAGGATCTCGCTGATCCTGCGCAAGGCCTACGGCGGCGCGTACATCGTGATGGACAGCCAGTCCATCGGCGCCGACCTCACCTACGCGTGGCCGACCAACGAGATCGCGGTGATGGGAGCGGAAGGCGCGGCCAACGTCATCTTCCGTCGGCAGATCGCCGACGCCGACGACCCCGAGGCGATGCGTGCACGCATGGTCAAGGAGTACAAGGCCGAACTGATGCACCCCTACTACGCCGCAGAACGCGGCCTGGTGGACGACGTCATCGACCCGGCGGAGACCCGCGAGGTACTGATCAGCTCGCTGTCCATGCTCCGCACCAAGCACGCGGATCTGCCGTCGCGCAAGCACGGCAACCCTCCCCAGTAGCCATGGAGACCACTGTGAGCACTCCCGCCGATTCCCTCGTGCGAGTCGAGAAGGGCCACGCGGCCCCGGAGGAGCTGGCCGCGATCACCGCGATCCTGCTCCTGCGGGCAGGCGCGGGCGCCGGTGGCGACAGCGCCGCCGGGATTCCGGTCAGGTCCACCGCCAAGTGGCGGCGCCTGGAGCGCACCCCGGGCTTCCGGGCCCCGCACTCCTGGCAGGGCTGACCCCGCCGCGCGACCCGCGCCGCCGCGACACAGGCAGCACGAAGGCCCCGCACCTCACCGGTGCGGGGCCTTCCGCGTCGAAGGACAGCCGGGTCCTAGCGGAGCCGGGCCATCAGGGCGTGCTCCACCAGGGTGATGAGCGCGCTCTTGGCCTCGGCCCTGTGGCGGGCGTCGGTGACGATGATCGGTGCCTCGGGGCCGATCTGCAGGGCCTCGCGCACCTCCTCGGGACCGTAGGGCTGGTGGCCGTCGAAGCCGTTCAGGGCGATGACGAAGGGCAGGCCGCTGTTCTCGAAGTAGTCGACGGCGGGGAAGCAGTCCGCGAGGCGGCGGGTGTCGACCAGTACGACGGCGCCGATCGCGCCGCGCACCAGGTCGTCCCACATGAACCAGAAGCGGTCCTGCCCCGGCGTGCCGAACAGGTAGAGGATCAGGTCCTGGTCGAGCGTGATCCGGCCGAAGTCCATGGCCACCGTGGTGGTGGTCTTGTCGGGCGCGTGCGTCAGGTCGTCGATGCCGGCCGACGCGGAGGTCATCACCGCTTCGGTGCGCAGCGGGTTGATCTCGGAGACGGCGCCGACGAACGTGGTCTTGCCCACGCCGAATCCGCCCGCCACCACGATTTTCGCGGAAGTAGTGGCGCGCGCCGGGCCGCTAGAGCTTCCGAAGTCCACTGAGAACCCTCTCAAGCAAAGTCACATCTGGCTGTCCGCCCGCGGCCTCGTCGCCGCCGGGCTGGTGAATCGTGACCAGGCCTGCCTCGGCCAGGTCCGCCACCAGGATCCTGACCACACCGAGCGGGATCGTCAGCAGCGCGGAGATCTCCGCGATCGACTTGATCTCCCGGCACAGCAGGCAGATCCGCTGGTGCTCCGGCAGCTGCCCGCGCAGCCGCTCGGGATCCGCGGTGGTACTGACCAGCGCCTCGATGGCGAGCTGGTAACGCGGCCTGGTGCGGCCGCCGGTCATCGCGTACGGGCGTACGAACCCGCTCGGCGTCTGCGAGCGCCTGCCGCCCTGTCCGCCGCCGCCTGCACCCCGGCCACCGCCGTGCGGTGCCTGCGGTGGCGGTGCCTGCGGTGGCTGGTACGGCTGGATCCGCGGCTGCCTGGGCGGCCGGTACGGTTCCGGCTCGGGGGCCGGCGCCGACGGGTAGTACGGGTTCACAGGCGGCTGGTGCGGGCTGCCATACGGCTCTGCGCCGGGAGACGTGCTCACGAGTCCTCCTCCTGATACGGCTGCGACGCACCGCCCGGACCTCTGGGAGAGGCCAGGGCGCGTCCGCCCGCCCGTTCGCTGGTTGAGCTAGTTGAGCAGGCTGCCCTGCAGTTCGGCCCTGAGGTCGGGGGTGAGTACGGTGCCTGCGCGGTCGACGAGCAGGGCCATTTCGTAGCCGACGAGGCCGATGTCGCACTCGGGGTGGGCGAGTACGGCCAGGGAGGAGCCGTCGGAGACGGACATGATGAAGAGGAAGCCGCGTTCCATCTCGACGACGGTCTGGTTGACGCTGCCGCCTTCGAAGATGCGGGAGGCTCCGGCGGTGAGCGAGGTCAGGCCGGAGGCGACTGCGGCGAGCTGGTCGGCGCGGTCGCGCGGGAATCCGTCGGACATCGCGAGCAGCAGGCCGTCGGCGGAGACCACCACGGTGTGGGACACCCCGGGGGTGTTGTCCACGAAGTTGGTGATCAACCAGTTCAGGTTCTGTGCCGCCTGGCTCATCGGACTCAACTTAGCGCTCCTGGTTCTGGGGGCCGCCGAAGTTGCGGTCGGTGGCCTGTCCGTTCGTGTCAGTTCCAGCAGTGCGCCCCTGCTGGACGCCACGGCGCAGGTTACTCAACCTGCCCCTGACGTCCTCGGGTGCGCGGGAGACCTGTGGGCCGCCCTGCGGGGTCTGCGTCGCGGTACCCGGGACCAGGTTGGCCTTGGGCACCCGCCGTGGCAGGCCGGAGGGGGTGACCCCGCCTGCCTTCGGCTCGCGGACCGACTCGGCCCGCTGCCAGTTCTCGTCGTTGTTCGACCGCCATCCGGACTGGTCCGGCTGGGGCTGGTTCTGGGGCTCCGGCGACTCCTGAGCAGCCTGTTCCTGAGGTGACGTACGGGGCTTCCGGTCCCGGCGCGGCAGGCCTGAGTCCGTCAGCGAGGGGGAGCCTACGCTCTCGGACGGCTGCTCGGGGAGCCCGTTGAAGTCACCGGAACCGAAGTTGCGGTCGTAACCGGGGTCGTAGACCATTTCCGGCTGCTCGTCCTGGGAGCCGTACGACTGCGCGAAGAATCCGTTCTGCTCATAAGGGCCGCTCTCCTGCTGCGCCGGATAGCCCTGCTGGGCGTAGCCGCCCTGGAAGCCCTGCTCGTACGTCTGCTGCTGGTAACCGGCGTCGAAGCTCTGGTCATACGAACCCGCGGGTTCGTAGCCGCTGACGGGCTCGTAGGGGCCTTCCTGGCGCTGCTGCGGCTGCCCGGCCGGGTCCACCTCGGGCGCCTGCGGGTCGGCGTAGTACGGCTGCGGCTGCTGCGGGTCCTCGTACTGCGGCTGCGGCTCGTCCTCGCGGTCGGCGGAGACCGCCGCCTCCAGCTGGGCCCTGCGGTCGCCGCGCAGCAGCGAGCGGCCCACCGGGTCGAGCGCGGGGGCGCCGTCCGCGCCCTGCGGCGCGGACTGGTCGTAGCGCGAGTCGTCGAAGCCGAGCTCGGCGGCGGTGCGCCGGCCGAGCTCCGCGGCCTCGTACGGCTGGTCCTGCGCCGGCAGCCCCGCCGGCTCGGGCACGATCCGCGACACGGTGAAGTCGGTCTCGGCGTCGCCGAGTTCGTCCTCGCCGCCACCGCCGTGGGTGATCGGCTCCGGCAGCATCACCAGCGAGGTGGTGCCGGCCTGCTCGCCGGAAGGCCGCAGCTGCACCCGGATGCCGTGCCGGTCGGACAGCCGGCCGACCACGAACAGGCCCATCCGCTTGGCGATCTCCACGTCCACCGTGGGCGGCTCGGCCAGCTTGTGGTTGATGTCCGCGAAGTCCTCCGCGGTCAGGCCGATGCCCTTGTCGTGGATCTCGACCATCACCCGGCCGTCCGGCAGCCGGGTCGCGGTCACCCGCACCCTGGTCTGCGGCGAGGAGAAGGTGGTGGCGTTCTCCAGCAGCTCGGCCAGCAGGTGCACGAGGTCGCTGACCGCGCTGCCGTGGATGTCGCTCTCCGGGATGCCGACCAGCTCGATCCGGTCGTACGCCTCGACCTCGGAGGCCGCCGCGCGCAGCACGTCCACCAGCGGAACCGCCTGGTTCCACTGCCTGGCCGGCTCCTCGCCCGCGAGCACCAGCAGGTTCTCGCCGTTGCGCCGCATGCGCGTGGCGAGGTGGTCCATCTTGAACAGGCTCTCCAGCTGGTCCGGGTCCGCCTCGTTGTTCTCCAGCTCGGTGATCAGCGTGAGCTGGCGCTGGATGAGGCCCTGGTTGCGCAGCGAGAGGTTGGTGAAGATCGCGTTGACGTTGCCCCGCAGCAGCGCCTGCTCGGCGGCCAGCCGGACCGCCTCGCGGTGCACCTGGTCGAAGGCGCGGGCGACCTCGCCGATCTCGTCCCTGGTGTTGATCGGGATCGGCGCCACCGAGGTGTCCACCCGTCCGGGGTCGGTGCGCGACAGCTGGTCGACCAGGCCGGGCAGCCGGGTCTCCGCGATGTCGAAGGCCGCGCCGCGCAGCCGACGCATGCTGCGGCTCATGGTGCGGGCCATCATGCCGGCCACGATGAAGGCGATGATCAGCGCGACCACCACGATCGCGGAGTTGAGGATCGCGTCCCGCCGGGCGTTGGAGGCGATCTTCGCCGCGTCGCCGGCCGCCGAGTCGGCGAGCGCCACCTCGACGGTGCGGTAGGCGTCGAAGGACAGCGTGGACGCCGCGAAGTAGGTCTCGGGGGTGATGCCCTCGGCCTTCAGCTGGGCGGTGGTGCGGCCGGGGGTGGCGATCTCGGTGACCATCTTGGGCAGGTCCGGCGGCACCACGAAGGGCTGCCCGGCCGCGGCCGCCTGGTCCCGCGCGGCCGTGATCTGGTCGCGGCCCTTCTGCAGCGCCGCGTTCTGCGCGGCCTTGAGGTTCTGCACGTCGGCCGCGGTACCGCCGCCGTTGTACTCCTCGAGGGCGATGCCCTCCAGGTAGTGGTACGACCCGAGCGAGGTCTTCAGCAGCGCCAGTTCGCTGGGGGAGGGCTTGTCCTCGACCAGGATGTGCATGCCGATCGACCGGGTCAGCGACTCGGCGGCCTTCGACAGCGAGGCGGCGTAGAGGGTGCGGCCGTAGGCGGTGATGTTGCTGGTGCCGTAGCCCAGCTCGTTGGCCAGCTCCATCAGCGGGTGCTGGATCTTGACGTACCACTCCTCGGTCTGCACACCGGAGAGCTGGCGGGTGAAGGCGGCCTTGCGGAGGCTGGCCAGCTCGGGTTCGACCGTGCGGAAGTTGGTCATCCGGCGTTCGAGGCCCGCCTCGTGGGGCATGCGCGCCGCAGCGGTGTCGAAGGCCTGGGCGGCGGTGTCGGTGGCGGCCCGCGAGGTGGTGACGGCCGGGTCGCTGCGCTTGCCCGCGAGCAGCGGAACCACCGTGAGGTCGCGCTCGTTGATCAGTGCGTTGCTGTACGTCGCCGCGGCCCTGACCAGGTCCGCGGTGCGCACCGCGTCGTCGGCCTGGTGCCAGGTGTCCACCGAGCTCTTGACCCGGAAGCCGCCGAAGATCAGGGCGACGAGCACGGGTATCAGGAGGATCGCGTTCAGCCGGGTGGCCACCCGCCAGTTCCGCACGCTGAAACGGCCGCCGGGATCAGGCTGTACCGGAGCTTCGACGGCCCGGTCCGCGGGAGTGACCCCGGGACGCTGGGGCGGCGTGAAATTCCCCCGCGGGCCGTGCTGGGCACCCGCTTCGGCTCGCCTCGTGTTCCTCACTGGACCAACAACCTCTCGGCGACGGCACAACGAAGGCCGTTCCTACGCTCGGGTTCTGCGAATTCCAGCACGCCGAGGGGGCGCTAGCCAAACGTCCGGCAACGGTGTGCGTACGTGCGTTCGGTGGAAAGCGGAACGGGCAAACGGTGCCTATGTGGACAGAGCCACCCAATGGTGTACGCGCTGCGGCACCGGCTGAGCGCGAGCCGTGTTCACAGCCAATGGAAACTCTGTCGAAATGTTATGAAGGCGGGCCGGCCGTGTCCGACGACACAACCGGCCCCCATGGCCTTCGACGTGGCAAGTTGCCAATGGCACGAGCTATTTGAGCCGTGCCAGCAGCGCGTGCTCGACCAGCGTGATGAGCGCGCTCTTCGCCTCGCCGCGGTGGCGGGCGTCCGTGGTGATGATCGGTGCCTCGGGGCCGATCTGCAGGGCCTCGCGCACCTCCTCGGGACGGTACGGCTGGTGGCCGTCGAAGCCGTTCAGGGCGATGACGAAGGGCAGGCCGCTGTTCTCGAAGTAGTCGACGGCGGGGAAGCAGTCCGCGAGGCGGCGGGTGTCGACCAGTACGACGGCGCCGATCGCGCCGCGCACCAGGTCGTCCCACATGAACCAGAAGCGGTCCTGCCCCGGCGTGCCGAACAGGTAGAGGATCAGGTCGTCGTCGAGCGTGATCCGGCCGAAGTCCATGGCCACCGTCGTGGTGGTCTTGTCCTGGACGTGGCTCAGATCGTCGATGCCGGCCGACGCGGAGGTCATCACCGCTTCGGTGCGCAGCGGGTTGATCTCGGAGACGGCGCCGACGAAGGTCGTCTTGCCCACGCCGAACCCGCCCGCCACCACGATCTTCGCGGAGGTCGTCGAACGCGCCGTCGGCGCACCGTACGCAGGCTGCGGCTGCGCCCTAGAGCTTCCGAAGTCCACTGAGCACCCTCTCAAGCAGTGTCACATCAGGCTGGCCGCCGGCCTCGCCGCTGCCCGGCTGGTGGATGGCGACCATGCCGGCCTCGGCGAGGTCGGCCACGAGAATCCGGGCCACACCCAGCGGGATGGCCAGCAGTGCAGAGATCTCGGCGACCGACTTGATCTCCCGGGTCAGATGGCAGATCCGCTGGTGCTCGGGCAGCAGTCCCGCATACTGCGCCGGGTCGGCTGTCGTGCTGACCAGCGCCTCTATCGCGAGCTGATAGCGCGGCCTGGTCCGGCCACCGGTCATGGCGTACGGCCGCACCAGCGGCTGATCACCTTCCACTCCGTACGGCGCGTGGTGGGACGCGCCGTACGGGCCTTGGCCCGGCGAGGCGGGTGGCGGGGTCATGAGGGTCCTCCGTGTCCGGGCAGTGCATGTCGCGGTGCGGAAAAACGGGAACGAGCGGCCGATGGGCGGTTGGGACGGGCGCGGACCGGGGTGGACTCAGTGCATGAGGCTGCCCTGCAGTTCGGCCCTGAGGTCGGGGGTGAGCACGGTGCCTGCGCGGTCGACGAGCAGGGCCATTTCGTAGCCGACGAGGCCGATGTCGCACTCGGGGTGGGCGAGTACGGCCAGGGAGGAGCCGTCGGAGACGGACATGATGAAGAGGAAGCCGCGTTCCATCTCGACGACGGTCTGGTTGACGCTGCCGCCTTCGAAGATGCGGGAGGCTCCGGCGGTGAGCGAGGTCAGGCCGGAGGCGACTGCGGCGAGCTGGTCGGCGCGGTCGCGCGGGAATCCGTCGGACATCGCGAGCAGCAGGCCGTCGGCGGAGACCACCACGGTGTGGGACACCCCGGGGGTGTTGTCCACGAAGTTGGTGATCAACCAGTTCAGGTTCTGTGCCGCCTGGCTCATCGCACTCAACTAACGCTCCTGATGATTCGTACCGAAACCGCGGCCATCGGTCGTGCCGCCGGCCTCCCGGCCCTGCTGGATTCCCCGTCGGAGGTTCGTCAGCCGCCCGCGCACGTCGTCGGGCGAACGGGAGACCTGCGGGCCGCCCTGCTGGGGCTGCTGCTGGGTCGCCCCGCCGGCGACGAGATTCGCCCGCGGCACCCGCCGCGGCAGTCCGGAGGGGGTGACCCCGCCGGCCGACGGCTCGCGGACCGCCTCGGCCCGCTGGCGCAGCGCGTCATTGGGCGAGGTCCGCCAGTTCGGCGTCTCGCGCGGCAGCGGCTGCGCCGCGGGTGCGGGCGGCGCCCCCGCGGGAGCCGCCGGTGCCGCGGCGGTCGGCGCGGGCGCGGGCTGCGGCGCCTGCTGCTGCGATGCGCCGCTGCCGGGCCGCTGCGGGCCTGCGGGGGACGGGCGTTCGGTACGCGGCCGCTGCGGCGGTGCGGTGCGGCCCACCGGGCGGGGCGCCGACGGGGCCTGCTGGCCGCGCGCGCTCTGCTCGACGTGGATCTGCTGCATCCGCTCGGCCTGGCCGGTGCGGAACCAGTCGGACTCGATCGCCGAGAAGATCGGCGTCGGCTCGTCGCCCCTGGTCGGAGCAGGCGGCAGTGCCATCGGCTCGGCGGGCTGCTGCTGGAGCGGCTGCTGCCCCGGCCGCTGCTGGAACGGCCCGATCGGCTCGGGGGCGCCGGGCAGGCCGGGACCGCCCTGCATACCGGGCTGCGGAGCCATCGGGTGCTGCCCGGTGACATCGCTGCGCTCCTGGCCCGGCATCTGCTGCCGGCCGGTGTCGTACGGCTGCTGCGGTGCGCCGCCGTCGCGGTGACCCGGTCCGCCCTGCGGGCGGCCGCCGGGCTGCGGGTACTGGCCGGTGCCGCCGCCGAAGGTGTCGTCGGCCCGGACCGCGGGGAACTGGGCGGTGTCGCCGGGGCCGCCCTGCCCCTGCTGCACCGGGTACTGGCCGG
>NZ_JBICTO010000011.1:73759-229489 GCF_043197715.1 Streptomyces sp. NPDC049040
GGTGCCGCCGGGGGCGCCCTGTCCTGGCTGCTGCTGGACGGGGAACTGGCCGGTGCCGTCGTTGCGTCCCTGGCCGGGGCGCGCGAACTGGCCGGTCTCGCCGGGGCCGCCCTGCACCGGGAACTGCCCGGTGCCGTCGTTGCGTCCCTGGCCGGGGCGCGCGAACTGGCCGGTGTCGCCGGGACCGCCCTGCCCCTGCTGCACCGGGTACTGGCCGGTGCCGCCGGGGGCGCCCTGTCCTGGCTGCTGCTGGACGGGGAACTGGCCGGTGCCGTCGTTGCGTCCCTGGCCGGGGCGCGCGAACTGGCCGGTGTCACCCGGGCCGCCCTGCGCCGGGAACTGCCCGGTGCCGTAGGTCTCCTGCGGGGTGCGGGGCGGCCGGCCGAAGTCCTGGCCCGCGTCGTTGCCGCGGTGGGCCGGGAACTGGCCCGTGTTGCCCTGCGGGAAGTCGTCGCGGGTCGCGGGCACCTGCGGGAACTGAGCGGTGTCGCCCGGACCCCCCTGGCCGCCCTGCGGGCGCTGCTGGTCGTTGCCGCCGCCCTGACGCGGTCCTGAACGGCCGCCGAAGACGTCGGAGCGGAAGCCGCTCGGCCCGGTGCCCTGCTGCTGCGGGGGCGGGAACTGGCCGCCGCGGTTGCCCTGCTGGCCGCCGAACTGGTCGTCGTTGCCGCCCTGGCGGAAGTCCGCCCTGGCGCCGGTGTCCTGCTGCTGGCCGGGGCCGCTGCCGTCGAAGGCGTCGAACGCGGGAGCCGCCTCGACGTCCTCGTGGCCGCGCGGGGTGTCCTGGAGCCCCCGGTCGTCGGCGGGGAAGCCCTGCGAGCCGTCCTGCGCCGCCCAGCGGGGTGTTCCGGGCTGCTGCGGTGCGCCGCCGCCCGGGCGTCCCGCGCCCGGGGCCAGCGCCGGGCGCTGCGCGCCGCCACCGACCTGGCCGCGCTGCGGCGGCCTGCCGACCTGCGAAGCGTTCGGCGCGTTGCCGAAGGCGCCGGCCACGCCGGAGTTCGCGGCGGGAGCCGCCGGGGGAGTGGCACCGGGGCGCGCCCCGCCCATGGCGTTGGCCTTGGCGTTCGCACCGCCCTGCGTCACGTCCACGGGCAGCATGACCAGCGCGGTCGTGCCGCCGGAGTCGGACGGGCGGAGCTGGATGCGGATGCCGTGCCGCAGGGACAGCCGGCCGACCACGAACAGGCCCATGCGGCGGGACACCGCGACGTCGACGGTCGGCGGGTTGGCCAGCCGCTCGTTGATGTCGGCCAGGTCCTCCGGGGACAGGCCGATGCCGGTGTCGTGGATCTCGATCAGCACCCGCCCGTCGGGCAGCGCGTGACCGGTGACCCGCACCTTGGTCTGCGGCGAGGAGAACGACGTGGCGTTCTCCAGCAGCTCGGCGAGCAGGTGGACGAGGTCGTTGACGATACGGCCGGTGACCTCGGCGGACGGGACCGAGGTCAGCTCGATCCGCTCGTACTGCTCCACCTCGGACGCCGCGGCGCGCAGCACGTCGACCAGCGGGACCGGGCGGGTCCACCGGCGGCCCGGCTCCTCACCGGCGAGGACCAGCAGGTTCTCACCGTTGCGGCGCATACGGGTGGCGAGGTGGTCCAGCTTGAACAGCGAGGACAGCTGGTCCGGGTCGGCCTCGCGGGACTCGAGCTCCGAGATCAGCGACAGCTGGCGCTGGATGAGGCCCTGGCTGCGGCGCGAGAGGTTGGTGAACATCGCGTTGACGTTGCCTCGCAGCAGCGCCTGCTCGGCGGCCAGCCGGACCGCCTCGCTGTGGACCTCGTCGAAGGCGCGGGCGACCTGGCCGATCTCGTCGCGGCTGTTGATGCCGATCGACTCGACCGAGGTGTCGACGTCCTGCGGGTCGGATTCCGACAGCTGCTTGACCAGCTCGGGCAGCCGCTTCTGGGCGACGTCCTGCGCGGTCTGCTGGAGCCTGCGCAGCGAGCGGATCATGGAGCGGGCGACCACGAAGGCGCCGACGACGGCGATGCCGAGGACCAGCAGCATGATCGCGCCGGAGAGCAGCGCGTCCTGCTTGGCCTCGCTCTGCAGTTCGAGCGACTTCTGCCGCATCTCGTTCAGCAGTGAACGCTCGATGCGGTTCATCGCGTCGATCTTCGCCTTGGCGGCGTCGTCCCAGTCCAGGTACGAGGTGTGGACGCCCTTGATGGCGTCCGCGGAGCCGGCGATCCGCTCACGCATCATGTCGTGCGCGGTGATCGTGTCGTTGCCGCCCTCGATCGGCTTGAGCAGTTCTGCGCTCTTGGAGCCGTAGAGGGTCTGGAAACGGGTGAGGTTGATGTCCTCGTTGGCCGCGCCCCACTTGACCGACTGGTAGTCGCTCGGGTCGAGGACGTCGCCCTTGGCCAGCGCGGCGCTGATCACCGCGCGCTGGATCGACTCGTACTCCTTGGCGGACGAGAACGCCGCCAGCGCACGGGTGTTGGTCACCATCTCCGAGTTCTGGGTGGCCTGCGCCATGTCGACGGACAGACCCAGCAGGGACTGGATGATGCTGTCGTACGAGGAGACGGTGGTGGCGATCGAGGACTGGCTGGTGAAGGCCTCGTCCCGCAGCCGGCTGAGCTGGGTCAGCTGGGTGTCGATCGCGATCAGGCTGGAACGGACGCCGCTGAACAGCGAGTCGTCCGTGGAGATGTTGTCGCTGGCGTTGCGGTAGAGCTTGTTCTCGCGGTCGGTCGTCTGCCGGGTCGCGGCCACCGCGTCGGTGGGGCTTCCGGCGCTGATCGGACCGGCGGAGCTGTCGCGTTCCTCGGCCAGGGCGTCTGCCAGGTCGGTCGCGTGCTCGGCGATGTCGGTCAGCGAGTTGAGCCGCTGCAACTGGTGGATGTTCTGGAACGAGTTCTGGATGCGCAGCCCGCCGAGCGCACCGGCGGTGACCACCGGCAGGGCCAGCAGTGACACCAGCCTGGTGCTGATGCGCCAGTTGCGCATCATTATTCGGGAGCCCGGTTTGGCGTCCAGGCCGGTGATCCGGCCCGCCTCGATGCCGCTGGGCGTGCTCGTCCGTCCGGTGGCCGCGGCCGTTCCCGGCGTGGCGCCTCCGGAGTCGGCTGTCGCCTGGGCAGGACCGTTGCCGGTCCCGCCGGGCTGCTGCTCCGGGTCGCCCGCCGCGGCGCTGTCCCTCTTGAAACGTCCCTGCACTAGCGTCGCAACCTCTGGACCAGGCGTCCCCCGCGGTGAAGCGGACAGGACGGTGTCGAGTCATGGGGGCCGGGGCCGCCCCGGATTGCGAGGAGACCGTTGAAGCCCGTCACCGCCGCTCGGTGCTCGTACGCGCCCCCTGCGCGCCGGCTCGATGTGACGCGGCGGTCCGGGGAATTCCAGCACAGTGCTGGATCTCCCAACAAGGCCCGTAGCCGACCTGTTGGATTCCGTGACTGACTGTCCAGCGGTCCGTACGTTCCGTCGACCCCCGATTCCCCGAAATCGGTCGATTACGGACCTTGGAGTCAAGTTTGCATAGGTCGTATGCATCACTCAGGGTGGACCACCGATGGGCGTTTCGTGGTGATCGGTGCCCGATGCCCGATTAGTGGAACGCGGGGGAGTGTCCGCAATGACGGAATTGCCACTCACTTGGTGAGCAAAATCACAACCCGTCAGATGGATGGGCCGCGCGGCGCTGGGGAATGGCCGCGGCTAGCGTGGTGGTTTACACGAAGCGCACTTCTGTCAACCACGGTCCGCCCTGTGCGGCCCGCCGAGTCCCCGAGGTTTCGACGGCCGATGAAGACCACCCTGATGTTCCGCCAGATGATCGCCAACCCGCGGCGTACCACTCTGGCTCATCTGAAGGACGCGACCGAACTCGGGGTCGCCCCGGCCGAGCCGGCCGCCGACGCCGCGCCCCGTGAGCTGCCGCAGCACACCGCCAACCCGCGCCGCACGGTCCTCAACGAGCTGCCCAAGGCCCCCGTCATCCCCTGAGCACCCCCGACGGCCGCCTGACCTGCGGCGACGCGGCGGCGGGCGGAGCGGTGCCGGACTACTAAGCTGAGCCCATGCGCATCGCCAGGTTCTCCATCGACGGGAATGTCGCCTTCGGCGCGGTCGAGGGCGACCCGACCGCCACGGCCGGCTCCGGCAGCCACGACGGGCTCGTCCTCGACATCATCAAGGGCATCCCCTTCGCCGACTTCGAACTGTCGGGCACGAAGGTGCCGCTGGACAAGGTCCGCCTGCTGCCGCCGGTGCTGCCCAACAAGGTCGTCGCCATCGGCCGCAACTACGCCGCCCACGCGGCGGAGCTGGGCAACGAGGTACCGACCGCGCCCTGGGCCTTCTTCAAGCCGTCCACCTCGGTGATCGGGCCGGGCGACAACATCGTCTACCCGTCGTTCTCCCGCGAGGTCCACCACGAGGCGGAGCTGGCGGTCGTCATCAGCCGGCTGTGCCGCGAGGTGCCGCGCGAGCGGGTCGCCGACGTCATCCTGGGCTACACCTGCGCCAACGACGTCACGGCCCGCGACACCCAGCAGACCGAGAAGCAGTGGGCCAGGGCGAAGGGCTTCGACTCCTCCTGCCCGCTCGGCCCCTGGATCGAGACCGGCATCGACCTCGCGGGCGCCGCCGACCTGGCGATCACCGCGACCGTCAACGGCGAACTGCGCCAGGCCGGCCGCACCGGACAGATGATCCACTCCATCGAGGACCTGATCGTCAACATCACCGAGGCGATGACCCTGCTGCCCGGCGACGTGATCCTCACCGGCACCCCGGCCGGGGTCGGCCCGCTGCACCCCGGCGACGAGGTCGCCGTCACCATCGAAGGCATCGGCACTCTCACCAACAAGGTGATCTCGCGTGGCTAGCGCACCCTCCACGGACGTACGCGTCCGCTTCTGCCCCTCGCCGACCGGCAACCCGCACGTGGGCCTGGTCCGCACCGCACTGTTCAACTGGGCCTTCGCCCGCCATCACCAGGGCACCCTGGTGCTGCGGATCGAGGACACCGACGCCGCCCGCGACTCCGAGGAGTCCTACCGGCAGCTGCTGGACTCGCTGCGCTGGCTCGGCCTCGACTGGGACGAGGGCCCCGAGGTCGGCGGCCCGCACGCGCCCTACCGGCAGTCCCAGCGGATGGACGTCTACGCCGACGTCGCCCGCCGGCTGAAGGAGGCCGGGCACGCCTACGACTGCTACTGCAGCGCCGAGGAGCTCGAGGACCGCCGTGCGGCCGCCCGTGCGGCCGGCCGCCCCTCCGGCTACGACGGCCACTGCCGGCACCTGACCGCCGAGCAGACCGCGGCCTACCTGGCCGAGGGCCGCAGCGCGATCGTGCGGTTCCGGATGCCCGACCATGCGATCACCTTCACCGACCTGGTGCGCGGCGAACTGACCTTCACCCCGGAGAACGTGCCGGACTACGGCATCGTCCGGGCCAACGGCGCCCCGTTGTACACGCTGGTCAACCCGGTCGACGACGCCCTGATGGGCATCACCCACGTGCTGCGCGGCGAGGACCTGCTGTCCTCCACCCCGCGGCAGATCGCCCTCTACGAGGCCCTGATCGGCCTCGGCGTCGCCAAGCAGATCCCGGAGTTCGGGCACCTGCCGTACGTCATGGGCGAGGGCAACAAGAAGCTGTCCAAGCGCGACCCCGAGTCCTCGCTCAACCTCTACCGGGAGCGCGGCTTCCTCCCCGAGGGGCTGCTGAACTACCTCTCGCTGCTCGGCTGGTCCTACTCCGCCGACCAGGACGTCTTCTCGCCGGCCGAGATGGTCGCGAAGTTCGACATCGGCGACGTCAACGCCAACCCGGCGCGCTTCGACCTGAAGAAGGCCGAGGCGATCAACGCCGACCACATCCGGCTGCTCACCCCCGAGGCGTTCGCCGAGGCCTGCACCCCGTGGCTGCGGGCCCCGCACGCGCCCTGGGCGCCTGAGGACTTCGACGAGGCGGCCTGGCAGGCCATCGCGCCCTACGCGCAGACCCGCCTCACCGTGCTGTCCGACATCACCGCCAACGTCGACTTCCTCTTCCTGCCCGAGCCCGTCGCCGACGAGGCGTCCTGGGCGAAGGCGATGAAGGAGGGCTCGGACGCGCTGCTGCGCACCGCCAGGGAGAAGCTGGCGGCCGCGGACTGGTCGAGTCCTGAGGCGCTCAAGGAGGCCGTGCTGGCCGCGGGAGAGGCGCACGGCCTCAAGCTCGGCAAGGCCCAGGCCCCGGTCCGTGTCGCGGTCACCGGCCGTACGGTCGGCCTGCCGCTCTTCGAGTCCCTGCAGGTCCTCGGCCGGGACCGCGCCCTGGCCAGGGTGGACGCGGCGCTGGCCAGGCTGGCCGGCTGAGCCCCGCTGCCGGGGCCGCGGGCGCCGGTTAGATTGGCCGTATGGCGATCCGAGCGGTGCTCTGGGACATCGACGACACGATCTTCGACTACGACGGCGCCGAGCGCGTCGGCATGCGGAGTTACCTGGAGCAGGAGGGCCTGCCCGACGGCTGCGACAGCGTCGAGCGGGCCCTCGACCGTTGGCGGGACCTGACCGTCGAGCACTGGCGGCGGTTCGCCGCGGGCGAGTGCGACTTCGCCGGGCAGCGCAGGAACCGGGTGCGGGACTTCCTCGGGCTGCCGCTGTCCGACGACGAGGCCGAGGCGTGGTTCGACGGGCACCGGACGCACTACGAGGCCGCCTGGGCGCTCTTCCCCGACACCGTGCCCGCGCTCGACGGCCTCGCGGCCGGCTACCGGCACGCGGTGCTGTCCAACTCCGCCTTCGCCCACCAGGACCGCAAACTGCGGGCGCTCGGCGTCAGGGACCGCTTCGAGGTGCTGCTGTGCGCGGTGGAGCTGGGCGTGTCCAAGCCCGAGGCGGCGGCCTTTCACGCCGCCTGCCAGGCGCTCGGGCTGCCGCCGCAGGAGGTCGCCTACGTCGGCAACGAGCCGGACATCGACGCCCGCGGCGCGGCCGACGCGGGGCTGCTCGGCATCTGGCTGGACCGGAACGGGGTGGGCGGACGGCCGGATCTGGTGCGGATCACCGGACTCGGCGAGCTGCCCGGAGTGCTGTGCGGCGATACCCGTTTTGGAGCGGTGTCCCTGATCGGGTAATGTTCTTCCTGCGCCGCCCGAGAGGGCCGAAAGGCCCGGCCGGGAGCGTAAGCCGAACAAGACCCGCAGGGGTTGCGTTTTGGTGGGGTATGGTGTAATTGGCAACACGGCTGATTCTGGTTCAGTTGTTCTAGGTTCGAGTCCTGGTACCCCAGCGCATGTGTATGCAAGCCCCCGTTGTGTAGCGGCCTAGCACGCTGCCCTCTCACGGCAGTAGCGCCGGTTCGAATCCGGTCGGGGGTACAGATCCTTTCATTCCGTTCCCTTCGGGTCGCACCCGGAGGGGACGACGCGAGGATCGCCAAAGCTCGCCCCCGTTGTGTAGCGGCCTAGCACGCCGCCCTCTCAAGGCGGTAGCGCCGGTTCGAATCCGGTCGGGGGTACGCAGCACCAGAACGTGTGAAGCCCGTCGCATCCGCGACGGGCTTCCGTGTTTCCCGGGCCGTGCGGGCCGCGTGAGCGGTCTCCCCGCGCCCACGGGCGTACAGCGCCCGCCGTCCCGGCCCGCGGGGACGGCGCGGGCCGGGACGGCGGGCCGACGGTCGGCCCTGGCGCGGTGGTCAGCCGGAGCGGCGCAGCGCCTCGGAGAGCCTGGCGGCGGCGTCCACCACGCCCTGGGCGTGCATACGGCCCGGGTGGCGGGTCAGGCGCTCGATCGGCCCCGACACGGAGACCGCGGCCACCACGCGGTTGGACGGCCCGCGCACGGGCGCCGAGACCGACGCCACGCCCGGCTCTCGCTCGCCGATCGACTGCGCCCAGCCCCTGCGCCGTACGCCGGACAGCGCGGTGGCGGTGAAACGCGCGCCCTGCAGGCCGCGGTGCAGCCGCTCGGGCTCCTCCCAGGCCATCAGCACCTGCGCGGCGGAGCCCGCCTTCATCGGCAGCGTCGAGCCCACCGGCACGGTGTCCCGCAGTCCTGAGAGCCGCTCCGCTGCGGCCACGCAGATCCGCATGTCGCCCTGCCGCCGGTAGAGCTGGGCACTCTCGCCGGTCACGTCGCGCAGATGCGTGAGCACCGGGCCGGCCGTGGCGAGCAGCCGGTCCTCACCCGCGGCGGCGGCCAGTTCGGACAGCCGCGGCCCGAGGATGAAGCGGCCCTGCATGTCGCGGGCCACCATGCGATGGTGTTCGAGCGCGACCGCCAGCCGGTGCGCGGTGGGGCGGGCGAGGCCCGTGGCGCCGACAAGCCCGGCCAGGGTGGCCGGTCCTGACTCCAGTGCGCTGAGCACCAGAGCAGCCTTGTCGAGAACGCCGACGCCGCTAGAGTTGTCCATGCAACGATACTCGCGTCTCACACTGTGAAACGCAAGTTCAATTTTCCCGGGAAGCCGTCAGGCTGGGAGCACAGCGCAGAACACACACCGAGTTGGCCCGGGGCGAAGACGACCCGGGTCGGAGGGACAGCGATGGGTAGGACACTCGCGGAAAAAGTCTGGGACGACCATGTCGTCCGCCGCGCCGAAGGCGAGCCCGATCTGCTCTTCATCGATCTTCACCTGCTCCATGAGGTGACCAGCCCCCAGGCGTTCGACGGGCTGCGGATGAACGGCCGGCCGGTCCGCCGCACCGACCTGACCATCGCCACCGAGGATCACAACACCCCGACCCTCGACATCGACAAGCCGATCGCCGACCCGGTCTCGCGCACGCAGCTGGAGACGCTGCGCAAGAACTGCGCCGAGTTCGGGGTGCGGCTGCACCCGCTGGGCGATGTCGAGCAGGGCGTCGTCCACGTGGTGGGACCGCAGCTGGGCCTGACCCAGCCGGGCACCACCGTGGTCTGCGGCGACAGCCACACCTCCACCCACGGTGCCTTCGGCGCGCTGGCGTTCGGCATCGGCACCTCGCAGGTCGAGCACGTGCTGGCCACCCAGACGCTGCCGCTCGCCCCCTTCAGGACCATGGCCGTCACCGTCGACGGCGAACTCCCCGACGGCGTCACCGCCAAGGACCTGATCCTGGCCGTGATCACCCAGATCGGCACCGGTGGCGGTCAGGGCTACGTCATCGAATACCGCGGCTCCGCCATCGAGAAGCTGTCGATGGAGTCCCGCATGACCGTGTGCAACATGTCGATCGAGGCGGGCGCGCGGGCCGGCATGATCGCCCCCGACCAGACCACCTTCGACTACCTGGAAGGGCGCGACCACGCCCCCAAGGGCGAGGACTGGGACGCGGCGGTCGCGTACTGGAAGACGCTGCGCACCGACGAGGACGCCGTCTTCGACCACGAGGTGCGGATCGACGCCGCCACGCTCGCGCCGTTCGTCACCTGGGGCACCAACCCCGGCCAGGGCGCGCCGCTGAGCGCGTCGGTACCGGATCCGGCGTCCTTCGCCGACCCCGGCGACCGGCTGTCGGCGGAGAAGGCGCTGGAGTACATGGGCCTGACCGCGGGGCAGCCGCTGCGCGAGGTCGCCGTGGACACCGTCTTCGTCGGCTCCTGCACCAACGGCCGGATCGAGGACCTGCGGGCCGCCGCCTCCGTCGTACAGGGCCGCAAGATCGCCGACAGTGTCCGCATGCTGGTCGTACCGGGCTCGGTACGGGTCGCGCTGCAGGCCGTGCACGAGGGTCTGGACAAGGTGTTCACCGAGGCCGGCGCCGAATGGCGGCACGCGGGTTGCTCGATGTGCCTGGGTATGAACCCCGACCAACTGGCGCCCGGTGAGCGTTCCGCGTCCACCTCGAACCGCAACTTCGAAGGACGGCAGGGCAAGGGCGGCCGTACGCACCTGGTCTCGCCCCAGGTGGCCGCCGCCACCGCGGTGCTCGGCCACCTCGCCTCGCCCGCCGACCTGTCCGACGCCCCTGTCCTGACGGAGGTCTGAGCCCGATGGAAGCCTTCACCACCCACACCGGCCGGGCCGTGCCGCTGCGCCGCGGCAATGTCGACACCGACCAGATCATCCCCGCGCACTGGCTGAAGAAGGTCACCCGCAACGGGTTCGAGGACGGTCTGTTCGAGGCCTGGCGCAAGGACGAGACCTTCATCCTCAACGCCCCCGAGCGCAAGGGCGCCACCGTCCTGGTCACGGGACCCGACTTCGGTACCGGTTCGTCGCGCGAGCACGCGGTGTGGGCCCTGCAGAACTACGGCTTCAAAACCGTGCTCTCGTCCCGCTTCGCGGACATCTTCCGCGGCAACTCGCTCAAGAACGGCCTGCTCACGGTGGTGCTGCCGCAGGAGGTCATCGACCGCCTCTGGGAGCTGACCGAGAAGGACCCGACCGCCGAGATCACCGTGGACCTGGTGGCCCGCGAGGTCCGCGCCGAGGGCGTGACCGCGTCCTTCGAACTGGACGACAACGCCCGCTGGCGGCTGCTCGAAGGGCTCGACGACATCAGCCTGACGCTGGCCAACGAGCCGGACATCGCCGCGTACGAGAGCGGCCGGCCGTCCTGGAAGCCCAGCACCGTCAGGGCCTGACCCCGCCAGGACCGTCAAGAAAGCGCCCCCCGCGAACTCGCGGGGGGCGCTTCCGCTTGTCCGCGGCCGATCCCGCGCGAAGCCGTCCCGGTCGTCCAAAAGTCCGGCCGAAGGGCCGCGGAGCACCCGGTTGGCCCTGTCACCGCCGACAACTCGCCGCAGATGGCACAATCGACGCATGGAACGCGACGGCCAACTCCAGCTCTACGGGGTTCTCGCCGCGCGTCTGAAGCAGGCGCACGCGCGGGTGGCCAACCCCGAAGTCCCTGATGAGACCAGGCGGGAGTTGACTCGCAGGCTGCTCGCGGTGACCGCCGCGGCGAAGCATGATCTCGCCGACGCGGCACGGCGTCTGGACGTGTTGACGGCCTTGTTGGACGACCTCGGAATCCCCGATCGCTGATCACGCAGCCCCCCGAGTTCGTTGCGGCACAAGGGTGATTCGCCCGTTTCGTATTTGATTTGCGGTATATATCCGCCTAGCGTGCGAAAAGGCCCGCACTCATTCGCCGGGCAAGTTTCCGAAGGGGAAGACGTGAACAAGGCGCAGCTCGTAGAAGCGATTGCCGACAAGGTAGGCGGCCGGCAGGCCGCCGCGGACGCGGTTGACGCGGTTCTCGACGCGATGGTCCGTGCGGTGGTCTCCGGGGACCGTGTCTCGGTCACCGGATTCGGTTCGTTCGAGAAGGTCGAACGCCCGGCCCGCTACGCCCGCAACCCCCAGACCGGGGAGCGGGTCAGGGTCAAGAAGACCTCCGTGCCGCGGTTCCGCGCGGGACAGGGCTTCAAGGACCTGGTCAGCGGGGCCAAGAAGCTCCCGCGCGGCGGCGAGGTCGCGGTCAAGAAGGCCCCCAAGGGCAGCCTGAGCGGTGGTGCTTCCACCACCGCGCGGACCACCACGAAGAAGGCCGCGGCCAAGAAGGCCGGCAGCGCCCGCAAGACCGCCGCCAAGAAGACCACCGCGGCGAAGAAGACCGTGGCGAAGAAGACCACCGCGGCCAAGAAGACCGCGACCAAGAAGGCGACCGCGAAGAAGACCGCGGCCAAGAAGGCCCCGGCCAAGAAGGCCACCGCCAAGAAGACCCCGGGCAAGAAGACCGCCGCGCGCAAGACCACGTCCAAGCGGGCCGCATCGAGGTAGTCCCTCCGGCGGCGCCGGACGACCGCGACGGGCCGGGCACCCCGCAAGGGGTGGCCCGGCCCGCGCCGTTCTCCCGCTGACTGCCTGCCCGCTCGCGCGGCGCCCTACGCGCCCGGGTCCGGATAGGTCTGGAGCGTCACGAAGACCACCCGCCGCGCGTCCCCCTCGCCCTCGGTGCGGATCCGCACCCGCTGGCCGGCCCGCAGCAGCCGCAGGCCCCCCGCGTCGAAGGCCGCGGCGTCGAACGCCACCGGCGTCCCGTCGTCCAGCAGCACACTGCCCGCCCGGGTGCCGGGGTCAAAGGTGAACGCCGTCGCTTGCATGCCGCCAGCCTAAGGGCTGTCCCGTGATCCCCCGCGGGCGTGCCGAAGGGCGGGCGACGCCGCCTTGCGGACACGCCCCGGGGGCCGCCGCACGGCACGGCGTGTCAGGCGGTGCGGGCCGGCAGGAGCAGCGCGGTGTGCGGGCCCAGGCCCAGGACGCGGGCGGCGGCGAGATCCGCCGCGGTGTCCACGTCCTGCCGCACCGACGGCACCGCGGTCAGCGCGATCTCGCGGGCGCCTGAGGCGAGGTGGCGGTCACGCGAGGCGCCGCCGAAGCCCGGCGAGAGCGCGACCCCGGGGGAGGCGGTGAGCAAGGTTGTTCCCGGACCCGCCGTGTCGGCCAGGAAAGCCCGTCCGGGCAGCCGTGCGGCCTCCCGCAGTACCTCGGCCAGTTCTGCGGGCCGCAAGGCCGGGAGATCGCCGTTCAGCGCTCCGACGGCCGCCCCGGGGCGGCGCTGCCGTACCCGGTCGGCGCCGTACCGCAGCGCCGCGTTCAGGCCCGCCGCCGGCACGTCGGCCACCACGAAGGCCCCGAGCCGTGCCACTTCGGCGCCCGCCGCAGGATCGTCGGTGACCACGGTGAGATCCGCCACCTCCGCGCAGGCGAGCGCGGCGCCCACCGTGTCGAGCGCGAAAGCCAGCGCCAGCGCGGGTCGTACCGCTCCTGCCGCGCCCGACAGCCTGCTCTTGGCCACCGCGAGCGGTTTGAGCGGCACCACGAGCGACCACATCCCCGTCACATCCACCCCACCATTGTCACCGAGTGCCAGAGGTGCCCCTCGGCGCCCCGAGACCTGGCGTTAGTCTCTGGTTGCCGCGATGCTGAGCGGCAGCGCCATCGCAACGAAGAGGAGTCCGGGTGTCCCGCCGCAGAATCGGTTTCTGGTACCGCCTGGCGGCTGTCATCGCGAAACCGCCGCTCATTGTGCTGTTCAAGCGTGATTGGCGCGGAATGGAGCACATTCCGGCCGACGAGGGATTCATCACGGCGGTGAACCACAACTCGTACCTCGACCCGCTGTCGTACGCGCATTTCCAGTACAACACCGGCCGGGTACCCCGCTTCCTGGCCAAGGCCGCGCTCTTCAAGCCGTTCTTCGTCGGCACCATGCTGCGCGGCACCGGCCAGATCCCGGTGTTCCGCGAGACCACCGACGCCGCCAACGCCTTCCGCGCGGCGGTCGAAGCGATCGAGAACGGCGAGTGCGTCGCCTTCTATCCGGAAGGCACCCTCACCCGCGATCCCGAGATGTGGCCGATGGTCTCCAAGACCGGCATCGCCCGGGTCGCACTGCTCACCAAGGCACCGGTCATCCCGGTCGCCCAGTGGGGCGCCAACGAGGCCATGCCGCCGTACGCCAAGGAGAAGAAGTTCCGCTTCTTCCCCCGCAAGACGCTGCGCGTGCTGGCGGGACCGCCCGTCGACCTCGACGCCTACCACGGCCTCGAGCCCACCGCCGAGACGCTGCGCGCGGTCACCGAGACGATCATGCGCAGCGTCACCGAACTCCTCGCGGAACTGCGCGGCGAAGCCGCCCCCGACGGACTGTACGACCCCCGCAAGGCACGGGAGGCCAAGTGACGGCGCGCTGCGCGGTCTACGGCACCGGTTCGTGGGGCACGGCCTTCGCCATGGTGCTCGCCGACGCCGGATGCCAGGTGTCGCTGTGGGGCAGAAGGCCCGCCCTCGTCGACGCCATCAACACCACCCGGCACAACCCCGAGTACTTCCCCGCACTCGAACTGCCCGCCGCAGTCACCGCCACCGCGGACCCCGCGGAGGCCGCCAGGGACGCGGAACTGGTCTTCCTCACCGTCCCCTCGCAGACGCTGCGCGGCAACCTCGCGGACTGGGCGCCGCTGCTGCGCGGCGACGCGGTGCTGGTCAGCCTGATGAAGGGCGTCGAGCTCGGCACCGCCAAGCGGATGAGCGAGGTCATCGAGGAGGTCGCCAAGACCGGGCCGGACCGGGTCGCCGTGCTGTCCGGGCCCAACCTGGCGCCCGAGATCGCCGAGCGGCAGCCCGCGGCCTCCGTCGTCGCCTGCCGGGACGACGCCGTCGCGCGCCGCATCCAGGCCGCCTGCCACACCTCGTACTTCCGCCCGTACACCAACACCGATGTGGTGGGCTGCGAACTGGGGGGCGCGGTCAAGAACGTCATCGGGCTCGCGGTGGGCATCGCCGACGGCATGGGTCTCGGCGACAACACCAAGGCGTCGCTGATCACCCGCGGCCTGGCCGAGACCACCAGGCTCGGCCTGGCGATGGGCGCGGACGCGCACACCTTCGCGGGCCTGGCCGGCATGGGCGACCTGGTCGCGACCTGCTCCTCGCCGCTGTCCCGCAACCACACCTTCGGCACCAACCTGGGCCGCGGCATGAGCCTGGCCGAGACGATCGCCGTCACCAGGCGGACCGCCGAGGGCGTCAAGTCCTGCGAATCGGTTGCCGATCTCGCCCGCCGCCACGGCGTGGACATGCCCATCACCGAGACGGTCGTGGATATCGTGCACAACGGAAAACCGCCGGTCGTGGCCGTGCGGGAGTTGATGTCACGCTCCGCGAAGTCCGAAAGGTAAGGTCAACGCGACATGAGCAACCTGCCTTCTTCCCCAAGCCCGGGACCCGACGAGCCCGCCGCCCGTCCGGCGCCGTCCGGTTACCCCCGCAAGCCGCGGGTCGCCGTCGTCTTCGGCGGCCGCAGCTCCGAGCACGGCGTCTCGGTGGTGACCGCGGCAAGCCTGCTGCGGGCCATCGACCGCACCAAATACGACGTCCTGCCCATCGGCATCACCACCGAGGGCCGCTGGGCGCTGACCGCGGACGCCCCGGACCGGATGGCCATCGCCGACCGCACGATGCCCACCGTGGAGCAGGTCACCGACCAGGAGGGCGCCGTGATCCTCCCGGTCGACCCGGCCAACCGCGAGGTCGTCTACACCGAGACCGGCGCCGTCCCGAAGGCGCTCGGCGAGGTGGACGTCGTCTTCCCGCTGCTGCACGGCCCCTACGGGGAGGACGGCACCCTCCAGGGCCTGCTGGAACTCTCCGGTGTCCCCTACGTCGGTGCGGGCGTGCTCGCCTCCGCCGTCGGCATGGACAAGGAGTACATGAAGCGGATCTTCACCTCCTTCGGGCTGGCCGTCGGCCCCTACACCGTGGTCCGCCCGCGGGAGTGGGAGCAGGACCCCGGCGCCGTCCGCGACCGCCTCACCGGCTTCGCCGCCGAGCACGGCTGGCCGCTGTTCGTGAAGCCCGCCCGCGGCGGCTCCTCCTTCGGCATCAGCAAGGTGGAAGGGCCCGAAGGCCTGGACGCGGCCATCGCCGAGGCCCACAGGCACGACCCGAAGCTCGTGGTCGAGGCGCTGCTGCGCGGCCGCGAGATCGAGTGCGGTGTCCTGGAGTTCGAGGACGGGCCGCGCGCGTCGGTGCCCGCCGAGATCCCGCCGGTCACCACCCACGCCTTCTACGACTTCGAGGCCAAGTACATCGACTCGGCCGAAGGCATCGTGCCGGCCCCGCTCACGCCGGAGCAGACCGCCGAGGTGCAGCGGCTGGCCGTCGCCGCCTTCGAGGCCGCCTCCTGCGAGGGCCTGGTCAGGGCGGACTTCTTCCTGCTGGACAGCGGCGAGTTCGTGATCAACGAGATCAACACGATGCCGGGCTTCACCCCGATCTCGATGTACCCGCGGATGTGGCAGGAGAGCGGCGTCGACTACCCGGAACTGGTCGACCGGCTCATCCAGGCGGCGCTGCGCCGCTCCACCGGCCTGCGCTGAAACGTCCCTGCCGGCCCGGCGGCCGGCAGGGGGTCACAGCTCGGGGACCGTCCGCTTCACGGCGCCGGCGACATCGGTCAGCGGGCCGAGGTCGCCGGCGTACTTCTTCGGCAGCGTCACCTCGACGTACGCCTGGCGCAGCGTCGTGGTCAGCCGGAACGACCCGCCGGACCCCCGCTCGATGGACCAGCCCACCCCGTCCACCTCCACGGCGTCGGCGTCGGGGTCGTCGTCCACCACCGGCCGCGGCACCCCGCAGCGCATTACGATCGCCGGGTCCCCCCACCCGGTGATCAGTTCCGACCGCGGCTTGAGATCATGCCGGGAGAGCCCCGCGACCCGCTGCGGCAGCGCCTGGTCCAGCGCTCGGCAGTAGCCTGCCGTGCGCGCGTCAGGAACCGGTACGGAGACGGGACCGTCACCCTTACCGGACACGGCGAAAGCGTAGGCCGCCGCCGCGGCGAGGCACGCGACGGCGGACACGTTGATGAGGACGACCCGGTGATACAGCGCCACCGGGCGAGCATATCGGGGGCTATATATGGACGACGGGACAGGTGAGGGTCCGGGTGATGCCGTCCACCTGCTGGACCTTGGCAACCACCATGCGGCCGAGTTCGTCGACCGTGTCCGCCTGGGCTCTGACGATGACGTCGTAAGGGCCCGTGACGTCCTCGGCCTGGATGACGCCGTCGATCTTGGAGATCACCTCCGCTACTGCCGAGGCCTTGCCCACCTCGGTCTGGATCAGGATGTAGGCCTGTACCACGGAACCTCCAGGGCGGCTACGAGGATCATGTGGGAAGGGGGACGCCACGTTATCGCGTCGTCGCGCACAGCGGGGAGACCCGCGCGGTACCTGACCCCCGTATTGACGGGAAACACGCAGCAGAACCGGCGAATGCCGAGACCTAAGGGGACGATGAGATGAAGGGGACTGTGGGCGAGTTGGGGGAGTTCGGGCTCATCAGGGAACTGACCTCCCGTCTCACCTCGACCCCGGCCGTGAAAATCGGCCCCGGTGACGACGCGGCCGTCGTCACCGCGCCCGACCGGCGGGTGGTGGCCACCACCGACATCCTGATCGAAGGCCGGCACTTCCGCCGCGACTGGTCCACCGCCTACGACGTCGGCCGCAAGGCCGCCGCCCAGAACCTCGCGGACATCGCCGCCATGGGCGCCGTCCCCACCGCGGTACTGCTCGGCCTCGTGGTGCCCGCGGAACTCCCGGCCACCTGGCCGATCGAGCTGATGGACGGCATCCGCGACGAGTGCCACGTCGCAGGCGCGGCCGTGGTCGGCGGCGACGTCGTACGCGGCGACACCATCACCGTCGCCATCACCGCCCTGGGCGACCTGCGCAACCGGGCCGCCGTCACCCGATCGGGAGCCCGCCCCGGCGACGTCATCGCCGTCACCGGCTGGCTCGGCTGGTCAGCCGCGGGACTCGCCGTCCTGTCCCGCGGCTTCCGCTCGCCGCGCGCCTTCGTCGAGGCCCACCGCCGGCCCGAACCGCCGTACCACGCGGGCCCCGCGGCGGCCGAACTCGGCGCCACCGCCATGACCGACGTCAGCGACGGCCTGGTCGCCGACCTCGGCCACGTCGCCACAGCGAGCGGCGCCGACATCGACCTGAGGTCCGCCGACATCGACGTACCCGCGCAGATGACCGACATCGGTCAGGCCGTCGGGGTCGACCCGCTGCACTGGGTGCTCACCGGCGGCGAGGACCACGCCATCGTCGCCGCCTTCCCGCCCGACGTGAAACTGCCCGCCCGCTGGCGGGTCATCGGCTCGGTCACCGCGCCGGCAGGCCGCACCCCGCAGGTCACCGTGGACGGTGCGCCGTGGGAGAAGGCGGGCGGCTGGGACCACTTCGGCGACGACGCGTGACCGCGCCGCCCGGCACCGCGCCCGCCCGGGTGCTCACTGTCGCCGGGTCCGACTCCGGCGGCGGCGCGGGCATCCAGGCCGACCTCAAGACGATGCTCGCCCTCGGCGTGCACGGCATGAGCGTGGTCACCGCGGTGACCGCGCAGAACTCGCTCGGCGTGCAGGGCTGCTGGGACATGCCGCGGGAGGCGGTGATCGCCCAGTTCACGGCCGTCACCGGCGACATCGGGGTGCAGGCCGTCAAGACCGGCATGCTCGCCTCGGCGGAAGTGGCCGGCACCGTCGCCGATCTGCTCACCGGCCTCGACGTGCCCGTCGTCGTCGACCCGGTCGGCGTCTCCAAGCACGGCGACAGCCTGCTGCGTGGCGCCGCACCCGACGTCGTCCGCAGCCGGCTGCTGCCACTTGCCACCGTCGCCACGCCCAACCTGGACGAGGTCACCCGGCTCACCGGGATCGTCGTCGCCGACCGGGAGGGCATGCGCGCCGCCGCCGAGGCCGTGCTGGCCTGCGGCCCGCGCTGGGTGCTGATCAAGGGCGGCCACCTGCCCGCCGCCGGCCGCGGCGCGCAGAGCACCGACCTGCTCTCCGACGGCCGTACCGAGCAGTGGTTCAGCGCCCCGCGGCACCCCAACCGCCACACCCACGGCACCGGCTGCACCCTGGCCGCCGCGCTGGCCTCATACCTGGCGCTCGGCCACGGGGTGCCGGCCGCGGTCGGCCTGGCGAAGACCTACGTCACCGGTGCGATCGCCGCCGGCTTCCCGCTGGGCGCGGGCATCGGCCCGGTCGACCACGGCTGGCGCACCAGGGCACGCTGAAAAGCCGGCCCACCCTGGGGTGGACCGGCGTTTCGGGGAGCCGGAAGGCTGCGCCGCTGCGATGTGACGCGTCAGCGCGGGGGTCACTCGCTAGCGCGAGACCTTGCCGGCCTTGATGCACGAGGTGCAGACATTGAGCCGCTTCGGCGTCTTCCCCACGACTGCGCGCACCCGCTGGATGTTGGGGTTCCAACGACGCGGGGTACGGCGGTGCGAGTGGGAAATGCTGTTGCCGAAGCCCGGCCCCTTGCCGCAGACGTCGCAGTTGGCAGCCACGGGATACTCCAAAGACTTCAGATGCATTTACGAGGAAAAGCCCGGGAGAGCCCCAGGCAACCGGAGCAGCATACAACGACTGCTCCCAGACCACGAAAATACCATGTCCCGGGCAGCTCCCCGCCCGGCCCTTCCCGCCCCCGCGGTGACCCTTCCCCGGTGGCGGGTCGCCCGCGTGCCCCCCTCAGGTCCCCGGGAGCCCGCCCGCCGCCGCGGCGGAAGCACGCCTGAAGGCGCAGGACCGGGGGCAGCCGGGAGACGACTACGCTCGCCCGGAGAAAACGCACTCCGCAGGAGGATTCGTGCCGCCCTCGCTCGACGCACCCACGGTGCGGACTTGGTGCCGGCTCGCCCTCGCCGCCCTGGGCCGCGCCCGCGAAGAGATCGACGCGATCAACGTCTACCCCGTCGCCGACGGCGACACCGGCACCAACCTCTACCTGACGCTGGAGTCCGCCGCGCAGTCCGTGGAAGCCGTCTTCGACGCCCACGCCGCCGCGGACCCGGTCGCGGCACCCACGCTGCCCGAGGCGTTCCGGGCCATGTCCCACGGCGCCCTCATCGGCGCCCGCGGCAATTCCGGCACGATCCTGGCCCAGCTGCTGCGCGGCATGAACGAGCCGCTCGCCGCCGGCGGGCCCGCCGCCGGCACGCTGCGCCGCTCGCTGCGGGCGGCCGCCGACTCGGCGTACGAGGCCGTCGCGCACCCGGTGGAGGGCACGATGCTGACCGTGGCGAGCGCCGCCGCGGCCGCGGCGGAAGCCGCCGACGGCGGTGTCGCCGAGGTCGTACGCGCCGCCCACGCCGGTGCCCGCGCCGCCCTGGCGGCGACCCCGGGCCAGCTCGGCGTGCTGCGCAGCGCGGGCGTCGTGGACGCCGGCGGCCTCGGCCTGGTCGCCGTGCTGGGCGCGCTGTCCGACGCGGTGACCGGCGACGCCCCGACGGGTACCGGCACGGCGGCGGGCGCGGGCACCTCCTTCCGCACCACCGCCGCCGCGGGAGCGTCACCCGACCGGGGAGCGGCCGCCGCGACGACGTCCGGGATGACGTCCGGGGTGACGGACGCCACCCCCGGCGCGGACGCGGCAGGCACCGAGGGCGGCGGGCCGGGGGACTGCCGTTCGGAGGGCGGCCCCGCGTTCGAGGTGATCTACCTGCTGGAATCGGCGCCCGAGGCGATCGCCCCGCTGCGCGCCAGGCTCGACGCGCTGGGCGACTCCCTCGTCGTGGTCGGCGGCGACGGCCTGTGGAACGTGCACGTGCACGTCGACGACGTGGGCGCCGCCGTCGAGGCCGGCATCGAGGCCGGACGCCCCTACCGCATCCGCGTCACGCACTTCGGCGAGCAGGTACGCCGCACCGCGGACCGCCACGAGCGGGCCGTCGTGGCACTGGTGCGCGGCGACGGCATGGCCGAGCTGTGCGCCAGGGCCGGCGCCACCGTGGTCGCGGTACGCCCCGGCGAGCGGCCCGCGAGCGGCGAGATCGCCGCGGCCATCCGGCGGGCGAACGCCCGCGAGGTGATACTGCTGCCGAACGACACCGAGCTGCGCCCCGCGGCCGGCGCCGCCGCCGAGCAGGCCCGCACCGACGGTGTGCGGGTCGCGTTGATCCCCACCCGCTCCGCGGTCCAGGGCATCGCCGCGCTCGCCGTCCACGAGCCCTCCCGCCGCTTCGACGAGGACGTCGTCGCCATGACGTCGGCCGCGGGCGCCACCCGCTCCGCGGAGGTCGCCGTCGCCGAGCGCGAGTCCTGGACCATGGCGGGCGTCTGCCAGGCAGGCGACGTCCTCGGCCTGATCGACGGCGACGTCGCGGTGATCGGTGCCGATGTCGCGGACACCGCGGTCCGGGTGCTCGACCGGATGCTCGCCGCGGGCGGCGAGATGGTCACCCTCGTGCTGGGCGCCACCGCGCCCCCCGGGCTCGCCGACCGGCTGGAGTCCCACGTGCGAGAAAGCCACCTGGCGGTGGACACCGTGACGTACGACGGCGGCCAGGCGGTGTGCCCGCTGCTGATCGGCGTGGAGTGAGGCCGCGCGGGCACCGGGGGACCGCCGGTTTGTCAGCGGGTTGCGCCAAGATGGAGGGCGATGACTGGCAACCCGTTGGACGAACCGCTGCGCAAGCTCGTCGGCGACCGCACCGCCAAGGTGCTCGGCGAGCATCTCGACCTGCACACCACCGGTGACCTGCTGCACCACTATCCGCGCCGGTACGCCGAGCGCGGGGAGCTGACCCGGCTCGCCGACCTGCCCGTGGACGAGTACGTGACCGTGGTCGCGCAGATCTCCAAGGCCGACAAGCGGACGTACGGCGGCGGGTCCGGTGTACGGCTCGAGGTCGTGGTCAGCGACGGCAGCGGCTCGCTGACCCTGGTGTTCTTCAGCCGTGCCGCCCACGCGCACGCGCACCGGCTGATCCCGGGTCGCCGCGGGATGTTCTCGGGGAAGGTGTCGGTCTTCAACAGGACCCGGCAGCTCGCACACCCCGACTACCAGCTGCTGGACGCCGACGAGGGCGAGGCCGAGGTCGACGCCTTCGCCAACCGGCTGATCCCGCTGTATCCGGCGTGCAAGCAGATCACCTCGTGGAAGATCGCCCAGGCCGTCGAGACCGCGCTCAACTCGCTTGCCGCCACCGGCTGGGAGGGCGTCGGCGAACCGCTGCCCGCGCAGTTGCGGGAGACCCGCGGGCTCGCCCCGCTGCCCGAGGCGCTGGAGAAGGTCCACCGGCCGCGTACGAAGGCCGACATCGGCGCGGCCAGGGACCGGCTGCGCTGGGACGAGGCCTTCGTGCTCCAGGTGGCGCTGGCGCGGCGGCGGGCCGCGGAGTCCGCGCTGCCCGCGGTGCCGCGCCGGCCGTCCGCCGACGGGCTGCTCGCGGCCTTCGACGCGAAACTGCCCTTCACCCTCACCGAGGGCCAGCGCACGGTCTCGGCCGAGGTCTTCGCGGACCTGGCCACCGACCACCCGATGCACCGGCTGCTCCAGGGCGAGGTCGGCTCGGGCAAGACGCTGGTGGCGCTGCGGGCGATGCTCGGGGTGGTCGACGCGGGCGGGCAGGCGGCGATGCTGGCGCCCACCGAGGTGCTGGCCCAGCAGCACCACCGGTCGATCACCGAGATGATGGGCGACCTGGCGGAGTCCGCCGGCATGCTCGGCGGGTCCGAGCTGGGCACCAAGGTGGTGCTGCTGACCGGTTCCATGGGCACCCCCGCCCGCCGGCAGGCGCTGCTCGACCTGGTGACCGGCGAGGCCGGGATCGTGGTGGGCACCCACGCGCTGATCGAGGACAAGGTCAAATTCCACGACCTGGGGCTCGTGGTGGTGGACGAGCAGCACCGCTTCGGGGTGGAGCAGCGCGACGCGCTGCGGGCGAAGGCGCCGCAGCCGCCGCACCTGCTGGTGATGACGGCCACCCCGATCCCGCGGACGGTGGCCATGACCGTCTTCGGCGACCTGGAGACCTCGGTGCTCGACCAGCTGCCCGCCGGCCGCTCGCCGATCGCGACCCATGTCGTACCGGCCGCGGAGAAGCCGCACTTCCTCAGCCGGGCCTGGGAGCGGGTCCGGGAGGAGGTCGAGAAGGGGCACCAGGCGTATGTGGTGTGCCCGCGGATCGGCGACGACGAGGACGGCAAGGCCGCGAAGAAGGCCGACGACGCAGAGCGCAGGCCGCCGCTGGCGGTGCTGGAGATCGCCGAGCAGATCGCCGCGGGACCGCTGCGGGGCCTGCGGGTCGAGGTGCTGCACGGGCGGATGGCGCCGGACGCCAAGGACGACGTGATGCGGCGGTTCGCGGCCGGCGAGGTGGACGTGCTGGTGGCGACCACGGTGATCGAGGTCGGGGTGAACGTGCCCAACGCCACCGCCATGGTGATCATGGACGCCGACCGGTTCGGCGTCTCGCAGCTGCACCAGCTGCGCGGCCGGGTCGGCCGCGGGTCGGCCGCCGGGCTGTGCCTGCTGGTCTCCGAGGCGCCGGAGGCGAGCCCGGCGCGCGGCAGGCTCGACGCGGTGGCCGGCACCCTGGACGGCTTCGAGCTGTCCGAGATCGACCTCCAGCAGCGCCGCGAGGGCGATGTGCTGGGCCAGGCGCAGTCCGGCAGCAGGTCGTCGCTGCGGATGCTCACGGTGATCGACGACCGCGAGGTGATCGAGCAGGCGCGGCAGGAGGCGGTCGCGGTGGTCGCCGCCGACCCCGAGCTGACCGGCCACCCCGATCTGCGCAGCGCGCTGGACAGCCTGCTGGACGCGGACCGCGAGCAGTATCTCGACAAGGGCTGACCTGCCGCGGCCGGATAGGGTGCGAAGGTGACGCGAAGGGCGGCGCGAAGGGTGGACAGCACATGACGCGCGTGATCGCCGGAGCGGCCGGCGGCCGGCGGCTCGCCGTGCCCGCGGGCACCGGCACCCGGCCGACCTCCGACCGGGCCAAGGAAGGCCTGTTCTCCACCCTGCAGTCGCTGCGCGGCACCCTCGCGGGAGCCAGGGTCATGGACCTCTACGGGGGTTCGGGCGCGGTCGGGCTCGAGGCGCTCTCGCGCGGCGCCGCCCACGTGCTGCTGGCCGACGACGACCCGCGGGCCGCCAGGACGATCAGGGAGAACGCCGCGGCGATCGGCCTGCCGGGCGCCGAGGTGCGGGCGGGCAAGGCCGAGAAGGTGGTGGCGGGACCGCCGCCCGCCGAGCCGTACGACGTCGTCTTCCTCGACCCGCCCTACGACGTCGCCGACGGCGCGCTGCGGGAGATCCTGCTCACACTCCTGGCCGGCGGCTGGCTCGCGGCCGACACACTGGTCACCGTGGAACGCAGGACCCGGGGCGGAGACTTCGACTGGCCGGCGGGCTTCGAGGGACTGCGCTCCCGGCGGTATGGCGAGGCGACTCTTTGGTACGGTCGCGCCGCCCAGGTTACCGACGGGTCATGAGCCCCCGGAGCAGCCGGACGCCCGCCGCAGGCCCCGGCACCCGTCCCACCGGTAACGCCCGTTCGCAGAGCGAGGAGCCAGCAATGCGCCGCGCAGTCTGTCCCGGGTCCTTCGACCCGGTCACCAACGGACACCTCGACATCATCGCCCGCGCCTCCCGGCTCTACGACGTCGTGCACGTCGCGGTGATGATCAACCAGTCCAAGCAGGGCCTGTTCGGCATCGACGAGCGGATCGCGCTCATCGAGGAGGTCACAGCCGACCTCGGGAACGTGCAGGTGGAGTCCTTCCACGGCCTGCTGGTGGACTTCTGCAAGCAGCGCGACATCCCGGCCATCGTCAAGGGCCTGCGGGCGGTCAGCGACTTCGACTACGAGCTGCAGATGGCCCAGATGAACATCGGCCTGTCCGGTGTCGAGACGCTGTTCGTGCCCACCAACCCCGCCTACAGCTTCCTGTCCTCCAGCTTGGTCAAGGAAGTCGCCCAATGGGGCGGGGACATCTCGCACTTGGTGCCTGCCCCGGTTCTCGAGGCGCTGAACACCAAGCTGCGGCAGCGCTAGAGTCTTCCGCGTGGACGTCCAGAAGAAGCTCGATGAGATCGCGGCCACCGTGGCGAACGCCCGGTCGATGCCGATGTCGGCCTCCTGCGTGGTGAACCGGGCTGAGCTGCTCGCCATGCTCGACGAGGTGTCCGCCGCGCTGCCCGACTCCCTGGCCCAGGCCGAGGACCTGCTCGGCGACCGCGAGCAGATGGTGGAGCAGGCCAGGGCGGAGGCCCGGCGGATCGTCGAGTCCGCGCACGCAGAACGCGGCTCGCTGGTCTCCGACACCCATGTCGCGCGCCAGTCCAAGGACGAGGCCGAGCGCATCGTCGCCGAGGCCCGCCGCGAGGCCGACGAGATCCGTGCCGAGGCCGACGACTACGTCGACAGCAAGCTCGCCAACTTCGAGGTGGTCCTCACCAAGACCATCGGCTCGGTCGACCGCGGCCGCGAGAAGCTGCTCGGCCGCCACCCCGACTTCGACGAGCAGGGCTTCCCGGTGGAGGACGACCCGGACGCCCCCGAGCGCAGCACCGACCCCGAGACGCTGCGCCGCCGCGCCGACGAGTACGTCGACACCAAGCTCGGCGCCTTCGAGGCGGTGCTCAGCAAGACCCTGGAGGCGGTCGGCCGCGGCCGGCTCAAGCTCACCGGGCACAACCCCATCGACGACCTGGCCGCCCAGATCGCCGCGGCCGACGGCACGGACGGCGACCCGCAGCACCATCACCGCCAGTCCGACGCCGACTACATGGCGGGCCTCGCGGCGCCCGCGCCCGAGCAGGCCGACCTGTCGCAGTACGGCTACGAGCCGCAGCAGCCCGCGGCGGAGCCCCTGCAGGACGCCGGCTACGGCTACCAGCCGCAGCAGGAGGGCTACCAGCAGCAGGGCTACGAGCCGCAGCCGGGCGACGGCTACGAGCAGCAGCCCGGCTACGACCGGCAGCAGGAGCCGGGCGACGGCTACCAGCAGCAGGAGTACGCCCAGCAGGCCGGCTACACGGACCCGTACGCCCCGCAGCCCGGCTACGGCCAGGAGCCCGGCTACGACTACGGCGGGCAGGGCTACGAGCAGCAGCCCGGCTACGACCAGCAGCAGTACCCGCCGCAGATCCCCTACCAGCAGCAGGGCCAGGGGTATGCGCAGCCGGCCGCCGCGCTCGACGAGACCAGCTTCTTCGACACCGGGATGATCGACCTCAACCGGCTGCGGGAGCTGGAACAGGGCCGCTGACCCGGCCCCGTACTGCTCCGTTTGGGCGGGGGCTGCGCGTCCAGTATCCTGTCACTTCCAGCCGTGTGAATCGCCGGCGCTTCTGCCTGCCCGCCCGCAAGGGACGGGGCAGGCCGTGACCGAGGAAAGCAGGAGCCCTGAACACCCGCCTTGACCACCGCAACCCCCTCGTGTTCGACACGCACGAGCTGGGCAGGCGTCCGGGTGCGATGAAGAAGGTCTCCCGCTCGGTGTCGGCCCCCGACGACCTCGGCATCGCCGACGTCATCGGGGTGCCCAAGGGCGCCACCGTCGAGCTGGACCTCCGCCTGGAGTCGGTCATGGAGGGTGTGCTGGTCACCGGCACCGCCCATGCACCGGTCACGGGGGAGTGCGTAAGGTGTCTGGAGCCCGTCGAGCGTGAGCTCGACGCGGAGTTCCAGGAGATGTTCTCCTACCCCGACGCCGACACCCGGACCGCCCGCAGGGACGAAGCCGGTGACGACGCCGAGGACGAGGACACGCTCGAAATCGAGGACGACCTGTTCGACCTCGAACCCGTGCTGCGAGACGCGGTGGTGCTCGCACTGCCGATGCAGCCGGTGTGCCGGGAGGACTGCGCGGGCCTGTGCTCCACCTGTGGAGCCCGGCTCGCCGACGACCCGGACCACCACCACGCGGTCACCGACATCCGGTGGGCGGCCCTGGAGGATCTCACCGTGGATCCGACGACCCAGCAGAACGGTGCCGGAAACGGCTCCGACGACGATCAGGAGAAGTAGCCGTGGCTGTTCCCAAGCGGAAGATGTCGCGCAGCAACACGCGCCACCGCCGTTCGCAGTGGAAGGCTGCGCCCGTGAGCCTGGTGGCGTGCGAGCGTTGCCACGAGCCGAAGCTGCAGCACATCGCGTGCCCCAACTGCGGCACCTACAACCGCCGTCAGGTCCTCGACGTCTGATCGGCAGGTGACAGGCTCCATGTCAGACGCCTCAGCGCCGAAGCAGGCCGCTACGGACGCCGCGACGGAAACAGCCTCGTCCCACACGCTTCTGGAAGGGCGGCTCGGGTATCACCTTGAGCCCGCCCTTCTGGTGCGTGCGCTCACCCACCGCTCGTACGCGTACGAGAACGGCGGGCTGCCCACCAACGAGCGGCTGGAGTTCCTGGGGGACTCCGTGCTCGGCCTGGTGGTCACCGACACCCTCTACCGCACCCACCCCGACCTGCCCGAGGGCCAACTGGCCAAGCTGCGGGCCGCGGTGGTCAACTCCCGGGCACTCGCGGGCGTCAGCCGAGGTCTCGACCTCGGCGCGTTCATCCGTCTGGGCCGCGGTGAAGAGGGCACCGGCGGGCGGGACAAGGCGTCGATCCTCGCGGACACCCTCGAAGCGGTGATCGGTGCCGTCTATCTCGACCAGGGCCTCGACGCGGCCTCCGAGCTGGTCCACCGGCTCTTCGACCCGCTCATCGAGGAGTCCTCCAACCTGGGCGCGGGCCTGGACTGGAAGACCAGCCTCCAGGAGCTCACCGCGAGCGAGAGCCTCGGCGTACCCGAATACGTCGTCTCCGAGTCGGGCCCCGACCACGAGAAGACCTTCACGGCTGCCGCTCGCGTCGGTGGTGTCGAGTACGGCACCGGCACCGGCCGCAGCAAGAAGGAAGCGGAGCAGCAGGCGGCAGAGGCCGCCTGGCGCTCCATCCGCAAGACCTCCGCCGCCGCCGCGAGCTGACGGCACCCACCCCTTGCGCAGGGGGCTTCTCCGCGGGCCGCCACGGCCGGTGCGGCGCCCTCGCGCAGGGGGTGCTTTTTCTGCGGGCCACGGTGGCGAGCGCGGGGGTGCCTCCTGCGCGGGGTCGCGCGCGCTGGTCCCCAAGCCCTTCGAGGGCGCCGTCTCGCGTGAAGGGAAGGGCATGCCGGAGCTGCCTGAAGTGGAAGTGGTGCGGCGGGGGCTCGAACGCTGGGCGGCGGGGCGGACCGTGGAGGCGGTGAGCGTCCTGCACCCGCGCGCCGTGCGGCGGCACACCGCGGGCGCCGAGGACTTCGCGGCGAGGCTGCGCGGCAGCGAACTCGGGGTGCCGCACCGCAGGGGCAAGTACCTGTGGCTGCCGCTCACGCCGGACGCGTCCCTGCTCGCCCACCTGGGCATGAGCGGGCAGTTCCTGATCCGCCCCGCCACGGCCCCGCCGGAGACGCACCTGCGGGTCCGCTTCACCTTCGCCGACAGCGACGGCACGGACCTGCGGTTCGTCGACCAGCGCACCTTCGGCGGCCTGTCCGTCCAGGACACCGTCCCCGGCGACCGGGACAGCCTGCCGCAGGCACTCGCCCACATCGCACGCGACCCGCTGGACCCGGAGTTCGACGAGGACGCCTTCCACGCGGCCCTTCGCCGCAAGCGCACCACCGTCAAGCGGGCGCTGCTCGACCAGAGCCTGATCAGCGGGGTCGGCAACATCTACGCCGACGAGGCGCTGTGGCGCACCAAGCTGCACTACGAGCGCCCGACCGCCGGCCTGACCCGCCCCCGTACCGCGGAGCTGGTCCGGCACATCCGCGAGGTGATGGGTGACGCGCTGGCCGCGGGCGGCACCAGCTTCGACGCGATGTACGTCAACGTGAACGGCGAGTCCGGCTACTTCGACCGCTCGCTGGACGCCTACGGCCGGGAGGACCAGCCCTGCCGCCGCTGCGGCACGCCGATCCGGCGCCGGGCCTGGATGAACAGGTCGAGCTACTTCTGCCCGCACTGTCAGCCGGTGCCGCGCGTCCCGTCGTAGGCCCGCCGGGCGGCGAGCACCTCCGGCATCCGGCCCTCGACCAGCTCGATCAGGGAGAGCAGCCGCTGCGCGGTCTCCGCTCCCAGCGGGGTGAGGCGGTATTCGACGTGCGGCGGGTTCGTCGGGCGGGCGTCCCGGTGGACCAGCCCGTCCCGCTCCAGCGCGTGCAGGGTCTGGGAGAGCATCTTCTCGCTGACCCCCTGGACCCGCCGCCGCAGCTCGTTGAAGCGCAGCGTGCCGTCGCGCAGCGCCCCGAGCGTGAGACTTCCCCAGCGCCCGGTCACATGCTCAAGGGTGGAACGCGAAGGGCAGTCCCGCGCGAAGACGTCGAAAGCCGCCTCGCCGCCGCCTGCGTCCACACCCCGCCCGATCGTCTCGGCCATGCCGTGAGCGTACCCCGCCACAGCGCTCACCCTCAGGCCGCGCTTTCCTCCGGTGAGCGCCCGACGCGGAACCCGGGGCCTGGGGGGCGGCCCTGGCGTCAGCCCCCGTAGCGGCTTGTGAGGTCCTCCGCCTCGGCCGACATGACCGGCTCGGCGGTCGAGGCCGTGAACCGGGGCCTCCGTCTGGGGGCCGAAGGCGATCAGACCCGTCTCCCGTTCGACGATCGCCGAGGCGATCCGGAAGACCCGGCGGCATTCTTCCCGGCAAGCCGGTACGGCACGGACAGGCTGATCTCGTCACCGACGATCGCGAGATCCAGGCCGGTTCCCCCGTGGCTCGGGGCTGCCCGGAAGGCCCACCCGGACCGCCGTGCCGCGGCGATGTCAGAAGCCGAAGTCCTGGGTCCACCACGGGCCGCCGGTGCCGAAGTGGATGCCGACGCCGAGCGTCGTGTAGTCGCAGTTGAGAATGTTCGCCCGGTGCCCCGGGCTGTTCATCCAGGCGGTCATCACGGCCTCCGCGTCCGCCTGGCCGCGGGCTATGTTCTCGCCGCCCAGGTTGGTTATGCCGCGGGCCTTGGCCCGGTCCCAGGGGTCGTCGCCGTCCGGGTCGGTGTGGTCGAAGAAGCCGCGGGCCGCCATGTCGTCGCTGAACGCCTGGGCCAGCCCGTCGAGGGAGGAGCTGGCGGTCAGCGCCTTGCAGCCCGCCGTCGCCCGCTCCTTGTTCACCAGCGACAGGATGGCCGCCCTGGTGGCGGCGAGCGTGGAGCTGGTCGGCGTGGCGGACGGCGCCTTGGTGGCAGGCGTGGTCCGCACCGGCGTGGTGGGCGCGGTGAGGGTGCGGGTCGGCGACACGGTCGCGGCGGGCGGCTTGGTGGCCGTCGGGGTCGCGGACCCGGGTCGCGCCGAGGGCTTGGTCGCGGACGGCGAGGGCGCTGACGAGGGCGAGGCGGTGCCGGCGTCGGGAATGGCGGACGACGTGCCGCTCTGCGGCGACGGCTGGTCGCTGCCGGTGGCGGGCCGCGTCGGGCCGTCGGCCTGGGTGCTGCCGTTGTCGCCGCCGTCGTAGGTCAGCCCGCCGGCCATCCCGGACAGCAGCCCGGACGACGCGGCCACCGCTCCGACCGCCATGGCGGCGGACGTGGCCAGCAGCCCGGTGCGCACCGGGTGGTGCTTGCGGCGCCCGCGGTGCCCGCGGGGGCCGGCCTGCGGCGCGGCCGGCTGCGCCTGACGGCTGTGTCGGCCCATCGAGTGCGCTCCTCAATGCTTCACGGTGCCTCACCCGTTCGAGTGAAGCCTGCTGCGGGGCGACTGTAGCGAATCACGCCCGCCGGTGCGGTGATCCGATGGCAACCAGTACGCGGCCGACCGGATAACGTGCCCGCATGAACGAAAATGTCCGGCTCACCGCATGGGTGCGGGGCCGGGTGCAGGGCGTGGGATTCCGGTGGTGGACGAGGGCCGCCGCACTGGAGGTCGGCGGCCTGTCCGGCTATGCGGGCAATCTGGATGACGGCCGGGTACAGGTCGTCGCAGAAGGCGCCCGTGACCGGTGTCGACAGCTTCTCGACCGGCTGCGCGGCGGCGACACGCCCGGCCGTGTCGACGGTGTCACCGAAATCTGGTCGGAACCGCGGGGCGGATACGACGGTTTCGAGATCCGCTGACCCGGACACCGGGTCGCGCGGCGGCCACGGGAAGCCGTCGCCCGGGTGGCCGAGGTTTTGCGATCCGGTGGGCACGACCGGTTGCCATATGGCGGATGTCGTGTCAGGCTGCCCCCATCGAGAATGATCTCGACGCCGAGCGGGCAGCCCACAACACATTCAGCGCCGTGTTTTCTGAGGCGGACCCGACGACTGGGCTGTGATCGTGTTGACCGCCCTCTTATTTGGTGAGACGCTGGAAGCCCAGCGCATCGTGACTCCAAGGATTGCCCAACGGCGGTCACGACATATGTCCTGCGCGGGCACGTACCCCTCACCCACGACCAAACCGCTCCCCGGTCGGTCACTCAGCGTGGAGGACCACTCATCATGGCAAAGGCGCTTCTCGGTTACGTCGGCGGTCCCGACCCGCGACTCCTCGCCGAGATGCGAAGGCTTCAGCAGCGCGTCCAGGACCTGGAATCCGAGCTCGTTCGGATGCAGGCCCAGAACGATGCGCTGACTGTGGCGTCGCACGAAGAGTCGCTGCTCGGCATCGACGTCACCCACGCGGAGCCCGTACTCGCCTGATCCGGCGCCTCGCCGGATCCGGTGACCAGGTCTCCCCTGGGATTGTGCAGCACCTCACAGGCTGACACCGTGAGAACCGTGAAAACCGCAAGGGACGCTTCGGCGTCCCTTCGTCGTGGCACCCTCCCCCTGAAGACCGGCCCCTCGCCGCTCCTTACCGTCTGATGTGCCCTGCACATTCCCTGGTGAAACCGCAGGCGGCTAGTAGAGTCGGCGGGCGTGCATCTCAAGAGCCTCACGCTGCGCGGCTTCAAGTCCTTCGCCTCGGCGACGACGCTGCGCTTCGAACCCGGAATCACCTGCGTCGTCGGCCCCAACGGGTCCGGCAAGTCCAATGTGGTGGACGCGCTGTCGTGGGTCATGGGCGAGCAGGGGGCCAAGTCGCTGCGCGGCGGCAAGATGGAGGATGTCATCTTCGCCGGCACCACCGGCCGCCCCCCGCTGGGCCGCGCCGAGGTGTCGCTGACCATCGACAACAGCGACGGCGTACTGCCCATCGAGTACGCCGAGGTCACCATCACGCGGATCATGTTCCGCAACGGCGGCAGCGAGTACCAGATCAACGGCGACACCTGCCGCCTGCTGGACATCCAGGAACTGCTGTCCGACTCCGGCATCGGCCGCGAGATGCACGTCATCGTCGGCCAGGGCCAGCTGGACTCGGTGCTGCACGCCGACCCGATGGGCCGCCGCGCCTTCATCGAGGAGGCGGCAGGCGTACTGAAGCACCGCAAGCGCAAGGAGAAGGCGCTGCGGAAGCTGGACGCGATGCAGGCCAACCTCGCCCGGGTCACCGACCTCACCGGCGAGCTGCGCCGCCAGCTCAAGCCGCTCGGCCGGCAGGCCCAGGTCGCGCGCAGGGCCGCCGTCATCCAGGCAGACCTGCGCGACGCCAGGCTGCGGCTGCTGGCAGACGACCTGGTCACCCTGCGCGAGGCGCTGCGCTCGGAGGTCGCGGACGAGGCCGCCCTCAAGGAGCGCAGGGACGCCGTCGAGGCGGAACTCGCCGACGCCGTCCGCCGCGAGGCCCGGCTGGAGGAGCAGGTCCGGGCCCTGACCCCGCGTCTCAACGAGGCACAGGCCACCTGGTACGCGCTGTCGCAGCTCACCGAGAGGGTCCGCGGCACCGTAGGCCTGGCCGAGCAGCGGCACCGGCACGCCACCGGCCAGCCCGCGGAGGAGCGGCGCGGCCGCGACCCCGAGGACATGGAGCGCGAGGCCGCCCGCATCCGCGAGCAGGAGGCGGAGCTGACCGAGGCGCTGGACGCCGCACAGCGCGCCCTCGACGACACCGTCGGCCACCGTGCCGAGCTGGAGCACCGGCTCGCCGAGGAGGAGGGCAGGCTGCGCAGCGCCGCCCGCGCCATCGCCGACCGCCGCGAGGGCCTGGCCCGGCTCAACGGGCAGGTCAACGCGGCCCGCTCCAGGGCCACGTCCGCCGAGGCCGAGATCGGCCGGCTCACCGCCGCCCGCGACGAGGCCAGGGACCGGGCGGAGTCCGCGCAGGCCGAGTACGAGGAGCTGCGTGCCCAGGTCGAGGGCCTGGATGCCGACGACTCCGAGCTCGAAGCCCGCTTCGAGGCGGCCCGCGCCGACCAGGCCGCGGCGGACGAGGACTTCACCGCCGCCCGCGAGGCCGCCACCGCCGCGGAGCGCCGCAGGGCCGCCGTCGCGGCCCGCCGCGACGCGCTGGCCCCCGCCCTGCGCCGCAAGGACGGCAGCGGGGCGCTGCTGGCCGGCGCGCAGGGCGCGGGCGGCCCGATCGCCGGGGTGCTCGGCCCGGCCGCCGGTCTGCTGCGGGTCGCCCAGGGCTACGAGGTCCAGGTCGCCGCGGCCCTCGGCGCCGCCGCCGACGCGGTCGCCGTCAGCGGGCTGTCCGCGGCCGCCGAGGCGCTGCGGCTGCTGCGCAAGGAGGACTCGGGGCGCGCGGCGCTGCTGCTCGGCGGAGCGCCCGACGCGCAGCCGCGGCCCGCCGCGGCGGCACTGCCGGCCGGCGGCCGCTACGCCGTGGACCTGGTGACCGCCCCCGACGAGCTGGCGCCCGCTGTCGCGCTGCTGCTGCGGGCGGTCGTGGTCGTGGACTCGCTGGAGGACGCCGAGGCCGTCGTCACCGCGCACCCCGGGCTGACCGCGGTGACCGCGGAGGGCGACCTGCTGGCCGCGCACACCGCGGTCGGCGGCAGCGCGAAGGCGCCCAGCCTGCTGGAGGTGCAGGCGCAGGTGGACGAGGCCACCGCAGAGCTGGCCCGGCTCGAGGAGGAGTGTGCGCTGCTGGCGGACCGCCAGCAGCAGGCCAAGGAGCGGCGGTCGGCCGCGGCCGGGGCGGTCGACGAGCTGGGGCAGCGGCGCAGGGCGGCGGAGAAGGCCAAGTCGTCGGTCGCCCAGCAGCTGGGGCGGCTCGGCGGCCAGGCGCGCGCCGCGGCGGGCGAGGCGGACCGCGCGGCCACCGCAGTCGGCCGCAGCGAGGAGTCGCTCGCCGCGGCCCGCGAGGAGTTCGAGGAGCTGTCCTACCGGCTGAGCGAAGCTCAGGAGGAGCCGGGCGAGGAGGAGCCGGACACCTCGGTGCGCGACCGGCTCGCCGCGGACGGTGCCAACGCCCGGCAGACCGAGATGGAGGCGCGGCTCCAGCTGCGTACCCACGAGGAGCGGGTCAAGGGCCTGGCGGGCCGAGCCGACGGGCTGGACCGCGCCGCCCGCGCCGAGCGCGAGACCAGGGCAAGGGCCGAACGGCGCAGGCTCCGGCTGGCGTACGAGGCGTCGGTGGCCGCCGCGGTACGCGACGGGGCCCGCGGCCTGCTGGACTGCGTGCAGGTGTCGCTGGCCCGCGCGGAGGCGGAACGGGCGGCCGCCGAGCAGGCCAGGGCCGAGCGCGAGGCGGAGCTGGGCCAGGAGCGCCGCCGCGGCCGGGAGCTGAAGAGCGAACTGGACCGGCTCACCGGCGACGTCCACAAGGGCGAGGTGCTGGGCGCGGAGAAGCGGCTGCGGATCGAGCAGTTGGAGACGAAGGCGCTGGAGGAGCACGGCATGGAGCCGGCGGGCCTGGTCGCCGAGTACGGCCCCGACCAGCTCGTGCCGCCGTCCCTGCCGGCCGAGGGCGAGGTCCTGCCCGAGGACCCGCAGGACCCGCGCAACCTGCCGCGCCCCTACCTGCGCCCCCAGCAGGAGAAGCGGCTCAAGGCGGCCGAGAAGGCGTACGCCCAGCTCGGCAAGGTCAACCCGCTGGCCCTCGAGGAGTTCGCGGCCCTGGAGGAGCGGCACAAATTCCTCACCGAGCAGCTGGAGGACCTGCGCAGGACCAGGGCCGACCTGCTCCAGGTGATCAAGGACGTGGACGAGCGGGTCGAGCAGGTCTTCACCGCCGCCTTCCACGACACCGCCCGGGAGTTCGAGGGCGTTTTCTCCCGGCTCTTCCCCGGCGGCGAGGGGCGGCTGCTGCTCACCGATCCGGACAACATGCTGACCACAGGTGTCGAGGTTGAGGCCAGACCGCCCGGGAAGAAGGTGAAGCGGTTGTCGCTGCTGTCGGGTGGTGAGCGCTCGCTGACCGCGGTGGCGATGCTGGTGTCGATCTTCAAGGCACGGCCGAGTCCCTTCTACGTGATGGACGAGGTCGAGGCCGCGTTGGACGACACCAATCTGCAGCGACTGATCCGGATCATGGAGGAGCTTCAGGAGAGCTCCCAGCTCATCGTCATCACCCATCAGAAGCGGACGATGGAGGTGGCCGACGCCCTGTACGGCGTATCCATGCAGGGCGACGGCGTGTCCAAGGTGATCAGTCAGCGGCTGCGGAACGGAAAGCGACACACAGCCTGACGGCCCACTCCAAGTGGTGGCCGGCCCCCGGTCGGCCGAGACTTGAAGATCCAGTCCTCATGCGAGGGCTCACCGCCGGGCGCGAGGAGCCGATGTGACCAGCACCGAACCAGCCCCCCAGGCGGGCGACCGCAAATCGACGTCGGGCCATCTGGGCCACGTCATCTTCATCACCGCCGCCGCAGCCATGGGCGGCTTCCTTTTCGGCTATGACAGCTCCGTCATCAACGGAGCCGTCGAGGCGATCCGCGACAAGTACAACATCGGTTCAGGCACCCTTGCCCAGGTCATCGCGATCGCCCTGATCGGTGCCGCCATCGGTGCCGCCACCGCGGGCCGGATCGCCGACCGTATCGGCCGCATCCTGTGCATGCGGATCGCCGCGGTGCTCTTCACCATCAGCGCCGTCGGGTCCGCGCTGCCCTTCGCCCTGTGGGAGCTGGCCTTCTGGCGGATCATCGGCGGCTTCGCCATCGGTATGGCGTCGGTCATCGGCCCCGCCTACATCGCCGAGGTCTCGCCGCCCGCCATCCGTGGCCGGCTCGCCTCCTTCCAGCAGGCCGCGATCGTCCTCGGCATCGCGATCTCGCAGCTGGTGAACTACGGCATCCTGCAGGGCGCGAACGGCGACCAGCGCGGGAAGATCATCGGGCTCGAGGCCTGGCAGGTCATGCTCGGGGTGATGGTCATCCCCGCGGTGATCTACGGGCTGCTGTCCTTCACCATCCCCGAGTCGCCGCGCTTCCTGCTCTCGGTGGGCCGGGACTCCGACGCCAGGGGCGTGCTCGCCCAGGTGGAGGGCAAGGAGGTCGACCTGGACGCGCGCGTCACCGAGATCCAGACCGCGATGCGCCGCGAACACAAGTCGGTCTTCTCCGACCTGCTCACGTCGCGGGTGAACTTCCTGCCCATCGTCTGGATCGGCATCGGCCTGTCGGTCTTCCAGCAGCTCGTCGGCATCAACGTCGCCTTCTACTACTCCTCGACGCTGTGGCAGTCCGTCGGCATCGACCCGTCCAGCTCCTTCTTCTACTCCTTCACCACCTCCATCGTGAACATCATCGGCACGGCGATCGCGATGATCTTCGTCGACCGGATCGGCCGCCGCCCGCTCGCCCTGATCGGCTCCACCGGCATGGCCGTCGCCCTGGCCCTCGAGGCGTGGGCCTTCTCCTCCAAGAGCGGGGACACCCTGCCCAACACCGAGGGAACCGTCGCCCTGGTGGCAGCGCATGTCTTCGTGCTGTTCTTCGCGCTGTCCTGGGGTGTCGTGGTGTGGGTCTTCCTCGGTGAGATGTTCCCGAACAAGATCCGCGCCGCCGCCCTCGGCGTCGCGGCCTCCGCCCAATGGATCGCGAACTGGGCGATCACCGCGAGCTTCCCGACCCTCGCGGACTGGAATCTGTCGGGCACCTACGTGATCTACACCTGCTTCGCGGTGCTCTCGATCCCGTTCGTATTGATCTTCGTCAAGGAGACGAAGGGCAAGACGCTGGAGGAAATGGGTTAGCGCCGCGAAGGGCCGCAGGAGACGTCATCGGGGTATCGGGCCGGTCGTGCGGCCCGCGTACCCGATACTGGGGGGGTTATGGAAATCGTCATCCTTGTCGTAGTCATCGCCCTGGTCGTGATCCTCGGGGCCGGCGGGCTGGTGGTGGGCAGCCGCCGGAGGAAGAAGCAGCTGCCGCCCACCGCACCGCCGAGCAGCCCGAAGATCACCGCGCCCCCCGCGGAACCCCATGTCGGGGACGAGGCCGAGGCCCCGCGGGAGGAACCCCGCAGGACCATCGAAGAGGTCCCCCTGCCGGGGGCGACCGCCGCGCCCGAGGCACTGGAGGAGGTGCAGCTCCCGCCGGCGCCGCCCATCGAGCAGCCGGAGCCGACGGCCGGCCGGCTGGTCCGGCTGCGCTCGCGGCTGTCCCGCTCCCAGAACACCCTGGGCAAGGGCCTGCTGACGCTGCTGTCCAGGGAGCGCCTGGACGACGACACCTGGGAGGAGGTCGAGGACATCCTCATCACCGCCGACGTCGGCGTCGCCCCGACCCAGGAGCTCGTCGAGCGGCTGCGCACCCGGGTGCGGGTGCTCGGCACCAGGACTCCCGCCGAGCTGCGCGCGCTGCTGCGCGAGGAGCTGCTCACCCTGGTCGACCCGGAGCTCGACCGGGTCCTGCGCACCGAGAGCCACGAGGAGTCCCCTGCGGTCATCCTGGTCGTCGGCGTCAACGGCACCGGCAAGACCACCACCACCGGCAAGCTCGCCCGGGTGCTGGTCGCCGACGGCCGCAGCGTCGTGCTCGGCGCCGCCGACACCTTCCGCGCCGCCGCCGCCGACCAGCTGCAGACCTGGGGCGAGCGGGTCGGCGCGCGTACGGTACGCGGCCCGGAGGGCGGCGACCCGGCGTCGATCGCCTTCGACGCCGTCAAGGAGGGCATCGCCGAGGGCGCCGACACCGTCCTGATCGACACCGCCGGACGGCTGCACACCAAGACCGGCCTGATGGACGAGCTGGGCAAGGTCAAGCGGGTGGTCGAGAAGCACGGCCCGGTCGACGAGGTGCTGCTCGTCCTCGACGCCACCACCGGCCAGAACGGCCTGGTCCAGGCGCGGGTCTTCGCCGAGGTGGTGGACATCACCGGCATCGTGCTGACCAAGCTCGACGGCACCGCAAAGGGCGGCATCGTGGTCGCCGTCCAGCGCGAGCTGGGCGTGCCGGTCAAGCTGGTCGGACTCGGCGAGGGCGCCGACGACCTGGCCCCGTTCGAGCCCGAGGCCTTCGTGGACGCGCTGATCGGCGAGTAGGCCACCGACTGTCGCGTGCGTGAGGGGCACCCGCCCGGCGGGTGCCCCTCACGCACGCGACGGGCCTTCCTGCGCCGTCAGGCGTACGCCCGGTCGCGGTGGCAGACGAAGGCGAGGGTGCCGAGCAGCAGCCGGGCCTCAGGGGGCTGCGGGGCGGCGCCGGGCAGCGGCTCGCGCAGCCAGCGGACCGGCCCGAGGCCGCCGAGGTCCGACGGGGGAGCCGTGACATGGTCGCCGGGGCCGAGGCAGCGCAGGTCGAGGTCCGCGTCGTCCCAGCCCATCCGGTACAGCAGATGCGGCAGCTCCGCGGCGGCGCCAGGCGCGACGAAGAACTGCGCGCGCCCCGCGGGGGTCAGCAGGACCGGTCCGAGCCGCAGCCCCATCCGCTCCAGCCGCACCAGCGCCCGCCTGCCCGGTGCCTCGGCCACCTCGATCACGTCGAAGGTCCGCCCGGCGGGCAGCAGCACCGCGGCTCCCGGCACCCGTGCCCACGCCTCGGCGGCGCCGGCGGGCGCCGCGCCCGCGGGGATCTCGTCGGCGAAGGGCAGCGGATGCGCCCCCGGTTGCTCGCACCCGGTGTCCCCGCACGAGCAGGGCCCGCCGCCGCGGGCGACCCGCGCCCCCGGCACCACCGCCCATCCGCAGCGTCCGGCGTATTCGCCGACCGTGGTGCACGTACCGGCGTGCGTCCGTCGGCGCACGCCGGTACGCGCTCCGGAGCGCGTCCCCATGCCGGGGACCTCCCGTGCGCCGTTCCGCTGCTGCCGCGATTCCCGCATGCTGCCGATCGTGAACACCATGACACCTCCAACGGATCGCCGCCGCCGATGGTTACGCGCCCGTCCGACCTCGTGCGACCGGCATGTGTCAAGTGAATCGCCTGGAGTCGCAACCGAGTTCCCCCGAAGGGGTGGCGAATGGTGGCGTTTCCCGACGGCGGGTCGCCGGATGAGTGAGGGTAGGACTACTTTCAGTTCGTGATTTCATGGCGGTGAGCCGTTCGCACCCCTGCGCATGTGCCGCAGGCACCTCTGTGCGGTGCGTGGCCACCGGCCCGGCCGCCGACACTTTCGGCAACCGGCGGACAGGACCCGACGAAGCCTGGTAGTCACTGGGTTGTCGGGGTCGAGCAAGACCGGATGGGGGCTTGACCGTGGGCGGCACAGCAGACAAGCAGCCCAACGCGCAGCTGAACTCGTGGTTCGTGCGCAGCGGCTGGTCCAAGGGCGAGTTGGCCCGCCAGGTCAACCGCAGGGCGCGCCAGCTCGGCGCACACCACGTCAGCACGGACACCTCGCGGGTGCGCCGCTGGCTGGACGGCGAGCAGCCGCGCGAACCGATACCACGCATCCTGTCGGAGCTGTTCTCCGAGCGGTTCGGCTGCGTCGTCCCCGTCGAGGACCTGGGCCTGCGCTCCGCGCACCAGACGCCGGCCGGCGGTGACGTGGACCTGCCGTGGGCGGGCCCGCAGACCGTCGAGATGATCAGCGAGTTCTCCCGCAGCGACCTGATGCTCGGCCGCCGCGGCTTCCTCGGCACCTCCCTGGCCCTGTCCGCGGGGCCGGCGCTGATCGAGCCCATGCAGCGCTGGCTGGTGCCGACCTCCCCGGCCGGCTTCACCGCCCCGCCCGCGGCGCCCCGCGGCGGCAGCCGGCCGTCCCGGCTGTCCGAGCAGGAGCTCCAGCTGCTGGAGTCCACCACCACGATGTTCCGCGAGTGGGACAACCAGTGCGGCGGCGGCCTGCGCCGCAAGGCGGTGGTCGGCCAGCTGCACGAGGTGACCGACCTGCTCCAGGAGGCCCACCCCGAGCCCGTCGCCCGCCGCCTCTACCGCGTCACCGCGGACCTCGCCGCGCTGGCCGGCTGGATGAGCTACGACGTGGGGCTCCAGCCCACCGCCCAGAAGTACCTGGTGCTGGCGCTGCACGCGGCCAAGGAGGCGGGCGACCGTCCGCTCGGCGCCTTCATCCTGTCGTCGATGAGCCGCCAGATGATCCACCTCGACCGGCCCGACGACGCCCTGGAGCTCATCCACCTCGCGCAGTACGGCAGCCGCGACACCGCGAGCGCCACCACCCAGGCCATGCTGCACGCCCTCGAAGCCAGGGCCTACGCCAACATGGGCCAGGTCAACAAGTGCCACCGTGCCGTCCGGGCGGCAGAGGACACCTTCACCGAGTCCCGCCCGGCCGAGGACCCCGGCTGGATCAGCTTCTTCAACGAGGCCGAGCTGCACGCGGAGAACGCCCACTCCTACCGGGACCTGGCCTATGTCGCCGGCCGCAGCCCCGCCTACGCCTCGCTCGCCCACCCGGTGATGGAGAAGGCCGTCGAGGGTTTCAGCAGCGACAACATCCACCAGCGGGCCTACGCGCTCAACCTGGTCGGCCTGGCCACCGTCCACCTGCTCCAGCGGGAACCCGAGCAGGCCGCGCATTTCACCGAAGAGGCCATGACGGTCGCCAAGCGGGTCAGGTCGGAACGGGTGAACACCCGTATCCGGAAAACCACCGGTACCGCGGTCCGCGACTTCGGCGACGTCCCCGCGGTCGTCAGGCTCGCGGAGCGGCTCTCGGTCGAACTGCCCGAGGTCGCCGAGACCGCTTAGGCCCTGTGCAGGACCGTGCCGCGGGCCGTCCTGGCCGCGGCACCCGGCGATCTCTTTCCCCACCCGTATACATCTTTCACCGAACCGGGGGACGGTTCATCTCCACGTAACACACACGACTTCTTCGTCACGGCGGCGAAACACCCTGCGGCATCGGCGGAAACCCGGCTCAGTCAATCTCATGGCGAAAACCGGCCCACCCCTGCTTCGCCCGCTCGGGCCGTTCGGATGACGAGGAGACGCCGATGGCACCAGCCATCTTCACACTGGCCGCAGATGCGCCCAAGCTCGACTCCGGCAATACCGCGTTTCTGCTTCTGAGCTCCGCGCTGGTGATGCTGATGACACCGGGGCTGGCGTTCTTCTACGGCGGTATGGTCCGGGTGAAAAGCGCCCTGAACATGCTGATGATGAGCTTCATCAGCCTGGGGATCATCACACTGCTGTGGACCGGCTACGGATTCAGCTTCGCCTTCGACGGCGATCACGGCGGATTCATCGGCGGCACCGACTGGCTCGGCCTGCGCGACATCGCTCCCGATGACCTGTGGGGGGCCACCGGGACGCCGATATTCGCCTTCGCCGCCTTCCAGCTGATGTTCGCGATCATCACTCCCGCGCTGATCAGCGGCGCCCTCGCCGACCGCGTCAAGTTCGTCTCCTGGTCGGTCTTCATCGCCCTGTGGGCCACCCTGGTCTACTTCCCCGTCGCCCACTGGGTGTGGGGCGGCGGATGGCTGATGAAGAAGGGCGTCATCGACTTCGCCGGCGGTACCGCGGTCCACATCAACGCCGGCGCGGCCGCCCTGGGCGTGATCCTGGTGATCGGCAAGCGGGTCGGCTTCAAGCGCGACCCGATGCGCCCGCACAGCATGCCGTGGGTCATGCTCGGCGCCGGCCTGCTGTGGTTCGGCTGGTTCGGCTTCAACGCGGGCTCCGAGATCACCGCAGACGGCGTCGCCTCCACGGTCTTCATCAACACCCAGATCGCCACCGCCGCGGCCATGATCGGCTGGCTGCTCTACGAGCGGATCAGGCACGGCTCCTTCACCACCCTCGGCGCCGCGTCCGGAGCCGTCGCGGGCCTGGTCGCGATCACCCCCTCCTGCGCCTCGGTGAGCCCGCTGGGCGCCATCGCGGTGGGTGTCGTCGCCGGTGTGATCTGCGCCGCCGCGGTGGGCCTGAAGTACCGCTTCAACTACGACGACTCGCTCGACGTGGTCGGCGTGCACATGATCGGCGGCATCGTCGGCTCGCTGATGATCGGCCTGCTGGCCACCGGCGGCTACGGCCTGAAGGTCAAGGGCCTCTTCTACGGCGGCGGCTGGCACCAGTTCGGCATCCAGGCCATCGGTGTCTTCTCCGTCCTCGGCTACTCCCTGGTGGTGGCGGCGATCCTCGCCAAGGCCATCGACCTGGTGATGGGCTTCAGGGTCCCCGAGGAGATCGAGGTCAGCGGCATCGACCAGGCCGAGCACGCGGAGACCGCGTACGACTTCTCCGGCATCGGCAGCACAGGACACGCGGCGGCACCGGCCGGTGTCGGCACCGCGGCGAGCAAGAAGGTGGACGCGTGAAGCTCATCACCGCGGTCGTGAAGCCACACCGCCTGGACGAGATCAAGGAAGCACTCCAGGCCTTCGGAGTGCACGGCCTGACCGTGACCGAGGCCAGCGGGTACGGCAGACAGCGGGGACACACCGAGGTCTACCGTGGCGCCGAGTACACCGTCGACCTGGTGCCCAAGGTCCGGATCGAGGTCCTCGTCGAGGACTCCGACGCCGACCAGCTCATCGATGTCGTGGTGAAAGCGGCCAGAACCGGCAAAATCGGAGACGGCAAGGTCTGGAGCCTGCCGGTCGACACGGCCGTGCGGGTCCGCACCGGCGAGCGCGGACCCGACGCGCTCTGACCCCCGAACCCAGCGCTGGAGAACGAGTGACCGACAGCGTCGAAGCGCAGGACGACAGTTACGCGGCGGCCCGGCTGCGCCTCCTCGACCAGGAGGCGCGGTCCGGGCCGCCGCGCCGCGCGGCACTCGCCGCACTCACCGACCGATGGCTCAGCGGCATGGCCACCGCGGCCGCGCAGGACACCGGCACCGGCGGCTGGGCCCTGCTCGCCGTCGGCGGCTACGGCCGCGGCGAGCTGTCCCCGCGCAGCGACCTGGACCTGGTGCTGCTGCACGACTCGGAGAAGTCCGTCGGCGCGCTCGCCGACCGGCTCTGGTATCCGGTGTGGGACCTCGGACTGGCCCTCGACCACTCCGTCCGCACCCCCGACGAGGCCCGCAAGGCCGCCGCCGACGACCTCAAGGTCCAGCTCGGCCTGCTCGACGCCCGGCACCTCGCGGGCGACCCCTCGCTCAGCTCCGCCCTGCGCACATCGGTCCTGGCCGACTGGCGCAACCAGGCGCCCAAGCGGCTGCCTGCGCTGCTGGAACTCTGCCAGGAGCGGGCGGAACGCCAGGGCGAGCTGTCCTACCTCCTCGAACCCGACCTCAAGGAGGCCCGCGGCGGCCTGCGCGACGCCACCGCGCTGCGGGCCGTCGCCGCCTCCTGGCTGGCCGACGCGCCCCGCGAGGGCCTGGAGGAGGCCCGCACCCGGCTGCTCGACGCCCGCGACGCCCTCCACCTGGTCACCGGGCGGGCCACCGACCGGCTGGCGCTCCAGGAGCAGGACCAGGTCGCCGCCGCCCTCGGCCTGCTCGACGCCGACACCCTGCTGCGCCAGGTCTACGAGGCCGCCCGGCGGATCTCCTACGCCTCCGACGTCACCTGGCGCGAGGTCGGCCGGGTGCTGCGCGCCCGCGACTCCCGGCCGCGCCGACGGCTGCTCGGCCGGGGCAGGGGCGCCCCCACCGGCATCGCGCCCGAGCGCGTACCGCTGGCGGAGGGCGTCGTGGAGCAGGACGGCGAGGCGGTGCTCGCGCTGGCCGCGAAGCCAGAGCGCGACCCGGTCCTGCCGCTGCGGGCCGCCGCCGCGGCCGCCCAGGCGGGCCTGCCGCTGTCGCTGCACGCCGTGCGGCGGCTGGCCGCCGCCGCGCGCCCGCTGCCCGTGCCCTGGCCCGCGGAGGCCCGCGAGCAGCTGGTCACGCTGCTCGGCGCGGGCGAGTCCACGGTCCAGGTGTGGGAGGCCCTGGAGGCCGAGGGCCTGGTCACCCGGCTGCTGCCGGACTGGGAGCGGGTCCGCTGCCGCCCGCAGCGCAACGCGGTGCACCGCTTCACCGTCGACCGGCACCTGGTCGAGACCGCCGTGCAGGCCGCGGGCCTCACCCGCCGGGTGGGCCGCCCCGACCTGCTGCTGACCGCGGCCCTGCTGCACGACATCGGCAAGGGCTGGCCCGGCGACCACAGCGAGGCCGGCGAGGTCATCGCCCGCGACGTCGCCACCAGGATCGGCTTCAACAGCGCGGACGCCGACACCCTCGCGCTGCTCGTCCGCCACCACCTGCTGCTGATCGACACCGCGACCCGGCGCGACCTGGACGATCCGGAGACCGTACGCGCGGTCGCCGGCACCGTACGGGACACCTCCACGCTGGAGCTGCTGGCCGCGCTCACCGAGGCGGACGCCCTGGCCACCGGCCCCGCCGCCTGGAGCACCTGGCGGGCCTCGCTGCTGGCCGAGCTGGTCGACCGGGTCGCGGGGGCGCTGGACACCGGCGCGCTGCCCGAGGCCGCCGACCGGGACTCCACCGCGGAGGAGGAACGCCTGGCCATCGAGGCCGCACGCACCGGCGGCCCGGTGCTGGCCCTGCACGCCCACGCCGAGCCCGACGGCGAGGGCGAGGCCCTGGACGAGGCCCTCGGCGTGGAACTCCTGCTCGCCGTCCCCGACCGCCCGGCGCTGCTGGCCCAGGCGGCCGGTGTGCTGGCGCTGCACCGGCTCGGCGTCAGGGCCGCCGACCTGCGGGCGGTCGACCCGATCGGCGAGGGCCAGGTCGCCCTGCTCAGCTGGCGGGTCTCGGCGGAGTACGGCGCCCTGCCGGAGACCGCGAGGCTGCGGGCCGACCTGGCACGGGCCTTCGAGGGCACCCTCGACATCGAGGCCAGGCTCGCCGAGCGGGAGGCCGCCTACCCGCGGCGGCGCGGCATCACCCCGCCGCCGCCCCGGGTCACCGTCGCCCCCGGCCACACCTCGCAGACGGCCACGGTGATCGAGGTCCGCGCGCACGACGCCCCCGGCCTGCTGCACCGCATCGGCCTGGCCCTGACGGCGACCGGTGTCACCGTGCGCTCCGCCCGCATCTCCACGCTGGGCTCCAACGCGGTCGACGCCTTCTATGTCGTCGGCAAGGACGGCAAGGCGCTGTCCCCGCCGAGGGCGGCGGACGTGGCCCGACAGGTGGAGGCGGCACTGCGGTAGTGCGCGAGGAGGCGCCCCCGCCCGCCCTGATCCGGCGGGCGAGGGCGCTTCGCCTCCGGAGCCGGATACTCTGGAAGGCGATTGTGTCCGCCCCCCGACCCGAGGATCTGCAGCCACCGTGTTCGATACGCTCTCAGACCGCCTTGCAGCAACCTTCAAAAACCTCCGGGGCAAAGGCCGTCTTTCCGAGGCGGACATCGACGCCACCGCGCGCGAGATCCGGATCGCCCTGCTGGAAGCCGACGTCGCCCTCCCCGCGGTGCGGGCGTTCATCGCCAACGTCAAGCAGCGCGCCATCGGCGCCGAGGTCTCGCAGGCGCTGAATCCCGCGCAGCAGGTCATCAAGATCGTCAACGACGAGCTGATCACCATCCTCGGCGGCGAGACCCGCCGGCTGCGGTTCGCCAAGCAGCCGCCGACGGTGATCATGCTGGCCGGCCTCCAGGGCGCGGGAAAGACCACGCTCGCGGGCAAGCTCGGCAAGTGGCTGCAGGGCCAGGGCCACACCCCGCTGCTGGTCGCCTGCGACCTCCAGCGGCCGAACGCCGTCAACCAGCTCAGCGTCGTCGCCGAGCGCGCCGGCGTCGCGGTCTACGCGCCCGAGCCGGGCAACGGCGTCGGCGACCCGGTCAAGGTCGCCAAGGACTCCATCGAGTTCGCCACCTCGCGGCAGTACGACATCGTGATCGTCGACACCGCGGGCCGGCTCGGTGTCGACCAGGAGCTGATGCGGCAGGCCGCGGACATCCGCGACGCCACCCGCCCCGACGAGATCCTCTTCGTCGTCGACGCGATGATCGGCCAGGACGCGGTCAACACCGCGGAGGCCTTCCGCGACGGCGTCGGCTTCGACGGCGTGGTGCTCTCCAAGCTCGACGGCGACGCCCGGGGCGGCGCGGCCCTGTCGATCGCCCATGTCACCGGCAAGCAGATCATGTTCGCGTCGAACGGCGAGAAGCTGGACGACTTCGACGCGTTCCACCCGGACCGGATGGCGTCCCGCATCCTGGGCATGGGCGACATGCTGTCGCTGATCGAGAAGGCCGAGCAGACCTTCAGCCAGGCCGAGGCCGAGAAGATGGCGGCCAAGCTGGCGAAGGGCCCCAAGGAGTTCACGCTCGACGACTTCCTGGCGCAGATGGAGCAGGTCCGCAAGATGGGCTCCATCTCCAAGCTGCTCGGCATGCTGCCGGGCATGGGCCAGATCAAGGACCAGATCAACAACCTCGACGAGCGGGACGTGGACCGCACCGCCGCGATCATCAAGTCGATGACCCCGGGCGAGCGCGCCGACCCGCACCTGATCAACGGCTCCCGCAGGGCCCGTATCGCCAAGGGCTCCGGCGTCGAGGTCAGCGCCGTCAAGAGCCTGGTGGAGCGCTTCTTCGAGGCGCGCAAGATGATGTCGCGGATGGCGCAGGGCGGTGGCATGCCGGGCATGCCCGGGATGCCGGGCATGGGCGGCGGCCCGGGCCGGCAGAAGAAGCAGCAGAAGCAGGCCAAGGGCAAGCGGCAGAGCGGCAACCCGATGAAGCGCAAGGCCGACGCCGCGGCCGCGGCGGCCCGCCGCGAGGAGCAGCAGGGCCAGGCGCCGGGCCAGGGCGACAGCCCGTTCGGCCTGCCCGGCGGCGGCCAGGACTTCGAACTGCCCGACGAGTTCAAGAAGTTCATGGGCTGAGGGGGCCACGGCGGGCGCCGGTGGGCGTCGCGGGATGATGGGCGCATGCGCGTATCGATCAGAGAGCCCAGGTCCAGCGACGCCGAGGCGCACCGCGACGCGGTGCTGCGGTCGGTGGAGCACCTTTCGCCGTGGAATCCGGTGGAGCCCGACGGCCTGCCAGAACTGCTGCGGCGGCAGGGCGCCGGGCTGCGGACCTTCCTGATCGTCAACGACGAGGACGGCGGCATCGTCGGCAAGTGCAACGTCGCCAACATCGTGATGGCCCGCTTCCGCAACGCCGCCCTGGGCTACGACAGTTACGTGCCCTACAACGGCACCGGCCGGATGACCGAGGGCCTGCGGCTGGTGGTGGACCGCTGCTTCGCCGCAGAGCCCGGCGGTCTCGGGCTGCACCGGCTGGAGATCAGCGTCCAGCCGGACAACGTCCGCTCGGCCGCGATGGCCAGGCGGCTCGGCTTCCGGCACGAGGGCTTCTCGCCGCGGATGCTGTTCATCAATGACGCCTGGCGCGACCACGAGCGCTTCGCGCTGACCGCAGAGGAGTGGCCCGGCGTGTAGCGGGGCACGGGACCGCGCCCCGCGCCCCCGCCGGCCTATCCGCCGAGCAGCGGTGCCAGCCCGCCGTCGCGGCCGGCCAGCGCCTCCAACTCGTCCAGCGCCCGTACCGCCCGCCCCGCCGCCTCCGGGTCGCTCGCCGCCAGCCCGCTCGCGGCGAACTCGTCCTCGTCCAGCCGCAGCACCATGGCCCCGTCGGCCGACACCCACAGGTCGAGGTCCAGGTCCTCCGAGGTCAGCGCGGTGCCCGCGACGACCACGGGGCGGGCGATGTCGCAGTACCAGCCCTTGCGGACGCCCCGGGCGTCGCGCACCTCCTTGATCGCGTACCACCGGTCGCGCCAGTAGTGCTCGGTGAAGACGTCGCCCGGCTCGAAGCGCACGAAGCCGAAGTCGCGGACGTCCGGCAGCGACCAGGGCGCCGTCACGGTCACGCGGATCCCGTCGTCCGCGACGACGGTGGCGGGGTAAGTGACCTTCTCGCGGCCGGCCTTGACCAGGCGTACCGACGCCGGGGCGCCGGGCGGCAGGGGTGTGGTGGGCATGCACCCACCCTCACCGAATCCGCGCCCGGCGGCCACCGGGTTTCCCGCGGGCGGCCCGGTGGCCGCAGCGGATCAGACGCGGGCGATCAGATAGCGGAAGACGTTGTCCATCCGGACCCCGCCGTCGGGGCGCCGGTAGGGGTGCAGGGCCTCGGCGATCTCCTTCTCCACCTGCTGCTGGTCGGTGGCGGCCACGGCCGGGTCGAAGAGGCCGGTCGAGAGCAGACCGCGCACCGCGCTCCGCCGGCTTTGGTAGGCGAACGGGCAGGACACACGGCCCGAGCCGTCGGGCCGCAGCCCCGCCCCCCTGGCCAGGTCCTCCAGGTCGTCCCTGCCGCTGAGCCGCGGCGCGGGCGAGGCGGGACCGCGCGGTTCCGCCAGCCGGTCGGCGACCCGCAGCACCCGGGCCGTCGAGCAGCGCTCCGGCGGCCCCCAGCCGGCGAGCACCACGGCGCTGCCCGGGCGGGACGTGGCGGCGACGGCGGCCAGTGCGGGCCGCAGTTCGTCGGCGGGGGCGGCCGGGTCGAGGGCGGTGACGACGCCGAAGCCGCCGTCGCGCAGCGCCGCGGGTCGGGGTGCGCCGGTGCGCAGGGAAGCCGCGGCGTACGCAGTGCGTGCGCCCCGCGGCCGGGTGCCGGGCCGCCGGGGTTCGGCGAGCCTTTCCGCGGCCAGCCGCAGCCGGCCGGGGTCGGTGTCGTATCCGGTGACGGCCGCGCCCCGGGAGGCGGCGAGCACGAGCGCCAGCCCGGAACCGCAGTTCAGGGCCAGCAGGCGGGTGCCGGGGCCGACGTCGAGCCGGTCGTGGACGGTGTCGTAGAGCGGTACGAGCATGCGTTCCTGGATCTCGGCCCAGTCCCGTGTCCGGTCCTGGTGCGCCGTCTCCGGCCTGGATCCGCGATAGAGGGTAGGTGCCATCGAAGCCCCAATCAGCCACGCTTCGCCGTGTGCCCCGTGGGAATGTGTGCCGTTTTCGTCCCCCGAGAGCCAGACAACTGCTGATTCGGCGTGCCGTCCAGGGTCCGGGGGAGCCGTTTTTCACACGTTCCGCGGCCGGTCCCGCGGCCGTAACCGATTCACACTGCGGCGGGCTCGCCACGTACCATCGCCTGCATGGCAAAGGCTCCCGTGCTCACCCCCCAGGCGGACGACTTCCCGCGCTGGTACCAGGATCTGATCAACAAGGCAGAACTGGCCGACAACGGCCCGGTCCGCGGCACCATGGTCATCCGACCGTACGGCTACGGCCTGTGGGAGCGGATGCAGCAGGAGATGGACGTACGGATCAAGCAGGCCGGTGCGCAGAACGCGTACTTCCCGCTGTTCATCCCGCAGTCCTTCCTGACCCGGGAGGCCGAGCACGTCGAGGGCTTCGCGCCGGAGCTGGCGGTGGTCACGCACGGCGGCGGCAAGGACCTCGAAGAGCCGGTCGTGGTGCGGCCCACGTCCGAGACGATCATCAACGAGTACTTCTCGAAGTGGGTGCAGAGCTACCGGGACCTGCCGCTGCTGATCAACCAGTGGGCGAACGTGGTGCGGTGGGAGATGCGCCCGCGCATCTTCCTGCGCACCACCGAATTCCTCTGGCAGGAGGGCCACACCGCGCACGCCACGTACGAGGACGCGCGCGATTACGCGGCGAGGATCCACCGCGACGTCTACGCCGACTTCATGGCCGAGGTGCTGGGCATGGACGTGGTGCTGGGCCGCAAGACCGCCAAGGAGCGCTTCGCGGGCGCGATCAACACCCTCACCCTCGAGGGCATGATGGGCGACGGCAAGGCGCTGCAGCTGGGCACCAGCCACGAGCTGGGCCAGAACTTCGCGAAGGCCTTCCATACGCAGTACCTGTCCGCGGACGGCGAGCAGGAGCACGTCTGGCAGACGTCGTGGGGCAGCAGCACGCGCATGGTCGGCGGGCTGATCATGATGCACGGCGACGACAACGGGCTCCGGGTGCCGCCGCGTCTGGCGCACGTCCAGGTCGTGGTGCTGGCGATCAAGGGTGACGACGAGGTCGTGGCCAAGGTGCGGGAGGTCGGCGAGAAGCTGACCGCCGCCGGGCTGCGGGTCGTGGTGGACGACCGCACCGACACCCCGTTCGGCCGCCGCGCGGTCGACTGGGAGCTCAAGGGCGTGCCGGTGCGGATCGAGATCGGCCCGCGCGACCTGGAGGCCGGCACCGCGATGCTGGCGCGGCGCATTCCCGGCGGCAAGACGCCGGTCGCGCTCGACAGCCTCGCCGCGCTGCTGCCGACCGTGCTCGAGGAGGACCAGGCGCAGCTGCTGCGGGAGTCCCGCGAGCGCCGGGAATCCCGCACTGTGGACGTCGCGACCATCGAGGAGGCGGCCGAGGCCGCGGCCACCGGCTGGGCGCGCATCCCGTGGGCCGACCTCGGCCCCGCGGGCGAGGAGGAGCTCGCCCAGCAGGGCGTCTCCGTGCGGTGCCTGATCACCAAGGACGGCGGGGTCCCCGACTCCGACGACGCTCCGGGCACGCTCGCGATCGTCGCCAGGGCCTACTGACGCCCGCCGGCGTCCGCTGACCGAAAACCGCCGTACGTAATACGTGGTTCGTCCGCCGTTGGGGCGGGTGCGCGGGTTCTCCCCTGTCCTCCGCACCCGCCCTGCGTCATGCCCATCCAAGCCCATCCACGGCGCATCATCCGGAACTGACCGATCAGTGCAAATTAATTGGGCTGGCCCGGAATCGGAACACCGGGAGCGCCCGGCTCGTTGTCACGGCGTGAGCACGACACCACCTGTCCTCGCCGCCGAGCTGGCAGTCGCGTGGGCCGATATTCAACGGCACCACCCCGAGCTGCCCGATCTGGCCGCCCCCGAGTCCCTGATCGGAGAGTCGTCGTCCGCCTGCGGAACGGCCCTCTCCTTCGAAAGGCTGCTGCACGAGGCCGTGCACGGGATCGCCGCAGCCCGCGGCATCCGTGACACCTCACGCGCCGGCCGTTACCACAACCGCCGTTTCCTGGCCATTGCCGACGAGATGGGCCTTGACCACGCGGAGGAGCCGCATCCCAGCAGCGGCTTCTCGCTCGTGGTGATGCGCCCCGACACCCGCAAGCGATATCGGGTGACCATCGACCGGCTCCAGCGCGCCCTCAAGGCCCACACCGTGGCCACCACGGCGGACACCGCGAGCTCCTTCCGCGGACCTGCCGCCAGGCACGGCTCGTCCGGCGGAGGGGTGCGGGTCAAGGCGGTCTGCGACTGCGGGCGCAATGTGCGCGTCGTACCGTCCGTGCTGGCCCAGGCGCCGATCATGTGCGGGGCCTGCGGGCAGCCCTTCCGCATCCCGGAGGTCGTGGGTGCCGCCTGAGTGTGGCAGAATGTCCAGCTGAGAACTCGACAGCCGTGCAGGAACCCTCTCTCCTTCGGCTGACGCGTCCATCGGGCGCACGACTCCCACAACCCCACGTGGGAATTCGCCGTGCCCAAACACGTCAACACCAGGAGATCCCACTCCCGTGGCAGTCAAGATCAAGCTGAAGCGTCTGGGCAAGATCCGTTCGCCTCACTACCGCATCGTCGTCGCCGACTCCCGTACCCGCCGTGACGGCCGGGCCATCGAGGAGATCGGCCTGTACCACCCGGTGCAGAACCCGTCGCGCATCGAGGTCGACTCGGAGCGCGCCCAGTACTGGCTCTCCGTCGGCGCCCAGCCGACCGAGCCGGTGCTCGCCATCCTCAAGCTCACCGGTGACTGGCAGAAGCACAAGGGCCTCGAGGCCCCCGCGCCGCTGCTGGTGGCCGAGCCCAAGGCCGACAAGCGCGCCCTCTTCGAGGCCGCGGCCAAGGACAGCGCCGACGAGCCCAAGGGTGAGGCGATCACCCCGAAGGCCAAGAAGGCCGACAAGAAGGCCGACGACACCGCCGAGGCACCTGCCGCGGCCGAGTCCACCGAGGCCTGAGCGTGCTTGAGGAGGCTCTTGAGCACCTCGTGAAGGGCATCGTCGACAATCCCGACGATGTGCAGGTGGACATGCGCACCCTGCGCCGTGGCAGCGTGCTCGAGGTCCGGGTGCACCCCGACGACCTCGGCAAGGTGATCGGCCGCAACGGCCGTACCGCCCGCGCGCTGCGTACGGTGGTGGGCGCGCTCGGCGGCCGCGGCATCCGCGTCGACCTGGTCGACGTCGACCAGGTGCGCTGACGCACCGGCCGTACCGCACGGAACACCGGCTCGGGCCGGGGGTGGCAATGCCGCTCCCGGCCCGAGCCGTATGACGTACGCCCTCCCAGGAGGTGTACGAACCGCATGACGTACGAGAGGTGAAGCGCTCCATGCAGCTGGTAGTCGGCAGGATCGGCCGCGCCCACGGCATCAAGGGCGAGGTGAGCATCGAGGTGCGCACCGACGAGCCGGAGCTGCGGCTCGCGCCCGGCGCCGTCCTGGCCACGGACCCCGCCGCCACCGGGCCGCTGACCATCGCGACCGGACGGGTGCACAGCGGGCGGCTCATGCTGCGCTTCGAGGGCGTCAGCGACCGCACCGGTGCCGAGGCGCTGCGCAACACGCTGCTGATCGCCGAGGTGGACCCGGCGGAGACCCCCGAGGACCCCGAGGAGTTCTACGACCACCAGCTGATCGACCTGGACGTGGTCACCGTCGACGGCCGCGAGGTCGGCAGGATCGCCGAGATCAGCCATCTTCCCTACCAGGACCTGCTGGTGGTCAGGCGCCCGGACGACAGCGAGGTGCTGATCCCCTTCGTCACCGAGTTCGTGCCCGAGATCGACCTGGAGGAGCAGCGCGCGGTGATCGACCCGCCGCCGGGACTGCTGGACGAGGCGCCCGCCGACGAGCCGGCTGCGGACGATCCCGGTGCGGCCGAGCCGGCTTCCGGTGGATCGGCCCCCGAAGAACAGGCTGCCGAGGGCACGGCGGGCGCTCCCCGCGGCACGGTGGACGGCGGCTGACATGCGGATCGACGTCGTCACGATCTTCCCCGACTACCTGGAGCCGCTGAAGGTCTCGCTGGTCGGCAAGGCCCGAGCCGCCGGGCGGCTCGACGTACGGGTGCACGACCTGCGGTCCTGGGCCCACGACCGGCACAACACCGTCGACGACACCCCGTACGGCGGCGGCCCCGGCATGGTCATGATGACCGGCCCATGGGGCGAGGCGCTGGACGACACCCTGGCCGCCGGGTACGAGGCGGGAGCCGGCCGCCCCGCGCTGGTCGTCCCCACCCCCAGCGGCCGGCCGTTCACCCAGTCGCTCGCCGCGGAACTGTCCGCGCAGCCCTGGCTGATCTTCGCGCCCGCCCGCTACGAGGGCATCGACAGCCGGGTCACCGCCGAATACCGCACCAGGATGCCGGTGTACGAGGTCTCCATCGGCGACTACGTGCTGGCCGGCGGCGAGGCCGCGGTGCTCGTCATCACCGAGGCGGTGGCACGGCTGCTGCCCGGAGTGCTCGGCAACGCGCAGTCCCACCGCGACGACTCCTTCGCCCCCGGCGCGATGGCCGACCTGCTGGAGGGGCCGGTCTTCACCAAGCCGCCGCAGTGGCGCGGCCGCGGCATCCCCGAGGTGCTGCTCAGCGGCCACCACGGCAGGATCGCCCGCTGGCGGCGCGACGAGGCACTGCGGCGCACCGTCGCCAACCGGCCCGACCTGGTGCGGCGTTGCGACCCCTCCGCCTTCGACCGGCGGGACCGGGAGATGCTCAGCATCCTGGGCTGGCAGCAGGGCCCGGACGGACGATTTGGGCCGAGCCCCTACGCCGTGGAAGAATGAGCGGCTGCTGCCCGTCCGGCGCGCGCCCCTGCCACAGGGGGAACGACGTCCGCCGGAAGCGGTGGCCCACCCCATGACGAGACACCATGTTCCGCCGATGACCTGTGGCATCGGCGAGGAAGCAGACACCACCATGACCAACCTGATCGCGGGCCTCAACAGCGCCTCGCTGCGCACCGACGTCCCGGCCTTCCGCCCCGGCGACACCGTCAACGTCCACGTGCGCGTCATCGAGGGCAACCGCTCCCGTGTGCAGCAGTTCAAGGGCGTCGTCATCCGCCGCCAGGGCGCGGGCGTCAGCGAGACCTTCACGGTCCGCAAGGTCAGCTTCTCCGTCGGTGTCGAGCGCACCTTCCCCGTGCACACCCCGATCGTCGAGAAGATCGAGGTCGTCACCCGCGGCGACGTCCGCCGCGCCAAGCTGTACTACCTCCGTGAGCTGCGCGGCAAGGCCGCGAAGATCAAGGAGAAGCGCGACAACTGATCGCGTAGCGGGATCCACGGGGCGGCCGGATAAGCTCTGGCCTCGATGGACACCGAAGCAGCCGTACCGGAACGCGACCGTTCCCCCGCCGCCGACGAGGCGGAACCGGGGGAGCGGTCGCGTTTCGCTGTGCTCGGCGGGTGGCTCGCGCCGCGGCTGCCGGTGTGGTGGGCGCAGTGGCGGCGTACGATCCTGCTCGCGCTGGCCGGTGTGGCCGCGATGATGCTGGTCAGCACCTTCGTACTGGAGCCCTTCCAGGTGCCGAGCGGCTCGATGGAGGGCACGCTGCGGGTCGGTGACCGGGTGCTGGTGGACAAGCTGGCGTACCGCTTCGGCGGCACTCCGCGGCGGGGGGACGTGATCGTGTTCGACGGCGACGGCTCACTCACGCAGGAAAGCGGCACGGACTTCGTGAAACGGGTGATCGGGGTCGGCGGCGACCGGATCACCTGCTGCGACGCGCAGGGCCGGCTGCTCGTCAACGGCCATCCGCTGGACGAGACCTACCTTTACCCGGGGGACACGCCATCCCGGGTACCGTTCGACATCGTGGTACCGGACGGAAGACTCTGGGTGATGGGCGACCATCGCGACGACTCGCGTGACTCGCGCGACCACCTCGGCGATCCCGGCGGCGGCACCGTCCCGGTCGGCCGGGTGATCGGCCGCGCCGACTGGATCGGCTGGCCGGTCGGCCACTGGACCCGGCTGCGCCGCCCCGCGACCTTCGCCGGTGTCCCCGCCCCGGCCGGCGCGCATGGGTAACCGCGGAAGGGCGCGTCCGGCCGGCGGCCGTACGCCCTCGGATGTCGGCCCCGCGGACGGGCAGCCCGGTGGTGACGACGCCTCGCAGCCGCCGAGACTGCCGGGCAACACCAGGATCGAGCGGCGCAGGCTCGCCCGGAAGGTCCGCAGGAAGCGGCGGCGTTCGCTGGCCAGGGAGGTGCCGCTGCTGATCATGGTGGCGCTGCTGATCGCCCTGGTGCTCAAGACCTTCCTGCTCCAGGCGTTCGTGATCCCCTCGGGGTCGATGGAGCAGACCATCAAGATCGGCGACCGGGTGCTGGTCGACAAGCTCACCCCCTGGTTCGGCTCCCAGCCGCACCGCGGTGACGTGGTCGTCTTCAAGGACCCGGGCGGCTGGTTGCGGGGCGAGCCGGCACCCAAGCCCGACCCGGTGGTCGTCAAGCAGGTGAAGGAGTTCTTCACCTTCATCGGGCTGCTGCCCGCCACCGGTGAGCAGGACCTGATCAAGCGGGTGATCGGGGTGGGCGGCGACACGGTGGAGTGCTGCGACGCCCAGGGGCGGCTGCTCGTCAACGGCAAGCCGCTCGACGAGCCCTATCTGTACCCGGGCAACCCACCCTCCCTGATGAAATTCGTCGACCACGTGCCACCGGGGCGACTGTGGGTGATGGGTGACCACCGCTCGGACTCGGCAGACTCGCGCTTCCACACCGACCAGGAGGGCGGCGGCACCGTCCCGGAGAGCCTGGTGGTCGGAAGGGCTTTCGTGATCGGCTGGCCGATCGGCCACTGGCAGCGGCTCAAGGAGCCGGCGACCTTCGGCGCGGTGCCCGCCCCGGGGTCGGCCGCCACGGCGGCCACAGCCGAGACCACTAGGGTGGGCTCGGTCAACAACGGTCAAAGGACGAACCTGCCACCGGTTCCTGCGGAACTCCCGCTCGTTATGGGAGTGGCGGGCCTGCGCCTCATGGGGCGTGGGCGGCGGTCTTCTGGAGTGAGGAGTGGATGTGGGGGACCTGGTGGTCGGCGCACGGTCTGGACCCGGAGAGCCCGAGAAGCGGGATTCCGAGGTGCCACCGGCCGACGATTCGGCGGCGGACGCCGCGGTCCCCGGACGGCCCTCGGCCGCACCGTCGTACGACGGTGCCGCGGGCATGACGCCGGCGGACGAGGACTCGGCGGCGCCCGGTGCGGCACTGCCGGGGACCGGCATCCCGGCGATGGCCGGCGGCGCACCCGGCGACCCGGTGGGCCCGGTCGGTCCCGCGGAGCCGGAGCGGGACCCGGATGACGGCGAGGACGCCGGGCGGCACTCCCACGCAGGCGACCGCAGGCCGCGGTCGTTCTGGAAGGAGCTGCCGCTGCTGATCGGCATCGCCTTGGTCCTGGCGCTGCTGATCAAGACGTTCCTGGTGCAGGCGTTCTCCATCCCCTCGGACTCGATGAACAACACCCTGCTCAAGGGCGACCGGGTGCTGGTCGACAAGCTCACCCCCTGGTTCGGCTCCACGCCGAGCCGCGGTGAGGTCGTCGTCTTCCACGACCCGGGCGGCTGGCTGCCGGAGAACCCGTCGCCCAGCGGCAATGTCGTGGTCAGGGGCCTGCAAAAGGGCCTGAGCTTCATCGGCCTGATGCCGTCGGCCGACGAGAAGGACCTGATCAAGCGGGTGATCGGAGTCGGCGGCGACACCGTGTCCTGCAAGGGCACCGGGCCGGTGATGGTCAATGGCAAGGCGCTGGTCGAGCCGTATGTCTTCCCTGGCAACACGGCCTGCAGCCCCGACATGCCCTTCACCGTGCATGTGCCCAAGGGCCGGATCTGGGTGATGGGCGACCACCGCCAGGACTCGCTGGACTCCCGCTTCCACACCATGCTCCCGGGCGGCGGCACCGTCCCGAACAGCGATGTGGTCGGCCGCGCGGTCGTGGTGGCCTGGCCGGTCAACCGCTGGGACGTGCTGTCCATCCCCGGCACCTTCTCGCAGCCCGGTATCAACGCGGCTGGCGCGGCCGTCCCCGCGGCTGCCGGCCTGGCCGGCGCGCTGCCGCTGGTGCTGTGGCGCAGGCGGCGGCTGATGTCAGCCGATCCGGTGCGGGAGAGCGCAGAAGACTGCTGACCTGGGGCGTACCGCCCGGTAGGGTTCCGGTCCATGAGCAGCAGCAGCGGTGCGATGACCGGCACCACAGGGAGCAGCACCGTAGGACGCGGTACCGCCGGCGGCGGTGGCGGGATCGGACACCGGGTGTCCGGGATCGCCATCGCCGTCGGCTGTGTGCTCTTCCTCGGCGCGGCGGTGTGGGGTGCCCTGGTCTACCGCCCCTACACCGTGCCGACCACCTCGATGGTGCCCACCGTCCAGCCGGGTGACCGGCTGCTGGCGCAGAAGGTGTCGGGCTCCGAGGTGCACCGCGGTGACGTGGTCGTCTTCAAGGACAAGCTGTGGGGCACCAAGCCGCTGGTCAAGCGGGTCGTCGGGGTCGGCGGCGACGTGGTGGCCTGCTGCGACGCCCAGGGGCGGCTGACGGTCAACGGCAAGCCGATCGACGAGACCTACCTCAAGGGCGGCGGCCCGGCCTCGGTGGAACCGTTCAGCACCCGGGTGCCGGCGGGCCAGATATTCCTGCTCGGCGACAACCGCGCGGTCTCCGAGGACTCCAGGATCCACCTCGACGACGCGCAGGGCGGCTCGGTCCCCGCCTCCGACGTCCGCGCCCGAGTGGACGGCGTCGCCTGGCCCTCGTCCCGGATGGGCCTGCTGTCGCGCACCTCCGCCTTCGGCGTGGTCCCGGGCGGTGGGTCCCCGGGGCAGGGGCCGCTCGGCCTGCTGATGATCGCGGTGGTCGTCGGAGTCGTGCTGATCCTGGGCGGGGCCGCCTACGATCCGCTCGCAAAACTGTTCAGGCGCAGGTGATCAGCGCGGACGGGCGGGTGCGGGGAAGTTCCGCGCGGTCGTGAGACGGTGTGACGCACAATGGGGGAACGCACGGCTGAAGGGGACACACGATGAGCGCCGAGGACCTCGAAAAGTACGAGACCGAGATGGAGCTGAAGCTCTACAGGGAGTACCGCGACGTCGTCGGCCTGTTCAAGTACGTGATCGAGACGGAACGGCGCTTCTACCTCACCAATGACTACGAGATGCAGGTGCACTCGGTACAGGGCGAGGTGTTCTTCGAGGTCTCGATGGCTGACGCCTGGGTCTGGGACATGTACAGGCCGGCCCGCTTCGTGAAACAGGTACGGGTGCTCACGTTCAAGGACGTGAATATCGAGGAGCTCAACAAGGCGGACCTTGATCTGCCGTCGGACGACTCCGGGTTCAACAGCTGAGGTCGGGCCAGGCGGGACCGGCTCGGGGGTGTTCGGGCGGGCTGCGGCAGTTTCGTGGCGGGCTTGCGGGCGGTTCGCGGTGGGCTTGCGGCCGGTTCGCGGGCGGTGCGCTGCCGGTCGCGGGAAGTTATCCACAGGCTTGAGAGCAAGATCATCTTGGGCGGGCCCACCTCTGTCACAGTGAGTGACGGAGGTGGTACTCATGAACGCACGTGGTGCGCTGGGGCGGTACGGCGAGGATGTCGCGGTCCGCGCCCTTCAGGCGGCGGGCCTGACCGTGGTGGGCCGCAACTGGCGGCATGGGCGCCGGGGTGAGATCGACATCCTGGCGACCGAGGGCGACGCCCTGGTGGTGTGCGAGGTCAAGACCCGGCGGGCCGGGTCCTTCCAGCAGCCGATGGAGGCGCTGCCCCCGGCGAAGCTGGACCGGCTGCGGGCGCTGGCCGAGCAGTGGACGGCGGAGCAGGGCGGGGCGCCGCCGGGCGGGGTGCGGATCGACCTGGTGGGCGTGGTGCTGCCCGCCCGCGGCGCCCCGTCGGTCGAGCATGTGCGGGGGGTGGCGTGATGGGCTTCGCCCGTACGTGCTCGGTCGCGCTGGTCGGAGTCGAGGGCGTGGTCGTCGAGGTCCAGGCCGATCTGGAACCCGGCCTCGCCGCCTTCACCCTGGTCGGCCTGCCCGACAAGAGCCTGATCGAGAGCCGGGACCGGGTGCGCGCCGCGATCGTGAACAGCGGTGAGACCTGGCCGCAGAAGAAGCTCACCGTCGGCCTCAGCCCGGCGTCGGTGCCCAAGGGCGGCTCCGGGTTCGATTTGGCGGTGGCCTGTGCGGTGCTCGCCGCCAACGAGCGGATCGCCCCCAGATCCATCGCCGACCTGATGATGATCGGCGAGCTGGGCCTCGACGGCCGGGTGCGCCCGGTGCGGGGAGTGCTGCCCGCGGTGCTCGCGGCCGCCGACGCCGGATACCGCCATGTCGTGGTCCCGGAACGCACCACGGCGGAGGCGTCGCTCGTGCCGGACGTCGCGGTGCTCGGCGTGCGCAGCCTGCGCCAGCTGGTGGCGGTGCTCAACGGCGAGCCGGTCCCCGACGAGGAGGACGAGGGGCCGTACCGCGAGGGCCGGCCCGATCCGATGCTGGCAGGCCTGGCCGTGCCCGGCGGCGGGATGGGTTCCGGCCTGGCCACCAGCCTGGGCGGCGGCGCGTCGGGAGGCCCGGCGGCGGGGCCCGACCTGGCCGACGTGGCGGGGCAGTCCGCCGCGCGACTGGCCCTCGAGGTCGCCGCGGCCGGCGCCCACCACCTCTACCTCAAGGGCCCGCCGGGCGCGGGCAAGACCATGCTGGCCGAGCGGCTGCCCGGCATCCTGCCCGCGCTGAGCCGGCAGGAGTCGCTGGAGGTCACCGCCGTCCACTCGGTCGCCGGCATCCTTCCCGCGGGCCGCCCGCTGGTGGGGACGCCGCCCTTCTGCGCACCGCACCACTCGGCCACCATGCCGTCCCTGGTCGGCGGTGGGAGCGGGCTGCCGCGGCCCGGAGCGGTCTCGCTCGCCCACCGCGGGGTGCTCTTTCTCGATGAAGCGCCAGAATTCACCGTGAAAGCCCTGGAAGCGCTGCGGCAGCCGCTGGAGTCCGGGCATGTGGTGGTCGCCCGCTCGGCCGGCGTGATGCGGCTGCCGGCCCGCTTCATGCTGGTGCTCGCGGCGAACCCGTGCCCCTGCGGGCGCTATTCGCTGCTGGGCGCGGGCTGCGAGTGCTCGCCCACGGCGGTACGGCGCTACCAGGCCAGGCTGTCAGGGCCGCTGCTCGACCGGGTGGATCTGCGGGTGGAGGTCGAGGCGGTCAGCCGATCCGAGCTGCTCGGCCGCGGCCCGGGGGAGAGCAGCGCCGTGGTCGCCGCCCGGGTGCTGGAGGCCAGGGAGCGGGCCACCGCCCGATATGCCGACACCCCGTGGCGGGCCAACGGCGACATCCCCGGCCATGAGCTGCGCATCCGCTGGCCCGTCGCCCCCGGGGCCATGCACCCGGCGGAGCGGGACATGGAGCGGGGTCTGCTCACCGCCAGGGGCCTGGACCGGGTGCTGCGGGTCGCCTGGACACTCGCCGACCTGGCCGGGCACCCCCGCCCCGACGCCGAGGACGTCAGGACCGCCCTGCAGCTGCGCACCGGGGTCGGCCGAGTCGCGGCACCGGCGGGGAGCCGGTGATGCCGGCGCGGGCACAGGAGCCGGACTGCGTGGCGGAGGCGATGCGCCGCGTGTACGAGGGCGGGGGAGGCGAGGGGCCGGCCGCCGAGGGGCTCGGGCAGTGCACCGGATGGCGGGAGCGGCTGGCCAGGGCGGCGCTGACCCGGATCGCCGACCCGGGTGACGAGGTGATGGGGCGGGCGGTGCGGGACCGCGGGGCACCGGACGTGTTGCGGGACGCGCGCGGCGGCCGGCCGCTGCCGGGGGCGAGCCCGCGGCGGACGGCGGGCTATGCCCGGCGGGCCGTCCGCGCCGACCCGGTGGCCGACCTGGCCGCCGCCCACCGGGCAGGGGCGCGCTTCGTCTGCCCGGGGGACGGTGACTGGCCCGGTCAGCTCGACGACCTGGGACCGCAGCGCCCCTACGGGCTGTGGGTGCGCGGGCGCCCGTCGCTGCGGCTGTGGGCGCTGCGCTCGGTCGCGGTGGTCGGCGCCAGGGCCTGCACGGACTACGGGGCGCATATGGCGGCCGGGCTCGGCGCGGGGCTGGCCGAGGCCGGCTGGGTGGTGGTCTCCGGGGCGGCTTACGGGGTGGACGGCGTGGTGCACCGCAGCGCCCTGGCGGCGGGTGGCGCCACCATCGGGGTGGTGGCGAGCGGGGTGGACGTGGCGTATCCGCCGGGCAACGCGGAGTTGATCGGGCAGATCGCAGAATGCGGCCTGCTGGTCGGCGAGCTGCCGCCCGGCGACCACCCCACCAGAAGCCGCTTCGTGCTGCGGAACCGGGTGATCGCCGCCCTGACCCGCGGCACAGTGGTGGTCGAGGCCCGCTACCGCAGCGGTTCGCTGATCACGGCGCGCCGGGCCGCGGCACTCGGCCGGGTCACCATGGGAGTGCCGGGGCCCTGCACCAGCGGCCTGTCCGAGGGCGTGCACGAACTCCTGCGCGGGGGCGCGGCGATGGTGACCGACGCGGCAGAAGTCGTGGAACTCGTCGGCGAGATCGGCGCCGACCTCGCCCCGCAGCGGCGCGGCCCGGTGCTGCCCCGCGATGTGCTCGGACCCGCGGCGTCCAGGGTGCTCGAAGCGCTGCCGGGCCGGGGCTTCGCCGACGAGCGGCAGATCGCCGACGCTGCCGGGTCCACCTGCGACGACACGCTGAGCAGGCTCTACGAATTGCAGGCCCTCGGCTTCGTCGAACGGCTGGACGGGAGGTGGCAGTTGGTCCGTACCGCACGGGACGACCGCGCGCGGCACCGCGGTTGACGTGGCCGGTACACCATCAGGTGACAGTGGAAGCCCGTGACCTGGGGTGATCGCAGGACGCGGAGTCCGGGTCCCGGCGGCGCCCCATCATGGCTCGATGCGGACGTTCGGCGGCCCCCACGCCCGGACCCCGCGGTCGGCCCCGCGATCACGCACCCGTAGAGGAACGTATCTGCGCATGTCCCATACGGATGATGTAGCAATAAGCGACACTATGGTCACGCTACGCTCTCGGAGGCTCGATTTCCCGTCCATGTCACGGCAGAACGGCGCACAACGACGCATGCCCCAGTACACCCCCGGGTCCGAACGGGCGACGGCCGCGACCACCGCCCCCGCCTCCGCGCGGCCCGCCCCACCCACAGCTCTCGACGCGCTGTGGCGGACCTACAAGTCCACGGGGGACGCCCGGCTGCGCGAGCAGTTGATCCTGCACTACTCGCCGCTGGTGAAATACGTGGCAGGCCGGGTCAGCGTGGGACTTCCGGCCAACGTCGAGCAGGCGGACTTCGTGTCGTCCGGAGTGTTCGGGCTGATCGACGCGATCGAGAAGTTCGACCCGGACCGGGCGATCAAGTTCGAGACCTACGCCATCACCAGGATCCGCGGCGCCATGATCGACGAACTGCGCGCCCTCGACTGGATCCCGCGCTCGGTGCGGCAGAAGGCGCGGGCGGTGGAGCGCGCCTACGCGACCCTGGAGGCCAAGCTCCGCCGCACCCCCAGCGAGCCGGAGGTGGCCGCCGAGATGGGCGTCGGCCTGGAGGAACTGCACGGCGTCTTCAGCGCGCTGTCGCTGGCCAACGTGGTCGCCCTTGAGGAGTTGCTGCACGTCGGTGCGGACAGCGGCGACCGGCTCAGCCTGGTCGACACCCTCGAGGACACCGGGGCCGACAACCCGGTCGAGGTCGCCGAGGACCGCGAGCTGCGCCGGCTGCTCGCCCGGGCCGTCAACACCCTGCCCGAGCGGGAGAAGACCGTCGTCACCCTCTACTACTACGAGGGCCTGACGCTGGCCGAAATCGGCCAGGTACTGGGCGTCACGGAGAGCAGGGTCAGCCAGATCCACACCAAGTCGGTGCTTCAACTGCGGGCAAAGCTCGCCGACGTCGGCAGGTGACCGCACCGCCGCACTGTCTACAGTGGTGTGATGCCCAGGATTCGAGCGGCCTCGGTGGCCGAACACCGCACGATGCAGCGCCGGGCCCTGCTGGACGCCGCCCGCGCACTGCTCTCCGAGGGCGGCACGGAGGCACTGACCTTCCCGGCCCTGGCCGAGCGCACCGGTCTGGCCCGCTCGTCGGTCTACGAGTACTTCCGCTCACGGGCCGCGGTGGTCGAGGAGCTGTGCGCGGTCGACTTCCCGGTCTGGGCCGCCGAGGTCGAAGCCGCGATGGAGACGGCCGGCAGCGCGGAGGGGCGGATCGAGGCGTACGTCCGCAGCCAGCTGACCCTGGTCGGGGACCGCAGGCACCGCGCCGTCGCGGCGATCTCCGCGGGCGAGCTGGACTCCGGCGCACGGGAGAAGATCCGCGCCGCGCACGGCGGCCTGATCGCCATGGTGGTCGCCGCCCTGTCCGACCTCGGCCACGACGAGCCGCGGCTGACCGCCATGCTGCTCCAGGGCGTGGTCGACGCGGCCGTCCGCAGGATCGAACTGGGCGCCGCGGAGGATCCCGAGCGGATCACCAGGGCCGCGATAACCATGGCCCTGCACGGCGTCACCGGCTGACTCCGGCCTCCTCCTCTCCTCTCCTCTCCTCTCCTCGCCTCCGCCGCCCCCCTGCGTGCGCGCCCGCCTCACGCGGGCGCCGCGACCCCGTGGACCGGCAGCAGCCGGGACGGGCCCGAACGGCGCATCCAGGCGGGCAGCAGCGACAGCGGATCCAGGTAGACGTCGCCGTCCGGCCCCGAGCGCAGCAGCCCCCAGTGCAGGCAGTCCCCTGGGCAGTGCGCGAGCCCGCCCTCCAGCAGGCCGACCTGCTGTCCTGCCGCCACCCGGGCGCCGACCGGCACCGACGCCCGCACCGGCTCGTAGCTGATCCGCAGGCTCGGGCCGATCCGCAGCACCAGCACGCCCGTGCCGCCCACCTGCCCGGCGAAGACCACCTCACCGGGCGCCGCCGCGCGCACCGCAGCCCCCGGGCCCGCCCGCAGGTCGACCCCGCGATGCCCGGCCCCCCACTGCGTCGCGGGTGGGTCGAAGGTGCGCAGCACCATCGGCCGCCCCCGCGGCCCCGGCCCCGACACCGGCCAGCTCCGCCCGCCCGCGGGAGCGGAGGTCCCCGACCCGTCCCCGGCCCCCGACCGGGCCCCGGTCCCCGACCCGGGCGCCGCGGCACCCCCGTCGTCGCGTGCGGCGGCGGTCGGGGCGCCCCCGTCCGCGCGGGTGCTGCCTGCCGGGGCGCCTCCGTCCGCTCCGGCCAGCAGCGCCGCGACCACCGTCAACCACACCACCGTGAATGCCATGACACGACGATCCCGCATTCCGCGGCCAAGAGATGATCATGGTCGCGGCCTGTGGATAACTCGGGTGTCGCCGGTGGCTCCGCCGGTCCCGTACACTTTCTCTGGCGATCCGGGTCACCGGATCGACTTCGCACGCCCCGCCACCCACTCCCTTCACCGGGACGGTGGCCGCGCCCCTCGGTCCCTCGTGGCACGGCGCGTCGGGGCGTCAGGCGCGACCGCCGTCCGGCGGCCGCGATAACCGAGCACATCAAGGAGTACGGCCATGGCCGTCGTCACGATGCGGGAGCTGCTCGAGAGCGGCGTCCACTTCGGGCACCAGACCCGTCGCTGGAACCCGAAGATGAAGCGCTTCATCTTCACCGAGCGCAATGGCATCTACATCATCGACCTGCTCCAGTCGCTGTCGTACATCGACCGTGCCTACGAGTTCGTCAAGGAGACCGTCGCGCACGGCGGCTCCATCATGTTCGTGGGTACGAAGAAGCAGGCGCAGGAGGCCATCGCCGAGCAGGCCTCGCGCGTCGGCATGCCCTACGTCAACCAGCGCTGGCTGGGCGGCATGCTCACCAACTTCTCGACCGTCTACAAGCGCCTCCAGCGTCTCAAGGAGCTCGAGGAGATCGACTTCGGCGATGTGGCCGCCTCCGGCCTCACCAAGAAGGAGCTCCTCGTCCTCTCCCGTGAGAAGGACAAGCTGGAGAAGACCCTCGGCGGCATCCGCGAGATGCAGAAGGTCCCCAGCGCGGTGTGGATCGTCGACACCAAGAAGGAGCACATCGCCGTCGGTGAGGCGCGCAAGCTCCGCATCCCGGTGGTCGCGATCCTCGACACCAACTGCGACCCCGACGAGGTCGACTACAAGATCCCGGGCAACGACGACGCGATCCGCTCCGTCACGCTGCTCACCCGCGTGATCGCCGACGCCGTCGCCGAGGGCCTCATCTCCCGCTCCGGTGCCGCGCTGAGCGACAAGAAGGCCGAGGGCGCCCCGGCGGAGCCGCTGGCCGAGTGGGAGCGCGACCTGCTCGAAGGCGAGAAGAAGGCCGACGACGCGACCGAGGCCCCCGCTGCCGAGGCTCCGGCCGCGACCGAGGCCCCTGCGGCCGACGCCCCCGCGACCGAGGCTCCGGCCGAGGACGCCCCGGCCGACGCCGCTCCGGCCGCCGAGGGCGACGCCGAGCAGGCCTGACCTGAGGCCGGCGGCCCGTCGCCGCCGGCACCACGCGTGACGACGGCGGGGGCGCATGCCCCCGCCGTCCACCCGTGGATCCACCGACCATTCGGGAAGAGACTCAAACCCATGGCGAACTTCACCGCCGCTGACGTCAAGAAGCTCCGCGAGCTGACCGCCGCGGGCATGATGGACTGCAAGAACGCCCTTGTGGAGGCCGAAGGCGACCTGGACAAGGCCGTCGAGATCCTTCGGGTCAAGGGCCAGAAGGGTGTCACCAAGCGCGAGGGCCGCTCGGCCTCCAACGGCGCCGTGGTGTCCCTGATCGCCGACGACAACTCCGAGGGCGTCCTCGTCGAGCTGAAGTGCGAGACCGACTTCGTCGCCAAGGGCGACAAGTTCGTCGCCGTCGCCGACGCCGTCGCCACCCACGTGGCGAGCACCAAGCCGGCCGACATCGAGGTGCTGCTCGGCTCCGAGATCAAGCCCGGCCAGACCGTGCAGGCCTTCGTCGACGAGGCGAACGCCACCCTCGGCGAGAAGATCGTGCTGGACCGCTTCGCCCAGTTCGCCGGCGGCTACGTGGCCTCCTACCTGCACCGCACCAGCCCGGACCTGCCCCCGCAGGTCGGCGTGCTGGTCGAGCTGGACAAGGCCGACGCCCAGACCGCCAAGGACGTCGCCCAGCACATCGCCGCCTTCGCGCCGAAGTACCTGACCCGCGACGAGATCGACGCCGAGACCGTCGAGAACGAGCGCCGGGTCGCCGAGGCCACCGCCCGCGAGGAGGGCAAGCCCGACGCCGCCCTGCCGCGTATCGTCGAGGGCCGGGTGAACGGCTTCTTCAAGGAGAACGTCGTCCTCGAGCAGGCCTTCGCCAAGGACGCCAAGAAGTCCGTCCAGAAGGTGCTGGACGAGGCCGGTGTGAAGCTGGTGCGCTTCGCCCGCTTCCGCGTCGGCGTCTGACCGGGACGGCCAGTCCTGACCGGTACCGGGTGCCACCGGGCAGCGGATGACCGGCGGCCCCGCTAGGGTCGTATGCGGTCGGCCGCCCGCCGGCCGGCCGCAGATGTGACAAGGAGGCCATTGCCGTACCGGGAACCCACAAGGACCCACGGCAATGGCCTCCTTTGTACGTGCACGAGGAGACCTCCATGAACGAAGGCGCCGAACAGGCCCCGACCACCGTGTCCGCCGCCGGCAGCGGCGGCCCGAGCCGCCGCTTCCTGCTCAAGCTGTCCGGCGAGGCATTCGCCGGCGGCGGCGGCCTCGGTGTCGACCCCGATGTCGTGCACGCCATCGCCCGCGAGGTCGCCGCGGTCGTCGCCGACGGCTACGAGATCGCTCTCGTCGTCGGCGGCGGCAACTTCTTCCGGGGCGCGGAACTGCAGCAGCGCGGCATGGACCGGGCCCGCTCCGACTACATGGGCATGCTCGGCACCGTGATGAACTGCCTGGCCCTCCAGGACTTCCTGGAGAAGGAGGGCGTCGAGACCCGGGTGCAGACGGCGATCACCATGGGCCAGGTCGCAGAGCCGTACATCCCGCTGCGGGCCGTACGGCACCTGGAGAAGGGCCGTGTGGTGATCTTCGGCGCGGGTATGGGCATGCCGTACTTCTCCACCGACACCACCGCCGCGCAGCGCGCGCTGGAGATCGACGCCGCCGCGATGCTGATGGGCAAGAACGGCGTGGACGGGGTCTACGACGCCGACCCCAAGCTGAATCCGGGGGCGGTCAAGTTCGACGCGCTGGAGTACGGCGAGGTCATCGCCCGCGACCTGCGGGTCGCCGACCTCACCGCGATCACCCTGTGCCAGGACAACAAGCTGCCGATCCTGGTGTTCGAGCTGCTCGCCGAGGGCAACATCGCACGGGCGGTCAAGGGTGAGAAGATCGGCACACTGGTCAACACCCACGGCACCCGGGACTAGCCACAAGCCGCCACGGGGGATGGACAACACGCTGCCGGTCGGACACCGTGCAGGACAGACGCACGCAGGGGCCGCGCCTCCAGGGCTCCGCCTTCTGAATACCAGGAGCACATGGTGATTGAAGAAACCCTCCTCGAAGCCGAGGAGAAGATGGAGAAGGCTGTCGCCGTCGCCAAGGACGACTTCGCGGCGATCCGTACCGGCCGTGCGCACCCGGCGATGTTCAACAAGATCGTGGCCGAGTACTACGGCACCATCACGCCGATCAACCAGCTCGCCTCGTTCGCGGTGCCCGAGCCGCGGATGGCGGTGATCACCCCCTTCGACAACAGCAGCCTGCGCAACATCGAAGAGGCGATCCGCAACTCCGACCTCGGCGTCAACCCGAGCAACGACGGACGTATCATCCGGGTGGTCTTCCCGCAGCTCACCGAGGAGCGCAGGCGGGAGTACATCAAGGTCGCCAAGACCAAGGGCGAGGACGCCAAGATCTCCATCCGCAGCATCCGCCGCAAGGCGAAGGAGACCCTGGACAAGTTCGTCAAGGACGGCGACACCGGGGAGGACGAGGTGCGCCGCGCGGAGAAGGAGCTGGACGACACCACGACGAAGTACGTCGCCCAGGTCGACGAACTGCTCAAGCACAAGGAAGCGGAGCTGCTGGAGGTCTGACCTCCCGTCCCGCATCCCGCCGCCCGACCCCTTTCCCGGCCCTCATGCCCCCGACGACGACGCGAGGCGAAGCTCAGTGAACGACTCTTCCTGGGGCGCTTCGCCGCGCGCCGGTCACTGGGGAGCGCCCGAGGACACGGTCACCGCCACGGCGGGTTCCGCCGTGGAAAACGGGGGAGGAGGGAAGACTCCTCCTATGCCACCGCCACCCCCGGCCTCGGCGCCCCAGCCGCCGGCGCAGCCGCCCGCCCCCGCGAAGAAGTCCGCAGGGCGGAACCTGCGGGCCGCGATAGGGGTCGGGGTCGGGCTCGGCGTGGTCGTCGTCGCGGCGCTCTTCATCGTCAAGGCGGTCTTCGTCGGCGTCGTCGTGGCCGCCGTGGTCGTCGGCGTCTGGGAACTGACCTCGCGGCTCGCCGAGCGCAAGGGCATCCACGTCCCGCTGGTCCCGCTCGCGGTCGGCGGCGCGGCGATGGTGGTCGCCGGTTACCTGCGCGGCGCCGACGGCGCCTGGGTGGCGATGGCGCTGACGTCGCTTGCCATCCTGGTCTGGCGGATGACAGAGCCTCCGCACGACTACCTCAAGGACGTCACGGCAGGCGTCTTCGCCGCCTTCTACGTGCCCTTCCTCGCCACCTTCGTGACGATGATGCTCGCCGCGGACGACGGCCCCCGCCGCGTGCTGGTCTTCCTGCTGCTCACCGTGGTCAGCGACACCGGCGCCTACGCCGTCGGCTGGCGCTTCGGCCGCCGCAAGCTCGCCCCGCGCATCAGCCCCGGCAAGACCCGCGAGGGCCTGCTCGGCGCCATCGCCTTCGCCATGGTGGCCGGCGCCCTGCTGATGCAGTACTTCATCGATGACGGCCGCTGGTGGCAGGGACTGCTGCTGGGCCTGGCCGCCGCCGTCAGCGCCACCCTCGGCGACCTCGGCGAGTCCATGATCAAGCGGGACCTCGACATCAAGGACATGGGCACGCTGCTGCCCGGCCACGGCGGCATCATGGACCGCCTCGACAGCCTCCTGCCGACGGCCCCTGTGGTCTGGCTGCTGTTGGTCGCCTTCGTCGGCAAGGGCTGAGCCCACCCTCGACCGGTGAACCCTTCCTCCGGAGGGTGAGACACTGGACGAATCATGCCTGCACCCGGAGAACTGACTTTCGCCGTGCCGCGCGGGGCCAAGAAGCCCCCGCGGCATCTTGCCGACCTCTCGCCCGCCGAACGACGTGAGGCGGTGGCCGCGCTCGGGGAGAAGCCGTTCCGGGCCAAGCAGCTGTCGCAGCACTACTTCGCGCGGTTCGCCGACGACCCCGCCGCCTGGACGGACATACCTGCGGCGGCCCGCGGCAAGCTCGCGGAGGACCTGCTGCCCGAGCTGATGACCGTGGTCCGGCACGCCTCGTGCGACGACGGCGACACCCGCAAGACGCTCTGGAAGCTCTTCGACGGCACGCTCGTCGAGTCGGTCCTGATGCGCTATCCGGACCGGGTGACGATGTGCATCTCGTCACAGGCCGGCTGCGGCATGAACTGCCCGTTCTGCGCCACCGGACAGGCCGGGCTGGACCGCAACCTGTCGACCGCGGAGATCGTGCACCAGATCGTCGCCGGCATGAGGTCGCTGCGCGACGGGGAGGTTCCCGGGGCCGCGGGCCCGGGCGGGCCGTCCCGGCTGTCGAACATCGTCTTCATGGGCATGGGCGAGCCGCTGGCGAACTACAAGCGGGTGGTCGGCGCGATCCGCCGGCTCACCGACCCCGAGCCTGACGGCCTCGGGCTGTCGCAGCGCGGCATCACCGTGTCCACGGTGGGCCTGGTGCCCGCGATGTACCGCTTCGCGGACGAGGGCTTCAAGTGCCGCCTCGCGGTCTCCCTGCACGCCCCCGACGACGAGCTGCGCGACACCCTGGTGCCGGTCAACACCCGCTGGAAGGTCCGCGAGGTGCTGGACGCGGCCTGGCACTACGCCGAGGTCTCAGGGCGCCGGATCTCCATCGAGTACGCGCTGATCCGCGACGTGAACGACCAGGCGTGGCGGGCCGACCGGCTGGGCAGGATGCTGAAGAACCACCGGGTGCACGTCAACCTGATCCCGCTCAACCCGACGCCCGGCTCCAAGTGGACGGCCTCCAGGCCGGAGGACGAGCGCGCTTTCGTCGCCGCGCTCGAAGCGCACGGAGTGCCGGTGACCGTGCGCGACACCCGTGGCCAGGAGATCGAGGGCGCCTGCGGGCAGCTCGCGGCCGCTTCGCGCTGACCTGCTGCTATCGTACGGTCGGCGACCTGCGGGGCACACCGGCCCAGGGCGTGACGACCGTTCGGTCGTACAAAAGAACATTCCGACAGGGGAGCGCCTGCGACGGCGCTGAGAGTGCGGCGAGGGATCCGATCGTGGGGTCCCAGGCCGCAGACCCTCCCACCTGATCCGGGTCATACCGGCGTAGGGAGTCATCGCAGATGAGAACCACACCTCGGCGTGCCGTCGGCGCGCTGGTCCTGGCCACCGCCGCGGCGACCGTACTGTCCGCCTGCGGCAGCGACTCCAAGGCGAAGGACACGGCGGGCTCCGGGTCCACCGGGAGCGGTTCCAAGACCGTCACCCTGGTCAGCCACGACTCCTTCGCGGCCTCCAAGTCCGTGCTGGCCGAGTTCACCAAGGAGACCGGCTACACGGTCAAGGTGCTGCGCGGCGGTGACGCCGGCGCGGCCGTCAACCAGGCCATCCTCACCAAGGACCACCCGCGCGGTGACGTCTTCTTCGGCGTCGACAACACCCTGCTGTCCCGGGCGCTCGACAACGGCCTCTTCACCCCGTACGCGGCCAAGGACCTCGCGCAGGTGCCGGCCGATGTGCAGCTCGACGCCGCCCGGCACCGCGTCACCCCGATCGACTCCGGCGACGTGTGCGTCAACTACGACCGGGCCTACTTCACCGCGCACCACCTGGCCCCGCCGCAGACCTTCGCCGACCTGGTCAAGCCGGCGTACAAGAACCTGCTCGTCACCGAGAACGTCTCGACGTCCTCGCCGGGCCTCGCCTTCCTGCTGGGCAGCGCCGCGACCTACGGCGACGACGGCTGGCAGGCGTACTGGAAGCAGCTCAAGAGCAACGGCGTCGAGGTCGTCGACAGCTGGGAGCAGGCCTACGACGACCGCTTCTCCGGTTCCTCCGCCGGCAAGCAGGCCAAGGGCGACCGCCCGCTGGTGGTCTCCTACGCCTCCAGCCCGCCCGCCGAGGTCGTCGGCGTCACCCCCGAGCCCGCCCAGTCACCCGTCGGGGTGGCCACCGGCACCTGCTTCCGGCAGATCGAGTTCGCCGGACTGCTGCACGGCGCGAAGAACACCGCGGGCGGCAAGGCGCTGATCGACTTCATGCTGGGCAAGACCTTCCAGCAGGACATGCCGCTGCAGATGTACGTCGACCCGGTGCGCAAGGACGCGGTCGAGCCGCCGGTGTTCGTCAAGTACGGGGCGAAGATCGACCACCCCGCCACACTGGCGCCTGACAAGATCGCCGCCAAGCGCGACGACTGGGTCGGCGCGTGGAATTCGATCGTCCTGAAGTGAGCGCACGGTGAGCACGCTGCGGACGGCGTACGACCGCGGGGCCGGCGGGGAGGGCGAACCCGGCGGCACCGGTCGCGTCCGCGGCCCCGGCGGCGCCGCGGGAAGGCGCGGCGCCGCCGTCCGCGCCGCCCTGATGGCGCTCCCGCTGCTGTTCTTCGCCGCCTTCTTCGCCTATCCGGTCGCGGCGATCGTCACTCGGGGCCTGCACCAGGGCGGCAGCTGGCAGTTCGGCCGGATCGGCGACGTCCTGGGCGACGGCGGGATCCGCCACGTGCTGTGGTTCACCTGCTGGCAGGCCGCCGCGTCCACCGCGCTGACGCTGCTTGTGGCGCTGCCCGGCGCCTACGTCTTCGCCCGGCTGGACTTCCCCGGGCGGCGGCTGCTGCGCGCGGTCGTCACCGTGCCCTTCGTGCTGCCGACCGTCGTCGCCGGCTCCGCCTTCCTGGCGCTGCTCGGCCGCGACGGCTTCACCGACTCGCTGTTCGGGGTACGGCTGGACACCAGCGTGTGGGCGATCCTCATCGCCCATGTCTTCTTCAACTACGCCGTCGTGGTCCGCACCGTCGGCGGGCTGTGGGCGCAGCTCGACCCGGCGCAGGAGGAAGCCGCCAGGATGCTCGGGGCGGGCCGGCTCGCCGCCTGGCGGCGGGTGACACTGCCCGCGCTCGGCCCGTCGGTTGCCGCGGCAGCGCTGATGGTCTTCCTGTTCACCTTCACCTCCTTCGGCGTGATCCAGGTCCTCGGCGGCCCGATGTACTCCACGCTCGAAGTGGAGATCTACCGGCAGACCGCGGAGATCTTCGACCTGCCGACCGCGGCGGTCCTGACCCTGCTGCAACTGGCCGCGGTCGCCGCGATCCTGGCCCTGCACGGCTGGACGGTGAAGCGCCGGGAGTCCGCGCTGCGGCTGGTAGACCCGGGCCTGACCGCGCACCGGCCGCGCGGGGCGGCGGAACGCATCCTGCTGGGCGGGGTGCTCGCGGTGATCGGGCTGCTCATCGCGCTGCCGCTCGGCGTGCTCGCGGCCCGCTCCTTCGACACCCCCGGCGGTTACGGCCTGGCCTTCTACCGGGCGCTCGGCTCCAGCGACGGCGGCACCTTCAGCGTCGCCCCGTGGGAGACGGTGGGGAATTCGCTGCGCTTCGCCGCCCTGGCCACCGTCATCGCGCTGACCGTCGGCGGGCTGGCCGCGGCGGCGCTGGTGCGCAGGGCGGGCCGGGTGCTGCGCGGCTTCGACGCGCTGCTGATGCTCCCGCTCGGCACCTCGGCCGTCACCGTCGGCTTCGGCTTCCTGATCGCGCTGGACAAGCCGCCGCTGGACCTGCGGGACTCCTGGCTGCTGGTGCCGCTCGCCCAGGCGCTGGTCGGCGCGCCCTTCGTGGTGCGGGTGATGCTGCCCGTCCTGCGAGCCGTCGACGAGCGGCTGCGGGAGGCGGCGGCCGTGCTCGGCGCGTCACCGTGGCGGGTCTGGCGCGAGGTCGAACTGCCGATGGTGTCGCGGGCCGTGGCCATCGCCGCGGGATTCGCCTTCGCCGTCTCGCTGGGCGAGTTCGGCGCCACCGTCTTCATCGCCCGCCCCGACGACCCCACCCTGCCGGTCGCCGTCGCCCGGCTGCTGGGCAGGGCCGGCACCCTCAACCACGGCCAGGCGATGGCCCTGAGCACCATCTTGATGGTGGTCTGCGCCGCCTCGCTGCTGGCGCTCGAATCGCTGCGCACCAACGGATCGGGGGAGTTGTGACCGCAACCACCAGCAGGGCCGCGGCCGGGGCGCTGCTGCGGCTGGACGCCGCGACCGTACGGTTCGGGGACAGGACCGCGCTGGACGCCGTCGATCTGGAGGTCGCAGAGCACGAGATCGTCAGCGTGCTCGGCCCCAGCGGCAGCGGCAAGTCCACCCTGCTGCGGGCCGTCGCCGGCCTCACGGCGCTGGACGCGGGGCGGGTGCTGCTCGGGGGCGCCGACCAGCGCGGTGTGCCGGCGCACCGCCGCGGGGTCGGGCTGATGTTCCAGGACCACCAGCTCTTCCCGCAGCGCGACGTCGGCGGCAATGTCGGCTTCGGGCCGCGGATGCACAAGGCGCCGCGGGAGCGGCGGGAGACCCGGGTGGCGGAACTGCTCGACCTGGTGGGCCTGCCGGGGGCGCAGGCCCGCGCGGTGGCCGCGCTGTCGGGCGGCGAGCAGCAGCGGGTCGCGCTGGCCCGCGCGCTGGCTCCCGAGCCGCGGCTGCTGATGCTGGACGAGCCGCTGGGCCAGCTCGACCGCTCGCTGCGCGAACGCCTGGTGGTGGAGCTGCGGCAGCTGTTCGGCAGGCTCGGCACCACGGTCCTGGCCGTCACCCACGACCAGGGCGAGGCCTTCGCGCTTGCCGACCGGGTGGTGGTGATGCGGGACGGCAGGATCGCCCAGACCGGCACCCCGCTCGATGTCTGGCAGCGCCCGGCCGACGAGTTCGTCGCCCGCTTCCTCGGCTTCGACACCATCGCCGACGCCGTGGTCACCGGCGCTGTCGCGGTCACCGACTGGGGCAAGCTGCCGGCGCCTGCCGGGGCGCCGGAAGGGCCCTGCCGGCTGCTGGTGCGCCCTACCGGGGTCCTGCTGTCCGCCGAGGGCGCGCTGCGCTGCGAGGTCGTGGCCCGCACCTTCCGCGGCGGCCATGTCGCGGTGCGGCTGCGCCCCGAGCACGGCCCGCTGCTGGAGGCGGAGTGCGCGCTGCGCGCCGCCCCGCGCGAGGGCGAGTCGGTGACGGTGGCCTTCGACCCGGAGGACGTCGTCGTCCTGCCCCGCTGACGGGCGCGGCCGGCCGGCACCGCCGGCCTGACCGTACGGCCCCGCGGGACCACACGGATGGGCACCGATGAGTTTCGCCGCCCCGGGCCGTCGTATCTGCTGGAGGCGCGAGGGCGTCTCGCAGGCCGACGGGAATCGGAGCCACACCATGCAGAAGATCACCACATTCCTCTGGTACGACGGCAAGGCCGAGGAGGCCGCGGCCTTCTACACCTCGCTCTTCGACGACTCGCGGATCGTCAGCGAGCAGCGGTACGGCGAGGCGGGCCCCGGCACCCCCGGCAGCGTGATGATCGTGGAGTTCGAGCTGGCGGGGCAGCGCTTCCTGGCGCTCAACGGCGGCCCCGAATTCACCTTCAACGAGGCCATGTCGCTGTCCGTCGACTGCGAGGACCAGGACGAGGTCGACCGGCTGTGGGCGGCGCTCACCGAGGGCGGCGGCGAGCCGGGCCCCTGCGGCTGGCTCAAGGACCGCTACGGCGTCTCCTGGCAGATCGTGCCGCGCCGCCTGGAGGAGCTGATCGCCGACTCCGACCCGGCCAGGTCCCAGGCCGCGGTGAAGGCGATGCTGGGGATGGGGAAGATCGTGGTCAAGGAGGTGGAGGACGCCGTCGCGCAGGCCGGTTGAGCGCGGCCCCGCGACGGGCGGCGCTCACTTCTCGGCGAGCCTGGACAGCGCGTCGGGCACCTCGGTCACCGAATCGACCAGCGCGATGCGCCATGCCATCGGGTGGTCGCGCGCCAGCGCGCTCAGCAGCGGCCAGGCCGGCAGCCGCTCCGTCCAGTGCACGCGGTCGACCAGCACCATCGGGGTCGGTTCGCCGCGTGAGGAGTAGTAGTTCGGGGTCGCCGCGTCGAAGATCTCCTGGACGGTGCCCGCGGCGCCCGGCAGGAAGACCACACCGGCGTTGCAGCGGGCCAGCAGGGTGTCCTCGCGCACCGCGTTGGCGAAGAACTTCGCGATGTGCGAGGCGAAGGCGTTCGGCGGCTCGTGCCCGTAGAACCAGGTCGGCACCCCCAGCGAGGTGCCGCCCTCGGACCAGCGGTCGCGTACCTCGAAGGCGGTCTGCGCCCACTCGCCGACCGACGGCCGGAAGGACGGCGCGGCGCCGAGCACCGACAGCGCCTTGCCGAGCATCACGTCGTCGTGCGGCGCGGCGTAGGCGCCGAAGTTCGCCGCCTCCATCGCGCCGGGGCCGCCGCCCGTGGCCACCGTCATGCCGTCGCGGGTCAGGGTCCTGCCGAGCCTGGCGGCGCCCGCGTAGGCGTCCGTGCCGCGCTTTATGGCGTGGCCGCCCATCACCCCGACCACCCTGGCGCCCGACAGATGCTCGTCCAGCGCGTCGGCCACGGCGTCGTCGTGGATGGACCGCAGCATCGACGCCAGTATGTCGCCGTTCGCCGAGGTCTTCGTGAACCACTCGTAGGCGCGCGCGTCAGGGGTGTGCTGATAGCCGCCGGACAGGTCCGCGTACAGCTCGGCCGGGCTGTAGAGCGAGGCCCGGTAGGGGTCGAAGGGCAGGTGCGGGACCGGCGGGAAGACCAGCGCGCCGCCGGCCCTGACATGGGCGAGCGCCTGCGGTTCCATCGGGCAGCCGAGGAAGACCGCCTGCGTGGTGTCGGCGACCAGCAGCGCGAAGGTACGGTCCGTCAGGTCGACGGCCTGGAGGCGGTATCCGGCGAAGGATCCGGTGAGGGCGACCCGGTCGAATTCCTCCAGGGTCTCGATCTCACGGGCGGGCGGGGGAGCAGCGTCGGCGGGCACGCCAGCACGATAGCCCGCCGGGCGGCTCACCGGGTCGCCGGTACGGTCGCGAGCCCCGCGATCAGTGCCGTCAGCGGGACCACGACCGCCAGCAGCACCCCGGCGCGCAGCGCGACGGCCCCGCGCAGCAGGGCGGGGGAGGCGCCGACGTCACGCAGCGCGGCGGTGGACCTGGCCCTGGCGCTCCTGGCCTCAAGCACCGCCGTGCCCGCGATGGCCAGCACGCACAACCCGATCAGCGCCGCGGCGAAGGTCGTCACCGGGCCGAGCTTGTGGCCGCCGCCCTGCAGACCGTGCGCGGCCACGGCCGCCGTCGCCGTCGCGCACAGCAGGCCGAGCGGGTGGCCGATCCTGCGCGCCTCCTGCTGGAGCGCCCGCCCGGAGAGCAGCCGCAGCGCACCGGGACGGTGCAGGCAGAGCAGCCGCCCGCACAGGTGCACCAGGCCGGGACCCGCGATGACCATGCCGACGCAGGCGACCAGCCAGCCGGCCACCGTCGCGGGCGAGACCGAGCCGAGCCCGCTGGGCAGCGGCAGCGTGTCGCCGCGCGGTGCGCTCACCTGCACGGCGAGTCCGACCGCGGTCAGCGCGACGCCCCAGGGCAGCCCCGCGGGCGAGGCGCCTGGCTTCGCGCGCGGCGGCTGCCACAGGTGGGCGGCGCCCACGGCGGCGGTGGCCAGCGGCAGCACCGCCAGCAGCGTCCCGGCGCCGGCGACGGGCAGCCGGTGGCCCGCGCCGAGCACGCCTGAGGCGGAGCCCGCGTACGGCACACCGTCCAGGTCGCCGCGCAGGTAGAGGAAGAGCAGCAGGGCCAGCGCGCTGCCGGCGGCGCAGGCCAGCGCTGCGGCCACGGCACCGATCAGCACGGTCGCGGTCCTGCCGAGGCCGACGGCCGCGAGCCCGGCACGCGGCCAGCCCGACGGCTGGGCCCGGCCGACCGCGGCCGCCATGTGCGCGGTCATCGCGACCGGCAGCAGGCACCACGCCAGGCGTACCCCTGCCCCCGTGCCGGACTGCGTGTGGCCCAGCGCCCAGCCGAGCGCCGACAGCAGCAGCAGTCCGGTGCCCGCGGCCGCGGCGACCACCGTCAGCCACCTGCCCATGGCGCCCAGACGCGCCCCGCGCACCATCCGCCAGCTCAGCATGGGGCCGCCCCGATGCCTGCCGGGCCGCCCGCGGTGTGCCGTCCGTGTGCGCGCCTCATGCGTTCGCCGGCGCGGGGTCGGGGGTCTCGCGGTCCTGGGCGGACCTCGCGGTGTCCTGGTGGCCGTCGTGCAGGGTCAGCGTGCGGTCGGCGTAGCGGACGGTGCCCGGGTCGGTGCCGGCGAGCACCACGGTCATGCCGTACGAGCGGGCGGCACTGGCGAGGGTGCGCAGCACCTGGGCGCGGTCGGCGTGGTGCAGCGGCGCGGCCGGGTCGTCGGCGAACACCACGGCAGGCACCGAGACCAGGGCGCGGGCCACCGCGACGCGCTGCCGCTCCGACTGGAGCAGCGCCCCGGGGTGCTTGCGCGCGACGCCGCCGACGTCGAGCCGCTCCAGCCACTCCTGTGCCTTGGCGCGGGCGGCACGTGACCTGACCCCGCGCATCAGCAGCGGCAGCGCGGCGTTCTCCCACGCGGACAATTCGGGCAGCAGCTGCGGTTCGCTGCCGACCCAGCCGAAGCGCTCCCTGCGCAGCAGGTCGCGGGAGGCGGCGGACAGGGTGTGCACGGGCGCCCCGTTGAACCACACCTCGCCCTGGTCGGGCACCAGCTGCCCGGACAGGCAGCGCAGCAGCGTCGTCTTGCCGGAGCCGCGCGGCCCGACCACGCCGAGGATCTCGCCTTCGCGCACCCCGACGGAGACGCCGAGCAGGGCCGGTGAGCCCCGGTGGGAGTGGCGCAGGGAGCTGGCGAGGAGCAGGTCGTTGTCGGGCGGGGCCACCATGCCGTTCCTCCGCGAGTCGTCCCCCCGGCGGCGGGCGGCGGTGTGTCGCCGACGCCGGGGAGTGGGCGGTCACTCCCCGGCACCGTAGGCAGGCGGTGGCCTCGTACGCCCGCAGGCGCGTCGGCCGGCCGTGCCGATCCGTCCGTACGGGTGAGCGCGCCCGCGGGCGTCCTGGCGGGGCGCGCAGGTCAGTGCCGTCTGGCGGCGCGGGCATGGGTCTGCTTGCGGACCCCGAGGTGGACGAAGCTCTCGGTGGACCGCACGCCCGGCAGCGCGCGGATCCGCTTGCCGAGCACTTCGAGCAGATGGGCGTCGTCCTCGCAGGCGACCTCGGCGAGCAGGTCGAAGGAGCCCGCGGTGACCACCACGTACTCGACCTCGTCCAGCGCCGCCAGGGCCTCCGCGACCGGGTCGGTGTCGCCGTCGACGGTGATGCCGACCGTCGCCTGCCGCCGGAATCCCACGGCGAGCGGGTCGGTCACCGCGACGATCTGCATGGCGCCCTGGTCGAGCAGCTTCTGCACCCGCTGCCGTACGGCGGCCTCCGACAGGCCCACGGCCTTGCCGATCGCCGCGTAGGGACGGCGTCCGTCCTCCCGGAGCTGCTCGATGATCGCCCTCGACACCGCGTCCGTCGAGGGCGGCGTGCCGTTCATGTCACGTGTGGCCACGGGCCCCACTGTGCAGGAGAGGTCGACGGTGTCGCAAGCCATCGGCGACGGAATCAGTTGCCGGATCTCACTGTGGGCACTGATCCGGTTGTCGGCGGAAGTCGGGTATGTCGAATACCGCAGCGCTGCGGCTAAGCTGGGTGCTGTCTCAGTGCGTGGACACCCGACACAGCACCATGATCCGGACGACCAGGGAGCAATCGCCGTGACCGAACTGCGTACTCTGCGCAACTACATCGACGGAGAATTCCGCGCCGCCGCGGACGGAAGGACCACCGAGGTGGTCGACCCGGTGACCGGCCTGGCGTACGCCACCGCGCCGCTGTCCGGCGCCGAGGACGTCGACGCGGCCATGGCCGCCGCCGCCGCGGCCTTCCCCGGCTGGCGCGACACCACTCCGTCGGACCGGCAGAAGGCGCTGCTGCGGATCGCGGACGCGGTCGAGGCACGGGCGGCCGAACTCGTCGCGGTCGAGAGCGAGAACACGGGAAAGCCGATCGGTCTCACCACGACCGAGGAGATCCCGCCCATGGTCGACCAGATCCGCTTCTTCGCCGGCGCCGCCCGGATGCTGGAGGGCCGGTCCGCGGGTGAGTACATGGACGGCATGACCTCCATGGTCCGGCGCGAACCGGTCGGGGTCTGCGCGCAGGTCGCACCCTGGAACTACCCGATGATGATGGCGGTGTGGAAGTTCGCCCCGGCCATCGCCGCGGGCAACACCGTGGTGCTCAAGCCGTCCGACACCACACCGGCCTCCACCGTGCTGCTCGCCGAGATCCTGGGCGAGCACCTGCCCAAGGGCGTCTTCAACGTGGTCTGCGGCGACCGCGACACCGGCCGGCTCATGGTCGAGCACCCCGTACCCGCCATGGCCTCCATCACCGGCTCGATCAGGGCCGGCATGGAGGTCGCCGGCTCCGCGGCCAAGGACCTCAAGCGCGTCCACCTCGAACTGGGCGGCAAGGCGCCCGTGGTGGTCTTCGAGGACGTCGACATCCCGCGCGCCGTCGAGGACATCGCGGTGGCCGGCTACTTCAACGCCGGCCAGGACTGCACCGCCGCCACCCGCGTCCTGGTGCACGAGTCGATCCACGCCGAGTTCACCGCCGCTCTCGCCAAGGCCGCCGCCGACACCAGGACCGGCAGGCCAGACGACGAGGACGTGCTCTACGGCCCGCTCAACAACGCGCACCAGCTCGACCAGGTCAGCGGGTTCATCGACCGCCTCCCCGCGCACGCCAGGATCGAGACCGGCGGCCACCGGGTCGGCGAGCAGGGCTACTTCTACGCGCCGACCGTCGTGTCGGGGCTGCGCCAGGACGACGAGATCATCCAGCGCGAGGTCTTCGGCCCGGTCATCACAGTGCAGTCCTTCACCGACGAGGAGCAGGCCCTCGCATGGGCCAACGGCGTGGACTACGCCCTCGCCTCCTCGGTGTGGACCAAGGACCACGCCCGCGCCATGCGGATGTCCAAGCGGCTGGACTTCGGCTGCGTCTGGATCAACACGCACATCCCGCTGGTCGCCGAGATGCCGCACGGCGGCTTCAAGCAGTCGGGCTACGGCAAGGACCTGTCGGGATACGGATTCGAGGACTACACGCGGGTCAAGCACGTGATGACGTCCCTCGACTAGGAACCGTCCGCAGGGGCGGCCCCGTGGCCCGCGCCGGGACCGGGGCCTGCCCCGTCCCGGCGGTCAGGGGCCGTCCGGCGCCCTCCGCGTGAGGCCTGGTGCGGGGTGGCCCGTCAGGCGTTGCAGTGCGCTCAGCCGGTTGGTGGTGATGGAGTCGACGCCCAGTGCCAGCAAGCGGCGCATCGAGCGCTTCCAGTCGGCGGTCCAGGCCGCCACCAGCAGGCCGTACTCGCGGGCGAAGGCGACGGTGTCCGGGTCGATCAGGCCGAAGCGCAGATTGAGCCAGCGCGGCGCGACCGCCCTGAGCAGCGCGGGTGCCGGATACGCCGACGTCTTCCAGGTCAGCGCGATCTCCGCGTCCGGGTCCGCCGTCCGCACCGCCCACATCGCGGTCGCCCCGCCGCAGTAGTAGACCCGCTCCTGCGCGCCCGCGGCCCGGACCGCGGCAACGGTGGCGGCGGCTTGGCCGATGTCGGTCAGGTCGAGGAGCATCCGGCCGTGCGCGTGGCGTCCCAGCTCGGCGAGCGCGTCGGCGAGCGTGGGCAGCCTGCCGCCGGTGAGCTCGGCGACCTCGCCCGAGGTGAGCCCGGACACCGGCCGCGGGTGGCCCCACAGACGGTCGAGCGACGGGTCGTGCAGCAGTACCGGCACCCCGTCGAGCGTCACCTGCACGTCGACCTCCACCGCGTCGGCGCCCTTGAGCAGCGCGGAGCGCACCGAGGGCAGGGTGTTCTCGCGGTGCACGTAGGGATCGCCCCGGTGGGCGACGGTCAGCGCCATGCGGCGGTGTACGCGTCGATCTCGGCGGCGAGCCGCGCCTTGCCCGGGGCGTCGAGGAACGAGACCTCCACGGCGTTCTTGGCCAGGCCCGCCACGCCCGCGTGGTCGAGCCCGAGCAGCCGCGCGGCGACCGCGTACTCGGTGTTGAGGTCGGTGCCGAACATCGGCGGGTCGTCGCTGTTGACGGTGACCAGCACGCCGGCCTCGACCATGGCCCTTATCGGGTGCTCGTCGAGCGTGGCGACCGCCCGGGTGGCGATGTTGGACGTCGGGCACACCTCCAGCGGGATGCGGTGCTCCGCCAGGTGGTCGAGCAGCCGCGGGTCGCGGGCCGCGCTGGTGCCGTGGCCGATCCGCTCGGCGCCCAGCACGCGCAGCGCGTCCCAGATCGTCTCGGGGCCCGTGGTCTCGCCCGCGTGCGGCACGCTGTGCAGCCCGGCCGCCCGCGCCCGGTCGAAGTACGGCTTGAACTGCGGCCTCGGCACCCCGATCTCCGGCCCGCCGAGCCCGAAGGACACCAGCCCCTCGGGGCGCAGGTCGAGCGCCAGCCTGGTGGTCTCCTCCGCCGCGGCGAGCCCCGCCTCACCCGGGATGTCGAAGCACCAGCGCAGCGTCACCCCCAGCTCGGCCTCCGCTGCCCTGCGGGCGTCCTCGATCGCCGCCATGAACTCCCGGTCCGGGATTCCGCGCCGGGTCGAGCTGTACGGGGTCACCGTCAGCTCGGCGTAGCGGACGTTCTGCCGGGCCAGGTCCCTGGCCACCTCGAAGGTGAGCAGCCGCACGTCCTCGGCGTCCCTGATCAGGTCGACCACGGAAAGGTAGACCTGGATGAAGTGCGCGAAGTCCTGGAAGCTGAAGTAGTCGGCGAGCGCGGCGGGGTCGGTCGGCACCGCCGAGTCCGGGTGCCGTGCGGCCAGTTCCGCGACGATCCGCGGGGAGGCGGACCCCACGTGGTGGACATGCAGCTCCGCCTTCGGCAGCCCGGCGATGAAGGCGTCGAGGCCGCTCGCGGTGGCAGAGCCGCCGGTGTCGGGCACGGTGTGGGTCATTCGGTCTCCTCCTGGGAACTGAGCAGTGCGGCTCATCGTAGAACCCCGGGTGCGGGGACCGGCCGGCCAGGCACTGCCCCCGCGGCCACGGCACGGCCGGCCAACCGCGTGAACGAGGGGCGCGCGTTCCGGTGCCGTGTGAGCCGTCTCACCTCCGGACGGTGCCGGAAGGCGAGTAATGACCGCGCGTTCCCGCCCTCTCTCCCGTGACAGCGGTCGTCAGGGGCAGAAGGGGAGGCCGGCATGGGCAGCGCCGGAGGGAAGAGTGCGGTCGGATGGCTGGCGTCGGTGGCGCAGGACCCGGACGGGGTGCGCCGGGAGTGGGAGAGCAACCCGCTCGGGGTGACGCTGCTGCCCGCCGGGCGGCTGTGGGACGTGCTGATCCTGCGCGCCGTGCTCGGCTACCCGACCCTGGACGTCCTCACCCGGCTGGTGGACCGGCCGGGGCCCGTGCTCGCCGACTTCGGCGACGCGCGGATCGGCTTCTTCGTGCCGCCCGGCACCGCCGCCCGCTGGCTCGGCACCGGTGTGCGGGCGGTGGGCCGCGGCACCTGGATCGTCGTGCCCTACCCCGGGCGGCCCACCGGCGGGGTGCGCTGGCTGGTGCCGCCGGACGGCACCGGCAACCTCACCGACCCGGTGGTGCTCGAACTGGCCATGCACGAGGCTGCGGCACAGCAGGCCGGCGGCTGAGCGCCGTCCCGCGTCCCGCAGGCGTCCCATGCGACCAGGTGTCCGATGCGACCAGGGCCCCGCACCACCAGGCGTCCCGTCTGACGCGTCCGCCGTCCGACGGCCGCGTGGTGCTTGTGGCGCGGTGCCCGACGTGGCGACACTGGCAGGTACGACGACGGAAGGGTCAGCCCGTGACGAGCCCCCAGCACATCACCCACTGGATCGCCGGCCGACCCTGGACCGGCACCGCGGAGCGGCGCGGCGACGTCTACGACCCCGCCACCGGCGCGGTCAGCGGGCAGGTCGACTTCGCCGACGGCGACGTCGTCGACCAAGCGGTGGGCGCCGCGCTCGACGCCTTCGGCCGGTGGCGCCACGCCTCGGTCGCCAAGCGCACCACGGTGCTCTTCGCTTTCCGCGAACTGCTCAACGCCCGCCGCGAGGAGCTGGCCGCGATCATCGTGGCCGAGCACGGCAAGGTGCATGCGGACGCGCTCGGTGAGATCGCCCGCGGCCTGGAGGTCGTCGAGTACGCCTGCGGCATCCCGCACCTGCTCAAGGGCGGCTTCACCGAGCAGGCGTCCAGCGGTGTCGACGTCTACTCCCTCCGCCAGCCGCTCGGCCCCGTCGCCGTCATCTCCCCCTTCAACTTCCCGGCGATGGTCCCGATGTGGTTCTTCCCGCTGGCCATCGCCGCCGGCAACACCGTCGTGGTCAAGCCGTCGGAGAAGGACCCCTCGGCGGCGAACTTCCTGGCCGCCCTGTGGCGCGAGGCCGGGCTGCCCGACGGTGTCTTCAACGTCGTGCACGGGGACAAGCCCGCCGTCGACCGGCTGCTCGAGCACCCCGACATCAAGGCGGTCTCCTTCGTCGGCTCCACCCCGATCGCCCGGTACGTGCACGAGACCGCGGCCCGGCACGGCAAGCGCGTGCAGGCGCTCGGCGGCGCCAAGAACCACATGCTGGTCCTGCCCGACGCCGACCTCGACCTGGCGGCCGACGCGGCGGTCAACGCCGGTTTCGGCGCGGCGGGGGAGCGCTGCATGGCGGTGTCGGTGCTGGTCGCCGTCGACCCGGTGGGCGACGACCTGGTCGAGCGGATCAAGCAGCGCATCGCCCGCCTCACCGTCGGCCCCGGATCCGCGCCCGGCTCCCAGATGGGGCCGCTGGTCACCGGCGTCCACCGCGACAAGGTGACCTCCTACCTGGACTCGGGCGTCGCCGACGGCGCGGAACTCGCCGTCGACGGCCGCAAGCACCCGCTGACCGACGAGGCGGCAGACGGCGGCTTCTGGCTCGGCCCGACCCTCTTCGACCAGGTGCGCCCGGGCATGTCCGTCTACGACGACGAGATCTTCGGCCCGGTGCTCTCCGTGGTGCGCGTGCCGTCCTACGACGAGGGCCTGGCACTGATCAACGCCAACCCCTACGGCAACGGCACCGCGCTGTTCACCAACGACGGCGGCGCCGCCCGCCGCTTCCAGCACGAGGTCGAGGTCGGCATGGTCGGCATCAACGTGCCCATCCCTGTGCCGGTCGCCTACTACTCCTTCGGCGGCTGGAAGTCCTCGCTCTTCGGCGACACCCACGCCTACGGCGAGGACGGCGTGCGGTTCTTCACCCGCGGCAAGGCCGTCACCCAGCGCTGGCTGGATCCCTCACACGGCGGAATCAACCTCGGCTTCCCCACCAACAGCTGACCCGCCGCCGGCGGCGGCCCCGGCAGGACCGCCGCCCCCGCGGGCCGCGCGGCGCGCGGGCACGCCCGCCGCCGCGACCGCCGACAGCAGGGCGCAGGCGAGGCACCAGCTGGCCACCACGTCCAGCGGCCAGTGGTAGCCGTGCCACACCAGGCCGGCGCCCACGGCGGCGGCGAGCACTACCGCGGCGGCGGCCAGCGTCCAGCGCAGCACCGCGTGCCGGACGAAGGGCAGCACCAGCAGCGCCGCCGCGCCGATCGCGACCGACGAGGTCGCGGTGTGACCCGAGGGGAAGAAGCCCGCGTAGCCGTTGGGGCCCAGATGCACCTTGCCGGGCGCGGGCCTGGCCACCGCCGACTTCACACCGCCGACCACCAGCGGCACCGCGGCCATGGCCACGGCTGCGGTCAGCGGCGGCAGCCACCACAGCGGCAGGCGGGCCGCCCGGCCGCGCACCCCCGCGTACAGTACGGCGGCCAGCAGCAGCGGCACCGCGACCTGCACGTTCCCGATGTCCGACAGCACCTGGGCGGGGCCGGTCAGCGCCGGATGGGCCGCCGAGGCGTCGCGGAACCAGCCGAGCACCGCCCAGTCCCGGTCCACCACGGGACCGTCGACCGACACCTGCCAGGTGAGCGTGACGAAAAGGGCGGCGCCGAGGGCGAAGAGCGCGGCGAGCGCGGCCAGGGTCCTGACAGCAGAGCGCCGCCCCGGAACAGGGGGAATGGTTCCGGGGCGGCCATGTCGATCGCCGTGCCGCAGGTCCCGGGGGGTGTGGGACGGGCGGTCGGCCGATCGGCGAGGTGTGCCGGGGCCACCATCGGACCCGGCGGTTTCGTGCGCGAGGGCACTGCCGTGCCGGTGATGGGGAATCACCGGCCCGTTGTCACCCGTGGTCGCCTCCTGCGGAGCCGCCCACGAGCGGGGTGTTCTGGTGAAACCGTACGTCACCGCGAGGGGCGCGAGGCGCCCGATCACCCCTCCGCCATCAGGCCCCCACACGTTCTTCACGAGCCCCCGCCTCCTGCCGTCGCTCACGCCGCGGCGAAGGCCTCCTCGATGATGTCGAGACCCTCGTTCAACAGATCCTCCCCGATGACCAGCGGCGGCAGAAAGCGGAGTACGTTCCCGTACGTCCCACAGGTGAGCACCACAAGGCCGTTTGCATGACACGCCTTGGCCACCTTCGCGGTCAGGGCCGGGTCGGGCTCCGTGCCGCCGGGCCGCACCAGCTCCACCGCGATCATCGCGCCGCGCCCGCGGACCTCGCCGATCGCCGGGTACTTCTCCTGCAACGCCCGCAGCCGGGGCGTCATTACCTCGCCGATCCGCCGCGCCCGCGCGGCCAGATCGAGCTCCTTCATCGTCTCGATCGCCCCCAGCGCCGCCGCGCACGCCACCGGGTTGCCGCCGTAGGTGCCGCCGAGGCCGCCCGAGTGGGCCGCGTCCATGATCTCCGCCCGCCCGGTGACCGCGGCCAGCGGCAGCCCGCCGGCGATGCCCTTGGCGGTGGTGATCAGGTCAGGCACCACGCCCTCGTCCTCGCACGCGAACCACTGGCCGGTCCGGCAGAAGCCGGTCTGGATCTCGTCCGCCACGAAGACGATCCCGTTGTCCTTCGCGAACTGCGCCATCCGGGGCAGGAAGCCCTTCTCCGGCACGATGAAACCGCCCTCGCCCGCGATCGGCTCGATCACGATCGCCGCCACGTGCTCGGCGCCGATCTGCTTGGTGATCATGTCGATGGCCTGCGCCGCGGCCTCCTCCGCCGCATGCTCGGGACCGGTCAGCCAGCGGAAGCCATAGGCCAGCGGGACCCGGTAGACCTCGGGGGCGAAGGGGCCGAAGCCCTCCTTGTACGGCATGTTCTTCGCCGTCAGTGCCATCGTCAGGTTGGTGCGGCCGTGGTAGCCGTGGTCGAAGACGACCACCGCCGGGCGCTTGGTGTGGGCGCGGGCGATCTTCACCGCGTTCTCCACCGCCTCGGCGCCGGAGTTGAACAGCGCGGACTTCTTGGCGTGGTCGCCGGGGGTGAGCGCGTTCAGCTGCTCGGCGACCTCCAGATAGCCCTCGTAGGGGGTGATCATGAAGCAGGTGTGGGTGAAGTCGGCCAGCTGCTCGGTGGCGCGGCGCACCACCGCGGGCGCGCTGTTCCCCACCGACGTCACGGCGATGCCCGACCCGAAGTCGATCAGCCGGTTCCCGTCCACGTCCTCGACGATCCCGCCCGCGGAACGCCGCACGAACACCGGCAGCGTCACCCCGACCCCGTCGGCGACCGCGGCGGACTTCCTGGCCATCAACTCCTGCGACCGCGGCCCCGGCACGGCGGTGACCAGCCTGCGCTCCTGCGGCAATTCGCTCATGACGGGCATTCTCCTCGAACTGCTCGACCCTGCTCCATCCGGACCTCCCACGAGGCTAGGCCGCCCCGCCCACCACCCGCATACGCCGAACGGTCACACTGCCCGGCGGGTCTTCGCCGGAACGGACAGTGCCACCCGCCTCGGCGGGCCTCGCCCCCACCACCCCGACACCCGCGTGCGGGGGCCGGCGTCCGGCCAAGATCCTTTCTTTGGGTGTAGCGGCTCGACTACATTGTGCGCATCGGCGGCGACGAGGGGCAGACGCGCCATGGATGCCATGGATCACGAGGGCACGCAACGCTACGGCCACGGGCGGCCCGGCACCGGCCCGCCCGGCCAGCCGTCCGCGCCGCCCCGGCCCACCAGCCCCGTACCCCGGCCCACCGTGCCCCCGCCGATGCCGGCCAAGGCGCCGCCTGCCTCCGCCCTGGAGATCTGGCTGCGCACCCCGCGCGCCGCCGACGCACCCGGCATCTACGGCTTCGGGCACCGGCCGCGCCCCAAGCCCGATCCCAAGCAGCTGCCCGCCAGGCGGCTGCTCGGCGGTGCGCTCCTGAGCCTGCTGGTCGGACTGCTGGTCTGGTCGATGTTCAGGGACGGCTACTTCGACTTCTGGATCTGGCCGGCGATATGGGTCACGCCCGACCACTGGCGCAGCGGAGCCGGCGGCGACACCAACGCGTTCAACGTCGTCACCCGCGTCTGGGCGTGGGTGTGCACCCTCGCGCTCGCCTGGGTCTGCGCCAGGATCGGCAACTGGGGCCAGGTGTGGCGGCGCTTCGTGACACCGGCGCTCGGCCGGCTCGTCGACGAACCCGAGGGGCCCGCCGCCGCGGAGGCCGGGGTCCCCGACCTCGTCGAGTGGCCGGAACTGCGGGCGGCGCAACAGCACGCGCTCGCCGACCGGCTCGCCGCCGAGGTGCGCACCGGGCGGATGAACGACGTCGACTACACCAGGATCCGCCGGGCGTGGGCCGACGTGCTGGCCGACCCCGGCAGGCTGCAGGCCTTCACCGACGGGGTGCTGCGTGACGGGGGAGAGGCCTGCGGCCACCCCTCGGGCGCCCGGGACGTGCCCCACCGCGGCGCGCCCCACGACCTGCTGACCCGGCAGGTGCGGATCGGCCGCGGCATCGAGGACGAGCGCAACCCCTACCAGCACCGCGGGTCCGGCATCGCCCTCGACCCGACACTCCTCGGCACCGGGCTCCTGGTGGTCGGGCCGTCAGGCTCGGGCAAGACCCGCCAGGTGGTCCGCCCGGCCGCGGAGTCGCTGTGCCTCCAGGCACTGGCGGGACAGGCGGCGGTGGTCGCGGTCGGCACCGCGGGAAGCGACCTCGGCCCCGCCGACGCCTACGACGTGGTCATCTCGCTCGCCGACCCGGCGTCCCGCTACGACCTCGACCTCTACGGCACCGACGACCCCGACGCGGCCGCCGGGACCCTCGCGGAGGCGCTGGTCGACGCACACAGCGGCGGCAGCGGGGACGTCCGCAGGGCGGCGACCGCACTCAGCCAGATCCTCGGCCCCTTCCTCGCCGCCCGCGGCCGCTTCCCCGCCATCCCCGAGCTGCGCGAACTGCTCGACGGCACCCCGCACGCCTTCGCCGCCCTGCGCGACGCGCTGGACGCCGCGGGAGCCCCGGGGATGGTCAGGGAGCTGAACGCCCGCGAACGGCAGACCGCCCAGCGCGGCGACATCGGCGCGCTGCTCGCCGACCGCGTCTCGCTGCTCGACCGGCCCGCCTTCGCCGGGTTCTTCGACGTGACAGGCCGCACCCGGCCCTTCTCCATGCGCGCGCTGGAACACCCGATCCGGGTGCGCATCGACCTGCCCAGGCACGGCCACGCGGAAGCCGCCAGGATCCTGGTCCGGCTGGTGCTCGCGCAGTTCACGGCCGCAGCCGTCGCGCGGCGGGACCGTTCGCTCTTCGCCTGCCTGGTGCTGGACGACGCCGCCCACACGGTCACCCCTGAGTCGGTACGCGGCTTCGCACGGCTGCGCTCGGCGAATGCCGGGGTCGTGATGGCCCTGCGGACGCTGGACGACGCACCGGAGGAACTGCGGACGGCACTGCTCGGCGCGATGGGCTGCCGGATGGCGATGTCCGGGGTCACCACCTGGGACGGCAAGCGCTTCGCCGAGGCCTGGGGGACCACCTGGGTCGAGACCCGGGACATCACCAGGACCCCCGACCAGTCCGGCGGCCTGCCGCGGCGGCTGAGCCGCGGGGTGCGGAAGCTGTTCACCGGCGAAGCGGTCACCACCGAGTCGGTCACCGTCAGGGAAGTGGAGCGGGAGCGGTGGTCCGCCTCGGACCTGGCGCACGCGGTGCCCGCGGGGCACGCGGTGCTGTCGCTGACCGCGACGACCGGCGAGCACGCGCCGCCGATCCTGCTGGACCTGCGGGGGTGAGGGGCCGACGAGCGGAGCGGGATGGACGGTGCGGCACAATTGAGGGGGGCGACCACTCCCGGTCGGCCAAGAATCCAGCGATTGCCGGTATCTGGTCCGTATGCCGCTCACCCTCGCGTCCCTCGTGCACCACTCGGCGCTCAAGCTGACCGTCCTCGCCGGCAAGGACCGGCTGGACCCGGAGGTCCGCTGGGTGCACACCAGCGAACTGGACGACCCGGGGCCCTATCTCGAGGGCGGCGAGCTGCTGCTGACCACCGGGCTCAAGCTGGACGTCCGCGACCAGGAGGCCGTCCGCGGCTACGTGCGCCGGCTGACCGCGGCCAAGGTCGTCGGGCTCGGCTTCGGGGTGGGCGTCGGGCACGACTCGGTGCCGGACACTCTGGTGGCAGCGGCCGAGCGGGCGGGCCTGCCGCTGCTCGAAGTGCCCCGCAGGACACCCTTCATCGCGATCAGCAAGACGGTCTCCGCGGCTCTCGCGGCCGACCGCTACAAGTCGGTGACCGCGGGCTTCGAGGCCCAGCGGGAGCTCACCAGGGCCGCGCTCGCCCCCGACGGCACCGCTGCGCTGCTGGCCCGGCTGGCCGCACACCTCGACGGCTGGGCCGCGCTCTATGACTCCTCCGGCACCGTCCTGGCCGCCGCCCCCGACTGGGCGGGCCGCCGCGCCGCCCGGCTGGCCGGCGAGATCGACCGGATGCGGGGCATCCAGGGGCCGGCCGGCGCCGCCGTGGCAGGGCCGTCGGGCAGCGAGGACCGGGTCGAGATCCAGTCGCTCGGCACCGGGCGCCGCCCGCGCGGCTATCTCGCCGTCGGCACCGAGGAGCGCCTCGACACCTCGGCGCGCTACGTCGTGCACGCCGCCGTCGCCCTGCTGACGCTCTCCCTCGAACAGTCCCGCACCCTCCAGGACGCGCACGCCCGGCTGGCCGCCGCGCTGCTGCGGATGCTGCTCGCCGGTGAGGCAGGACACGCCCGCAGCGTCGCGGGCGCGCTCTACCGCACCCTGCTCGACCACCCGGTGCGGGTGCTGATCGCCGAACCCTCCGACGCAGAGCGCGGCCCCGAGGCCCTGACCCGGCTGGCGGAGCACGTCGAATCCGCCGCCGCCCGCTCGGGCGACCCGCTGCTGGCCATCCACGAGGGCGACCGGCTGATCGTGCTGGCCGCGCAGGACGCCACCGCGCTGGCCGCGGCCGCCGACCTCGCGGAGGCCGAGGACGCGCTCGCCGCCGGGCTGTCGGCGGCCGTGACACCCGAGCAGGTGCCGGAGGCGCACCGGCAGGCCGAGCGGGCGCTGGCCGTCGCGGTCCGCAGGGGCCGCAACCTGGTCGAGCACGGCGAGGTCGGGGCCGGCTCCGTGGTGCCGCTGCTCGCCGACGACGCCGTACAGGCCTTCGCCGAGGGCCTGCTGCGGCCGCTGCGCGAGCACGACGCCACCTCGCGCGGCGACCTGGTCGCCTCGCTGCACGCCTGGCTCTCGCACCACGGCCAGTGGGACGCGGCCGCGGCCGACCTCGGCGTGCACCGGCACACCCTGCGCTACCGCATGCGGCGGGTGGAGGAGATCCTCGGCCGCTCCCTCGACGACCCGGATGTGCGGATGGAGCTGTGGCTGGCCCTCAAGACCGCAGCCGAGGCCGAGCCCGGCGCCTGAAGCCCGCGCCCCGCGGCGCCCGCGCCGAGGGTGCCGGGGGCCGCCGCGGCCGGGCCGCCGGGTGGCCCATACGCCCCGGTGGGCCGACCGCTGGCCCGGCGGGTGACCCTCGCGTGTCCCACCACAGGGGTGCGCCCCCTTCCACGCGCCCGGCCTTCGCCCGCCGCGCCCGGGGCCCGGCGGGCGAAGGCCGCGCTACGGCGCGTCTCCATGCCGCTCGGGGGCGCTTCCGTTGCCCTGGCCGGGCAGGGCGTGCCCGACGTACGCCGGCCGGTCCCCGCGGCGCCGCGGGACCGCTACGGTGCCACCGGGCCGCCGGTGGCCTCCGGACCGGCCGGGCCGGTTGCGGTGTCGGTGCCGGCCGTGGTGTCGGGGCCCGGGAGGGGGGCGGCCGCGCGGCGGGAGGCGAGGTCCCAGGAGAGGCGCACGGTCAGGCCCGCTTCCGTGCCCGCCTCGGCGATGATGCCGAGCAGCTGGCCCGACTTCACGGCGAGCTTGAGGCCGAATTCCACCTCGAAGGCGTCGGGGGAGCCGGCGGCGCCGCCCTCGGTGACGGTCTGCGCGGCCCAGCGGCCGATGCTGCGGACGGTGTCCCGTACCCCTTCCAGGGTCAGGGTGACCGCGGAGCCCATCGCGGCGGCCCTGGCGCGTACGCCGACGTCGTCGTAGCCGCCGGTCTCGTCGGGGTGCTGGAAGGGCACCTCACCGACGATCTCCGCCTCCACCGTCGAGCCGTCGTCCAGTGCGATCGTGACCGTTTGCGCCATCCCCGTCCCCTCCCCGTGCCGGGGCGCCAGGATAGGGCCGGGGACCGTCACCCGGGGGCGGTTCCGGACGCGGCCACCCCCTTTCCCGCGACGTCCGCGGCGGTGCTGGCCATTCCGTAGCACCCGGGCGCACGCGCACTCCGCCGTGGACAACGTGGCCGGTCCTGGCCGGTGCCTACCGTGGCGGGGAGCGACACCCGCGACTGAAGGGCGGAACCACAGTGACGACCGCAGCTCCGTACGCGTTCTGGCTGGCGGGCCGCCAGGCCACCGGGACGGACGCCTTCGACGTGACGAGCCCCTGGGACGGCGCCCTGGTCGCCCGGGCGAGCGTGCCGGACGACGCGCAGGTCGAGGAGGCGGTCGCCGCGGCGGTGGCGGCGCAGGCGGAGCTCTCGGCGACGCCCGCGCATGTGCGGGCCGCCGCGCTCGACCACGTCTCGAAGCGGCTGGCAGAGCGGGCGGAGGAGATCGCCCGGCTCATCACCGCGGAGAACGGCAAGCCGCTGAAGTGGTCGCGTGGCGAGGTCGGCCGCGCGGTGTCGGTCTTCCGCTGGGCGGCGGAGGAGGCCCGCCGCTTCAACTCGGGCGAGGCGCAGCGGCTGGACACCGACCAGGGCGGGGTGGGGCGGCTCGCACTGACCCGGCGCTTCGGGCGCGGCCCCGTACTGGGCATCGCGCCGTTCAACTTCCCGCTGAACCTGGTGGCGCACAAGGTCGCCCCCGCTCTGGCGGTCGGCGTGCCGATCATCCTCAAGCCCGCGCCCGCGACCCCGCTGACCGCGCTGCTGCTCGGCGGGATCCTGGCCGAGACCGAGGGGCTGCCGGCCGGCGCCTGGAGCGTCCTGCCGGTGCCCAACGACCGGATGCCCGCTCTGGTGCAGGACCCGCGGCTGCCGGTGATCTCCTTCACCGGATCCGACACCGTGGGGTACGCCATCGCGGACTCGGTGCCGCGCAAGCACGTCACCCTCGAACTCGGCGGCAACGCGGCGGCCGTGGTGCTGGCCGACTGGTCGTCGGACGCCGACCTGGACTGGGCGGCGGCCCGGATCGCCGCCTTCGCCAACTACCAGGGCGGCCAGTCCTGCATCTCGGTGCAGCGGGTCATCGCCGACACGGCCGTCTACGACGCCCTGGCCGAGCGCGTCGTCGCGAAGGTCCGCGACCAGGTCACAGGGGACCCGGCCGACGACGCCACCGACGTCGGCCCGCTGGTGAGCGAATCGGCGGCGATACGCGTGGGGCAGTGGGTGGACGACGCCGTCGGCAAGGGCGCGAAACTGCTGGCCGGCGGGACCCGCGACGGGGCGAGCTACGCCCCGACCGTACTGGCCGACCTGCCCGCCGACGCGGTGCTGGCCACCGAGGAGGCGTTCGGCCCCGTCCTGTCACTGCATCGGGTGAACGGCGCAGAGGAAGCCTTCGCGGCCGTCAACGACTCCCGTTTCGGCCTCCAGGCGGGCGTCTTCACCCACGACATCCGGCTGGCCTTCCGCGCCCACCGCGAGCTCGAGGTCGGCGGCGTGATCATCGGCGACGCGCCCTCCTACCGGGCCGACCAGATGCCCTACGGCGGCGTGAAGGACTCCGGCAGCGGCCGCGAGGGCGTGAAGTACGCGATGGACGACTACACCTACGAGCGGGTGCTGGTTCTCACCGGCCTGGACCTGTGACCGGGGGCGGCGGAAGCGCCGACCGCTGACGGCTCGTCTGGTGGGGTCGGCGGAAATCGGGTAGTACGGACTGGTAGCACCGGTCGGTAACCGGCTACCCGGAGGTGACGCAACCGTGTCCGCACCCGTCGCAGCACGAAAGGTCTCCGAACGCGAAGCACGCCAGGTGGCCGAGGCCGCCCGCGAGCGTGACTGGCACAGGCCGAGCTTCGCCAAGGAGCTCTTCCTCGGCCGCTTCCGCCTCGACCTGATCCACCCGTACCCGGTCCCGGCACCGGAGGCTGCCGCCAGGGGCGAGGAGTTCCTCGCCCGGCTGCGGGAGTTCTGCAGGACCTCGATCGACGGCGCCAGGATCGACCGCGAGGCGCGGATCCCGGACGAGACGATCCTGGGCCTCAAGGAGCTGGGCGCGCTCGGGATGAAGATCGACCCCGCCTACGGCGGTCTCGGCCTCACCCAGGTGTACTACAACAAGGCGCTCGCCATGGTCGGCACCGCCAGCCCCGCGGTCGGCGCCCTGCTGTCCGCCCACCAGTCGATCGGCGTACCCCAGCCGGTGAAGATGTTCGGCACCGCCGAGCAGAAGCAGGCGTTCCTGCCGCGCTGCGCCACCACCGACATCAGCGCCTTCCTGCTCACCGAGCCCGACGTCGGCTCCGACCCCGCACGACTCGCCACCGCCGCCGTCCCCGACGGCGACGACTACGTGCTGGACGGCGTGAAGCTGTGGACCACCAACGGCGTCGTCGCCGACCTGCTGGTCGTGATGGCCCGGGTGCCCGCCTCCGAGGGCCACAAGGGCGGCATCACCGCCTTCGTCGTCGAGGCCGCGGCCGAAGGCGTCACCGTCGAGCACCGCAACGCCTTCATGGGGCTGCGCGGGATCGAGAACGGCGTCACCCGCTTCCACCGGGTCCGGGTCCCCGCCGCGAACCGGATCGGCCCGGAGGGCGCCGGCCTGAAGATCGCCCTGACCACCCTCAACACCGGCCGCCTCTCGCTGCCCGCGGGCTGCGTCGGCGCCGCCAAATGGTGCCTGAAGGTCGCCAGGGAGTGGTCCGCGGCCCGCGAGCAGTGGGGCCGGCCGATCGCCGAGCACGAGGCCGTCGGCTCCAAGATCGCCTACATCGCCGCCACCACCTTCGCGCTCGAAGCCGTGGTGGACCTGTCCTCGCAGATGGCCGACGAGGAGCGCAACGACATCCGGATCGAGGCGGCGCTCGCCAAGCTCTACGGCTCGGAGGCCGGCTGCCTGATCGCCGACGAGCTGGTCCAGATCCGCGGCGGCCGCGGCTTCGAGACCGCCGACTCGCTCGCCGCCCGCGGCGAGCGGGCAGTACCCGCCGAGCAGATGCTGCGCGACCTGCGCATCAACAGGATCTTCGAGGGCTCCACCGAGATCATGCACCTGCTGATCGCGCGGGAGGCCGTGGACGCCCACCTGTCGGTGGCAGGCGACCTCATCGACCCCGACGCCTCCCTCGGCGACAAGGCCAGGGCCGGCGCCAAGGCCGGCGGCTTCTACGCCAAGTGGCTGCCCAAGCTGGTCGCGGGACCCGGGCAGCTGCCGAACGCGTACGCCGAGTTCGACGGCCTCGCCACCCACCTGCGGTACGTGGAGCGCAACGCGCGCAAGCTGGCCCGCTGCACCTTCTACGCCATGTCGCGCTGGCAGGGCCGGATGGAGACCAAGCAGAACTTCCTCGCCCGCATCGTGGACATCGGGGCCGAGCTGTTCGCGATGAGCGCGGCCTGCGTACGCGCCCAGCACCTCGGGGCGTCCAGCGACCACGGGCCGGAGGCGCGGCAGCTCGCCGACACCTTCTGCCGGCAGGCGCGGGTCCGCACCGACGAGCTCTTCGACCGGCTGTGGACCAACACCGACAGCGCCGACCGGGCGCTGACCAAGGCGGTGCTCCGCGGCTCCGACGAGTGGCTGGAAGCGGGCATCGTCGACCCGAGCAGGGAAGGCCCGTGGATCGCGGAGGCCGAGCCCGGCCCCTCGCAGACCACCAACGTGCACCGGCCCGTCCACTAGCCCTGCCACCGCCCTGACGCACCCGTGCGCCGTCCGACGCCCCTGCGGGGCAGTGGACGGCGCACGGCCCGCGCACGACACAATGGGCCCATGACGGATGCCCTCGCAGACCCGCACTACCGCCCGTATGTCACCGGCGATCCGGTGGACGGCCCTCGCGACATCGTGATCCTCGGCTCCACCGGGTCGATCGGCACCCAGGCCATCGACGTGGTGCTGCGCAACCAGGACCGCTTCCGGGTCACCGCGATCTCCGCCGCCGGCAGTCGCGTCGCCCTGCTCGCCGAGCAGGCCCACCGGCTCCGGGTGCGGACCGTCGCCGTCGCGGACGAGGCCGCCGTCGGCCCGCTGCGCGAAGCCCTGGCCGGCCTCTACGGGCCCGGCGCGACGCTGCCCGAGATCATCGCGGGGCCCGGCGCCGCCACCGAGGCCGCGGCGCTGGAGTGCCACTCCGTGCTCAACGGCATCACCGGCTCGATCGGTCTGCGGCCGACGCTCGCCGCGCTGCGCGCCGACCGGGTGCTGATCCTGGCCAACAAGGAGTCGCTGATCGCCGGCGGCCCGCTGGTCAAGGCCCTCGCCAAGCCCGGCCAGATCGTGCCCGTCGACTCCGAGCACTCCGCGCTCTTCCAGGCGATGCTGGGCGGCCGCCGCCAGGAGGTCCGCAAGCTGCTGGTCACCGCGTCGGGCGGCCCCTTCCGCGGCCGCACCAGGGCGGAGCTTGCCCGGGTCACCCCGGAGGACGCGCTGGCCCACCCCACCTGGGAGATGGGCCCGGTGATCACCGTCAACTCGGCGACACTGGTCAACAAGGGCCTCGAGGTGATCGAGGCGCACCTGCTCTACGACGTGCCCTTCGACCGCATCGAGGTCGTCGTGCACCCGCAGTCCTACATCCACTCCATGGTGGAGTTCGTCGACGGCTCCACGATCGCGCAGGCCAGCCCGCCCGACATGCGGATGCCGATCGCGCTCGGCCTGGGCTGGCCCGACCGGGTGCCGGACGCCGCGCCGGCCTTCGACTGGTCGAAGGCGTCGACATGGGAGTTCTTCCCGCTGGACGACGACGCCTTCCCGTCGGTCGCACTGGCCCGCCATGTCGGTAGCCTCGGGGGCACCGCACCCGCGGTGTTCAACGCCGCCAACGAGGAGTGCGTCGACGCCTTCCTCGCCGGCCGGCTGCCGTTCACCGGGATCGTGGACACCGTCGCGAGGGTCGTCGAGGAACACGGCACACCCGACCCGGGAACTTCGCTGACGGTCGAGAACGTCCTCGAAGCGGAGGCCTGGGCGCGCGCCCGGGCCGTGGAACTGGCGCAGGCATCGGAGGCAGCAGGGGTATGACCGCTCTCATGACGATCCTCGGCATAGTGGTCTTCGCCGTGGGTCTGATGGTCTCCATCGCCTGGCACGAGCTGGGCCACCTCTCCACGGCCAAGCTGTTCAAGATCCGCGTGCCGCAGTACATGGTGGGCTTCGGGCCCACCATCTGGTCGCGCAAGAAGGGCGAGACGGAGTACGGCTTCAAGGCCATCCCGCTCGGCGGCTACATCCGCATGATCGGGATGTTCCCGCCCGGTGAGGACGGCCGGATCACCGCCCGCTCCACCTCGCCCTGGCGCAGCATGATCGAGGACGCGCGCTCCGCCGCGTTCGAGGAGCTCCAGCCGGGCGACGAGACGCGGCTGTTCTACACGCGCAAGCCGTGGAAGCGCGTCATCGTGATGTTCGCCGGGCCCTTCATGAACCTCATCCTGGCCTTCGCGCTGGCCCTTTCGGTCTTCATGGGCATCGGCATCGCCCAGCAGACCACGGTCGTCGGCTCGATCAGCGACTGCGTGATCTCGCAGGCCGACACCGCCAAGCGCAACCCGGACAACCCCTGCACGGCCGCCGATCCGATCGCGCCCGCCAAGACCGCCGGCTTCCGGCCCGGGGACAAGTTCCTGGAGTTCAACGGCAAGCCGGTGGACGGGTGGGCCGACCTCTCCAAGGACATCAGGACCGGCGTGGGACCCGCCGTCATCGTGGTGGAGCGGGCCGGCAAGCGGGTCACCCTGCACCCGGTGATCACCAAGAACGTCGTCGCGAAGACCGACAGCCACGGCGAGGTCCAGGACGGCACCGTGACCGCGGGCTTCCTCGGCTTCAGCCCGGCCAGCCACATCCAGCCGCAGGGCTTCACCAGCTCGGTCGGCCACATGGGCGACATGGCCAGGCAGGGCCTCGACTCGCTGCTGCGGCTGCCGCAGCGCATCCCCGACCTGTGGCGGGCCACCTTCGACGGCGCCCCGCGCAAGGCGGACTCCCCGATGGGCGTGGTCGGCGCGGCCCGGGTCGGCGGCGAGGTCTTCTCGCTGAAGGAGCCGGCCATCGACCGGATCGCCACCATGGTGATGCTCGTCGCAGGCTTCAACCTGTCGCTGTTCCTGTTCAACATGCTGCCGCTGCTGCCGCTGGACGGCGGCCACGTGGCAGGCGCGCTGTGGGAGTCGATCAGGCGGCACACCGCCCGGGTCTTCCGCAAGCCCGATCCCGGGCCCTTCGACGTGGCCAAGCTCATGCCGGTCGCCTATGTCGTGGCCGGAATCTTCGTGTCCTTCACCTTGCTGGTTCTGATCGCCGATGTGGTCAACCCGGTCAAACTCAGTTCGTAATGCCCTGAGCCGAGTGAGAGACGTGGGGCGGGTGCCGTAACCTCGAAGCGGAGCCCGCCCTCGTCGGGACTTGTGTCACACCTTGGGGAAGCAACGCAGATGACCGCGATTTCGCTCGGTATGCCGGATGTTCCGATCAAGCTCGCCGAACGCCGCAAGAGCCGTCAGATCCAGGTGGGAACCGTCGCCGTGGGCGGCGACGCCCCGGTGTCCGTCCAGTCCATGACCACCACGCGGACCTCCGACATCGGCGCCACCCTCCAGCAGATCGCCGAGCTGACCGCCTCCGGCTGCCAGATCGTCCGGGTCGCGTGCCCGACCCAGGACGACGCCGACGCCCTGGCCACCATCGCCAGGAAGTCCCAGATCCCGGTCATCGCCGACATCCATTTCCAGCCGAAGTACGTCTTTGCCGCGATCGACGCCGGCTGCGCCGCGGTCCGGGTCAACCCGGGCAACATCAAGCAGTTCGACGACAAGGTCCGGGAGATCGCCAAGGCCGCCTCCGACGCGGGCACCCCGATCAGGATCGGCGTCAACGCCGGCTCGCTCGACCGCCGCCTGCTGGAGAAGTACGGCAAGGCCACCCCCGAGGCGCTGGCGGAATCCGCGCTGTGGGAGGCGTCGCTCTTCGAGGAGCACGGCTTCCGCGACATCAAGATCTCCGTCAAGCACAACGACCCGGTGGTCATGGTCGCCGCCTACCGGCTGCTCGCCCAGAAGTGCGACTACCCGCTGCACCTCGGCGTGACCGAGGCGGGCCCCGCCTTCCAGGGCACCATCAAGTCCGCGGTCGCCTTCGGCGCGCTGCTCGCCGAGGGCATCGGCGACACCATCAGGGTCTCGCTGTCCGCACCGCCGGCCGAGGAGGTCAAGGTCGGCATCCAGATCCTGGAGTCGCTGAACCTGCGCCAGCGCCGCCTGGAGATCGTCTCCTGCCCGTCCTGCGGCCGCGCCCAGGTCGACGTCTACAAGCTCGCCGACGAGGTCACCGCGGGTCTCGAGGGCATGGAGGTGCCGCTGCGGGTCGCCGTCATGGGCTGCGTCGTCAACGGCCCCGGCGAGGCCCGCGAGGCCGACCTCGGCGTCGCCTCGGGCAACGGCAAGGGGCAGATCTTCGTCAAGGGCGAGGTCATCAAGACCGTGCCCGAGTCGAAGATCGTCGAGACGCTGATCGAGGAGGCCATGAAGCTGGCCGAGCAGATGGAGGACGCAGGAGTGGCCTCCGGCGAACCCCAGGTGAGCGTCTCCTGACCGACCGATTCCGGTCTGCCCCGCGTCCGGGAACCACCGGCGCGGGGCGTGGCACAGCCGTGCGAGGTAAAGTGCGCAGACCATCCCCCGCCTGCACGAGCGGCCCAGAAGGCGAAGACGGTGAGGCGTCCACGTGCTGACCCACTCGACTGCCCGCGTCCTGGAACCCGGTGACCTCGACGCGGCGCTGGCCGTCCTGCACAGCGACCCGGTCGCCAACGCTTTCGTCACCTCCCGCGTCAACGTCGCAGGGCTCGACCCGTGGCGGCTCGGCGGAGAGATGTGGGGCTGGTACGCGGCCGGCCGGCTCACGTCCCTGTGCTACGCCGGCGCCAACCTGGTCCCGATCTGCGCCACCCCCGAGGCGGTCGCCGCGTTCGCAGAACGCGCCCGCAGGTCGGGGCGCCGCTGCTCGTCCATCGTCGGCCCGGCCGACGCCACCGCCGACCTGTGGTCCCGGCTCGAACCGCATTGGGGCCCGGCCCGCGAGATCCGCCGCCACCAGCCGCTGATGACCACCAGGTCGCTGCCCGCCGACATCGCGCCCGACCCCGGGGTGCGCCGGGTGCGCAAGGACGAGATGGAGGTGATCATGCCGGCCTGCGTGGCGATGTTCACCGAGGAGGTCGGCGTCTCGCCGCTGGCCGGCGACGGCGGCCTGCTCTACCAGGCCCGGGTCGCCGAACTCGTCTCCACCGGGCGGGCCTTCGCCCGGATCGAGAACGGCGAGGTGGTCTTCAAGGCGGAGATCGGCGCCGTCACCCGGCACACCTGCCAGATCCAGGGCGTGTGGGTCGCCCCCTCCCACCGCGGCCGCAGGCTGTCCGAGTCCGGCATGGCCGCCGTCCTGCACTACGCCCTGCGCGACGTCGCCCCGGTGGTCAGCCTCTACGTCAACGACTTCAACACCCCGGCCCGCGCCGCCTACCAGCGCGTCGGCTTCACCGAGGTCGGCGCCTTCATGAGCGTTCTCTTCTAGGGCCTGCCGGCCGGGCGTCGCGACGCCGCGGAGATCCACACGACGCAGGTGAAGCCCAGGGGGAGAGCGGCCGCGCACGATCGACCGCCGACTCCGGAGGGAAGGCGCCCGGAGGCGGGAGAGGTTGAAGAAGCAGTAGTCTCGCGGCTCATGGAGAACGTGGTGGTCGGGACGGGCGATCTTGCCGCGCACGTCGACGAGGCGCTCGCCGTGCAGGCGCTCGCCTTCGGGCTCGGACCCGAGGAAGTGGCGATCCGCCGGCAGATCGTGCTGCGCCACCTGGCCGGCCGCGGGGCGCGGGCGCTCGAGGCCAGGACGGCGGAGGGGCGGCTGGTCGGGTTCGTCTACGGGCTGCCCAACGACCGTACGCACTGGTGGTCGAGCGTCGTGCAGCCGTATCTGAGCCGAGAGGGCAACGACGACTGGCTCGACGACTCCTTCGTGATCACCGAACTGCACGTGCTGCCCGACTTCCAGGGCCACGGCATCGGGCGCCGGCTGATCACCGGGATCACCGACACCGCCACCGAGCCGCGCAGCATCCTGTCCGCGATCGACGGCGAGACCCCCGCCCGGCGGCTCTACCACGCCCTGGGCTACCGCGACCTGGCCCGCCCGGTCCACTTCCCCAGCGCCGCCCGCCCGTACGCGGTGATGGGCGCCCCGCTGCCCCTGCTGCGCTGACCCAGCCGCCGGCTACAGCCAACTCGCGAACTCCAGCAGCAGTTCGCCGTCCTCCCTGGCGCCCACCGACAGGCACCAGACGCCCGCCTCCACCGCGCGGAAGACCGACCAGCCGCGCAGCCGCCCGGCGTCCACCTCCAGCGCCTCGGCCAGCTTCGCGATCCGCCGCCTTGCGGTGGCCCGCGAACCGGGCTGCGCCGCCAGCGTGGCGAGCCGGTCCCTGGCCAGCCACGCCAGGTCGTAGGCCCGCTCACCGACGAGCGGTTTGGGGTCGATCGCCAGCCACGGCATCCGCTCGCCCGCCAGCACATTGCCGTGGTGGTAGTCGCCGTGCAGCAGCACGCACTCCACCGACCCCGCCGAGCCCGCCAGTTCGGCCTGCGCCGCGAGCGCCTCGTCGATCACCGGGCCGGCGTCCGCCGCGTAGGGCTCCGCGCGCCGCTCCCGCAGCAGGGCGGCCAGCTCGGCGGTCGCGCCCTCGACCGAGCGGAAGGGGTGCCCCTCGGCCGGCGGCACCCACAGCCGCTGGAGCACCGCCTCGGCCTCCAGCATCGCTTTCGGCTCCGCGAGCGAGCGCAGCGACACGTCCGCCCGCAACCGCTCCAGCAGCATCGCGCCCTCGGCAGGCTCCGCGCGCAGCAGGCGTGCCGCGCCACGCCCCGACCAGTGCGCGAGGGCCGCGTGCTCCTGCTCCGTCTCGCGGTTCACCATGCCGACCTTGAGCACGGCGGGCTCGCCCTCCGCGTCGCGGACCAGCACGATCATGCTGATCTGGCCGCCGGCGGCGACGACCCGCTCCACGGTCAGACCCCAGCGTCCGAGGCAGTCCGCCACCCGGTCCGGCAGCCGCGCCAGCCACCGCAGGCCCGCCTCGCCCTCCCAAGCGGTGACGGTGCGGACCAGCCGCTCCGGCGGCCGGAGGTCCGCGGCGGCGGGCCGCCCGTGGTGCGCTGCTGAACCCATCGCTGTGCCCTGCCCTCCGTGCGGCCCGTTGCGCCCGGCAGCGACGCTCAGCCGCGTTCCGCCAGACCCGGGAAGGCTACGCTGCCGCCGCGCCAGCGCACGGCTCGCACCGCCGCGTCCCGCATCGCACCGGTCGCGTCCCGCCGCAGGTCGCCGATGGTGCCGCGCACCACGTCGCCGTAGGCGCCCGCCACCCGCTCCTCGACGTGGACCGCGAGCCGCACCGCGGACGCCGCGTCGGTGACCGGGAAGGGCAGCTCGTAGCCGGCCGCGGTGGTGACAGGGGAGGCGCCGAGGTCGGCGACGGTACGCATCAGGTCGTCGCGGCGGGCCCGGTGGGCGTCGTAGCCCTGCCGGGCCTCGGCCTGCCTGCTGCCCGTCAGGTGGCCCCCGACGACGCCGTAGCCGTAGACCGCGGCGTGCTCCGCGGCGAGCGCCGCCTGCACCGCGTCGATGACCGCGTTCATTCCCCGCCCGTCCCCTCGTTCTTTCGCTTGCCGCCTGACACGGTGCCGAGCAGCGCCGCGTGACCGGCGCCGGCCGCCGCGACCGAGGCCATCAGCCGGGCCAGCTCGCCCGGCACGGTCAGGACGGCGGCGGCCCTGCGGTCGGCCAGGGCGCGTTCTGCGGCGGCGAGGCCGGACAGGGCCCGCGCGGCGGTCGCGGGGGGCGCCGTCGCGGCCGGCGCGGGCGTGGCGGGAAGCGTTCCGCCGAAGGCCTGGATGTGCCGGACGATCTCCGCCCGCAGCGGCCGCAGCCGGGCGGCGAGCGAGGGGTGGGCCGCGGCCGCGGCGTCGTAACGCCCGATCAATTCCGTGCTGTCCCGAACCGCCCGCGCCTGCTCCGCGACCCCGGGAAGCACCGCGGGCGCCTTGTCCGCCCGGTCGCCCGACGGTCCGTCAGCACCCTTGCCACATCCGGCGCCGACCGTCACGACCGCTGCCGCCACCACACTCCGCCTGCTCAGTCGAGCGGCCGCCTCCGGGATCATGGGGGGAGTGTACGGGTGCCTGCGTGGCGCGGTGCGCTGCCCCGGCTCGGGTAGCCTTGCCCTTACACGCGACCTTCCATCACAACAGCACACGCGGCCGAGGAGTCACCCGGATGAGCACCACCCAGAGCGAGAGGCTGCGCGCGCTGCTTGAGCCGCTTGCCGGCGAGGCCGGTCTCGACCTGGAGGACGTCACGCTGACCGCGTCGGGCCGGCGGCGCCAGCTGCTGGTCGTCGTGGACTCCGAGGACGGGGTGCAACTGGACGCCGTGGCCGCACTGAGCCGCTCGGTCTCCCAGGCACTGGACGACTCGGACGTGATGGGCGAGACGGAGTACCTCCTGGAGGTCACCTCGCCCGGCACCGACCGGCCGCTGACCGAACCCCGGCACTTCCGGCGCAACGCCGGACGGCTGGTGAAGCTGACGCTCGAGGAGCGCGGCGAGCTGATCGCACGGATCATGGCGGTGGACGAGACGGGTCTCGACCTGGAGGTGCCGGGCGTCAAGGGCCGCAAGCCCAAGCCCGCCCGCGCGGACTTCGCGGAGATCGCGAAGGCCCGGGTCGAGGTCGAGTTCAACCGCAAGGCCGGCGAGCCCGACGACGACCTCGCGGACGGCGGCACGGACGACGGCGACAGCCAGGACATCGACACCGACGAGACCACAGAGGAGGCGTAGCCGTGGACATCGACATGAAGGCCCTGCGGGGCCTGGTGCAGGAGCGGCAGATCTCGTTCGAGCTGCTGGTCGAGGCCATCGAGTCGGCGCTGCTGATCGCCTACCACCGCGAGCCGGGCAGCCACCGGCGGGCCAGGGTGGAGCTCGACCGCACCAGCGGACACGTGACCGTGTGGGCGACCGAGGACCCCGAGGAGGTCGCCGAGGGCGCCGAGCCGCGCGAGTTCGACGACACCCCCTCCGGCTTCGGGCGGATCGCCGCGTCGACCGCCAAGCAGGTGATCCTCCAGCGGCTGCGGGACGCGGAGGACGACATCACCTTCGGGGAGTACGCCGGCCGCGAGGGCGACATCGTGACCGGTGTCGTCCAGCAGGGCAAGGACCCCAAGAACGTGCTGGTCGACATCGGCAAGCTGGAGGCCATCCTGCCGGTGCAGGAGCAGGTGCCCGGCGAGGAGTACAAGCACGGCATCCGGCTGCGTACGTATGTCGTACGGGTCGCCAAGGGTGTGCGCGGCCCCTCCGTGACGCTGTCGCGCACCCATCCGAACCTGGTCAAGAAGCTCTTCGCGCTCGAAGTGCCCGAGATCGCCGACGGCTCCGTCGTCATCGAGGCGATCGCCCGCGAGGCCGGTCACCGCACCAAGATCGCGGTCAGGTCGGCCCGCTCGGGGCTCAACGCCAAGGGCGCCTGCATCGGCCCCATGGGCGCAAGGGTGCGCGCGGTGATGGCGGAGTTGCACGGCGAGAAGATCGACATCGTGGACTGGTCGGACGACCCGGCCGAGATGGTGGCGAACGCGCTGTCCCCCGCCCGGGTGTCCCGGGTCGAGGTGGTTGACGCCGCCGCCCGCTCCGCGCGGGTCACGGTGCCCGACTACCAGCTGTCACTGGCCATCGGCAAGGAGGGGCAGAACGCCCGGCTCGCCGCCCGGCTCACCGGGTGGCGGATCGACATCCGCCCCGACACCGAGGACGCCGATCAGGCTCCGGACGCCCCCAGGTCACCGGTGCAGGCGCGTCCGGAAGGCTGAAACCTGACCTACGTGTGGCCGAATCCCCGGCTCACATCAAACGAACAACCGTGCGTCGGCACACTCGAAGGAGTGAGGTCCGCGCGGGGAGGTAGACTGAAGAGTGTCTGGTCGGACGCTGTCGCCAGCATGCCCGGAGCGTACGTGCGTCGGCTGCCGTCAGCGAGCGGCCAAGAGCGATCTGCTGCGTGTGGTGATGAGTGGGGATGTGTGCGTTCCCGATCATCGCGGTACGCTGCCCGGTCGGGGTGCGTATCTGCATCCCGCCCTTGCCTGCCTCGACCTGGCGGTCCGCCGCCGGGCGTTCGGCCGGGCCTTCCGAGGCCAGGTGACGCCCGATACCGCGGAAGTACGCCGGTTTGTCGAGCAGCAGGCAGCCCCGTAAGAAGGCAAGAAGAAGTACGGCACGGGCCAGCCCCGTGCGATCAGGTACCTCGCGAGATGGAAGTAGGTCGAGATTGCGATGAGCACTCGATGAGTACGCGATGAGTACGCCCATGAAGTAGCGACGGTCCGGCGGACGATCACCCCGGACCTAAAAGGAGCGAAGTGGCTAAGGTCCGGGTCTACGAACTCGCCAAAGAGATGGGAGTCGAGAGCAAGGTCGTCATGGCCAAGCTCCAAGAACTCGGCGAGTTCGTCCGTTCTGCGTCCTCGACGATCGAGGCGCCGGTAGTCCGCAAGTTGACCGACGCATTCCAGGGACCGGGCGGTGGCAGCGCCGGCAAGTCCGCTGCGAAGCCGGCGGCACCCCGCAAGAGCGTCCCCGCCAGGCCGGCCCCCACCCCGGGTGCGCCGGCCCGTCCCGCTGCCCCGGCACCCAAGCCGGCGGCCGGCGGCCCCGTCACCCCCGCGGCCCCCGCCGCGCCGAGCACCGGCTCCACGCCGGCGCCCGGCCCGCGTCCGGGTCCCGCCGCGCCCAAGCCGGCTCCGGCCGCGCCCAAGCCCGCCCCGGCCGCACCCGTGCCGGCCGCGGAGTTCCAGGCGCCGCCCGCCGCACCCCCGGCGAGCCAGCCGTCCAGGCCCGGCTCCGCCACCCCCGGCCCGCGTCCCGCCCGCCCGGCTCCGGCCGGCGGCCAGCGCGACGCAGGTCAGCGCGACGCAGGCCAGCGCGATTCCGGCCAGCGCGACGCAGGTCAGCGCGACGGCGGTCCCCGCCAGGGCGGGCGCCCCGCGCCCGGCCAGGGTGGCGCCGCACGGCCCGGCGGCGCACGGCCCGCGGGCCCGCGTCCCGGCAACAACCCCTTCACGTCCGGCTCCACCGGCATGCCGCGCCCCGGTGGCGCGCCGCGTCCCGGCGGCGGCCAGGGCGGTGCCCCGCGTCCCGCGGGTCCCGGCGGCGGCGCTCCGCGCCCCGGTGGCGCCCCGCGTCCCGGCGGCGGCCAGGGCGGTCCCGGCGGTGCGGGCGGTGCCCGTCCCTCGCCGGGCGGCATGCCCCGTCCGCAGTCCGCGGGTCCCCGTCCCAACCCGGGCATGATGCCGCAGCGTCCCGCCCCCTCCCCGGGCGGTCGCCCGGGTGGCGGCCCCGGCGGCCGCACCGGCGGTCCCGGCGGACGTCCCGGTGGCGGCCCCGGCGGGCGTCCCGGCGGCGGCGGCGGCTTCGCCGGCCGTCCCGCGGGTCCCGGTGGCGGCGGTCGTCCCGGTGGTGGCGGCGGCGGCTTCGGCGGTCCCCGTCCCGGTGGCGGCGCCCCCGGCGGTGGCGGCGGCTTCGGCCCCCGTCCCGGCGGCTTCGGCGGGCGTCCCGGTGGTCCGGGCGGCCGTGGCGGCACGCAGGGCGCGTTCGGGCGTGGCCCGGGCGGACGTCCGGCGCGCGGCCGCAAGAGCAAGCGTCAGAGGCGCCAGGAGTACGAGGCCATGCAGGCCCCGTCCGTGGGCGGCGTGCTGCTGCCCCGCGGCAACGGCCAGACCGTGCGCCTGTCGCGCGGTGCCTCGCTCACCGACTTCGCCGAGAAGATCAACGCCAACCCGGCGTCGCTCGTCCAGGTGATGCTCAACCTCGGTGAGATGGTGACGGCCACCCAGTCGGTCTCGGACTCCACCCTGGAGCTGCTGGCCGGCGAGATGAACTACGTGCTGGAGATCGTCAGCCCGGAGGAGGAGGACCGCGAGCTGCTCGAGTCGTTCTCCATCGAGTTCGGCGAGGACGAGGGCGGCGAGGAGATGCTCGTCTCCCGGCCGCCGGTCGTGACCGTCATGGGTCACGTCGACCACGGCAAGACCCGCCTGCTCGACGCGATCCGCAAGACCAACGTGGTCGCGGGCGAGGCGGGCGGCATCACCCAGCACATCGGTGCCTACCAGGTGGCCACCGACGTCAACGGTGAAGAGCGCGCGATCACCTTCATCGACACCCCCGGTCACGAGGCGTTCACCGCCATGCGTGCCCGTGGTGCGAAGTCCACCGACATCGCGATCCTGGTGGTCGCGGCGAACGACGGTGTGATGCCGCAGACGATCGAGGCGCTGAACCACGCCAAGGCGGCCGAGGTGCCGATCGTGGTCGCGGTCAACAAGATCGACGTCGAGGGCGCCGACCCGACCAAGGTGCGCGGACAGCTCACCGAGTTCGGGCTGGTGGCCGAGGAGTACGGCGGCGACACCATGTTCGTCGACATCTCCGCCAAGCAGGGTCTGAACATCGACAGCCTGCTCGAGGCCGTGATCCTCACCGCGGACGCCTCGCTCGACCTGCGGGCCAACCCGGAGCAGGACGCACAGGGCATCGCGATCGAGGCCCACCTGGACAAGGGGCGCGGCGCCGTGGCGACCGTCCTGGTCCAGCGCGGCACCCTGCGGGTCGGCGACACCATGGTCGTCGGCGACGCGTACGGCCGCGTCCGCGCCATGCTCGACGACAAGGGCGAGAACGTGGAGGAGGCGACCCCGTCGACTCCGGTGCTCGTCCTCGGTCTGACCAACGTGCCCGGCGCAGGCGACAACTTCCTGGTCGTCGACGAGGACCGCACGGCCCGTCAGATCGCCGAGAAGCGCGCCGCCCGCGAGCGCAACGTCCGCTTCGCCCGCAAGGGCGTGCGGTTCTCCCTGGAGAACCTGGACGAGGCACTCAAGGCCGGTCTGGTGCAGGAACTCAACCTCATCATCAAGGGCGACGCGTCCGGATCGGTGGAGGCTCTCGAGTCCTCGCTGCTCCAGCTCGACGTCGGCGACGAGGTCGACATCCGCGTCCTGCACCGCGGCGTGGGTGCGGTCACCGAGTCGGACATCGACCTGGCGACCGGCTCCGACGCCATCGTGATCGGCTTCAACGTCCGCGCGGCCGGCCGCGCGGCGCAGATGGCCGAACGCGAAGGCGTGGACGTCCGCTACTACTCGGTGATCTACCAGGCCATCGAGGAGATCGAAGCGGCGCTCAAGGGCATGCTCAAGCCCGAGTACGAGGAGGTCGAGCTGGGCACCGCGGAGATCCGCGAGGTCTTCCGCTCCTCCAAGCTCGGCAACATCGCCGGTGTGCTGGTCCGCTCCGGCGAGGTCAAGCGCAACACCAAGGCACGGCTGCTCCGCGACGGCAAGGTCATCGCGGAGAACCTCAACATCGAGGGGCTGCGCCGCTTCAAGGACGACGTCACCGAGATCCGTGAAGGTTACGAGGGCGGTATCAACCTCGGCAACTACAACGACATCAAGATCGACGACGTCATCGCGACGTACGAGATGCGCGAGAAGCCGCGCGGCTGACGCCGCAGGCCGGCCGTACGGGATCCCGTACGGCCGGGCGCAGGCCAGGGCCGGGGCCGGTCGGCGGGGAAATCCCGTCGATCGGCCCCGGCCGTCGCCTGTAACGTCGTACCCATGTATGCAGGCACATTGTGCTTCGACCTGCTCCTGGGTGACGTACGGTCCCTGAAGGAGAAGCGGTCCGTGGTCCGTCCGATCGTCGCCGAGCTGCACCGGAAGTTCGGGGTCAGCGTGGCGGAGACCGGCGACCAGGACCTCTATCGCAGGGCCGAGATAGGAATCGCGGTGGTGTCGGGAGAGCTCGGGCACCTCAAGGACGTACTCGACCGGTGCGAACGCTGGATGATCGCCCGTCCGGAAGTGGAGCTGCTGTCCGCTCGGCAGCGCATCCACGGCGACGACGACTGAGACGAACGACCCAGGACACAGAGAGAAGAAGACGATGACCGACACCGCGCGGGCGCGCAAGCTGGCCGACCGCATCCGGGTCGTGGTCGCGGAGACCCTCCAGCGGCGGATCAAGGACCCCCGGCTGGGCTATGTGACGATCACCGACACCCGGGTCACCGGCGATCTGCGGGAGGCGACGGTCTTCTACACGGTCTACGGCGACGACGAGGAGCGCGCCGCCTCGGCGGCGGCGCTGGAGAGCGCCAAGGGAGTGCTCCGCTCCGAGGTCGGCCGGCAGACCGGGGTGCGCTTCACCCCCACGCTGGCCTTCGTCGCCGACGCCCTGCCCGACAACGCCCGGACCATCGACGACCTGCTGGCCAAGGCCCGCGCCGCCGACGAGGAGGTCCGCAAGACCGCCACCGACGCGCAGTACGCGGGCGACGCGGACCCCTACCGCAAGCCCGCGGACGAGGACGGCGAGCTCGACGACGCCCTCGATGACGAGGCCGGCGAGGCCGGCGGGCCCGGCGAGGACAAGGGCGGTACGTCGCCCGCATGACCGGTACCGCAACCCCCTCCGGGCTCGTCGTCGTCGACAAGCCCGGCGGGCTCACCTCGCACGGTGTCGTCTCCCGCATGCGCCGGCTGGCCGGCACCCGGCGGGTCGGCCACGCGGGCACGCTCGACCCGATGGCGACCGGCGTGCTGATCATCGGCGTGGAGAAGGCCACCAGGCTGCTCGGCCACCTCGCGCTGACCGAGAAGGAGTACGCCGCCACCATCCGGCTCGGCCAGACCACCGTCACCGACGACGCGGAGGGCGACGTCACCGCGACGGCGCCGGCCGGCGCCGTCGCCGCGCTCGAGCGGGAGGCCGTCGACGCAGGGATCGCCGCGCTCACCGGCCCCATCCAGCAGGTGCCGTCCAAGGTCAGCGCGATCAAGGTCGACGGCGTGCGGTCCTACACGCGGGTCCGCGAGGGCGAGGACTTCGAGCTCGCGGCCCGCCCCGTGACGGTCTCGTCCTTCACCGTCCAGGACGTGCGGCCGGGGGACGGGGACACCCTCGATCTCGACGTCACGGTCGTCTGCTCCTCCGGCACCTACATCCGGGCGCTGGCCCGCGACCTCGGCGCCGGGCTCGGCGTCGGCGGCCACCTCACGGCCCTGCGCCGCACCCGGGTCGGGCCCTACGACCTGGACGGCGCCCGCACGCTGGAGCAGCTGGCCGAGGACTTCGCGGTCCTCCCCATCGCGGACGCCGCGGCCGCGGCCTTCCCCCGCTGGGACGTCGACGCCGAGCAGGCCGAGCTGCTGGGGCACGGGGTGCGCATCCGGACCCCGGAGCTCGTCCCCGGCCCGCACGCCGTCTTCGGGCCCGACGGCCGGCTCCTCGCCCTGATCGAGTCGAACGCAGGCCAGGCCCGCATCGTCGCCGGCTTCCCGGCGTAGCCGCACCGCCCTGGGTACGGCCTTGCGGGGCATCGTCACGGCGTGGCCCGCGCCTCGGGGGCCGAGCGCTGCCGCGGGTTGCCTCCTTGCGGTGGCCCGCGGCGCCGGTGCGGCTCGCCGCGCTCTCCCGCGCCCCCGGCGGGTCCCGCCGCGCGGTGGCGGTTCGGCTGCCGGGTCGTCGGGCCGTGCCGCGCCCTTCCGCAACGTTCCTTGGGATCACCTGCCGCCGATGTCGGCGGGCCTCCCTGCCGCGGCGCGGGAAGCGCGCGACAGGCCACGCGTACAGGTCACGCGTGCCGGCCACGCGTATCGGCAAACCGCCAGGACAGACCCCATGGCGACTGTCACCCGGGTGGCGGGGCGCTCGGAGTGAAGGGTGGGCGTACGAGGGGGCGCTCTCCCTTCGTGATCTAGGCGCGGCGATCATCGCCCCACTACCGTCGAAGCGGGACGAATTGGGCGCGGCAGTGGGGGAGGTGCCCGAATGGCGGCTGCGGCACGGGGCGCGGCGGGCGACGGACCGGACGACGCCTTCGTCCGGATCTGCGACCTGGCCGGCCGCCCCCGAGGCACCGGCTTCCTCGCCGACGGCGACGGCACGATGGTGACCAGCCACGAGGCGGTCGACGGCCTCGCCCGCCTCGTCCTGCACGCACCCGGCGGGCAGCTGTGCCTGGTCGAGGCGGCGGCCATCACCGCACTCCCCGAGCAGGGCCTCGCCCTGGTGGCCACCGAAGGGCTGAGCGTGCCCCCGCTGCCCGTCGCCCCCGGCGGCCCCGCACATCCCGAGCGGCGCATCCGGGTGCGGCTGCCGCACCGTACCGAGGGCACGGTGCTGGGCACCGCCACGGTCACCTACACCGCGACCGACCGCTTCCACCTGCTGGACGACGTCTGGGAACTCGCCTTGGACGGCGCCGACATGAGCCGCGTCCCACCGCAGGTGTCCGGCGCGCCCGTGGTCGACGCGGCGACCGGCGCGGTCATCGGCGTCGTCGCGACCGCGCTGCACGCAGGCCACCGGGCAGCCGGGTTCGCACTGCCGCTGCGACCCGCGCAGACCCCGCGCGCGCTCGCCGACCTGCTGGCGCGCAATGCCGCCACCGTGCCCGGCTACGGGCCGCACCTGAACCTCGCCGGCGCACTCCAGCTCACCGCGACCTCGGTCGGCACCGCCGCAGGCCCCGCCGAGTGGCGGGAACCCGTCGTCCGCCCGGCCATCGCCGACGCCCTGCGGGACTTCCTCGCCCCGCGCGACGACAGCGCCCCGCTGGTCCTCGCACTGGTCGGCGAGCCCGGCACCGGCCGCAGCACCGAGCTGGCCCGGCTCGCCGGCCGCCGGGCCCGCGGTTCGCTCCCCGCGCCGACCGTCTGGCTGCGCGGCGCGGAACTGCGCCCCGCCGACGGCGGCATCAAGGACGCGGTGGAGCGCTCACTGCGCACCGCGGCCCGCATCGTCGGCGCCGCCACCACAGCGGAGCCGCTCTACGCCTCGCCCGACGCCGTCGCCGACCTCGCCCGCGCCGCCGGGCGACCGCTGCTGATCGTGCTCGACACACCGGAGGAGATGCCCCCGGTGCTCGCGCACGCCCTCCCCGACTGGACCGCCGGCACCGCGAGCTGGCTGCGCGCGGGCGCCGCCCGGCTCGTCATCGCCTGCCGGCCGGAATTCTGGGACCAGGCGGGCCGGCTGCTGCCCGCCCGGCTGCTTTACGGGCCCGCGGCCGACTCCCCGCGGGACGGCGGCCCCCCGCTGCCGCCGTGCGTGCGGCTGGGCGACCTGGAGCCGGCACAGGCCGCGGCCGCCCGCGAGCGGTACGGCGTGCCCGAGGGCGTGCTGGGGGGCGCGGACGAGGCGCACCCGCTCACGCTGCGGCTGCTGTCCGAGGTGCGCGCGGCAGTCCCCGAGGGCGCCGACGGGTCACCCTCACGGGCGGAGGTCTTCTCCGCCCACCTCGACCTGGTGTGCCTGCGGATCGCCGTCCGGCTGGCCGCCGCCGCGAAACCGCCGGTGCGCGGCACCGGGGTGCGCCGGCTGGCCGCGCGGGTGGCGGGCCAGGTGCACGAGGCCGCCCGGCGCTGCCTCGGGCCCGGCCAGGGCGAACTGGACCGGGAGGCCTTCGAGGAGCTTTTCCCGTGGCGCACGGGCTGGGCCTCCGCGGTGCTGACCGAGGGCCTGCTCGTCCCCGCCGGCGCGGGCTACCGCTTCGCCCACGAGGAGGCCGCCGACTGGCTGCAGGCCGCCCACCTCGACCTGGGCACGGCCCTGCACGCCCTGGTCCACCGCTGGTTCGCCGCCCCGGCCGCCGGCGCCGCGGACGCCCCCGTACGCCTGCCGTCCCGCCCCGCCGCCCGCGCGGGCCAGCCGCCACCGGTCCCGCAGGCGCCCCCTGTCGCCCCGGCGTCGGGCCCCCGGTCGCTTCCGGTGCCCCGGCACCGCGCAGGGCCCGTCGTCCAGGCACTGCTGGCGGCGCCGCCCGAAGTCCTGGCCGAGCAGCTTGCGGACCTGGCAGCGGCCCTCGACCACAGGACGCCGCCGCCCACCCGCTGCACCCCGCGCAAGGTCCCCGCACCGCCGCCCCCGGCCGACCTGGACGCCGACACGGTGCCCAACCCACGCACCCGCAGAGCCGCACACCCGGCGGCCGCGGCCGCCGTGGCGCAACCGCGGGACCCGGACGACGGGGGCTGGCCCGACACCGTCTCCGTCGCCGGCAGGCCCGCCCTGCCGGGCCCTGCCGAGCGGCGCGGCGACGCCCTGTGGTGGGCGGCCCACCTGCTGCGCGAGGTACTGCTGCGGCTGCCCGACGCGACCGTCTGCCGCGGGGTCCTGCGCGACCTGGCGGCCAGGACGGCGGTGCGGGCCGTGGAGCGCGGCGGCTTCACGCCTGAGGGCATGGGAGGCCTCGGGGACTTCGGACCGTGGTTCTGGCGCCGGGTGCGGCTGCCGGTCGCCGAGCGCCTCGAACTGCTGCGGCTGCTGCTGCCCGCCGACGGCCCGCCAGGCGGGCAGGACTCCGCCGGGCGCTTCCTCGCCGCCGCCGCCGACCTGCTGTGCGAATTCCCCGCCGAGGCACTGCCCGCGGTGTGCGGCTGGTTCGACGACGACCGGCCGCTCCAGGCCCCGCCGGGCCCCGCCGGGCCGCGGCTGACCGTCGCCTCGGCCGCGCAGGCCCTGCTGCACACCCACCGCGGGCTCGCCGTCGACGACCTGACCGAGGCCCTGGTCGCGGCGGCGCACCCGAGCGCCGACGAGCTGCTCGCCGCGCTGGCGGAGGACGAACCCTCGGCGGTGTGCCGTGCCGTCGACCGCTGGGCGCACGACCCGCGCCCGGCGCGCCATGTCGCGGCAGCCGCGTACGGCCCGCGCGCCGCGCTCTTCGCCCGCACCGACGCCGACCGCGAACTGCTCCGCTACGCCGCCCTGGTGATGCTCGCCCGCCCCGGCGACTGCTCGCTGCACGGCGCGGCCCTCGGCATGCTCGTCCGCGACCCCGCCACCCGCGGCCGCCATCTGCCCGCCGCACTCGACCGGTTCGCCGCCGGCGACGCCCGGCTGCCGCCGGGGGCTCTGGCAGCCGCCCTCGGCACGCATCCGGAACCGGTACTGGCCGCCTTCCAGGCCCGGCTGCGGTGCGCGGACCCCGGGGCGGACCACGGCGACCTGCTCGCGGAAATGGCCGGAGTCACCACCCCCGCACTCGCCCGCAGGACCGCCGCACTGGTCGAGGAACACCTGCGGCACCACCCGGCCGGCGCCGCCGGCGTCGCCCGCTTCCTCGATCTGAGACTCGAACAGGGCCCGGCGGCGCGGGCCGTCGTGCTGCCGCTCACCGCAGCGCTCCTGCGCGACCACCCGCCGCAGGTCCGCGCCGCCATCGCCGCGGTGCTGGCCGCCCCCGGGAGCCATCTGTCGCGGCCGCTGCGCCAGGAACTGCTGGACGCGGCGCTGGAGACCGAATCCGACCCCGACGTGCTGGACGCCCTGCTCACCGCGGCGGCCGACGGCGCCGGCCGCCGCCCGCCGCCCCTGACCCACGACCTGGTCCGCCGCCTCGGCCTGCTCCTGGGCCGCACCCCCGAGGGCGCCGCCCGCTTCGACCGCCGCATCGTCGACCTCGCCGCCGCCACCCCCGACTTCGCCCGCCTTCTGCTGACCTGGCTCACCGACACGACCACCTGGGACCCCCTCCTCGGCCCCAGCGCCCGGCACCGCCTCTGCCGCGGGGCGTGAGCCTTTTCCTGCGGGCTCCGGCGGCCCCGCGGCGCGGGGGCGGAGTCCGGCGCGGCGGCGGCCCCGACCAGCCCAGGGGCGCGCCCCCGGGCACGGGCATGGCAGTCTTGGCTCTGCAGAAAAGCGAATGTCAGAGATTCGGCGAGGAAGCGGAGCGTCAAGGTGCAGCGCTGGCGGGGCTTGGATGACGTTCCCGGTGACTGGGGACGCTGCGTCGTCACCATCGGCTCCTACGACGGCGTCCACCGGGGCCACCAGCTGATCATGGGCCGTGCGGTGGAGCGGGCCCGCGAACTGGGGCTGCCGTCGGTGGTCGTGACCTTCGACCCGCACCCGAGCGAGGTCGTCAGGCCCGGCAGCCACCCCCCGCTGCTTTCCGCCCACCACCACCGCGCGGAACTGGTCGCCGCACTCGGTGTGGACGCACTGCTGATCATCCCCTTCACCAGCGAGTTCTCGAAGCTCTCACCGAGCGAGTTCGTCCGCACCGTCCTGGTGGACGGCCTGCACGCCAAGCTCGTGGTGGAGGGCCCGAACTTCCGCTTCGGCCACAAGGCGGCCGGCGACGTCGACTTCCTCTCCGCACTCGGCCTGAAGTACGACTACGACCTCGATGTCGTGGACCTCTTCATGAGCGGCGCGGCGGGCGGCGGCGAGCCGTTCTCCTCCAGCCTGACCCGGCGGCTGATCGGCGTGGGTGACGTGGAGGGCGCCGCGGAGGTGCTCGGCCGACCGCACCGGGTCGAGGGCGTCGTCGTCCGCGGCGCCCAGCGCGGCCGGGAGCTGGGCTACCCGACGGCCAACGTCGAGACGCTGCCGCACACCGCCATCCCCGCCGACGGCGTCTACGCCGGCTGGCTGCACGTCGGGGACGAGGCCATGCCGGCGGCGATCTCGGTCGGCACCAACCCGACCTTCGACGGGACCGCGAGGACGGTCGAGGCCTACGCCATCGACCGGGTCGACCTGGACCTCTACGGGCTGCACGTGGCCGTGGACTTCCTGGCGTACCTGCGCGGGATGGAGAAGTTCGACACGGTCGACGCGCTGCTGGAGCGGATGGCCGACGACGTGAAGCGGGCCAGGGACCTCATCGGGGCGGCCGAGCAGCCGACGCGCTCCGACGGCTGAGGGATCGGGGCGCTGTTCCCCCCCCGTGCCCCGGAGGCTCCCCGCGTGCGCCGGTGCGGCCTCGCGGGCGGGTCGCGCCCGGCCGGACGGGCCTCAGGCCGGGCGGACCAGCCGGGTCTCGTAGGCGAAGACCACCGCCTGGACCCGGTCGCGCAGTTCGAGCTTGACCAGGACCCTGCTGAAGTGGGTCTTCACGGTGGCCTCCGCCAGGTGCAGCGACGCCGCGATCTCGGCATTCGACAGCCCGCGGCCCACCTCGACCAGCACCTCGCGCTCGCGGGCCGTCAGCCGTGCCATCCGCTCGTCCGCCTCCGGGCCCTCCGCGCCGCCCGAGGCCGGCAACTGGTGCGCGAAATTCTCCAGCAGCCGCCGGGTGATCCGGGGCGCCACCACCGCGTCCCCCGCTGCCACCGAACGGATCGCCGTCAGCAACTCCTCGGGCAGCGCGTTCTTCAGCAGGAAGCCCGACGCCCCGGCCCGCAGCCCGGCGAACGCGTACTCGTCCAGGTCGAACGTCGTCAGGATCAGCACCTTCGACTGCGGGCAGCTCTCGATGATCCGGGCCGTCGCCTCGATGCCGTCGGTCCCCGGCATCCGGACGTCCATCAGCACCACGTCGGGCCGCAACTCCCTGGCGAGCCGTACCGCCTGCGCGCCGTCACCCGCCTCACCCACCGGCTGCATGTCCGCCTGCGCGTCCAGCACCATCGTGAAGGCCATCCGCAGCAGCGGCTCGTCATCGACCAGCAACACCCGGATCACCGGCGCCGCCGGCCTGCGCGGGATCGCCCGCCCTGGCAGGGAACCGCCCGCGGGCCGGGAGGCGGACGGTGCGGATTCTGCGGTCACAGCGGCTCCGGAGTCGTCAGAGTGAGAACGGCGGCCACCTGCCAGCCACCGCCAGGCAGCGGTCCTGCCGTCAGGGTGCCCCCGTAGGCAGCGGCGCGCTCCCGCATGCCGGGCAGCCCGTGCCCGGCGGATCCGGTGGGATCGCCGGGCACCACCGACCCGCTGCCGTCGTCGGTCACGGTGACACCCACCGCGTCCGCCGCGCAGCCGACCCGCACATCGGCCTTGGCCCCCGCGGGCGCGTGTTTGAGGGTGTTGGTCAACGCCTCCTGCACCAGCCGGTAGACGGTCAGCTGCGCCGCGGCCGGCACGGCCGCCGGATCGCCCGCCACCTCCAGCCGGGTCGGCAGTCCCGCCGCCCGCACCTGCTCGACCAGCGCGGCGAGCTGACCGATACCGGGCATCGGATGGCGCAGCGCGTCCGGCTCGTCGGCCCGCAGCACCCCGAGGAAACGCCGCATGTCCGTGATGGCCTGCCGCCCGGTCGCCGACACCTGCCGCATCGCGGTGGCCGCCCTTTCCGGTGACCGCCGCTGGGCGAAGACCGCACCGTCCGCCAGCGCCACCATCACCGACAGGTTGTGCGTCACGATGTCATGCATCTCACGGGCGATCCTGGCCCGCTCGCCTGCCACCGCAAGCTGCGCCTGCTGGTCGCGTTCCCGCTCCAGCCGCACCGCCCGGTCCTCGAGCGTGGCCAGCCGGTCCCGCCGGCTGCGCATGTTCAGCCCGAGCACCATGGCCGCGGTCGCCATCGCCGAAAGCGACACGAACGTCCCCGAACCCCGCTCGTGCACCGACCACCGCAGTGTCGCCAGCAGGACGCCCCCCTCCAGCACGGCGAAGGCGAGCAGCGTGCGGCGCCTGCTGCTGTAGGCGGCCACCGCGTACAGGGCGATCAGCAAAGCGACATCGGTCGGGATCCGCAGATCGAGGCTCCACTGGACCAGGGCCGTGGTCGCGATGGCGCAGAACACCGCCATCGGTGCCCGCCGCCGCCAGATCAACGGCAGCACGAGAGCCGCATGCACCGGCAGCAGCAGCGGATCGTGCTTGATGGGCCCGCGCAGCGCGGCCCCCGCGGCCAGGAACACTCCCACCGCGAACACCGCGTCCACCGCGGGCGGTGACAGCCGCAGCCGCCCCGCGACCCGGGCGTAGCCTGCCCTGGTCACCCGTTCGGCCCACATCTCCGCTCGCGTCCCCGGCCCGGGGACCGTTGTCCCGCCGCCGGAATGCGGCTCCTGGACAGCCGGATCGGATCCCGCGGCGCCCACGGCCCTCGGGACCCCCGCGGTTCCTGGGACGCCCGCGGTTCCTGGGATCCCCGCGGCACCAGGGACGACCACGGTTCCTGGGACCCCCGCGGCACCAGGGACCTCGGCCGCTTCCGCGGACGGCCCTCCGGACGACGGCAGCGCGAACGTCACGTCGCCACCGTCACGCGTCGCGTCGCTTGAGCAGCACCGCGGCCGCCGCCAGTGCCACCACCGCGTAGAGGCAGAACACCGCGAACCCCGTCCATGGCGCCAGCGTATGCGCCTCCCGGTGCAGGGAGATCAAGGACTGGCCCGCGTTGCTCGGCAGCCACTGGTTGACATGGTTCGCCCACGACGCGGGCAGCGCCTCCGCGAGCACCGGCACCACCAGCAGCAGCCCGAACACCGCGGCGATACCGCCCGCCGTGTTCCTGATCAGTGCGCCTATCGCCACCCCGAGCAGCCCCACCACGGTGAGATACAGGCCCACTCCCATCACCTGGCGCAGCACGCCGGGGTCGCCCAGCGAGGTCCCTATGTGCTTCGACGACATCACCCCCTGGCCGATGAGGAAGGCAACGAGCGCGCCCGCCGTCATCAGCACCCAGGTGACCACCGCGTACAGCGCCGCCTTCGCCCACAGCACCGGCAGCCTGCCCGGCACCGCGGTGAGCGACGCCCGGATCATCCCGGTCGCATACTCCCCGCTGATCATCAGCACACCGAGCACGCCGACCGCGAGCTGGGCGAGGAAGAAGCCGCGAAGGCTCGTCAGGCCCGGTTCGAAATCGGCCCGCTCATGCGGATTCATATGGGCCCAGTGACCCGCTGTGAAGGTCGAGAACAGCGCCCCGAGCCCGATCAGTGCCACCACCGCGGCGAACAAGGTGTAGAAGGTGGACCGCAGGCTGCGCATCTTGATCCACTCGGAGCGCAGCACCCGCAGCTGGGTGACCTGGCCGCGCGGCGCCGCCGTCGCGGACGGTGGCACGGCGCCGCCCGTCATGACCGTACTGGTGGTCGTGCTCATGCCGGCTGTCCTTCCCGCTCGCGCGCCGGGGACTGATACTCCACGGCATCCTTGGTCATCTCCATGAACGCCTCCTCCAAGGACGCCTGCTGCGGCGTCAGCTCGGCCAGGGCTATCCGGGCGTCCGCGGCGATGCGCCCGATCCGGTCGCTGCTCAGCCCGGTCACCTCGAGCACCTCGCGCTCGGTGGAGCTCACCGCCACGTCCGGCCCGGCCAGCAGCTGGCGCAGCCGGTCCGCCTCGTCGGTCCGCACCCGCACCGAGGTGCCCGCCGCGGCCCGGACGAACTCCGCAACAGAGGTGTCGGCCATCAGCCGGCCGCGGCCTATGACGATCAGATGCTCGGCGGTCAGCGCCATCTCGGACATCAGATGCGACGACAGCAGCACCGTGCGGCCCTCGGCGGCCAGATCCTTGAGCAGATTGCGGATCCACAGGATGCCCTCGGGATCTAGGCCGTTCACCGGCTCGTCGAGGACCAGGGTGGCCGGGTCCCCGAGCAGCGCACTGGCGATACCGAGCCGCTGGCCCATGCCCAGGGAGAAGCCGCCCGCCCGCTTCCGCGCCACCTCGCGCAGCCCGACGATGTCCACGACCTCGTCCACCCGGCGGCGCGGTATCCCGGTGGTGGCGGCCAAGGCCAGCAGATGGTTGTACGCGCTCCGGCCGGTGTGGACCGCCCGCGCCTCCAGCATCGCGCCGACCTCGTGCAGCGGCGCCCGGTGCTGCGCGTACCGCTTCCCGTTGACCGACACCTGGCCGGAGGTCGGTGCGTCGAGCCCGAGGATCATCCGCATCGTGGTCGACTTCCCGGCGCCGTTCGGCCCGAGGAAGCCGGTGACAGCGCCGGGCCGGACCGTGAAACTCAGCTCGGTCACCGCGGCGCGCTCGCCGTAGCGTTTGGTCAGGGCGTGGGCTTCGATCATGGGACTGACCTCTTGACGTGCGTCGGAGGGGAGCGATCAGGATGTTTCCATCGTGCGTTCCCGGCCGCCCTCGCGCGACGGCCCACGGGCGGATTCCGTACCGCCGCGACTGCATCCCCGGGGGGACTCCGCGTACGACCGGCGAGGTACACAGCTCGTTGGGCCCCTTGCACGCCAAGGGCCGCAGCCATGGAGAACCACGGCTGCGGCCCGACGCCCGCTCGGTGCTTTCCGCCCCTACTGCTACTGCTGCGGAGGAGGGGGAGGCGGGTAGCCGTACCCCTGCTGCTCCGGCTGCTGCTCCGGCTGCTGCTGTGGCACCGGCCAGCCCTGCTGCGACTGGGGTGCCTGTGGCTGCGGCGACTGCGGCTGGAAGGGCTGCGGCGCCGGCGGCTGCCCGCCGGGACCTGCCTGCTGATAGGGCTGTGGCGCCTGCGGAGGGCCCCCGTACTGAGCGGGCGGGGCCTGGCCTGGCTGCATCGGCTGCCCGTACGGCGGCTGCCCGTAAGGGTGCTGGCCGGGCTGACCGGGTTGGCCGGGCTGACCGGGCTGACCGGGTTGCCCGTACGGGGGCTGGCCAGGTTGGCCGGGCTGCATGGGCTGACCGGGTTGTCCCTGCTGTCCCGGCTGTCCGGGTGCCGGGTAGCCGGCCGGTGCGCCGCCGTACGGCCCCGGGGCCCCGTAGGGACCCGGCATCGGCGGGGCCTGGTGCGGCGGCTGGTTCTGGCCGTCCGCGGTCCAGAGACCCTGCGCCTGCTGGGCGCGGATGAAGTCCTCGGCGACCATCGCGGCGAGGTGGAAGTACGCCTCCCGGGTCTTCGGCCGCATCATGTCGAGGTCCACCTCGGCGCCCGCCGCCAGATGCTCGTCGAAGGGCACGACCTGAACCCCGCGGCAGCGGGTCTGGAAGTGCGACACGATGTCTTCGACCTTGATCATCTTCCCGGTCTCGCGGACCCCCGAGATCACTGTGATGCTGCGCGCCACCAGATCGGCGTAGCCGTGCGCCGACAGCCAGTCCAGCGTCGTACTCGCACTCGACGCGCCGTCCACCGACGGCGTCGACACGATGATCAGCTGGTCGGCCAGGTCCAGCACCCCGCGCATCGCGCTGTAGAGCAGGCCCGTGCCCGAGTCGGTGAGGATGACCGGATACTGCCGGCCGAGCACGTCGATCGCCCGCCGGTAGTCCTCGTCGCTGAACGCCGTCGACACCGCGGGGTCCACGTCGTTCGCGATGATCTCGAGCCCCGAGGGCGCCTGCGAGGTGAAGCGGCGGATGTCCATGTAGCTGTTCAGATACGGGATCGCCTGGACCAGGTCGCGGATCGTCGCACCGGTCTCCCTGCGCACCCGGCGGCCGAGCGTGCCGGCGTCGGGGTTGGCGTCGATCGCCAGGATCTTGTCCTGCCGCTCGTTGGCGAGGGTCGAACCCAGCGCGGTCGTGGTCGTCGTCTTGCCGACACCGCCCTTGAGGCTGATCACCGCGATCCGGTAGCACGAAAGGACCGGCGTGCGGATCAGCTCCAACTTCCGCTGCCGCTCCGCCTCCTCCTTCTTGCCGCCGATCTTGAACCTGCTCGGCTGCGCGTTGGCGCCCGGCTTCTTCGGTTTCGGCTGGTTGCGCAGCAGCCGATCGGAGGACAGCTCGACGGCCGCGGTGTAACCCAGCGGGGCGCCACCCTGCGTCGTGCGCTGCCGCTGATCAGGCGTCACCGTGGGCCAGCCGCCGGACCGCGGGTCCACGGGGCCCGGATGCGCCGCGGGTGCCCCCGGACCTCCGCCGGCCTGCCGGGGATCGATTCCCTGGCCATGCGGCGGCTGTTGCGTCTGCTGGCCTGGCAGCCCCTGCTCATGCTGCTCATGCGGCGGTTGCTGCGGCTGCAGGGCCTGCTGCGGATGGGCGTAGGGAGCCGGCAGGTTCTGCGCCGGCGGCTGCTGCGGGAAGCCGTAACCGCCCTGCGCGGGAAGCGGCGCCAGCGGACCTGCCACCTCGTGCGCCGCGCCCACGTCCTGTGGGTAGCCGGGCTGCGGTGACTGCGGAAAACCGTAACCCCCCTGTGCGGGCGGACCGCTGCCCCCCAACGGGGCCGGCTGATGCGGCAGCCCGGTCGGTACCGGGCTGTCCTCGTGCTGCGGCGCGGGCGCAGGCGGTTGCTGCTGCGGAAAGCCGTAGCCGCCCTGCTGGGGTGCGGGTGCTTGCGGGAAGCCGTAGCCGCCCTGCTGCGGCGCGGGAGGTTGCGGGAAGCCGTACCCGCCCTGGGGCTCGGGCTGGGCGGCGACCGCGGGAGCCGCGGGCGCGTTCGGCGCCGGCGGCTGCGGCTGCGGGAAGCCGTACCCCCCTTGGGGGTTGGGCGGGGCCGGAGCATGCGCATCAGGGGCCGGATGGCCGGTCCCCGCGAACGGGGTGGGCGCGGCCGGGACCGGCGGGGGATAGGCGGCGGGCGGACCCTGCGGCGGGCCGGCCTGGCCGCCCTGTGGCGCGGCGGGGGAGGGGAAGGCCTGGGAGCTCTCCGGGGTCGGATACTGCGGTTCTGCACGCTCGAAGTGCGGCGGCAACGGCGGCACCGCACTCTGCGGGGCGGCGGGCGCCCAAGGCGCCGACTCGGCAACGGACGGCGCCTGCGGCAGCGGTGTCCACACGGGAGGCCGGTTCGCGGGCGGCGCGTCCTGGGGTACCGCGTCCTGCGGCGGCATCTGCGCCGGCCTGGCGTCCTCCGGTTCCGGGCGCACCTCCTCCTGCGCTGCCGCGGGCCTGGCGTCCTCCGGCTCCTGAACCGGCGGCTGCGGCGGGCGCGGGTCCGCCTGGCCGACCTCCTCGATCCGCACCCCGGCCCGCTCCTCGATCTCCTGCCGTATGGCGGCGGCGGAGAAGCGCACGGTCTCGCGGGCCACCAGGTCGCCCCGGGCCTCGGCGTCCGCGTCTTCGTCATGCTCCGCCGACCCGAACTCGGGAGGCGCTTCCGATTCCGGACCCGATCCCCAGTCCGGCTCGGACTCCGGCTGCGCCTGCCCCGCTGATTCCGGCTGCGCCTGTGCCGCCGGTTCCGGCTGCGGCTCGGGGACGGAGACGGGCTCGGGTGCCACGGCGGCGGATTCGGTCACGGCGGGTGTCACCGGGGTGCCGGACCAGACGGGTTGCGCCGGTGCCGGGTCCGGCGCCTCGGGCTCCGCCTCGGGTGCCTCCGCTTCCGGAGCCTGGGGCGGCTGCGGAATGTGGGCAGGCGGTACGGCTGCCGCCGACCAGGGTGCGCCGCCGGCCAACGGGGCGGCCTCCGCCGCGGGTTCCTGCGGCGCGCGCGGCGGCAACATCTCCCACACCGGCACCCGCGTCGTCACGTCCTCGGCCGCAGGGCCCACCGGCTGCTGCGCCGCCGGCGGCTCGGCTGCCACGGGAGCCGGCGCCTCGGCCGGCTCGGGCTGCGGCTGTTGCGGCCGCTGCGGAGCCGACGCGTCGGAGCCTTCGCTCTCACCACCGCTTCCGCTGCCGTTCTGCATGTACCAGGCCGGCGGGGTGAAGTCGAAGCGGTACTCGCCCGTCACGTCGCCTTCGGCCGGTTCCTCGACAGGGGCGGCCCCGCCCGCGCGGTTGTCGTCCCGATCGCTGTTCACTGTGCCTCCCGGTCTGCGTCGGGGAGTCATCCGTAGCCGGCTCCCCGCCCCGTGCGCCGCAGGGCAAGCGCCCTTCCGCCACTGTCCTGCCGCTCTCGACTGACAGCCTAATCGCCGGGACGTGTCCACCGTCAGGCCGTCCGCTTCCCTCATTCCCGCGGCCGAGCCTGCCGCCGGCAGGCTCGGCGGCAGGCCATGCGGCCGGAGCCGCCATACGGCTTGCTCCGGCGGGCCCGCATCCGCGGGACGGTGCGGGTCCTCCCACAGTACGACCCGCCGTGCCCGCGCGCGCCACCGAACGCAGCCTCAGGAACGCGGCATCAGGACCCGACGCTGCCGAAGGCGACCACCAAGGCGGCGCGCGGCGACCGGAAAGCGCAGGGGCCCGGCGACCGACAAGCGTCGGCGCATCGAGTCAGGTAGACAAAAGCAGCAACTGCACGGCGGCAAAAGCACCTTGCCCGGCGCCCGCCGGCCTCCCGCACACGACGAACTCAGTCGATACGACGGGCCTCACCCAGGAGGCCCACCTCCGCGTCGGTCGGTTGTATCAGCACGAACTGCCGGTGCTGCGGGGTGCCCCAGAGCATGACGCCGTCACCCAGCGCGGGCAGCGCGGCCGCCTCCTCGCGGGTCAGCCGCAGCACCTTGGTCAACACCTCGGCCTCCTGCGGGGAGACCCGCTGGATCCCCACAAGACCCGCCTCGCCCAGCAGCCTCGGCGCCTGCGGTCCCAGGAAGGGCAGCAGCGTCAGTACGGCCTGCCACGGCGCCTTCGCGAGGCGGCTGCGCGGCGGATACGTACCGCAGTCCCGTACGACGAGCACCGGGCTGGACACCGTCGGCCCCTGTGAGGGGAGTTCCTTCACGTCGTGCACTGTCATGCACTGCTGCCCACCGCCGGCGGCCTGCGCCAGCGGAGTCCACACCTGGGGCCGCGCCGACTCCACCGCGACCCGCGCACCGGTGCCGACCGCGCGCAGCGCCAGCACCTGGGCGGTCCACACGCTGCCGATCACCACGACGTCCAGCTGCGCGGGCCGGAAGAGTCCCAGGACCGCGGGATTGCCGGCCTCGTCGATGCCCGACACCACGCCGTCGTCGCCCAGCGGCAGCGACATGCTGTCGAGTTGCCCCGCCGACAGCCCGTGCCGGTCCCGCCGCGGGCCGCGCAACCCGAACCCGGGCCTGGCCTTGCGGCGTTCCTGCGGCACGCTCTGGTCGGGCTCGCCGGCAGGGCGCATCCCCGCGCGCAGCCCCTGCTGCATCGGCTGAGAGCTCATCAGCTGGTACCCCCCAGCGGCAGCGTGGCCAGCACACCAGGCAACTGCTCGCGGTCGAGCCGCACGAGTCCGACCTTGTGCTGGCGTGCCACCCGTTCCAATTCCCGGCGCGCAGAAGTGAGCTGGCGGTCGTCCCTGGCGGTGATCCGTACGTACGCGGTCAGTGCCGGGGTCTGCCCGGTGCCACGGCTCAGCGTCAGGGCGAAGCTTCCGGCCATCGCGGGCACCGCGGTGAGCGCGGTGATCGTCCGGGCCGTGGGCAGCGCGCCACCGCCCTGCGGCCAGCGCCCCACCCAGTACGTGGTGTGCCAGCGGTCGTCGCAGCGCCAGGCGCGGCTGCGCTCCAGCGTCCTGCGCTGTCCCGAGCCGATCCGGCCGGCCAGCGCCGTCGCCAGCGGATTGACACCCGCCGAGGTGGCGAGTGCCGCGGTCAGCTCCTCCTCGTCCAGCACCGACGCCTCGAACCCGGCCCCCGCCAGCCTGCTGGCCAGGTGGTCCGCGGCCCTCAGCACCGCCCTCTGGGCACCGCCGAGACCGCCACCGCGGGCCAGCACGGCCTCCGGGCACAACTCGGGGTCCAGCTTGAGCGCGACCCAGGTCACCCGGATCGCCGGCGTCCCGTACTGCGCCTGAAGCGGTCCGTACGACACGGCCGCCACCGCCTGGGCGGGCAGGTGCGGGGCCGGGGCGGGCTGGACGTGCTGCACCACCTGGACCGACGCAAGGGATATGTCGTCGACCTCCAGGGCGTCGTAGAGCAGCCCCAGCGGCATCGGCCTCGCGGTACGCAGCGGTTCGTCCCGCGACTGCACCAGCAGCACCGCCGTCAGGAAGGAGCCGTCGCCCACCATCCCGACGCTGCGCTCCCGCCGCCGCCCGGAGAACGTGTACGTACGCAGCGCCGGGTCGCACTCGGTGATCGGGGCAAGAGCCGGATCGATGAGCCCGGAGGCCGCCTGACTCGCGGCGGCGCCCGGGGTGCCCGCCTCCCGCGCGGCGTCCCTGGCCGCGTCACGCTGCCTGCGCCGCATCGCCATCACACTGGTCAGCCACTCGGGCAGCGGCCTGCCCCTGCGGCGCAGCACCGCCGCGGCCACCAGCACGGCCGCCACCACCGCGCAGGGCACCATGACCGCCCGCCCGGCAGCCGCACCGACGAGCACCAGCGCCGCGGCCACCTCGACCAGGGCCAGTTGGTGCAGGCGGAGCACACCGATCCGTCCGGGCCGCGAACTCAGATGCAGCGCGGCCGGTGCCGGACCATGCCTGCGATCACGGCGTGTCGTGCTTGCGGTGCTCATCCCCCTGCGCCCTCCGTCGTGCGGCGTCATGATGTCCGCACACCGTACCGGTGTCATAGGACATGCGGCGCACCCGGCATAGTAGGGGACCGACCCTGCCCACGCGACGGCACGGTGCCTGGAGGCAGCGGGTTCGAGCGGACGTCACCCGGGGGGAAAGCGGAACGATGGCCTCACGCAAGGAACAGCTCAACGCCTACACCTTCGCGCGCAAACGCGTGGTGGCGGCCTTTCTCCAACCCAGCCCCGCAGGCTCCGACGAGGGGGCACCGCGACCGCTGCGCACGCTGATGCCCGGCATCGTCGTCGGCGCCGTACTCCTGGCGGGCTTCGGTGCCTGGGGGCTGATAAGCCCCTCGGTGCCGCACGGCTGGGACGAGCCGGGCAAGCATGTGATCGTCGCGGACGAGTCCACCACGCGCTACGTCGTACTGAACGATGCGGACACCCACAAGCCCGTGCTGCACCCGGTGCTCAACATGGCGTCCGCGCGGCTGCTGCTCGACCCTGGGGCCTACGACGTCATCAAGGTCAAGGAGTCCGTGCTCGACCACAGCGGGCTCAAGCACGGCGCCACCATAGGCATCCCCTACGCGCCCGACCGGCTGCCCAGTGCGGCCGACGCGGCCAAGGCGAAGGTCTGGGCGGTCTGCGACCGGCCCGGCGGCGGTACCGGCCATGCAGTCCAGCAGGCGGTGTTCGTGCTCGGCGGCGACGAGGCCAACGCCATGAGCGGGTCGTCCCGACTCGGCTCCGACCAGGTCCTCTACGTCCAGGGGCAGGGCGAGGACGCGGTGCAGTACCTCGTCGACAGTCACGGCACCAAGTTCGAACTGGGCGGCCCCGACCCGAAGATCCGCAAGCCGGAAGACATGAGCGTGCTGCTGCGCACGCTCTTCGGCGAGAACCCGCAGCCGCAGACCGTCTCCGACACCTGGCTCGACTCACTCGGCACCGGGACACCCATCTGGTTCCCTGACATCGCCGGCCGGGGCGACACCGAGCAGGTGGTCGGCGTGCCCGCGGCGAGCGCCAAGGTCGGCACCGTTCTCAAGGCCCAATCCGCGAAGGGCTACGAGTACTACGTCATCACCAAGGACGGCGTCGCGCCGATCACCCAATTCGCCGCGCTGCTGCTGCTCCAGGCGAACATCCAGACCGCCCCTGTGCAGACCGCAATCCCCGCCGACACGCAATCGTCCTTCCTTCCCGACGACTGGCCGGCGGGTGACCCGAGCCAGGTCAACACCTCGGACGGCGATTCACCCCGTGACGTCTCGTGCAGCGTCCTGCACGGCGGCGCGACCGCGCAGGAAGGGCCGAAGCTCACCATGTGGGCGGGCAAGGACTACCCCGAGCAGATCGTCGAGGGCGCGAGCAGCGCCTACGTCACGCCCGGCAGCGGCCTGCTCTACCAGGAGGTCAGCGGCACCGACACCAGCGGCGGCACGTTGTTCCTGGTCACCGACACCGGACTGCGGTACGCGGTCTCGCGCAACAACGACAGCGGCGCCGCCAACAAGGCCTCCGACTCCAAGCAGGAGACCAACCAGGCCTCGGTGCGGCTCGGGTACCAGGACGTCAAGCCGATGTCGATCCCGTCTCGCTGGTCCGAACTTCTACCGAAAGGCCCCGCGTTGGACACCGCAAGCGCGGCACAACCGCAGGGATCCTGATCGCACCACTGACCGAGAAACAGGTAACCTCGACACAGGTGGTGTCTGTGGCCACCGGGGTCACGGGGGAGGGACGACGTTCGGATGGAAGCACCAGTAGGCGGCGGTGGCGGCAGTCTGCACGTTGCGCTGGAGGACCTGCGCAGCTTCAAGACGCGTGTGGACGGACTGCTCGACGAGTTGGACGGTTCAGTCGTGGCGCCGAAGAAGATCGGTCAGGAGCGGGTCAAGTCCGCCCAGATCGGCAGCGGTTTCGGCGAGGCCAACGACCTGATGAAGGCGTACAACTACGTCCACAACCAGCTGGAGCAGCTGTCACTGACCCTGGCCAACCAGATCGAGGCCATGAGTCTCTCGCTGCACATCGGGCACTCGACCTTCAAGAACGTCGACCTCGGCACCCAGCGCAAGCTCCTCGACCTGAACGACCAGATCGTCCAGGCCTACGACCCGAAGCTGGACCCGAACGCACCGAACAAGGCCTCCGCCGCCCAACCCGCCACCACTTCCTCCACCCCGAACAGCGACAGCGGCTCGCAGGCAGGCAGCGGAGGCGTCGGATGAGCCGGACGGCCGACCGCACGAACAACGGAACGGAAGACGGGGGCAGGACATGACCGGTCAGTCAGGGAGCACCTCCGGCGGGCTGTTCGGCAATGTGGTGAAGACGATCGAGAAGGCGCTCGACTTCTCCCGGACGGACTTCGAGTCGTTCTCGCACGAGGCACTGCTGGACATGGTCCAGGACGCCGACCCCGAAGCCCTCGCCGGCTTCGGTGACCGCCTCACCACGGCCGTCACCAAGATCAACCAGATCGGCACCGACCTCAACGACCACATCGCGTACGTCGACTGGGAGGGCACGTCCGGCGCCGCCTTCAAGGACTGGGGCAAGAACGTCGCCAAGTCCACGCTGGCGCTCGGCGACTACGCCGACTCCACCGGCAAGGCGCTCACGGCGGCCGCCGACACGCTGCGCACGGTCAAGCGCGACATCCCGAAGGTCCCGGCCGGCCCGAAGGCCACATACGACGCCCTGCACGCCGACCCCGCGGCCCGCCACGACCCCGACGGCCAGAAGGAAATCTCGCAGGCGCACACGCAGCTGGAGACCGCCCGCATCCAGGCGGCCGACCAGATGCACAAGCTGGCGCAGTCGTACTCGTTCTCGGCGGCGATCATCAACAACGCGCAGCCGCCGACGTATCCGCCGATGCCTACGACTTTCGTGCCGCCGAGTGATGTACGTGACTACGACCCGTCGCACTACAGCTCAACGACGGGGTCACCCGTTTCGCACACATCGAGTGGCAGCACCAGTTCAGGGCACTCGGTGGCCCCCGCGGAGCACAGTGGCGTGCAGAAGGCGTCGTTCAGCAGTGACGCCTCGCATGTGTCCACCATCGGATCGCCGGTGGCCACGGCCCCGGACAACAGCGCTGTGCCGGTCACGCACATCCAGTCGACCAGCACCCTGTCCCCGCTCACAACCACACAGCCGAGCCCGGTGACACCGAACACCGGCGGTGGCGGCGGCCCGGTCCTCGGCGGGCCGAACCTCGGCAATCCCTTCCAGCCGATGCCCAACCAGAGTCAGCGGATCGGCGGCACGGGGCCGACGGTTCCGGACCAGCTGCGCGACGGCGAGCCCATCAACACCGCCGGCGGGCGTGGCTCCCGCGGCCCTTTCAACCCCCGCAATATGGCGAATGCTCCCGCTGAGGAGATCGGCGGCGCACCGCCTATGCGACGCAGCACGGCCAACGGCATCTATGGCGGCCGCCCGAACACCGAAGCGGAGATGCTCGGTGGTCGCACCCAGGGGCAGGTCCCTCGCGGCAGCGTCATCGGTGGCCGAGGGGCAGCTGCACGGATGCCTGCTGGTGGCATGGCGGAGGGCGGCAGTCCCGGTATGGGCGGTCGTAGCGCCATGAACCGCGGCAGCGCGGGCCGGTTGGCGAGCGAGCCCGGCGGCGTCGTGGGCCGAACCCCGGCCGGTCAGTTCGCTCCCGGATCAACCAACTCAGACCGGGAGCGGCGCCGCAAAACCCGTCGTCCCGATCACCTGATCGAAGACGACGACTGGATCCCGACCCGCGACGACGTCGCACCGCCCGTGATCGACTGACACAGGGGCGACCCGAACGAGCCGTACCGCTGCGAGGAGAAGAGCGATGAAACGCCGGGCACGTACCCGGGTACAGCGTGCCCTGGCCGTCGTCGCCGCGAGCGGTGCCTTGGTGCTGGGCTTCGGGGCGCTGCCCGCGCAGGCGCAGACCGTACGTCAATTGCAATGGCACGTTGATGCGATGCGATTGCCTGAGGCTTGGAAGATCAGCAAGGGCGCCAACATCACAGTTGCAGTGATCGACACGGGAGTCGATCGCACGGTTCCGGATCTGCGGGGGCAGGTGTTGGACGGGACGAGCTTCACTTATCCTGCGAGCTCTCCCTACAAAGACAAAGACGGTCACGGGACGGGGATGTCTAGCCTTATCGCTGGCACCGGAGCTAGCGAGGGGGGCACTGGCGCTATCGGGGTCGCTCCTGCTGCCAAGATCCTCCCGATCCAGGTTTTCAACGACCCGCGTGATACGAACGAGGCTGCGAGCGCTGAGTCATTCACGGTGGAGTTGGAGAAGGCACTCAGGTATGCCGCTGACAGCCAGGCGAGGGTCATCAACCTCTCCCAGGGCGTGCCTGCTTCGTCCCTACGACCCCAGGACATCTCGGAGCTTCAGAGTGCTGTGGATTACGCGCGGAGCAAGGGGAAGTTGATCTTTGCCTCTACCGGTAACGCCGGAGAAAAAGGCAGCCCTCTTGCTTACCCCGCGGCCAGCCGTGGTGTTGTGGGAGTGGGGGCGCTGGACAGCAAGGGCAAGGCTTTGGCCCTGTCCACCAAGGGTCCAGAGGTCGACATCTCTGCTGTCGGCGACAACATCTCTAAGGCGTGCCCAAGCGGAATCCGGGCGCACTGCGTCAACACGAGCAGCGGCACCAGTGACGCCTCGGCGCTCACATCCGGCTCCGCCGCCCTCCTCTGGTCCGCGCATCCCACCTGGACCGCCAACCAGGTCCTGCGGGTCCTGCTCAACACGGCGTCGAAGCCCACCGACGGGGCGGAGCGGAATGACTCGATCGGGTACGGCGCTGTGCGGCCGCGTGTTGCCCTTCAGACGCCGGGGGACCCCGGACCCGCCGATGTCTACCCGTTGGCGGAGCACGAAGGCTGGCAGCAGTCCGCAGAACCGTCCTCGATGCCGACAGCCGGTGCGACCGGTTCCGCGGCACCCGCACCGTCGGCTTCCTCGTCCGACAAGGCGATCGCCGGCGGGTCCGACTCGGGTGGTGGAGGCGGCAGTTCGACGCCGTGGATCGCGGCCGGTGCGGCCGTTCTCGTGCTGGCTGCGGGCGGTACGGCGCTGGCGGTACGCGGGCGGCGCCGGCGCGCCGCAGCGCCGGGCTTTGTGGCGCAACCGCTACAACCACCGCTGCCGCCACAACAGCCGCCACCGTATGGTGGGTACCGGCCGCCTCCACCACCGCCGCCGTACTGAGGGCGCAACTGGGACCAGCGGGTTGCCTGTTGGGATCAGTAGGTGTTGTGGCTAGAGTGAGCGGGTAACATTTTCGCCCGCTACGACGTACACGCGATTGCATGGGGGAGGGGCAGAAATCATGACTGCCGGAATGAAGGTCACCGCGGCCTCACTGGCCAAGCTGGAAACCGACATCTACGACATGGTCGGCTCGATGGACCGTCAGGTGAAGGCGCTCCAGACGGTGATCGACAACCTCGAAGGTCACTGGCGGGGTATCGGTGCCAATGCCTTCAACTCACAGCAGAGCCTGATCAACGAGGACCACCGCGTGCTGGCGATCCTGCTCAACAAGATCAAGGAAGCCGTGCACGACACCAACCTCACCTCGGGCTCGACCGATGAGGATGTCCTCCAGGACATGAAGAGCATCGACATCAACGGCAGTGCTGCGGGCAGCGGCATCGCCGGTCTCTGACGACCACCACGCCACGAGCCCTATCACCTACTTCCATGGGGGGTAATCATGTCTGATCCCGGTGAACTCAAGGTCACTTATTCCTCGCTCGACGAGGCCGCAGGCGCGATCAAGCAGCAGGCCGGTCAGCTCGAGACCGACCTCGACAACCTGCTGACCCGTGTCCGCGCCGTCGCCGCGTACTGGGAGGGCGACGCGCAGACCGCCTTCCACGCGGTCGCCAACGAGTGGGCGAACCGTACCCACCACATGCACGAGGTGCTGGAGTCGATCGCGAGCAAGGTGCAGATCGCGAGCGGTCACTACAACGCGGCCGACAAGAAGGCCGCGTCGTACTTCGGCTGAGACTGAACCGGTCGTGCGGCCGACCCGGACCGGCTGGTCGTCATGGCCGACCGGCGGGTCGGCGCGACAGGCCGGCCCATCGGGGCGTAGGGGCCGAGGAGAGGCGTCGTGAGGGTTGCAGGGCCGCCGCGTCGGCGTGCGCTGTCGGTGGCCGCTGCCACGGCAGTTCTGGTGCTGATGCCGGGAGTGATCCTGGGCGCGGCCGCGACCGCGTCCGCCTCTCCCGTCCAGCCTGATTCGCCGCACGCCGCCCAGCCGCTCGACGGCGACGGGCAGTGCACCTTTCCCGCTCCGCCGGTCAAGCAGACCCCCTGGTCGTTGCAGCGCGTCCTGATGAACCAGCTGTGGCAGAGCACCGAGGGCCGTGGCGTCAAGGTCGCGGTGATCGACTCGGGGGTGGACATCAAGAACCCCCAGTTGACCCAGGCCGTCGACGCCTCGAAGAGCGTCGACCTGATAGACGCCAAGGGCCACGGCACGTCCGACCCCGTCGGGCACGGTACGGAGGTGGCGGGCATCATCGCCGCCCGTCCCGCGCCCTCCACCGGTTTCGTGGGCCTCGCGCCCGAGGCGACGATCATCTCGATCCGGCAGGCGAGCGAGGACGGCACCGGCACCGTGCCGCATCTGGTGACGGCATTGCAGAGGGCCGTCAGCGCGGGCGCCCAGGTCATCAACATCTCGCAGGACACGCCGGGTGACGCGCCCGATCTGCGGAACGCCATCGCCGCCGCCGTGCGCGCCGATGTGGTGGTCGTCGCCTCCGCGGGCAACGCCGGCGGTGACGGCAAGGCGCGGACCACCTATCCCGGCGCCTACCCCGGTGTGCTGGCGGTCGGCGCATCGGACCGCAACAACGAACGCGCCTCCTTCTCCCAGGCGGGGGACTTCGTCGGCGTGGCCGCGCCCGGCGTGGACATGCTGTCCACCGTTCCCGGCGGAGGCCAGTGCGTCGACAACGGCACCAGTTTCGCGGCGCCGTACGTCGCCGGGGTCGCCACGCTGATCCGCGCGAAGCACCCCAAGTGGACGGCGCAGCAGGTCATCGCGCAGATCGAGCAGACCGCACAGCGCACCTCGCTCGGCCACAACTCGCTGGTCGGCTGGGGCGTCGTGGACCCGGTCCGCGCGCTCACCGACGACGAGAAGCCGATCGACTCGCCGACGCCCGATCCCGGAGTGCTCAAGGGGCAGGACCGGGTCGTACCCGCCGCCCTCACCTTCGGCGACCCCGCGCGGCAGCGGCAGAAGCGCACCGCGGCGTACGTGGTGAGCGGGATGGCGGTGGCGCTGCTGCTGATCACCGGTACGACCGTGGCACTGCGCGACCGCAAGCGCCGCTCCTGACCCGTCGGGTCCGCCGAGGCCGCAGCCCAGCGAGGCGGCCGCGTACGCCGTGCCCGCGTACGCCGTGCCCGCGGGCAACCGCACCGCCTGACGCGGCCCGACCGACCGGAGCCACCCACCGACCGGCGCGGACGACCGCGCGACAGCCTCAGCCCGGCCGACCCGCGAGCGCGAAACCACACCCTCGGGCGCCCCGGGCGCCACCCTCAGCGGTACTGGATCAGGTGCAGCGACCGCACCCCTTCGCTCTCCAGCTCGGCCGGGGCGTCCCTGGCCGTGTCGATGAGGACGAGGCCGGTCCCGGTCTGAGCGGCGACGCACAGCAGCCCGACCGACTCCCGGCCGCGCCGGTCGTTCCTGCGCAACCACACCACCGACCGTGAGCCGACCGGCATCTCCATCACCTCGGCCAGCACGGTCCGCCAGTCGGTGAAGTCGGTCACGCCGACCACCTCGCCGAGCGGGCTCATCGTCGGCGCGAACCACGCCGCGGGGCCGGGTTCGGGCGGCAGCGGGAATCCGTCGACGCCCGGTTGCGCGCCCTGGTCCCAGCGGTCGAGCCAGCCCCACGGGTCGGAGTTCGGCAGGCCGAAGGGCACGGAGCCGTCCTTCGGCACCACCAGCGCCGCGTCGAGCATCGCGTGCTGCGGATTGCCGTCGGCCAGGAAGGCGCGGGTGTTGCAGGCGAACAGCCAGCCGCGGGAGGTCTCGTCTGCGGGGGAGGGGTCCACCAGGACGACCTGGTCGCCGTGCACGTGCCGGAGCCATGCCTCGGCCGCGCGCACCGCGCCCGTCAGGTCCGCGGCGCCCCGGCCCACGGGCTGTGCGGCAGGCGTCGCGGCGGGCGGCGGGATCCTGGCCAGCATGATCTGCCGCACGTTCTCGGTCTCCAGCCGGGCGAGCCGCCGCGCCTGCGGGTCGAGCAGTGCGACCTGGCCGTCCTTGTTCTGCGCGTAGAGCAGGTGGCCGGTCGCCTCCGCCCCGTGCAGTTCACGGCGGACCCAGACCACGCCCGCGGTGCCGGGCCCCGGCTCGCCGACCGCCGCGATCACCGTGTCCCAGTCAGGGCACGGGCCGACCTCGGCCGTGGGGAAGTAGCGGCGCAGGAAGTCGTCCCACCAGCCGGGGCCCTCGTGGGCGGACTGCCAGGGCAGCGCGGTCGCGGGCGCCCCGCCGACGGTGGCGTGCGCCGCGAGGACGGCGCCCCTGGCGTTGGTCCTGCGGGACTGCTCTGCGGGGTCCCGCGGCCGCGGGTCGTTCTCGAAGTCGGCCAGGTCGCCCCACGGGTCGTCGGTGGCCGGATGGAAGGGCGGGATGCCGTTCTTCGGCACGCACACCAGGGAGGTGAGCATGGGTGCGACCGCGGCGGTGCCGGAGGCCGGCCGCGGGGCGGCGCTGAACACCCAGGCCTGCGGGGTCTCGGCGACCGGCGTGCGGTGCACTTCCAGCGGTATGTCGTAGGTGGCGCTCAGCCATTCGTGGGCGAGGTGGAAGGGGTCGGTCATGTCCTCAGGCCCCCGGGGAGGGCGGCTGCCGGGTCCACTGGGTGCCGAAGACACGGGGGTCGGTCAGCTGCTCGAGCCGCTGGGGCCATGTCCCGTCCTCGAACCACGCCTGGGCTTCGCTCGCGGTCAGGGCGCTCGGCGTGAAGTCGACCAGCGAACCGTCCTTGAAGACCACCAGCTGCCGCACCATCGGCGCCTGGGTGAAGTCGCCGGTGTCGATGTGCTCCTGCGAGTCGAAGCCCACGGTCCAGGCCAGCCGGTGCTCCGCGGCGGCCCCCGGCCCGATCACGATGGTCGGCGGCCCGTCGCCGTACCGGTCCCGAAGGAACGCCCAGGCGGCGGCGAGCGCCTCCTCCTCGGTCTTCACAGGGTGCACCTTTCGTCGTTCTCCACGTCGTACGTCACACACGCGGGTCCTGCCCGTGTGCCCGGAGCGGGCCGGGCGACCAGGCTACTTGTACGGCATGTACTTGATGTTCACGCCCGATTCGAGGTTCGCCAATCGGCCGGTCTGCCCGTCGAGGAAGACCACGCCGTTGCCGTCGCGCACGACGTTGAAGACGTGCGCGGTCGTGCCGCGGTCGATGTAGACCACGCCGCGGGAGCCTTCGCCGCGCGCGTTCATGTCCTTGATGATGTCGTCGTAGCTGCCGACGTCCTCCCATTGGGCCTTCGGGTTGCCCAGCTTGGCGGGGCTGGGCCACTGGGCGTCCTTCAGCGGGGTGGCCTGGGAGGGCACGCCGTCGAGGCGGTCGTTGACCGCTTCGACGTTCTTGGAGCAGTTGTTGGTGTAACCCGGCTTGCCGGTGTCGTTGACGTCCTTGAGCCACGGGTACTCGTCGTGCAGGAATTGCGCTTCCTCGGCCGGGGTCATCGAACCCTGGTGGAAGGCGGCGCCCTTGACGTCCCCGGTGGGCTTGGCGAGGCCCTTCCACTTGCTGCCGCTCTCGGCCGCGTCCTTCGCGGCCTGCTCCGCGGCGTCCTTGGCCGCGCTCTCGGCGCCCGCCTTGGCGCCCGCGCTGCCCCCGTCGGTGGCCAGCGCCAGCAGGATGTTGCCGACGAGGCGGCCTCCCGCCTCGTCGCCGTCGGAGCCCCATCCGCTGCCGAGCAGCGCGGCGGGGAGCCGCTCGGGGTGCGCGGTCATGTCCACGAGGCCGGCGGCGGTGGCGTTGAGGTGGGTGAGGTACTGCGCCGGGTGGGTGAGGTTGTACGGGTCGTAAGGGTTCAGGCCGCGGGCGAACTTCAGGATGTCGGTGCCGCTGCGTATCAGCCCGCCGGCGAAGTGCTCGGCCTGGATCGGCGCGGACTTCAGGAAGTCGCCGCCGTCGCCCTTCATCCGGTCGGTGAAGTCCGGCTTGGCGGGTGCGAGCGCGGTCGCGGTACGGACCTTCGCCTCCGTCTCGCCCGCGACCGTGTCGCGCTGCCTGCGGGCGGCGTCGAGTATCTCCTTGGCGTGGTTCTTGTCGCCGGCGCCGGGGTCGACGAACGCGTCGGGGGCGACCGGCGGCTTGCCGGGGTCGTCGTTGCCGTCCACCAGCTTCTTGTAGCTGTCCAGGTCGGCGTTGTACTGGTCGACCTTCGTGTTGTAGGCCGCCGCGGCCTTCTTCCGCGCCTCGGTGCCCTGCTTCCACAGCCGTACGGCTTCTTTGGCCTGGTCCTGCGCCCAGTCGACGGTGAAGGCGTAGTGCTCCAGCGCGTCCGACGCGTCCTGGCAGGCGGTCGCCGCCTTGGCCCACTTCGCCGGCTGCGGGGCGAACTTCGCCTTGAACGCCTCGGCTCCCGAGCCCTCCCAGGTGCCGGGGTCGAGGTGGGTCAGACCGGTGTGGCCGGTGTCGAAGGCGGAGTGGAAGCGGCTCAGGTGGCCGGAGACCTCGCGGAGTTTCGCCGAGTCCCCGTGGATGAGTTCCTTGGGGTCCTCGGTCTGGCCGAGCTGCTGCTCGTCGACGTGGGCGCCGAGGTGGTCGGCGATCGAGTCGCCGTGGTCGTCGACCCAGTCCGCGGCGTCGTGCAGGCCCACGTGGTCCAGGCCGTCGCCGAGGAGGTGGGCGCCGTCGTCGATCAGTTCGCCGGTCTTCTGCTTGGCCTTGCCGAGCAGCTTCTCGCCGCCGTCGCCGATCTTGTCGATCAGGCCTCCGATGCCCATCAGCCCACCCCCGCGGTGCTGTTGCGCGGTGCCGGTTCGGCGGCCGGACCGCTTGTGACTGTGTTGACGATCCGGCACATCCTTTCAGGTTTCAGCCACGGGTCGCATCTTCGGCAGCGGAACGGCCAGGCCACAGGGGGTGACAGAGCGCGGCGGAAGGGATGTTTCCGGCCTTCCGCTTGGGTCGCCGCGTCCGGCCGCGCGCACCCGGTGGCGGGGCGGCGGCTGCGGTCGCTCGCCGAGCGCCCGATCAGGCCCGGGGCGGTGTCCGGATGGCGCGGTAGTAGTCGGCCGTCGCCTCGTCACCCCGGTAGGGCACCGCTGTGGCCTCCCCGGTGAGCTTGTCGACCACGACGGCGGCCGCGCCCGGCTGCGTCATGTGCGGGGGCTGCCCGGGAAGCCGCGGCGGGGGCGGCGGGAAGATGGGCAGCACGATGAATCCGACGTCGAACTCGGTGACGCTCATCGGGGCGGCCTCACCGTTCGGCAGCGGCCACCGGTAGCGGCCCGCGGTGATCCGCCGGGCGTCGTCTTCGTTCACGTGATCACTCCTGCGCTGCTGTTCCGGCCGATGCACGGGGGACCGGCCGCCGTTCGGGGTCGAGGACGTAGTGGAAGACGTGCCGCGCCACCGGGTGGATGGGCTCCCTGCTCACGACACCTGACTGCGGGTCGAACCAGAACACCTCGCCGTTGTGGTTCAGCGCGGTGAAGACATGGGCGGTGCGCACACCGTCGGACTTCCGCGGCCACTCGATGTGGACGAGGGCACTCGACCCGTGCCCCGACGCGTGCACGTCGTCGGCCACCCGCTGGTAGCCGGCCTCCCCGGGCCCCGCGTAGTGGAAGGACGTGCCGCCCCAGACGTTGCCGTTCTCCACACCGAACCGCTCGGCGGTCAGCACGTCGAGCTTGCCCTCCGCGTCCCTGCTGAGCGTCCGGGCGGCTGCGACCTGCGGGTTGCCGTACCAGGTCTCCAGCGCGGCGCGTACGTTGTCGGCGCAGTTGTTGGACCGGCCCGGCACCCCTGGGCCGCCGTCGTTCTGCCACTTCGTCCAGGACTCGCGCGGGTCGGGATACCGCTGGAAGCTGCCGTCGCGGTTGCGCGGCACCGCCCTTTCGAGGGCCCGCTGATCGATCTCGTCGACCGGCTGGAGCCCGTCGTCGCCGCCGCGCAGCGCGCTGCGGATGTCCTCCAACGTGGCGCCCCGCGGGGGTACCGCGTTGCGCCAGCCGGCGGCGCTGCGCCCGGCGGCGCTGCCGCCGTCGGTCGCGATGGTCAGCAGGACGTTGCCCATGAGCCGTCCGCTCGCCTCGTCGCCGTCGCTGCCCCAGCCGGTGCCGAGCAGGAGCGCGGGCAGCCGCTCGGTGTGCACGGAGAGGTCGAGCAGCCCGGCGGCGGTGGCGTTGAGATGGGTCAGATACCGCGCCGGATGGGTGAGGTTGTAGGCGTCGTACGGGTTCAGGCCGCGGGTGAAGCGGATCGCGTCGGCGCCGCTGCGGATCAGCCCGCCGGCGAAGTGCTCGAGCTGGATCGGGAGGGCGCTCAGCAGGTCCGTCCCGCGGCACTCCAACCGGTCGGTGAAGTCCGGCAGCCCGGGGGCGAGTCCGGTCGCGGACCGCACCGCGGCCGCCGCGCCGGACGCGACCGCGTCGCGCTGCTCACGCGCCGAGTCCAGGAGCTCGACCGCGGCTCCGCGGTCGGCCGCGCCCGGGTCGGTGAAGGGCCCCGGCGGCGCCCCTTCGCCGCCGCCTGCCGCCACGTCCGCGTTGTAGCGGTCGACCTCGGCGTCGTAGGCCGCGGCGGCCTTCTTCCACGCCTCGGTGCCCTGCTTCCACAGCCGCACGGCCTCCTTCGCCTGGCCCTGCGCCCAGTCCACGGTGAAGGAGTAGTGCTCCAGCGCGTCGGCCGCCTGCTGGCAGGCGGCCGCAGCCCGGCCCCAGGCGCCGGGCTGCGGCGCGAAGGCCGCGCGGAAGGCGTCGCCGCCCGCGCCGTACCAGTTGCCGGGGTCGAGATGGGACAGGCCCGTGCGCCCGGTGTCCAGGGCGGTGTGCAGCCGCCGCAGATGGCCGACCGCGCCGCGGATGCGGCCGGCGTCGCCGTGCAGCAGCTCCTCGGGGTCCTCGCTCTGCCCCAGTTCCTGCTCGGCCACCGGGGCGCCCAGCCAGTCGGCGACCTTGTCGCCGGTGTCCTCGGTCCACTCCGCCGCGCTGTGCAGCCCGGCGGCGTCGAGCCCCGCGGCCAGCAGGTGGGCGTTGTCGTCGAGCAGGGAGCCGGCCTTGTGCTCCGCGGAGCGCAGCAGCCGGTCGCCGCCTTCGCCGATCGCGTCGATCAGCCCGCGGACGCCCATCAGCCGCCGCTGCCGGAGCCACCGCCTTGCGCCTGCGCGCGTTCCTCAGGGGTGGGGCCGTAGATCCGGTCGAGCGTCCGGTCGTAGTCGTCCTGGTGCCCGCTGAGTGTCGCCGCGGTCTCCAGCGGGATCGACCGGCTCATGTCGTGGGCGGTGTCCTTCCAGGTCTGACCCATCTCGGACGCCGCCTGCTGCGCGGACTTGGCGCTGAAGTCGGGGTGCAGGAAGTCGTTGACCGGGTTGTCGGCGCCGATCTGGCCCCAGGACATGTCCTCCTCCTGCTCCTCGGTCAGGTTCGGATTGCCGAGGTCGGAGGCCACGACGACCTTGAGGGTCTTCATGGCGTACTGGTCCATCTCGTAGTACGTGCCCGCCGACAGGCCCAGCCGCTGGGCGATCTGGTCGGCGTCCTGGACGATGGTCCGCACGCCCCACTCCCAGCGGTCGCAGAAGCCGCCGAAGGCCGACGTCAGCCCGGAGTGGCCGGTCTGCATGCCGGTCAGCTTGAGGTTGGAGAAGCCGCGGCCGACATCGGCCGCCGCCTCCTGGCCCATCGACTGGAGTTCGTGGATGACGCCGTTGAGCCCGGACGCCGTCTGGGCCAGCGCCGTCTCGGTGACGTTGTAACCGCTCCCGCCGCCTCCGGTCATCGTTCCTCCCCGTTCACCGCCGCGGCGTCCACCGCGGCCTCGTCAGGTACCACACCCGCCACCGGCGGGAAGATCATCGGCCGGCTGCCCGCCACGTCCAGTGCCACTCCGGCCGGTTCGCCGACCGCGGGCACCACCTCGTCCAGCAGCCGCCACCCGTGGACCGTCACGTAGTCCACCGCGGCCGAGCCGTCCGCTCCCCGCGCCACCGCGAAGCGCGCCAACTCGGTGTCGTCGGAGAACGCGTACACCCAGTGCACGCCGCCCATGCTCGTCGCCCACAGGTCGCCGCCGTCGAGTGTCGGCACCATCACGGTGCTCGCCCGGAAGGCGTCGAGGAGCGCGTCGGGGTCGCCGTTGCCCGCGTGCAGGTCGGCCAGTTCCGAGACCAGGGCGGCGTGGGCGCCCTCCCGGGCGCTCGGCAGCATCCCGAAGTCCGCGGCCACCGGCACCGGCAGGCTGCCGCCTGCGCCGTCCACCAGCTCCGTCAGCCGCGACCACGCCGGGCCGTCGCCGTCCGGTGCGGCGGACCCCGCGCCCCTGCCGTCCGGGTGCCGGCCGCCTGCCCCGGCGGGCGCCGCGTCACCGCCGGAACCGTAGAGCCGGTTCCAGTCCGCCTTCATGATCGTGCCCCCATCGCCAGTGCTGCCGCAGGTCGGCGGCCGCACTCATCCCGCAAAAAACCTAGCAGGCGGCGCCGTCGGCGGAATCCGGCCGTCAACCCTCCCGGTCACCCCTCCGGGGTCCAGGCCAGCTGTACCAGTCGGCTGCCGCCGCGCCGCGCGGCGAAGATCGCCCGCCCGGGTGGCATCTGCCGAGGCCGGACCGAGCTCATCAGCTCGCCCTCGTTCGGGTCGCCGGACAGGACCAGGCCCTGCGCGGCGAGTTCCTTGGCGCGCTGCATGAACGGCTCGTACATCGAGCGCCCGGCGCCGCCGCTGCTGCGGGCGATGATGAAGCGCACCCCGACGTCGCGCGCGAAGGGCAGGCTGTCGGCCAGCTGCGCCATCGGGTTGCTGCCCGCCGCGACCAGCTCGTAGTCGTCGATCAGCACGAACAGCTGCGGGCCGCTCCACCAGCTGCGGTCGCGCAGCTGCCGGGGCGTGACATCCGGGCCGGGCGCACGCCGCTCGACCAGCTTCTGCACCTCGGTCATGTGCGTCTCCATGGCCGCGGACGCCGCGATGTACTCCAGCACATGGCTGTCGGGCAGCGAGCCCAGCAGGGTGCGCCGGTAGTCGCCGACCACCAGCATGGCCTCCTGCGGGGTGTAGCGCTGGCTGAGCTGCCGGGCGATGTGCCGCAGGGCGGCCGTCTTGCCCGACTCGCTGTCGCCGAAGATGATCAGCACCGGGTCGGTCTCGAAGTTCACGAAGACCGGTGCGAGTGCCGTCTCGTCGATGCCGATGGCGACCCCGCGCTCCGGGAAGCGCGAACCGTCGGGCAGCTGCTCCGCCGTGAGCATCGTCGGCAGCATCCGGATGCCTGGCGCGGGCGCCCCGCGCCAGGCCGAGTTGACGGCCTCGACCAGACCCGCGCCGCCCTCGGTGAGGTCGGCGGACGACGAACTGCCGTCGATCCGCGGCAGACCCGCCATGAAATGCAGCTGCGCCGGCGTGATGCCCCGGCCGGGCACACCGGCCGGCACGTTCGCGGCGACCTTGCGGTTGATCTCCGAGTCCATGGTGTCGCCGAGCCGCAGTTCCAGGCGGTTCAGCAGCTGGTCCTTGAGCGCCGCCCTGACCTCCATGTAGCGCGACGCCGTGAGCACCACGTGCACGCCGAAGCCGAGGCCGCGCGCGGCGATGTCGGCGACCACCGGCTCCAGGCGCTCGTTGTCCTGCTTGAACGCCCCCCAGCCGTCGATCAGCAGGAAGACGTCGCCCCACTGCTCGTCCGGCAGCTCACCGGTCGCCCGCAGCCTGCGGTACGACGCCACCGTGTCGATGCCGCGGCTGCGGAAGACCTCCTCGCGCCGGGCCAGCACCCCCGCGACCTCGGCGACCGCACGGCGCACCCGGTCGGGCTCCAGCCGTCCGGCGACACCGCCCACGTGGGCCAGGCCGTCCACCGCCCGCAGCGCGCCGCCGCCGAAGTCCAGGCAGTAGAACTGCACCTCGTGCGGTGTGTGGGTGAGCGCGAAGGACGCCACCAGGGTGCGCAGCATCGTCGACTTGCCGCTGCGCGGGCCGCCGACGATCAGACCGTGTCCTGCCGCGCCGCTGAAGTCCAGCGTCAGCGGGTCGCGGCGCTGCTCGAACGGCTTGTCCACGATGCCGAGCGGCACCGAGAGCCCGCCGAGCGCCACCCCGCTGGTCGCCTGCAGACCGCGGTCCGCCGACACCGCGAGCGGCATCAGCCGGTCGAGGCTGGGCGCCTCGTCCAGCGGCGGCAGCCACACCTGGTGCGCCTCGGGCCCGCGGCCTTCGAGGCGCCGCACCAGCACGTCGAGGACGGTGTCGGCCACGGCGTCGTCCCGCTGCACGGCCGGCCGCACCGCGGGGGCGCTCATGGCCACCGGCGCCGCGGTGAACGGCGCGGCCCGCCGGCCGCCCTGCGCGCCGCCGCCGGCCTCGGCCTCCCGGCCCCTGCGGTGCGGGCCCGACACGTAGGCGGCCTTGAACCGCACCATCGTGTCGGTGCCGAACTTCAGATAGCCGGAACCCGGCACCGACGGCAGGTGGTAGGCGTCGGGCACGCCGAGCGCGGCCCGTGACTCAGAAGCGGAGAAGGTCCGCAGGCCGATGCGGTAGGACAGGTACGTGTCGAGGCCGCGCAGCCTGCCCTCCTCGAGGCGCTGCGAGGCCAGCAGCAGGTGCACACCCAGCGATCGGCCGATCCGGCCGATCTGGATGAACATGTCGATGAACTCGGGCTTGGCGGTGAGCAGTTCGCTGAACTCGTCGATGACGAGCACCAGCGACGCCAGCGGTTCGAGTGCCGCGCCCGCGGTCCTGGCCCGCTCGTAGTCGTGGATGTTGGCGTAGTTGCCGGTGGACTTCAGCAGCTCCTGGCGGCGCTGGAGTTCACCGGTGATCGAGTCGCGCATGCGGTCGACCAGGGTCAGGTCGTCCGCGAGGTTGGTGATGACGGCCGAGACGTGCGGCATCTCGCTCATCCCGGCGAAGGTCGCACCGCCCTTGAAGTCGGCGAGCACGAAGTTCAGCGACTCGGAGGAGTGCGTGACGGCCAGGCCGAGCACCAGGGTGCGCAGCAGCTCGGACTTGCCGGAGCCGGTGGCGCCCACGCACAGCCCGTGCGGACCCATGCCCTCCTGCGCGGCCTCCTTCAGGTCCAGGTGGACCGGCTCGCCGTCCTCGCCCACACCGATCGGCACCCGCAGCCGCTCGTGCTGGCTGCGCGGGACCCAGCCGCGCGCGACGTCGAAGGAGGAGGCCTCGCCGATGCCCATCAGGTCGGTGAAGTCCAGGTTGGACAGCAGCGGTTCGTCGTCGCCGCCGTCGGCGGGCCGCAGCGGCGCCAGCTGCCGGGCCAGCGACTCGGCCTCGATCGCGCTCAGCCGGTCGGGGGTGCCGCCGTAGGCGCCGCCGGCCGCCGAGCGCAGCAGCATCTCCTCGGAGGTGCAGCGCAGCCACAGGTCGCCGCGCGGCTCGCCGGTCTCGCCGGGCGCCATCTCCACCACGGTGACGCCGAGCAGGCCCTCACCGCCCGCCAGCACGGAGGTGGCCGGGACCGTGCCGCCGTCCACGAAGACCACCACGTGCGGCTGGTCGAGCAGCGGGGCCGCGTCGCGCTGGAACCGCGGCCGGTCCTCCAGCCTGCCGTGCAGCAGCTCCTCCAGCTCGCCCACGTCGCCCACCACGAGCCGCCGGGTGCCCGCACCGTCCAGCTCGGACGGCGACTGCGTGTGCGGCAGCCACTTGACCCACTCCCACTCGCGCAGCGCCGACGGCGAGGCGGCCACGCCGAGTGCCAGGTCGGCGGGTGAGTGCAGCGTCGACAGCTGGGCGATCATCGCCCGCGCCTGCCCGTAGACCGCCTCGGGGTCACCGGTCAGCGCGACATGCGAGAACGCCCGCAGCGACACGGCCAGCGGCAGCGCCTCGACCGTGCCGTAGGCGGCGATGAAACGCTGCATGGCGTGTGCGGTGAGGGGTTCCAGCTGGTCGACGGGGGCGGTGTCGGGGGCGACCAGCGGGGTGGCCAGCTGCTGCGGGGCGAGCCCGACCCGTACCTGCCCGAAGTCGTCGTCGCCCGGGCGGCGTTCCCACACCCGCTTGCCTTCGGCGGCCAGCGCCCACAGCTGGTCGGGTGCGGGGTGGGTGTAGAGCTGGCTGCTGCGCTGCTGGTCGGCGACCTTGCGCGCCTTGCGGCGCTGCTGGGCGAGGTACTTGAGGTAGTCGCGGCGGCTGTCGGCCATGTGCCCGCTGGCACCCTGGCGGGTCCGCACGACCTGCGCGATCGCCATCGCGACCATCGAGGTGAGCATCAGGCCGCCCATCACCTTCATGATGGGCTGCGATCCCGGCATGAAGAAGTAGGCCGCCGACCCGCCCATGGCGAGCATGGGCAGCAGCATCATCATCACGCCCTGGTCCTGGCCGCGCTGCAGTTCGGGCGGTGACGCCAGTTCAAGCTCTTCCGACGGCATCTCGGGCGGGAATGCCCGCGCCGGACGCTTGACGATGACCGAACTCACTGATGTGCTCGCCCCCCGGGATCATCGACCCGTTGTGATTGATATTTTGTCGCAGATACTACTTACAGCCACCGTCCACCGGCCAGGCGGGAGTTGGCTGCTCGCGGAACTCCGCACACGAGGGGGCACAGCGCGGTGAGCACGATCTCAGCGACCGGGTTCTGTCGCGTCACGGTCGTAGCACCGGACAGCAGGATCGACGTGGCACTGCCGGACGACCTGCCGGTCGCCGACCTCCGTCCCGACATCCTGCGGCTGTCGGGACAGGTGCAGACCGAGGAGGAGCCCACCGGCTTCCACCTCGTCCGCAGGGACGGCAGCGTCCTCGACCCCTCCCTGTCGCTGTCCGCCCAGCGCGTCCTCGACGGTGAACTGATCGCGCTGCGGGCCTTCGCGGAGTCCCTGCCGCCCGCCGTCCACGACGACGTGGCCGACGCCATCGCCACCGCGGTCGTGCGCGACCGCCGCCGCTGGAACGACGACCTGATGCGGGTCGTCGGCCTGACCGGCGGCGCGGTGCTGCTGGTCATGATGGGCTTCGTGCTGTGGTGGGCCGAGCCGGTCAGGCACGACATGCACTCGATGCCGGGCGTCGTCGCCGGGGTGCTCGGCACGGTCCTGGTCGCCTTCGCCGCCGTACGCGCCCGCATCTACCGCGACCGCGCCGCCGCGGTCGCCCTCGGCCTCGCCGCGCTGCCGCACCTGCTGATCGCCGGCTCCGGCATCGTCGCCCCCGACCACGGGCAAGGTCCGGGCCGGCTCCAGTTCATGGTCGGCTGCGCCACCGTGCTGCTGGCCTCGGCGATCCTGGTCGCGGTCCTGCCCACGGGTGACGCGCCCTTCGTCGCGTCCGCCTTCCTGGCCGCCGCCGGCACCCTGGCCACCTACGCCGCCATCGCCACCGACGCCCCGCCGCGTGCCGTCGCCTCGGTCGCCGCCGTCGCGGCCGTGGCCCTGGTGGGCTTCCTGCCCGGCTGGTCCGCGCGCTTCGCCCGGCTGCCGATCGGCTTCGGCTCGCCCGAGCCGTCCGCCGAGATCATGGAGCGCTACGGCGACCGGCGCGAGCCCGAGCAGGCCATCGACTACGAGGCGGTCGCCGCACAGGCCCGCCGCGGCCACGAACTGCTGCTCGGCCTGGTCGGCGGCTGCGCGGCCACCGTCGTCGGTGCCGCCGCCGTGATGAGCTTCTCCGACTCCGCGCCCGCCCAGGTGCTCGCCCTGACCGCAGGGGTGGCGGCGCTGCTGCGCGCCCGGCTCTTCCGCTACACCAGCCAGGTCGCCAGCCTGGTGGTGGCGGGCATCCTCGCGGTGGCCCTGCTGATCCTCGGGCTCGCGCTGAACCCCGACGTGTCGCTGCTGATCCACCTGGCCAGGGGCGACCACGGACCGCTCGACCTGCACACGCTGTGGCTGTCCGCGGCGATCGCGGCCGGCGCGGTGCTGCTGGTCGCGATCGGGCTGATCGTGCCCCGCAAGGGGGTCTCCCCGTTCTGGGGCCGCAGCCTCGACCTCGCCGAGGGTGCGATCCTGCTGTCGCTGGTCCCGCTGTGCCTGGGTGTGCTCAAGGTCTACGGCTCCGTCCGCGGGCTGAGCAGCGACTGACGTACCCGGCCGGGGCAGGCTGCGGGGGTGCCGCCGGGTGGCCGGCACCGGGCGGCGGGCGCCGCTGACCCGCCGGTAATCCGCCCGGCGACCTGCTGGTACCCTGGCTGACGGTCACCTGTGTGTTCACGCCCGGTGACCGTATGCCGTGCGAGTCACCTGAGATTTCCCCGCGATGCAGACCGGGGACGCTCGCCGGCCGATGAACCCCATGAGGAGTCCGTATGTCGCTCGACGTCGAGACGAAGAAGCAGATCATCGCCGAGTTCGGCACCAAGGAGGGCGACACCGGCTCCCCCGAGGTCCAGGTCGCGCTGCTGTCGCGCCGGATCTCGGACCTGACCGAGCACCTCAAGACCCACAAGCACGACCACCACTCGCGTCGTGGTCTGCTGATCCTGGTCGGCCAGCGCCGCCGTCTGCTGCAGTACCTGGCCAAGAAGGACATCACGCGCTTCCGTGAGCTCCGCGAGCGCCTCGGCATCCGTGCCGGCGCGGCGGGCGTTCGCTAGGGACGCGTGGAGGGGAGCGGTGCCCGCACGACGGGGGCCGCTCCCTTTGCCATATGCACCGAAGTTGCGGGCACCAGGTCACCAGCCGCACACATGACGTGCGCGACCCCTGCGTCGTCTGGTGCAATGGTGCTGTTGACAACGTATGAGGAGGAGCGTCCTCCTATCCGCCGCAGACGCCGGTCCTCGGTAGTGGCCCCCGGGTGGTTCCACCCCCGGTGGCTTCGATCGAAGACCGGCCCCCGGCAGGACGCCCCTCCACCGATGGCCCGCGAGGACACGCCCCGCGGGCAAGGACGAGGAGAATCCCCATAGTGGAGAACGAGACCCACTACGCCGAAGCCGTGATCGACAACGGCACCTTCGGCACCCGCACCATCCGTTTCGAGACGGGCCGGCTGGCCCGCCAGGCCGCCGGCTCCGCCGTGGCCTACCTGGACGACGACACCATGGTGCTGTCGGCCACGAGCGCGTCCAAGCAGCCCAAGGAGCACTTCGACTTCTTCCCCCTCACGGTGGACGTCGAGGAGCGCATGTACGCGGCCGGCCGGATCCCCGGTTCCTTCTTCCGCCGCGAGGGCCGCCCGTCCGAGGACGCCATCCTCACCTGCCGGCTGATCGACCGCCCGCTGCGCCCGTCCTTCGTCAAGGGCCTGCGCAACGAGATCCAGGTCGTCTGCACGATCATGGCGCTCAACCCCGACCACCTCTACGACGTGGTCGCCATCAACGCCGCCTCCTGCTCCACGCAGCTGGCGGGCCTGCCCTTCTCCGGCCCGATCGGCGGCGTCCGCGTCGCGCTGATCCGCGGCCAGTGGGTGGCCTTCCCGACGCACACCGAGCTCGAAGAGGCCGTCTTCGACATGGTCGTCGCGGGCCGCGCCCTGGAGGACGGCGACGTCGCGATCATGATGGTCGAGGCCGAGGCCACCGCGAAGACCATCCAGCTGGTCGAGGGCGGCGCCGAGGCGCCGACCGAGGAGGTCGTCGCCGCAGGACTGGACGCCGCCAAGCCGTTCATCAAGGTGCTCTGCAAGGCGCAGTCCGAGCTCGCGGCCAAGGCCGCCAAGCCCACCGCCGAGTTCCCGATCTTCCTGGACTACCAGGAGGACGTCTTCGAGGCTCTCGAGGCCGCTGTCACCGGCGAGCTGGCCAAGGCGCTCACCATCGCGGGCAAGCAGGCCCGCGAGGCCGAGCTCGACCGGGTCAAGGGCCTGGCCGCCGAGAAGCTGCTGCCGCAGTTCGAGGGCCGCGAGAAGGAGATCTCCGCGGCCTACCGCTCGCTGACCAAGAAGCTGGTCCGCCAGCGCGTGATCCGCGACAAGGTCCGCATCGACGGCCGCGGCGTCACCGACATCCGTACGCTGGCCGCCGAGGTCGAGGCGATCCCGCGGGTGCACGGCTCGGCGCTCTTCGAGCGCGGCGAGACCCAGATCCTCGGTGTCACCACGCTGAACATGCTCCGGATGGAGCAGCAGCTCGACACCCTGGCGCCGGAGACCCGCAAGCGCTACATGCACAACTACAACTTCCCGCCGTACTCGGTGGGCGAGACCGGCCGCGTGGGCTCGCCCAAGCGCCGTGAGATCGGCCACGGCGCCCTCGCCGAGCGCGCCCTGATCCCGGTCCTGCCGACCCGCGAGGAGTTCCCCTACGCGATCCGCCAGGTCTCCGAGGCGCTGGGCTCCAACGGCTCCACGTCGATGGGCTCGGTCTGCGCCTCCACCATGTCGCTGCTGAACGCCGGTGTGCCGCTCAAGGCCCCGGTCGCCGGTATCGCCATGGGCCTGATCTCGCAGGAGATCGAGGGCGAGACGCACTACGTCGCGCTGACCGACATCCTCGGCGCCGAGGACGCGTTCGGCGACATGGACTTCAAGGTCGCCGGCACGAAGAAGTTCGTGACCGCGCTCCAGCTGGACACCAAGCTGGACGGCATCCCCGCGTCCGTGCTGGCCGCGGCCCTCAAGCAGGCCCGCGACGCCCGGCTGCACATCCTCGACGTGATGATGGAGGCCATCGACTCCCCGGACGAGATGTCGCCGAACGCGCCGCGGATCATCAGCATCAAGATCCCGGTGGACAAGATCGGCGAGGTCATCGGCCCCAAGGGCAAGATGATCAACCAGATCCAGGAGGACACCGGCGCCGACATCTCCATCGAGGACGACGGCACGGTGCTGATCGGCGCCACCGAGGGCTCGCAGGCCGAGGCGGCGCGTGCGGTGATCAACCAGATCGCCAACCCGACCATGCCCGAGGTCGGCGAGCGTTACCTGGGCACGGTCGTGAAGACCACCACCTTCGGCGCCTTCGTGTCGCTGATGCCCGGCAAGGACGGGCTGCTGCACATCTCGCAGATCCGCAAGCTCGCCGGCGGAAAGCGCGTCGAGAACGTCGAGGACGTCCTCGGCGTCGGCGCCAAGGTGCAGGTCGAGATCGCCGAGATCGACCAGCGCGGCAAGCTCTCGCTCGTCCCCGTCATCGAGGGCGAGGACGGCGACGCCGAGGACGCGAAGGACGAGTCGGCCAAGTGACGACTCGCTCCACCGCTGCGACGGCCCGCCCCTCCACCAAGGGGCGGGCCGTCCGCACACGGACCCTGCTGCCCGGCTCCGACGGCGTCGGCACGGTACGCCGCAGCGTGCTGCCCGGCGGCCTGCGGGTCGTCACCGAGACGCTGCCGACCGTACGCTCCGCCACTTTCGGCATCTGGGCGGCGGTCGGCTCCCGCGACGAGACCCCGGTGCTCAACGGCGCCACCCACTACCTGGAGCACCTGCTCTTCAAGGGCACCCAGCGGCGCAGCGCGCTCGACATCTCCGCCGCGGTCGACGCCGTCGGCGGCGAGATGAACGCGTTCACCGCGAAGGAGTACACCTGCTACTACGCCCGGGTGCTCGACACCGACCTGCCGCTGGCCATCGACGTGGTCTGCGACATGCTCACCGGCTCGCTGATCCGCCAGGAGGACATCGACGCCGAGCGCGGCGTCGTCCTCGAGGAGATCGCGATGACCGAGGACGACCCGGGCGACCAGGTCCACGACCTCTTCGGCACCGCCATGCTCGGCGACACCCCGCTCGGGCGTCCCGTCCTCGGCACCGTCGAGACCATCAACGCGCTCACCCGCGACCAGGTCGCCCGCTTCTACCGCAAGCACTACGACCCCACCCGCCTGGTGGTCGCCGCGGCGGGCAACATCGACCACGCCAGCGTCGTACGGCAGGTCCGCCGCGCCTTCGACAGGGCCGGCGCCCTGCGCGACCCCGACGCGCTGCCCCAGCCGCCACGGAACGGCGCACGCACGCTGCGGGCGGCGGGCCGTGTCGAGGTGCTCGACCGGCGCACCGAGCAGGCGCATGTCGTCCTCGGCATGCCGGGCCTGTCCCGCACCGACGAGCGCCGCTGGGCGCTCGCCGTGCTCAACACCGCGCTCGGCGGGGGCATGAGCTCCCGGCTGTTCCAGGAGGTCCGCGAGAAGCGCGGCCTTGCCTATTCGGTGTACTCGTACACCTCGTCCTTCGCCGACTGCGGCCTCTTCGGCGTCTACGCCGGCTGCCAGCCCGGCCGGGTACAGGAAGTGCTCAAGATCTGCCGGGACGAGCTGAACCAGGTCGCCGACCACGGCCTGACCGACGAGGAGCTGCGCCGCGCCATCGGCCAGCTGTCCGGGTCGACCGTCCTCGGCCTCGAGGACACCGGCGCACTGATGAACCGGATCGGCAAGAGCGAGCTGTGCTGGGGCGACCAGCTCTCGGTCGACGACCTGCTCGCCAGGATCGCCGCCGTGACGCCCGACGAGGTACGCGCGGTGGCCCGTGACGTGCTCGGGCAGCGCCCCTCACTGGCCGCCATCGGCCCGCTCAAGCAGAAGCAGATCGCCCGCCTGCACGAAGCCGTGGCATAGCGGGGACGGCCGCAGGGCCGCCCCGCACCACAGCACCTCTCACGCACGACTCGGAGGACCGGAAAACGATGAGCAAGCTCCGTGTGGCCGTCATCGGCGCCCAGGGCCGGATCGGCTCGGCGGCGGCCGCCGCCGTCGAGGCCGCGGACGACCTCGACCTGGTCGCCGCGATCGACCGCGACGACCCGCTGGACACGCTGACCGCGGCCGGCGCCCAGGTCGCGGTGGAGCTGACCCACCCCGACGCGGTCATGGGCAACCTGGAATTCTGCGTCGGGCACGGCATCCACGCCGTGGTCGGCACCACCGGGTGGACCGAGGAGCGGCTGGCGCGGCTTCGCGGCTGGCTGGCCGCCGCAGACGGCACCGGAGTGCTCGTCGCTCCGAACTTCTCCATCGGCGCCGTCCTGACCATGCAGTTCGCCCGCCAGGCGGCCCGCTGGTTCGAGTCGGCAGAGGTCATCGAGCTGCACCACGACAACAAGGCGGACGCGCCGAGCGGCACCGCGACCCGCACCGCACAACTGATCGCCGCCGCCCGCTCCGAGGCCGGCCTGGCCCCGCAGCACGACCCGACGACCCACGGCCTCGACGGTGCCCGCGGCGCGGACGTCGACGGGGTGCCGGTGCACTCGGTACGGCTGCGCGGCCTGCTCGCCCACCAGGAGGTGCTGTTCGGCGGCACCGGCGAGACGCTCACCATCCGGCACGACTCGCTGCACCACAGCAGCTTCATGCCGGGCATCCTGCTCGCCGCCCGTACCGTTCCCGGGGTCCCCGGCCTCACCTACGGGCTGGAGAACTTCCTCGACGGGACGGAACCGGGCCACCGGGAGGACTGACCGCATGCGCTCCAAAATCAGCTACGCCGCCTCAGCCGTCGCGCTGCTCTTCTACTTCGTGCTGGTCGGCGACCGCGGGGTGCTGCTGATCGCCGACGGGCGGCCGGTCACCGTCGCCTTCGGCGTCGCGGTGCTGGTGCTCCCGATGATCGGTGCCTGGTTCCTGTGGCACACCACGCAGTTCGCCCGGCACGCCGGGCGCCTCGGCCGGGAGCTGGAGGCCGAGGGCGGGCTGCCGGTCGACGAGCTCGTCCGCACACCCAGCGGCCGTATCGACCGGGACTCGGCCGACGCGGTCTTCGCGAAGCGGCAGGCGGAGACCGAGGCGGCGCCGGACGACTGGCGCAACTGGTTCCGGCTGGCCGTCGCCTACTTCGACGCCCGCGACACGCCGCGGGCGCGCAAGGCCATGCAGCGCGCCATCGCCCTGCACGACGGCAGGCCCCAGCGGTAGGGGGCCCAGGGCCGCGGGACGGGCCGGCTCAGCGCTGCTCCGCGGCCCAGCCCTCGATGGTGTCGGCGGCCAGGTCGAACGCCTCGACCCGGCCGAGGAAGTCCGCGCTGTGGTCGGTGAGCTGCGCGCGCAGCGGTTCGCCGCTCTTCCGGGTGATGATCAGTGCCTGCCCCTGGACGCTGCGCGGCAGCCCCAGCACCCGGACCGGCTGCTGCGCCGTACGCACCGAGCCGACCTTGCGCCACGGGAGGGTCACCGTGCCGAAGAAGGCGGTCTGCCGCAGCCCCTTGCCGCTCACCCACACGCCGACCCGCAGCAGTCGCAGCGTGGCGACTATCACCAGCACGGCCACCAGGAAGCACACACCTCCGCCTTGCGTGTCGCCCGCGGCGGCCATGATCAGGGCGGCGAACAGCAGATACGACGCCAGCATCAGCGAGAGCGCTGCGGCGGCGACCCGCCACGGCCCCAGGCTGTAGGGCCGCACCCAGCGGTCCTGCTCGAGATGGGGCAGCGGCCGGGGGCCCGCCAGGTCGTCGGGCGCGTCGGTCACGGAGCTGTAGGGCAGGGACACGCGGAGAATCCTCTTCCGGTTCCGGCGGGGTGGTGCGGGGCGGGCTGCGCCCCGATCCGGTGAGGCTAGCCGCCACAGTGGCCCCACGGCTACTTCGGGTCGGCCGATCGGCCGCCACCGGCCGCTCCGGTCTCCCTTGCCGATCCGGTGCCGGGCAGCGGCCCTGCCAGCGCCTAGGCTGGTCGCCGCAATGCCGCCCACAGGAAGGACACTCCGGTGCCGACCGACTTCCCCACCGGGACCCCCGACTCCCCGGCCCCCGTCGAGTTCCGGGACGACGTCACCGTCGACCTCGTCAAGCACAGCGCGTCGGACTCCGACGTCCTGTGGGCGGCTCGGGTCTCCACTGCGGGCGAGCAGTCACTCGAAGAGCTCACCAAGGACCCGGAGCGGTCCAAGGGACTGCTCAACTTCCTGATGCGCGACCGCCACGGCAGCCCCTTCGAGCACAACTCGATGACCTTCTTCATCACCGCGCCGATCTTCGTGTTCCGGGAGTTCATGCGCCACCGCGTCGGCTGGTCCTACAACGAGGAGTCCGGCCGCTACCGCGAGCTGCAGCCGGTCTTCTACGTGCCGGGGCAGGACCGCAAGCTGGTCCAGCAGGGCCGTCCCGGGAAGTACGAGTTCGTGCACGGCACACCGGAGCAGCACAAGCAGACCGTGGCGGCGATGGAGGACTCCTACGCGCAGTCGTACGCCTCGTACCAGGCGCTGCTCGCCGACGGCGTCGCCCGCGAGGTGGCCAGGGCCACCCTTCCGGTCGGCCTGTACTCGTCGATGTATGCGACCTGCAACGCCCGCTCGCTGATGCACTTCCTCGGCCTGCGCACCCAGCACGAGCTCGCGACGGTGCCGTCCTTCCCGCAGCGCGAGATCGAGATGGTCGGCGAGCGGATGGAGACGGCCTGGGCGGAGCTGATGCCGCTCACCCATGCGGCCTTCAACGCGAACGGACGCGTCGCCCCGTAGCGGAGCGGCCGCCGGCCTCGCGGCAGCCGAATGTCCGAAGTGTTCGGATTGCAGGCATTCGCGAGGTTCATCTACGCTTCAGAAACGGACTCCGGCGGTGCCTGAACCCCCGAGCAGACACCGCCGGAGTCCTTTGCGCAGGTCCCACGGCTGCGTGCCCCCATACACACCGAGTAGCGTGGGACCCATGGCTCCGACCTCCACCCCCAAGGCCCCCTTCGGGCGGGTACTGACCGCAATGGTCACGCCGTTCACCACGGACGGCGCACTCGACCTCGCCGGCGCCCAGCAGCTCGCCACCCACCTCGTGGACGCGGGCAACGACGGACTCGTCGTGAACGGCACCACCGGGGAGTCGCCCACCACGAGCGACACGGAGAAAGACCAGCTCGTACGGGCTGTGGTCGAAGCGGTCGGCGACCGTGCCTTCGTCATCGCGGGCGTCGGCACCAACGACACCCGGCACAGCACCGAGCTCGCCCGCCAGGCCGAGCGCGGCGGCGCCCACGGGCTGCTCACGGTCACGCCGTACTACAGCAAGCCGCCGCAGGAGGGCCTGTACCGGCACTTCACCACCATCGCCGACGCCACCGGCCTGCCCGTCATGCTCTACGACATCCCCGGCCGCAGCGGCGTCCCCATCGACACCGAGACCATCGTCCGGCTGGCCGAGCACCCCAGGATCGTCGCCAACAAGGACGCCAAGGGCGACCTCGGTGCGGCCGGCTGGGCACTCGGCCGCAGCGGCCTGGCCTGGTACTCAGGTGACGACATGCTCAACCTGCCGCTGCTCTCCATCGGCGCCACCGGCTTCGTCTCCGTCGTCGGCCACCTCGTCACCCCCGAGCTGCGCGCCCTGCTGGACGCGTACACCGGCGGCGACGTCGCGAAGGCGGCCGAGATCCACCAGCGGCTGCTCCCGGTGTACACCGGAATGTTCCGCGCCCAGGGCGTCATCACCACCAAGACCGCCCTCGCGCTGCGCGGACTGCCCGCAGGCCCGCTCCGGCTCCCGCTCACGGAGCTGGGCCCGGAGGCCACCGAACGCCTCAGGAAGGATCTCGCCGCCGGCGGGGTACACCTCTGAACACAGACTTCACAACTGAATACGCAGTACCCGAACGCATACGCACCGCCCGAATGACGGTGCGCCAACGGAAAAGTCACATACAGTACCGCGCGCCACGGCCCAGGAAGGCCCTTCCGGCGTGCGTGATAGGGAGAAACTTTTGAGCCATCCGCACCCTGAACTCGGCCCCCCGCGGACTCTCACCGAAGGCGGCCTGCGCATCACACCGCTCGGCGGCCTCGGTGAGATCGGCCGCAACATGACGGTCTTCGAATTCGGCGGCAAGCTGCTGATCGTGGACTGCGGCGTCCTCTTCCCCGAGGAGGAGCAGCCGGGCGTCGACCTGATCCTGCCCGACTTCAGCTCCATCCGGGACCGCCTCGACGATGTCGTCGGCGTCATCCTCACCCACGGCCACGAGGACCACATCGGCGCCGTCCCCTTCCTGCTCAGGGAGAAGGACGACATCCCGCTGATCGGCTCCAAGCTCACCCTCGCGCTCATCGAGGCCAAGCTCCAGGAGCACCGCATCCGGCCGTACGCCCTGGAGGTCAAGGAGGGCGACCGCGAGCGCATCGGCCCCTTCGACTGCGAGTTCGTCGCGGTCAACCACTCGATCCCCGACGCGCTCGCCGTCGCCATCCGCACCCCGGCAGGCATGGTCGTCGTCACCGGCGACTTCAAGATGGACCAGCTCCCGCTGGACGGCCGGCTGACCGACCTGCCCACCTTCGCGCGGCTCGGCGAGGAGGGCATCGACCTGCTGCTCGCCGACTCGACCAACGCCGAGGTGCCCGGCTTCGTACCGCCGGAACGCGACATCTCCCAGGTGCTGCGGCAGACCTTCGCCAAGGCCGACAAGCGCATCATCGTCGCCAGCTTCGCCAGCCATGTGCACCGCATCCAGCAGGTGCTCGACGCCGCCCACGAACGCGGCCGCAAGGTCGCCTTCGTCGGCCGCTCGATGGTCAGGAACATGGGCATCGCCCGCGACCTCGGCTACCTCAAGGTCCCCGGCGGCCTGATCGTGGACGTCAAGGTCCTCGACGACCTGCCGGACGAGAAGGTCGTCCTGGTCTGCACCGGCTCCCAGGGCGAGCCGATGGCCGCCCTGTCCCGGATGGCGAACCGCGACCACCAGATCCGCATCGTGGAGGGCGACACCGTCGTCCTCGCGTCCTCCCTCATCCCGGGCAACGAGAACGCGGTCTACCGCGTCATCAACGGCCTCACCCGATGGGGCGCCAACGTCGTCCACAAGGGCAACGCCAAGGTGCATGTCTCAGGACACGCCTCGGCCGGCGAGCTCCTGTACTTCTACAACATCTGCAAGCCGCGCAATCTGATGCCGATCCACGGGGAATGGCGCCATCTGCGGGCGAACGCCGACCTGGGGCAGCTCACGGGCATCCCCAAGAACCGCATCGTCATCGCCGAGGACGGCGTCGCCGTCGACCTCGTCAACGGCGTGGCCAAGATCGCGGGCAAGGTGCAGGCCGGCTATGTCTACGTCGACGGCCTCTCGGTCGGCGACATCACAGAATCCTCGCTGAAGGACCGGCGCATTCTCGGCGAGGAGGGCATCGTCTCGGTCTTCGTCGTGGTCGACAGCACCACCGGCAAGCTCGTCGGCGGCCCGAACATCCACGCGCGTGGCTCGGGCATCGAGGACGAGGCCTTCGCCGCCGTCATCCCGAAGATCGAGGAAGGCCTGTCCAGGTCCGCCTCCGACGGTGTGATGGAGACCCGCCAGATCCAGCAGCTCATCCGACGGTCCGTCGGCAAATGGGTGTCCGACACCTATCGCCGGCGCCCGATGATCCTCCCTGTGGTCGTGGAGGTCTGACCCTCCGTCAAGCCACAGACCAGGAGCGGGGGGGGGGGGGGGGGGGGGGGGGGGGGGGGGGCGGCCCCGGGCGCGGGGGGCGGGGGGGCCCGCCCCCCCCCGCCCACCCGGGGCTGGGGGGGGGGGTGGGTGTGGGTAGGGGAAAAGG